>CAYUCC010000010.1:95342-100454 GCA_964443225.1 uncultured Anaerolineae bacterium
GCTCGTCCGCGTGTGGTTCACTCATCGCATCCTCCTCCCTGCGAATCCTTGGATGTCAGGCAAATATCCCTTCCGAAAAAGCCTCCATTGGCTCGCTGACGCCAAGAAAAATGTGTCCACCTGCTTGCTCACCTCTCATCGCACGCGAGTGTCCGCACTGATCTCCAATAAAAAAGCGCCAACCGTCGCATGAGCATGTCACGCTGACGGCTGGCGCGCCCTGAACAAACCTCGCTGACCTGAACGCAAGTCCAGGGAAACGGCTAGTGAGCCAGTGAATTCACCTGCTGATGGATCAGACGTGTCCATCGCGCCCACCCCGGCACTCTACCGAAGGCAGAACCACCTTGTTATCAAGATCCCGGGTCGGCGCAGACCGAGTCAAGCACTCGTTTGCCCCGCCATGGCCCTACCTGTTTCCATTGTAAACTCGGGGTATTTAAAAGTCAAGGTAACTATTCAGCATGCTCGGCAAGCCCAATTACAACAAAATGACTACGTCTGGTACAATGCCCGACATGGATCCGATAGCCGAGATTGCCCAGTTACGAGCTGAGAATGACGCCTTGCGTTCCTAACTGCATGTCTCATTGGCACTACAGAAGGTCTAACAGCAGCGGTGCGATGCCAATCCGAACCGTCACCATGATTCATGATCGTGCAAGCCCGCACGAGAATGATCCCCGGTCTCTTGGACATCACCCCAATGGCAGACCGCTTGTTGGTCTCGGTCAACAGTTCCATCATGGGGGACTACGATGAGCTCAATTACCAAGCCGATGCGCCTGACCGGTGCATTGGTGCTGATTCTGCTGCTCGCGGCCGGCTGCGTGCCGGCAGCCAACGTTCCCTCCACCTCGCCGGGGGCCGGTACGCCCACCGCCGTGACACGCCTGACCCTGTGGCACGCGTATGGTGGGGCCCTGGGCGAAACCTTCATGGCGTTGGTGGACGAGTTCAACCAGAGCCATCCGGGCATCCAGGTCGAGGCGAGTTATGGGGGCAACCTGTTTACGATGCGCGAGAAGCTGGTGACCGCCATCTCTGCACAGGCTGGCCCGGATGTTTCGCAGATCGACCAGTTCTGGTCGTCGGAGCTGGCCGATGCGGGCGCGCTGGTGCCCATCGCAGACTTCATCGCCAACGACCGCGATTTTGCCCGCGACGACATCTGGGATAAAGCGTGGGAGACCGCGACCTACAGTAATACCATCTGGTCGATGCCGTTTGCCCTGAGCAACATCGTCCTCTACTACAACCGCGACCTCTTTAGCCAGGCCGGTCTCGACCCCGATAAGCCGCCGGCGACGTGGGACGAGCTGCGCACCGCGGCGCAGAAGCTGACGCTCGATACCAACGGCGACGGCACGCCGGAGCAGTGGGGACTGACCTTCCCGCTCAAGGCCAACGAGGGCAACGTCTACTACTGGCTGGCCTTCCTCTGGCAGAACGGTGGTGCGCTGTTTGGCGACGATGGGCAGTCGCTGCGCTTCAATGAGCCGGCGGGCGTCGAAGCCTTGCAGTACTGGATCGACCTGGCCAAAACCGACAAATCGCTGCCCCTCTCACCGCCCGAAAACGGCTTCGAGACCGGGCAGGTGGCGATGACCCTCGTCTCGTCGGCACGCCTGGCGGCCATGCTGAAGGCGCTGGGGCCGGACAAACTGGGTGTGGCGCCGCTGCCGGCGCAGGAACGGGCCGCCACCGGTGTCGGCGGCGCCAACCTGGCCATTCTCAGCGGATCGCAGCACCCGCAGGCGGCCTGGGAATTCATCCGCTGGATGACCAGCCCCGAAACAAACCTGCACTGGAGCAAAGCCACCGGTTACCTGCCCCTGCGCCAGTCGGTCATCGATTCGGCCGACTACCAGGCATACCTGAAGGAGACGCCGCAGGCGCAGGTGATCCTCGACCAGCTGCCGGCCGCCGTCGTGCGGCCCAACGTGCCGGAGTACACGGCCGTGTCGCGCGAGATCGGGCTGGCCATCGAGGATGCGCTGTTCAAGGACGTGCCAGCGCAGGCCGCGCTGGATGCGGCGGCGCAGCGTTAGAAAGAGTTGGCATCTCGGTTCCACCGCTGCGCATTGGAGCCAAGATGCCAACTCTATCCCAAGGAGGAATCACCATGCTGACCCTTTCCGAGATCCGTGCCCAGCTGCCAGCCGTGCAGCACGTGGCCTACTTCAACGCCGGCACCAACGGCCCGCTGCCACAGGTCGTGAGCGACACCATGGCAGCCGCCGCCCAGCAGGAGCTGCACGAGGGACGCGCCACGTTCGCGTCCTTCATGAGCCTGATGGAGCACGCCGCCCGCCTGCGCCAGAACCTGGCCGCCCTGCTCCACGTACCGACCACATCTCTTGCCCTGATGCACAACACCAGTGAAGGCATGAACGTCGCCCTGTGGGGAATGCGCTGGCAGCCGGGCGACGAAGTGATCACAACCTCACTCGAACACCCAGGGTTGATCAGCCCCCTGGCCATTCTACGCCAGCGTGCTGGTATCACGGTGCGCTTCGTCGACGTCGGCTACGGTGAGCGTGACCGGCTGCTCGCCGGCATTCGCCGGGCGTTCACGCGCCGCACACGCCTGGTGGCGCTGTCGCACGTCTCCTACAGCAGCGGCGCACTGTTTCCCCTGGAGGAGATCATCGACCTGGCCCGCCAGCACGAGGCCTGGGTTCTGGTCGACGGTGCCCAGACCGTCGGTGCCATTCCGCTCGACCTGACGGCGCTCGATGTGGACTTCTACGCCGGCCCCGGCCAGAAGTGGCTGTGTGGTCCCGACAGCACCGGCATGCTCTACGTACACCCCGACCGGCTGGACGACCTGCTGCCCACCTTCGGCAGCTACACCGTACAGGCCAGCCATGACGACCAGGGCTGGTTCCTGCCGGCACCGGGTGCGCAGCGCTTCGAGAGCCTGGCCTGGTACCGTCCGGCCGTGCCCGGCTTCGATGCCGCCGTCACCTGGCTGCAGCACGAGGTGGGTATGGAGCGCATCTTCGATCGCATCGCCATGCTCGCCAACCTGTTGTGTGAACACCTGGCCGACCTGCCCGACATCACCGTGTTGACCCCGCCTGGCCAACGGGCCGGCCTGGTCAACTTCGACGTCCACGGCTGGTCACCCCAGGCACAGGCCGGTCTGACCATGGCGCTGCTCGAACAAGGTTCCCTGGTGCGTTCGATCCCGCACCATCCCTACTGCCTGCGCGCCGCCACCGGTTTCTACAATACCGAGGACGAGGTGCTGGGCCTGGTGACCGCTCTGCGCGAGACGATTGCCCAGGGGCCGCAGCGCATGACGACGCCGGTGTGGGCGGCCACGCTGCCCGCCACCTACACAGGACCCTGAAGTGACCACCATGCTGCCCGGCGAACAGATCGTGCTCGTGCTGGTCGAACCGCAGGATGCCGTCAACGTCGGCGGCGTGATGCGCGTGATGCTGAACTTCGGCCTGCAGCGGCTGCGCCTGGTACGGCCGGCACCGGCGGCGCTCGATCCCAGCCGGCTCGATGACGTGGCCCACCGCAGCGGTGAGATCGTGCGTCACCTTCACGTTTTCGACACCCTGGCCGCAGCCCTGGCTGACGTCACCTTTGCCGCCGGCACGACGGCGCGACCGCGCACGATACCGGGTCCCACCACTACCCCGCGCGCGGCCGCGCCGGTGCTGTTGCAGCAAGCCACTACCGGGCAACTGGCCCTGGTATTCGGTCCCGAAGACACCGGTCTGGGCAATGCCGACCTCGATCTGTGCCACCTGGTGCTGACGATTCCAACCGCACCGGACTACCGGTCACTCAACCTGGCCCAGGCGGCGCTGCTGGTGTGTTACGAACTCTGGCTGGCGCGCCACACGCCAGCCCAGTCCGGACCGGCGCGCCAGGCTGGCGTTGCACACCTCAACCCCGGCGGCATCGCGGCGCCGTTGGGGGATTTGGAGGACCTGTTTGCTGACACGACCCGTGCCTTGCAGGCGGTTGGATTCCTCAAACCGGGCCAGGAGACGATGATCATGCGCCGGCTGCGCGGGCTGGTGCACCGTGCCCTGCCCACCGCCCAGGAAGTCAGTTTGCTGCGCGCCATGGCGCGCGAAATCAATAAATACGTCGAGCGAACATCACCATGAACGACCACGACATTCACCCCATCATGGCGGCGCTGCATGACGCCGTCCTCGCCTGGCAAACACCGATCGTCGACGAGATGGCCCAGCGCGAGGCCACACCGTATACGATCCTCATCACGACGATATTGAGCCTGCGTACCCAGGATGCCACCACCGCCCAGGCATCACGGCGCCTGTTCGAACTGGCCGCAACACCCCAGACCATGCTGGCGCTGCCGGCAGAAACGATCGCGCGTGCCATCTATCCCGTCGGCTTCTACCGCACCAAAGCCGAGACGATCCTCACCGTTTCGCGCCTGCTGCTCGAGCGCTACGATGGCGGCGTGCCCGACACGGTGGAGGAGCTGCTCACCCTGCCCGGCGTCGGACGCAAAACGGCTAATCTGGTCGTGACGATGGGCTATCACAAACCAGGCATCTGCGTCGATACGCACGTTCACCGCATCACCAACCGCTGGGGTTACGTCCAGACCAAAACCCCCGACCAGACCGAATTCGCCCTGCGGGCCAGGCTGCCGGCCGAATACTGGATTCCCATCAACGGCTATCTCGTCAGCCTGGGCCAGAACATCTGCCACCCCACCTCCCCCCGCTGCAGCCAATGCCCGATAGTCACCTGGTGCGCCCGCGTAAACGTGACGCGCAGCCGATAGGTGCGCCCACACAAAAAAACGACAACCGGGGTTGTTGCAGCTCCAGCTGCAACAACCCCAGCCAGCAAAAACGCTCCCCACAACACACAAATCGCCACCGATCCGCTCAATCCGTTCCCCCTACTCCGTACTCCCTACTCCATACTCCCTCCGTTCAATCCGTTCCCCAAATCCGTTGACAGTAATCCGTTCCAATCCAACCCCAACCCCATCCCCCATCCCCCAACCCCCATTCCCCCAACCCCCTCTTTTGCCAAATCCCCCGCCCTGCGTTATAATCCAAACAGTCTGACGGGGCGTAGCGCAGCCCGGTAGCGCACTTG
>CAYUCC010000011.1:0-99914 GCA_964443225.1 uncultured Anaerolineae bacterium
CGGATGTCCTTGAGAAAACGCATGTATCGTGGTGGACACCCGAATAGACTGGCCAGTATACTTAACCGACGCTGGGCGATCATTCACTCGCTGGGAATATCACCCAACTACCTGGTCACTCTCGAAGTCGTGGGGAGAAAATCTGGCAAGACGATCGGTTTCCCGCTTGTCATGACGGTGATGAACGGAGAGCGGTACCTGGTGGCCATGTTAGGCGAGGACACGAACTGGGTGAAGAACGTCGGAGCAGCAGGGGGTAGAGCAACGCTGCGCCACGGAATCACCGAGCAAGTTCGCCTGGAAGAGGTCGATGTCAGCCAGAGGGCGCCAATTCTGAAGGCATATCTACAAATCGCACCCGGCGCGCGGCCGCATATGGCGATCAGCAAAGATGCGCCAATATCAGAGTTTGAGAAAGTGGCGGTCCAGCATCCGGTATTTAGAGTGGAAACGGTTGATTGATTGAAAACAGGAGAACTACCATACCCCCAACCGTGAACGAGATCCGCAACAGGAGCGAAGACAATGACATACCAATGCCAACTGCTCGATCGGCCAGCGCAGCCGACTTTGGTCATTCGCACCCGAGCGTCGGTGCAGATGATGCCTCAAATCCTTGGGCAAGCGTGGGGCGCCATCCTGCAACACGCGGGACGGAGCGGCGTCCATCCGGCTGGCCCCCCGTTTGTGGCCTCCACAACATGGACATGCAGGACCTTGATCTTGAGATCGGGTTCCCCTTTGTTCAGCCACTGAAGGGGGAAGGAGAGGTCCTTGCAGGGGAAATCCCTGCAGGCAAGGCCGCGGAGTGTCTTCACGTCGGGCCATACGATCAATTAGGCGCTGCGTATGAAGCCCTCCAGAAATGGATGATGACCAACGGTTACACGCCTTCGGGAGTGGCCTACGAGTTCTATCTGAACGATCCGCAGAGCACGCCGGCAGCCGAGCTACAGACCAAGGTGATGTTTCCGTTGACGTAGTGGCGTTCGCTCCACGGTTCGGAAATCACAATCGAAGTCCATGCACTGACAGCCGGGAGTATGCCCGGGGCATAGTGCCAAAGGAGTGCGAGACTGAAGGTCTATTTCGCGCGCATGCGGTTGTTTTTGGCGTTGTGCTCAAGCTCGCACAGGCCCAGCGCTTCCATCAGCGGCGGGATGTAGACCCCAAAACGGCCGCGCAGACCCTTTTTCAATCCATACCACCCTTTGACCGGATTGTCCGGCGACCTTCCCCAGGCCTCGACCGTGCCATCCTTGACGGGCTTTTGCTCATCCGCACCTCCAAGCTCAACCCAATCTCCGGCTTCCATCAGCATGGCGTACAGGTCGTCGACGCAGCGGGCGTCATAGGTGAGGACTGTCTTGCCGACGGTGCACACCAGGACCCGCAGACCGTCTTTGTCCTCGACGTGCATCGTATATTCCGCGGTTCCAGGAGGGGTCTTGAGAACCCAAGGGTTATCCTTCGTGCGATCAAGCGTTGCCATGGTTGTCGATACTCCTCTGCGGTACAAGACGTGGTGCAAACTTACCACTGCCAGGGCCAAATCTCAGCAATCGGTCATCCATTTTCACGTCGGAGGCAATTGGGATACAATACGCAAACTCTCCCGATCACGCACAGAGGCCTTGCGCTGGTGCCTGTGCAGGGAACATACTCGGTAAATCTGCCTTGTTTTCAGCGGACACAACACCGAACAACTTCCCTTGCACTTCGACTATTCTGGCAGACAAGAGCTGAACCGTCATGTCCGCCTGTTCGATCATTACAGATCCATGAGATGTACCCAACAACGACCAGGACAAACCACGCCATGCCAGATCCAAAAGCCACCAGCGGGCCGCACTTAAGGGAGTTCGTGGCCCTCATGGCCCTGATGATGTCACTCGTCGCGATGTCGATCGACGCGATGCTGCCGGCACTGTCCGACATCGGCGCCGACCTGGGCGCCCCGAGTGATAACGCCAATCAGTTGGTCGTGACCGTGCTCTTCCTGGGACTGGCGGTGGGCCAGTTCTTCTACGGCCCGCTGTCGGACAGCATCGGGCGCAAGCCGGCCATCACCCTGGGTTACGCGGTCTTTTTTGCCGGCTCGCTGCTGTCGATCTTCGCCGTCAGTTTTCCCATGCTGCTGGCGGGCCGGCTCCTGCAGGGCCTGGGCATGGCCGCGCCGCGCAGCGTTTCCCTGGCGCTGATCCGCGACCGCTTCGAAGGCCGCGCGATGGCGCAGGTGATGTCCTTCATTTCGGTGGTCTTCATCCTGGTGCCGATCATTGCGCCCAGCTTTGGCCAGGCGATCCTGCTGGTCGCCGACTGGCGCGCCATCTTTGTTGCGCTGCTGGTCCTGGGTGGGGTCTCGCTGCTCTGGTTCTTGCTGCGCCAGCCCGAAACCCTGCCGGCAGCGCGGCGCGTGCCGTTGTCGGCGGCGCGTGTCGGCCGCGGGCTGCGCGAGGTGCTGCACAACCCCGTCGCCCTGGGCTACACGCTGATGGCTGGCCTGGTCGCCGGCGCGTTCCAGGGCTATCTGAGCTCGGCGCAGCAAATCTTCCAGTTTCAATACGAGCTCGGGGCGCTCTTTCCCGTGATCTTCGCTATCAACGCCGTCGCCATCGGCCTGGCGTCATTCACCAACGGGCGGCTGGTGATGCGCTACGGCATGCGCGCGCTCTCGCGGCTGGCGCTGCTCACCTTGTGCGCGTTGTCGGTCGCGTTCTGCGGTATCGTCCTGGTGACCAACGGACAGCCGTCGCTGTGGCTGTTCATGGGCTACCTGATGCCCACCTTCTTCTGTGTGGGTCTGCTCTTTGGCAACATGAACAGCCTGGCGATGGAACCGCTCGGCCACATCGCCGGGCTGGGCGCGGCGGTGGTTGGCTCGCTCTCGACGCTGCTGGCGACCCCGCTGGGCATGGTGGTCGGCCAGGCCTACAACGGCACGGTGACGCCGCTGGTGGTGGGCTTTGCCGTGCTCGGCCTGGGGGCGCTGGCGTTGATGCGCTGGGCGGAAGGCGCACGGACGCCGGCATCCGAGGGCCCGCAGCCGGCGGCGTGAGCCCCATCAGATGCCACATCAATCGACGAGCCAGGTCAGCGCAGCAGCGCTTGACAGCACGAGACGTGTAGCAAGGGATTGATATCTGTATTTTCCCAATTCGCGGTATCTGTGGCAGAATCGAGGCAAGATGAGGAGACTGCCATGACCCAAACGATCTTCCCCGATCCGTTGATCCGCTGGCTTCTGGACGGTGACGTCGCGATCCAATACCAGGTGCACCGCGACCTGCTGGACGAGGAGCGGCCCGACCTGCAGGCGCGCATCGCCAGCGAAGGCTGGGGCGCACAGTTCCTGGCCGCGCGCCAGCCGGAAGGCCATTGGGGTCGCGGGTTCTACCAGCCCAAGTGGATTTCGACCCATTACACGTTACTCGACCTGAAACACCTATGCATCGCGCCCGACCACCCCCAGATCCGTGCGAGCATCGATCACATCCTGGCGTTTTACAAAGCGGCTGATGGCGGCATCAACCCAGGGAAGACGATTCACACCAGCGATGTCTGCATCAGCGGCATGATTCTCGATTACGCCGCCTATTTCGGAATGCCCATCGAGCCGCTGCAATCCGTGGTGGACTTCTTAATCGCTGTGCAGATGCCCGATGGCGGCTTCAACTGCGAATCCAACCAGCACGGCGCCGTGCACAGCTCGCTGCACTCGACGATCTCGGTTCTGGAGGGTACTGCCGAATACCTGGCCCGTGGCTACACTTACCGCGCCGCCGAGCTGGATGCCATCGCCCCCCAAGCGCGGGAGTTCGTGCTGCAGCATCGCCTGTTTCGTTCCGACCGCACCGGCGAGGTCATCAACCCGCGCTTCTTGATGCTGTCCTATCCCTCGCGCTGGTTCTACGACATCCTGCGGGCGCTGGATTACTTCAGTACCGCCGGTGTGGGTTACGATCCGCGCATGCACGACGCGCTGGATGTCCTGCGGCAGAAACGCCGCCAGGACGGGTCCTGGCCCCTGCAGGCCAAACATGCGGGCCAGGTGCATTTCGACATGGAAACCCCCGGCCAGCCCAGCCGCTGGAATACGCTGCGGGCGCTGCGGGTGTTACGCCATTTCGGACTGAATGAGTCCTGAAAAGGGAAGGCGTCAGGCGACTGATGTCGCTGCAACCATCGCCAGGTCGCCCTATGGTGACTCACGCCAGCCCGCCCGGCCCCGGCCGGCCGCAGGTTTCAAGGCGTGTAACTCTGCTCGACCGCGCCCATCCTCTTTAGAGTCAGTTTTTCCGCATCGGTCAAGCCCTTGATGCCGGTGATGTCGAGCCGTTCGTACGGTCGGTCGCGGCGCAAGATTGTGACATGGTCGCCGTTCTCCATCTCCCAGATCTGGATGGCTCCATCATCCCCGCAACTGGCAAGGAAGCGACCATCAGGACTGGCTCGCAGCGATTGCACCGGCCCCCTCTTGAAGCAGATGGATCGCCTCACGACCCGGTTGGCATTGAGCCTGCTGCTTGCCGCACTCACCATCAGCCTGGCTCTGGTTGTACCGGCGGCAACGGCAGGCAGCGCACTGCAGTCGCTGGTGACGCTTGGCTTTGCCCTGGCGGTCGCCTTGATCGCATGGCTGTTCGTTTCGATCCTGACAGGTTCGCGCTGATCGTGACGCCCGTCGCGCGACCGCAGCGGCCGTCGCCGACTGGCCGCACCAGGTGGCTGCGGCAGAACGGGCAGCAGGGCAGATCTTTCTGGTTGCCCAATTTGAGACTCTGACCACCCCCATATGGCCTACATCATGTTGCGAGGGGAGTTCGCGGCGCGAAGATGAGCCTAACGCTTTCCCCCTTCGGGCGGGCTGCCGCCTTGCCCAGCGCAAGAGAGGTATTTCATGGCGAGTCGCCAGCCGGTTGAGATCGCCCCGGGCGTGCACTGGTATTCCGCCGGTGTCGTGGCGGGCAACATCTACTTCGTGCAGTCCGCATCGTCCTGGGTGCTCATCGACACCGCCACTGCGGGCCAGGGCAGGCGGATCCGGGAAGTCGCTGAGGCGCTGTTCGGGGTAGGCGCCCGCCCTGCGGCGATTCTGCTCACGCACGTTCATCCCGATCACTCCGGATCCGCGCTCGAACTCGCGCGGGCCTGGGATTGTCCGGTCTATCTCCATCCGGAGGAAATGGATCTCGCGATCTCGCGTACACTCGTTACCGTGGCGCGTTATGCCAATCCGCTCGATCGCTGGATCATCCTGCCGCTGCTGCGCCTCTTTCCGCGGCGGCGGATCGAGGCAATGCTGGAGAAGGAGAGCCTCAGAGGCGTGGTGTGGACATTCGAGCCGGCGACGGCTCCACCGGGGCTGCCCGACTGGACGAGCATCACCACCCCCGGCCACTCACCCGGGCACACCGCCTTCTTCAGGCAGGCCGATCGGGTGTTGATCTCGGGCGATGCACTGCTCACCGTCGACCTTGGCTCGCCCAGGGGCGTGCTGTCGTGGGTCTTGCATCCCAACAAGCCCCAGGTCTGCCAACCGCCCTGGTATACGAATTGGGACCGTACCAAAATGATCGCATCAGCTATGGCTGTCGTCCAACTTCAGTCGCGGGTCCTGGCGCCGGGGCACGGCCATCCGCTGTCCTGAGAAGCGGCCGCTTTGGCGCTGCGTGCCTGCGCACGCACACACGGCTTTAGCCTCGCATGACGACGAACGCGGCACACACGCGTAGATGGCAGGTCTTCGAGGGCGTCGTGGGCGGGCCATTCCTGGCCGCCATTGGCCTGCAGGTGGTCGTGCCAGTCTCGCTGCCGCGCACGTTTTGGGAGCCGGTCATCGTCCTGTTGGGCGCGGCCCTCGTCGTCACGGGCCTGGCCTTCATCGTCCTGGCGCGGCGTGAGCTGGCGCGGCAGGGGCAGCCGACCGACCCTGGGCTGCCTACGAAAAAGCTCGTCGCCACCGGTGTCTTTTCGGTCTCGAGGAATCCCCTCTACCTCGGCGGTGTTTGCCTTCTGGCAGGGATTGCGCTTATACTGCATCTCCCGTGGTCATTGGTTCTTCTCCTGGCGGCCATCGTCGCCTGCCACCATCTGCTCATTGTGCCGGAAGAGCGGTACCTCGCTGCCAAGTTTGGCATCGAGTACGTCCAGTATGCAGCCTCAGTCCGCCGGTGGTTCGGCCGCCCGCGAGGCTGACAAAGGAATGGTGACATGAAAGCAATCGTGCAAAACAGTTACGGCGCACCGGATGTCCTCGCACTCAAGGACGTCGCCAAACCGGCGATCACAGACGATCAGGTGCTGGTGCGCGTCTATGCCGCGTCCATCAACGCCAGCGACTACTTCTCCATGCGCGGCAGCCCCTGGCTGGCGCGTTTCAGCGTTGGTTTCCCCAAGCCCAGGGATTACATCCTGGGCTGGGACATGGCCGGCCGCGTCGAGGCGGTGGGCCGCGCGGCGACGCAGTTCCAGCCCGGCGACGCCGTCTTCGGCGCAGTCAGCCACGCCTTTGCCGGGTACGTCGTCGCATCCGCCAGCAAGTTGGCGCCCAAACCGGCCAACCTGAGCTTCGAGCAGGCGGCGGCCGTGCCCACCGCAGGGATCACCGCGCTGCAGGGCCTACGCGACGCGGGCCAGGTGCAGCCCGGCCAGCAGGTGCTGATCAACGGCGCGGCCGGCGGCGTGGGCACCTTCGCCGTGCAGATCGGTAAGGCGCTGGGCGCTGAAGTGACCGGCGTGTGCAGCACGCGCAACGTGGAAATGGTCCGTGCCATCGGCGCCGACCACGTCGTCGACTACAGCAAGCAGGACTTCACCCGCAGCGGGCAGCGCTACGACCTCATCCTCGACAACGTGGGCAACCGTGCCTTCTCCGATATGCGGCGCGTGTTGACGCCCCAGGGCCGCATCATTCCCAACAGTGGCCACGGCGGCATGACCTACGTCTTCAAGGCGTTTCTACTGGCGCCGTTCATGCGCCAGCAAGGCAAGCCGCTCATGGCCACGACCAACGGCAAGGATCTGGCCGCCCTGAACGAGCTCATCGAAGCGGGTAAAGTTGCGCCGGTCATCGACCGCACCCATCCCTTCGAGGAGATCCCGGCTGCGCTGGGTTATGCCGCCAAGGGGCATGTGCGCGGCAAAGTCGTCATCACAGTGGCGCAGGATCAGCCGGCTGAGCACAGCGGCTGAGGAGGGACAGAATGGCCATCGTTTCGATCAAGTTCTCGGCTGGTGAACTCACCACCTATGTCGCTACCCCTGACGGCCCTGGCCCGGCGTGTGCGTGATTCACGATGCCCTGGGGATGAGCCAGTATCTGCGCGATCAGGCCGACTGGCTGGCCGGTGAAGGGTATCTTGCGGCGGCACAAGACTCCCGCCGGCGGACCATCGTCTTTTTTGACAGGCACCTGAAAGCGCTCGAAACCGCCGGTTGAAATGCGGAACCATGTGGAGGCGAAGGAGTGATGCCTTGAAAGCAGTTATCTACACCGAATACGGTCCGCCCGAGGTCCTGCATCTGACGGAAATGGCAAAACCTGCGCCCAAGGACAACGAAGTCCTGGTCAAGGTTATCGCCACTACCGTGACGGTCGGGGACACGCGCATGCGCAGTTTCACCGTCCCGCGCGGCCAATGGCTGCCGGCGCGCCTCTACCTGGGCATCCGCAAGCCCAAGCGGGCGATCCTGGGCATGGAGCTGGCCGGCGAGATCGAAGCCACCGGCAAGAACGTGACCCGCTTCAAGGTGGGCGATGCGGTGTTCGCCTCGACCTTCGAGGTGGGCTGGGGCGGCTATGCCGAGTACAAATGCCTGCCCGAGGATGGGCTGCTGGCCATCAAGCCGGCCAATCTCACCTTCGGCGAGGCCGCCGCGGCCGTGGGCGGCGGCATGACCGCCTTGCGCTGTCTCGAGCAAGGCCGCATCCAGCCCGGCCAGAGGGTGCTGATCTACGGCGCTTCCGGCGCGGTGGGCACCAACGCAGTGCAGATCGCCAGCCGTCACCTTGGCGCCGAGGTGACCGGCGTGTGCAGCACGGCGAACCTGGAGCTGGTGCGCTCGCTGGGTGCCGTCAGGGTCATAGACTACACCCAGGACGACTTCACCCGCGACGGCCCGATCTACGACGTGGTATTCGATGCCGTGGCCAAGATTTCACCGTCTCACGCCAAAAAAGCGCTCAAGACAACCGGCGTCTATCTCAACGCGCACAAACACAGCGACGCATCAGCCAAGGTCAGGGGTGCAGCGCTGCTGGCGGTCAAGGAACTGATCGAGGCGGGCAAGCTGCGACCGGTGATCGATCGGGTGTACCCGCTGGAGCAGATCGTCGAGGCGCACCGCTACGTCGACCAAGGACACAAGCGGGGCAACGTCGTCATTACTCTATGAACTTCAAACAATGGATGTACCGTGTAGGGCGACCGCACACGCTGGCCAGGGTGTTGAACAGGGGTTGGGCTATCATTCACTCGCTGGGCATTCTACCCAACTACCTTGTCACACTCGAAGTGGTCGGCAGAAAGACGGGCAAAACGATCAGCTTCCCGCTGGTCCTGACGCCCCTGAACGGGGAGAGATACCTGGTGTCGATGTTGGGCGATGACGCGAATTGGGTGAAGAATGTCGAAGCCGCAGGGGGAACGGCGACGCTGCGCCACGGGATCACCGAACACGTGCGTCTGGAGAAGGTCGACGCCAACCAACGAGCGCCGATTCTGAAGGCCTACCTGCAGCGTGCACCCGGCGCGCGGCCACACCTGGAGATAGACAAGGATGCCCCCATCGCCGAGTTTGAAAAGATAGCATCTCGGTATCCGGTATATCGACTGCAAACAATTGATAATCTGTAGTGACACTCGATTGTCGAAACCACAACAATGAATGCTGACTGGAATCATGCCGGGCACGTTTTAGGAATGGTGCAGACCAGCGTATAATTGTTTCATGTCCGCACCCATCCTGACCACCAAACTGTACATCCCGCCACCGCGGTCGCGCATGGTCGCGCGCCCGCGCCTGATCGAACAGCTCAACGACGGCCTCGCCGCCGGTCACAAGCTGACCCTCATCTCCGCGCCAGCCGGCTTTGGCAAAACGACCCTGGCCAGCAGTTGGATCGAGGAGCTGCAGTTCGAACCAGCGCGTCGCGAAGCAATCCAAAATCCAAAATCCAAAATCCAAAATCGCCCCGCCTGGCTGTCGCTTGACGAAGCCGATGGCGACCTCACGCAGTTCCTTACTTACTTCGTGGCGGCACTGCAGACGGCGGTGCCGGCGCTGGGCAAAGGAGCAGCCGCCGCCCTCGACGCCGCCCATCCACCACCGCTGGAGCTGATTCTTACAGCGCTGCTGAATGAGATCGCCACCGCCCCCGATCGCATCATCCTCGTCCTCGACGATTACCACACGATCGAAGGCGACGCGGTCGATCGCGCCCTCATTTTTTTGCTCGACCACCTGCCACCGCAGCTGCACCTGGTTATCGTCACCCGCGAGGACCCGTCCCTACCCCTTGCCCGCTACCGTGCGCGCGACCATTTGACCGAGCTGCGCGCGACCGAGCTGCGCTTCACCGCCGGCGAAGCCGCCGAGTTCCTCAACCGCACCATCGGTCTCAGCCTCTCGGCCGACGACGTGACCGCGCTGGAAGCCCGCACCGAAGGCTGGATCGCCGGGCTGCAGCTGGCCGCGCTGTCGCTGCAAGGCCGGTCGGACACGGCCAACTTCATCGGTTCGTTCACCGGTACGCATCGCTTCATGATGGACTATCTGCTGGCAGAGGTGCTGCAGCGGCAAACGGCCGAGGTCCAGGCGTTCCTGCTGGGCACGTCGCTGCTCGATCGCCTGTGCGGGCCGTTGTGCGAGGCGGTGCTGCTCACGCCCGCTGGTTCAGGCCAGAAGCTGCTGGAATCCCTCGAACGTGCCAACCTGTTTGTCTTCCCGCTGGACAACGACCGGCAGTGGTACCGCTATCACCGGCTGTTCGCCGATCTGCTGCGCCAGCGGCTGCAGCAGTCCACTGCGGACGTGGCGAACTATCACCATCGAGCCAGCCACTGGTATCAAACGTCTGGTGACCTGGCCGCAGCGTTTCGGCATACCATCGCGGCCCGCGATGTCGCGCGCGCGGCAGAGATCGCCGAGCAGGCGTGGCCAGCTATGGAGGGTACATTCCAGACCAGGGCCTGGCTGGGCTGGACCAGGCAGCTGCCCGCAGAGGTGATACGCGCGCGTCCGGTGCTCTGCATGCAGCTGGGCTGGGCCTTCTCGGATGTCGGAGAGCCGGAGGCCAGCGAGCGCCACCTGCAAGACGCCGAGCGCGCGCTGGCCAGTGCCGCGGACCGAGCGGCGATTGCATCCTTGCCAGGCAGCATCGCGCTGGCCCGTGCGTACAATGCCCAGGTGCAAGGTCACCTGGCCGACACAGCGAAGTACGCCGAACTGGCCCAGCAGCTCATCCCTGAGGAGGATGTGTACCGTCGCGCCCAGGCGGTCGTCACGCTGCAGTTCACGCACTGGGCGAGCGGGAACCTGGTTGCTGCCCTACATGCGCTGGATGATTGGATAGCTGCCATGCGCCAGATCGGCAACGTCGTCTTCGCCATCGCCACCGCTTTCGCCGTGGCCGATATTCAGGTGACGCAGGGCCAACTGCGTGCGGCGCAGCGTACGTATGAAGAATCTCTGCAGCTGGCCGCTGAAACCGGCGCGGAGACGCAAGCGATCACGGCGCATCACCACCTGGGACTGGCGCTGCTGCACCACGAAATCGACAACACCGAGGGCTTCGTCCGCCACTGGCAGCAAGCCGAAGCGCTGGGCCAGCGCACGACCCTGGTGGATTGGCCGTTTCGCTGGCACATCGCGCAGGCGCGCCTGAAGCAGGACGCGGGTGACTATGCCGCCACGCTCGAACTGCTCGATGAAGCGAAACGGGTCTACGTCAAGAATCCCGTACCCGATCTGCGCCCGGTTGCCGCGTCGAAGGCGCAGGTGTATCTCAAACAGGGACGTCTGGCTCAGGCTCAGGACTGGGCGCACACCCGCGGCCTGTCCGTCACGGACGACCTCACGTACCGGCATGAGTTCGAGCACGTCACCCTGGCAAGGGTGCTCATCGCCGGGAACCAGGTCACACCGGCCGTCACTCTGCTCGAACGGCTGCTGTCAGTCGCAGAAGCCGGCCAACGCGCTGGCAGCGCAATCGAGATTCTGATCGTGCTGGCGCTGGCTCATCAGGCAAATGGCAACACCTCAGCGGCGCTTGCCGCGCTCGAGCGCGCCCTGACCCTCGCCCAACCGGAGGGCTATGTCCGCACCTTTGTGACTGAAGGCGAACCGATGCGGCGGTTGCTTCTGGAATTTAGATATTGGATCGAGAAGCAGCAACCGCGTGCAGATCAGAACCCGGCCGGCTACGTGGATCAACTTCTCTCAGCTTTCGTCCGATCAGCGATTCCCCAATCCAAAATCCAAAATCCAAAATCCAAAATCGTGGAGCCTTTGAGTCCGCGCGAACTGGAAGTGCTGCGTCTCATTCAGCAGGGGCTCTCCAATCAGGAGATCGCGGACCGGTTGTATGTGACCCTCAGCACCGTCAAAGGGCACACGCGCCTCATCTTCGACAAGCTCGACGTCCAGCGCCGCACCGAGGCCGTGGCGCGTGCCCGCGAGTTGGGTCTGCTCTAATCCTCGAACAATACTCCTGACAATACTTTCGTGTCTGGCAAACCCTCCCGGTTGTGCGGTATAGTGTACGTGTTGCCAAGGAGAGACACGATCATGTCACACTTCCCGATCAATCCGGATCAAGCGACGATCTATCACATCAGGCTGGCCGGCCATTTGAGCCCACAGTGGGCTGACTGGTTCGATGGGCTGCATGTCTCACTGCAAGCCGACGATACCACCCTGCTCAGTGGTCCAATCATCGATCAGGCCGCGCTGTACGGTCTGCTCAAAAAGGTGCGCGATCTGGGGCTGCCTCTCATCTCGGTCAATCAGGTTCCGATTCATTCACAACAGGAGCAACTATCATGAAGGCAATCGTTCAGAACGCCTACGGTTCACCGGATGGTCTCACACTCGCCGAGGTCGCCAAACCAACGACCAAAGACAATGAGGTGTTGGTGCGCGTTCACGCCGCCTCGCTCAATGCCGGCGATGTGTTTGCGCTGCGCGGCAGCCCGTGGCTCATTCGCTTGAGCGTTGGGCTTTTCAGGCCAAAGGACTTCATTCCTGGCTGGGACATGGCCGGGCGTGTCGAGGCAGTCGGCAGCCGGGTGACGCGCTTCCAACCGGGTGACGAGGTGTTTGGCGCGTGCAACGGTTCGCTGGCCGAATTTGTGCAGATAGCCGAGGACAAGCTGGCAGCGAAACCCTCCAACCTCACGTTCGAACAGGCCGCGGCCGTACCGACGGCCGCTGTGAGCGCCATGATGGGATTGTGCGATGTAGGAAAGATACAGCCGGGGCAGAAGGTGTTGGTCAACGGCGCGTCCGGCGGCGTGGGGACGTTTGCGGTGCAGATTGCCAACGCGTTCGGCGCCGAAGTCACCGGCGTTTGCAGCACGCGCAATGTCGATCTGGTACGGTCAATCGGCGCCGACCACGTGGTCGATTACACCCGCGAGGACTTCACGCAAAACGGTCAGCGTTACGACCTGATCCTGGACAATGTCGCCAGCCGCTCGTTCTCCGATCTGCGGCGCAGTCTCACACCGCAGGGTAAGATCATCCCCAACAGCGGGCACGCGGGCATGGGCTATGTGTTCAAGGCATTCGCGTTGGCGCTGGTCAGGCGCGAGCACGGGCGCATGTATCTGGCTGTGCCCAACAGCCAAAACCTGGCGTCGCTGAAAGACATCATCGAAGCCGGCAAGGTCACGCCGGTAATCGACAAGACGTACCCGCTGCGCGAGACGCCCGCCGCGTTCCGGTACCTGGTGGAGGAACATGCACGCGGCAAAGTGGTTATCACGGTGGCCGAATGAAGGAGCATAGCATGCTGGACACAAGAATCATCCTGTCGGGCCTTTGGGTCGCGCTGATGCTGACGTATCTGCTGGGCGATGTGCTGCGCATTTTCAGCGGCGATGTCGCCAGGATGGGCGGCACGCTGCACTTTTCGCAGGGCATGTGGTTGGGCATCGCGGTGTTGATGGTACTTCCAATTCTGATGGTCGTCCTCTCGGTGATTCTACCCTACCCGATCAACCGCTGGGCCAACATCATCCTGGCTGCAGGCTTCTTTCTCTTCAACCTGGTGGGTCTGCCAACCTACCCTGGCGCCTACGACAAGTTCCTGCTGGTCGTCAGCCTCGTCTTCAACGTCATGGTGGTATGGACGGCATGGAACTGGCGGTGATACTTTTCGAAATCGCGCCGACTGTTCTATAATGTCGGCATGCCAACGCCCATTCTCACCACCAAGCTGTTCATTCCACGGCCGCGTGCCACGGTCGTTCGCCGTACGCGCCTGATCGATCGCCTGCATGCGGCCGTGGAGCGCACGCCGGGTGTCATACTCATCTCCGCACCCGCCGGCTTCGGCAAGACAACCCTGGTCAGCGAATGGCTGGCGGGTACGGGCGGGGTGATCCGGGGTAAGGGCGGGGTGACCCCGCTCCTACCGGTCGCGTGGTTGTCGCTGGACAAAGACGATCAGGATTTCCCGCGTTTTCTGGCCTATGTCATCGCAGCCATGCAGACCATTGCGCCCACGATTGGCGAGGCGACGTTGGCCGCGCTGCAGTCGTCACAGCCGCCGCCCACCGAGGTGCTGCTGACAGCGCTGCTGAACGATCTCGCGGCAATGGGTGATGTGCTGCTGGTGCTGGACGATTACCACGTCATCGAGTCATCGCCGGTCGACGAGGCGCTGACCTTCATCGTCGAGCACCTGCCGCCGCAGTTCCGGTTGGTCATTGCCACGCGCGAGGATCCGCCGCTCCCGCTAGCCCGGCTGCGCGTCCGCGGCCAGCTCACCGAGCTACGTGCCGCCGACCTGCGCTTCACCCCCGATGAAGCCGCAGCCTTTTTCAGCCAGGTGATGGGCCTCCAGCTCGCGGCATCAGACATCGCCGCGCTCGAAGCGCGCACCGAGGGTTGGATCGCCGGCCTGCAGCTTGCGGCGCTCTCCATGCAGGGTCGTGCGGACACCGCCGCGTTCATCCGGGCCTTCACCGGCAGCCACCGCTTTGTGCTGGACTACCTGATGGAAGAGGTCTTGCAGCGCCAGCCGGCAGCGGTGCGTGAGTTCCTGCTGCAAACGTCCATCCTCCATCGCCTCTGCGGGCCGCTGTGTGATGCCGTCACCGGACAGGTCGGCGGGCGCAGCCGGTTGGACACGCTGGAACGCGGCAACCTCTTCGTCGTGCCGCTCGACGATGAGCGCCAGTGGTATCGTTACCACCACCTCTTCGCCGATGTGCTGGCCGCGCGTTTGATCGACGAGCAGGCCGCTGGGGTGTCCGAGCTGCATCGGCGGGCAAGTGAATGGTTCGAAGAAAACGACCTGCCCGCCGAAGCGATCCAGCATGCGCTGATGGCCAAAGATATCGAACGCGCAGCAGCCCTGATCGAGCGCATCTGGTTGGCGATGGACCTCAGTTATCAATCGGCGGCGTGGCTGCGTTGGACGCAGCAGCTGCCCGATGCGGTGATCCGCGTGCACCCGGTGCTGTGCCTGGGTTATGCGTGGGCGCTGTTGAGCGGCGGCGAATTGGAGGTTAGCGAGGCATGGTTACGTGCGGCCGAGCGCTGGATCGATCCATCGCTTGAGGCCGCCGCGCAGATGGTCGTGGTGGACGAAGCCGAATATCGCGCACTGCCCGCGGCGATCGCCAGTGCCCGCGCCTACCGCGCGATGGCACTGGGCGACATCCCCGGCACGATCCAATACGCCCGGCAGGCGCTGGCGCTGGCCGCCGCAGACGACGTGGTCCGGCGCACCCAGGCCAACGCGCTCCTGGGCCTGGCCGAATACGCCAGCGGCGATCTGCCCGCCGCCGAACGTTCGCTGCTGGCGTTCCAGGCAGCCGCGCAGCAGGGCGGCGACATGGCCACCGCCATCGGCATCACCTTTATTTTGGCGGACATCTGGCTGGCGCTGGGCCGCCTGCGCCAGGCGATCGGCGCCTACCGGCGGGCGCTGTACCTGGCGGAGAACCAGGCCACGCTGCCCATCGGTACGTCGGATCTGTACCGCGGCCTGGCCGAGCTGCTCTGCGAACAGGGCGATCTCGAAGCGGCGGCCAGGCACCTGGTGACCGCGCAGAAGGTGGGCGAAACAACCGAATTGACCGGCTGGCCACACCGGCTGGCTGTGGCACAGGCGCAGCTCACAGCCGCGCAAGGTGACCTGGACGCCGCGCTCGCCCTGCTGGAAGATGCCGAACGGCTGTTCATCCGCGAGCCACTGCCCGACATGCATCCCATCGCCGCCCGTAAGGCGCGCCTGTGGATCAGGCAGGGTCGCTGGCGCCAGGCCGCTGACTGGGCAGACGCACAGGGCCTGTCGCCGGATGAAACGCTCAGTTACCGGCGCGAGTTCGAGCACCTCACGCTGGCACGCCTACTCATTGCGCGTCACCAGGATCATCACAACGAAGAAGCCATCCGGGATGCACAGCGCCTGCTCGAGCGCCTCCGCCAGGCCGCCATGGAGGGTGGTCGCGGCGGCAGCGTGATCGAGGTTGACATCTTACAGGCACTCGCCCTCCACGCCCAGGGCAACACCTCGGGCGCCGCCACCGTGTTGGCGCAAGCCGTGACCCTGGCCGAACCGCAAGGTTACGTCCGCCTCTTCATAGACGAAGGCGCCGAGATGCAGAC
This sequence comes from uncultured Anaerolineae bacterium, assembly GCA_964443225.1. Classification (GTDB taxonomy): domain Bacteria; phylum Chloroflexota; class Anaerolineae; order SSC4; family Amarolineaceae; genus SSC4. Next base: position 15,844 of record CAYUCC010000011.1, read on the forward strand.
CCTGCTAACCGCGTACAAATCCCACATTGGCAAGCACCCGCACAGCAAACGCCAGCACTTGCTCGCTTACACCAATCACCTCCTCGCGTCCTTCCCACAATCAAACACCCACAATCTAAAATCCAAAATCCAAAATCCAAAATGGATAGAGCCGTTGAGCGAGCGCGAACTCGACGTACTGCGGCTGCTCGGCACCGAGTTGAGCGGCCCCGAAATCGCCCGCAAGCTCAGCGTGTCGCTGAATACGCTGCGCACGCACACAAAAAACATCTACGGCAAACTCGGTGTCAACAACCGCCGGGCGGCCATCCGCCGCGCCGAAGAACTGGGTTGGTTGTAAGGGATACTCGATCTTTTCTCTGCGAGTGGGTCACTTACCACGACGGTAACCATTGATCGAGCGTGGAAGATCACTCTTCCACGAGGCGGCGCACATCCTCGACCGCCTCTGCCAGGGTGTAGGGCGCAGACAGATCTGCCTGCGCAACCTGGTCCATCATCTCCCACAAAGAAATGCCGGCAATTTCGGCCGCGCGTGACTTGCTGACTTTGCCCTCGCCATAGAGGCGGAGAGCCAAATCGAGTTTGCGTTGCTCGACTCCTTCGAGCAGTAGTTTGCGCGCGAGATCAACGCGGGTCACGCGCTCTGCTTGCGCCAGTTGATCCAGGTCCGCAATCACCCGGCCGGGCACTCGAAGGTTGATCTGAACAACTGGCCCCGTGTTCATCTAGCACTTCCTTCTTGCGTAGAACGCAATCGTTGTATTTCCTCTGCGGCCGTCCGCAGAACCGTTAACACAGACTGATCGGTGCGCATCGCGCGCCCGATGCGCAAGAGCACAAACAGTAGCACACGAACATGGTTTGTCAAATCCAGAAATCCGAACCATGACCTGCCAGAGAGTCGGGCAGAGCTCTGTCATGATTGTGAAATCATCACACCAATCACCACATGATGTGATGACTTCTCACCCCATCGGCGGGTATCCTGGTATTGGTGCAGGGAACATAACATCGAACAGCTTCCCTGCCCCAGGTCAACCTACAGCGCACTTTGGCGAGAGCGACGATGAGCGAGCCATTCACAGCACAGGGGTTTTACGAAATCCGCCTCCAGGGTCGCCTCGAGGCGCGATGGGCCGCCTGGTTCGAGGGCATGACCATCGCGCTGGACGATAGCGGCGAGACGCTGCTCAGCGGACCGGTGATCGATCAGGCTGCGCTGCATGGCCTCCTGCGCAAGGTGCGCGACGTAGGGCTGCCGCTGATTGCGGTCAATCGGGTGACGCCAGGTCACACTCATTCAGTGAAGGAGCATGAACATGAATAGCTTGCAGAAATCGGGTGGTATTGCGGCACTGCTGCACGCCGCGGCATACGTGGTGGGCATGGCGCTGGGTCTTGCCCTGATCTTTCCGTTACTGGATGCTGCGCCGGATAAGTACCTGGCGTTCGTGTCGGACAACCAGGGGCTGGTGTACGTGTGGAACCTGGTCAGTTATTGGGGATCGGCCATTACGCTGGTGGTCATGGCGCTGGCGCTGTACGAGCGGCTGCACGACGGTTCGCCGGCGCTGGTGCCGGTGGCCACCGCCTTTGGCCTGATCTGGGCGGGCCTGATCATCGCCAGCGGCAACCTCATGCTGCACAACCTGGGTATCGTCGCCGGGCTGTACAATGCAGACCCGGCGCAGGCGGTGACAGCGTGGACGGTACTGGAGTCGGTGGAGGTCGGCATTACCAGCGGCAACGAGCTGGTGGGCAGCCTGTGGGTGCTGCTGCTGAGTGTGGCGGCGCTGCGCACGCGCCGGCTGAACCGGCCGCTGAACATCCTTGGTGTAGCGCTGGGTATCGCGGGCATGCTGACGATCGTGCCGGCGCTGGCTGGCAGCCTGGTCATGGTCTTCGGGCCGGGCATGATCGTATGGTCGGCCTGGTTGGGCATCGTGCTGCTGCGGCGCAAGCCGGCTGCCGCACAGCAGGTTCAGACCTTCGCACCGCGACGTGAAACCGCACCCCTGCCACGCTAATTCAGGAGTCATATCATGAAAGCGATCATCTACACCGAATTCGGTCCGCCCGACGTACTCAAGCTCGCAGAGGTGCCGCCGCCCAGCCCGCGGGATGGCGATGTATTGATCAGGGTGCATGCCACGTCGGTGGCCTACGGCGATTTGCTGGCGCGTAATTTTGGGAACATCACCCCGCGCGAGTTCAACATGCCGCTGCCGCTGCTCCTCCCCATGCGCCTGGTTTTCGGCGTGCGCAAGCCCCGGGTCAACATCCTGGGCAGCGAGTTTGCGGGTGAGGTCGCGGCCGTTGGCCGTGCAGTGACCCGCTTCAAGCCGGGTGACCAAGTCATGGGCTACCTCGGCCAGCGCATGGGGGCCTATGCCGAATACGTGTGCATGCCCGAAGATGGACTGCTGGCCAGCAAGCCGGCCAACATGAGCTGGGCCGAAGCGGCAGCCGTGCCCTATGGCGCCGTCATGGCGACGAGTCTCCTGCGGCGCGGCCACATCCGGCCCGGCCATAAGGTGCTGATCAACGGCGCGTCGGGTGGCATCGGCTCGGCTGCCGTGCAGCTGGCGAAGCACTCTGGGGCCGAAGTCACCGGCGTCTGCGGCGCGCCGCGCATGGGGTACGTCAGATCCCTGGGCGCGGATCATGTGATCGACCACGCCAGGGAAGATTTCACCCAAAACGGCGAGGTCTACGACCTGATCGTCGACATCCTGGGCAAACGTTCGTATGCTGAGTGCAAGAATTCGCTCACGCCAGATGGCATCTATCTACTGGCGAGCTTCAAGACGAAGGCGCTGCTGCAGATGCTGGAAACGCAGGTCGCGGGCGGCAAAAAAGTGATCTGCGCCATGGCCAGCGAGCGCGTCGATAGCCTGGATTTGGCCCGAGACCTGGTCGAGGCCGGCCAGTTCAAGACGGTGGTCGACCGCTGCTTTCCGCTGGACCAGGCGGCCGAGGCGCACCGGTATGCCGAATCTGGGGACAAACGGGGCACAGTCGTCATCACCATGGACCGCTGAGATGCCACAAGCCGGCCGCAGAAGAGCACTGCTTCGCGGCCGGCGGTTCGGCTGAATTCGTCGAGGCTGATAACCTGGCAGCCCGAGACAAGATTGCACAAACCTCGCGTCTGTTGTACAATCACGCCATCAAATTCTTGCCAACCTGATAAGGCTGCTCGTCGCAGGGAATGGATCGGTTCTGAAGTGCGACCCGTATTGCGCGAGGGCAAGGTTCGCGAAAAACAAAACAGGTGATCCGATGAGCACATCTACCCTAATCAACTCCGATATCGAGGTGCAACACATGACGACACAAGAATCACAGAAACCCACCGTGATCCGTGCGGGCGGGGGTGGCATGGATGCCGTCTACGGCATCGGCATGATCGGCGCGTGGGTCTTTTACTTCAAGCGCGCCACAACCACCCAGGAGCGTGCCCTGGCCATCCTGAAAGGTTTCGTGTGGCCGGCGTTCCTGGTCTATGACTTGCTGGTGTTCCTGAAAAAAGAGTAGGATGATTTGGATAGTAATTCGAGCACACGCGATCCGTTGATCCAGTAGTGTAACTGTTCTCCGTTTTTGATATGAATCCGCGAAGAAGAGGCAGAATCGTCGCGATTTGACAGCGGCTTTATAGTAAGCTAGAATGCGGACCTGACTGCTTGGCTCTCCTACCCAGCCACTGATCATCAGAAATTTGCCGCGATCGAGCGACGACCGCGGACACCAAGGGCGGTGCGCGCCGGCATGCGCGGTGATCGTTTCTGATGACCTCAACGCAGCGCTTCGCTGTTTTGCCCTTGGGCAGCCAGCCAGGATCGAAAAAAAGACACCTCGTTTCGAATTGCCTCACCAGGTGTTTCTCTGCGTTGTCTTTTTACGGCCCAGGCCTGTCTTCGAGACAGGCCACGCGCACCATTCATCGAACATCGAAGCCCGGTCACACGTGACCCACTGAAAAATGCAGGAGGAATCGATGGCTTTCAACATCGCAGGTTCATGGAAATTGCGCGCCTGGCGCAGGCTCGAAGGCGACAGGATCACCTATCCTTTTGGTGAGGATGCAACGGGCATTCTCATTTACGCCGAAGATGGTGGCATGGCCGTGCAAATGACGGCCGCTCATCGCCCCCACATTCCAACCAGCGACCCTCTGCGTGGTAACACAGAGCAGCGCGCCGCTGCATACTCCACGTGCCTGGCCTACTTTGGCACCTGGGAGGTCGACGACGACAAGGTCATCCACCACGTCGCAGTCAGTCTCTTCCCAAACTGGTCTGATACCGTGCAAACACGCCCCTTTACTTGTGACGGCCACGAGCTCATCCTGCGAACCCCGCCTGTCGAAGGTCCGAACGGGACAGTGGTCAATGAAATGTCCTGGGTGCGTTGATTCGCGGCGTCCGCTGTCTTTCACACCACTTGAGTAAGTTATCCAAATCAGTTGAAAATCATAGTTAGGAAAGGCCAGGTGTTGCCATGACGACCACAAGATTCGCCCGCGCCAGTGCGAAGGCGGCGACGGCGGCTCCCTCAGCAGTCTCGGCGAAAGAACTTTTGCATGTAACACTCGTGCCCTCGGATCTACAAGCCGCCGCATGGTACATGTTTATGCTCATGATGCGTAATGTCGCCAGCGACGGCTTCCGCTTCAGTGATCCAACGAACCCGCAGGTATTCTCACGGCCCGGCTGCGTCGTCGCCGCGCCCTCCTTTCCGGCCAGCACCCCTGGCATCGATCAGGACTACGTCTACAACTGGATACGCGACGCGGCGCTGACCGCACTCGAAATCGCCGCAGCTCCCTTCCCCACAGTTGGTGGGCCAGGCGCCGAGGCTCTGATCGATTACGTCACCTTTGCCCAAACCTGCCAAAACAATGCCGCGCCGACCATGGGCCACGCCTGCTTCACGATCGACGGCCGGTCCCGTCCCTGGAGCGAGCAGAACGACGGGCCGGCACTCCAGACCGTGGCCATGCTCACCGCTTTCGACCAGCTCGACGCTCCTACGCAGGCAATTGCCAGGGATGTGATCGCAAAGAACGTTGACTATCTCCTGGGTGTCTACCAGGAACCCACGACCAACCTGTGGGAGGAGCACCTGGGCCATTCGTTTTTCGCGAGCTCTGCGTTCCTGCGCTGTTTTCAGGCCATCAAGGCCAATACGGTCGGCATCGCCATTCCGGATGGTGTCGACAACGCGATCGAATGGCTCCAGGGTGCGCTGGCATCCCACTGGGACGGCACCATCTACCGCTCGGTCCTCCCCCAGCCGGATGGCGGCTACGACCCCAACATCGACATCATCTGTGCAAGCCTCTACGGCGCCATACCCTGCACCGACACGAGACTGCTTGCGACCGCGGCCCATCTGCGCAGCCAATGGGCCGACGACGGATCGCCCATGCAGTACCCCATCAATCGCGCCGACCGTGCGCGCGGTCTCGGACCACTGCTGGGCCGGTACCCTGGCGACACATACGACGGTGACGTGGCCGACAGCAGTCTTGGCCAACACCCCTGGGCACTCTGCAGCTGCAACCTGGCGGAGCTGTACTACCGCGTGGCCAATGAGATAACCAACAGCCAGCAAGTGCCGCTCGACTCGCTGTCGGAGCCGTTCTTCAGCCAAATCGGCGTCGACCCGAACACCACGCCGGCCGATGCCGTCACCGCCCTGCGCAATGCCGGCGACATGATTCTGCACGCTGTGATCTACCACAGTGACCATCTCGAACTCAGCGAGCAATTCGACGGTGTGACCGGCTTCCAAAAGAGCGTCACAAACCTGACCTGGAGCTATGCCGCATTCCTGTCAGCGGTCCGCGCCAGATCCGGACAAGGCATGAAGGGATAGGATGATGGAGCGGTTTGAGAGCTTTCTGAACCTGTCGGTCGCGCTGACCGGCTTCAGCCAGATCGAATTGCGCGGTACCGGCATGGTGAACGATTATTTGGGTGCGCTGGAGGCCACGCTGCCCGTGGGCGTCTGCGACGAGCTGCTGACCGCCTGGGACACGCTGTCCACCGGCGCTGACGATGACACAGCGGTCCGCCAGATTCTGGGCGACTCCAAGCTCGGCCCGGTTGCCCAGAATCTGATTGTGCTCTGGTATTGCGGCACCTGGACGGCGCTCCCTGACGCATGGCGCAGCGCATACGGTGTGTCACCGCTCGACATGAAACGGGTCATATCGGCTGAAGCCTATCAGGCCGGTCTGCAGTGGGTCGTTGCCGGGGCACATCCCCCGGGCAGCGGGCAGCAGGGGTTTGCGGCGTGGTCGATGCCGCCGGACGGGAGCAGCCGATGAATACGCGCGAGCACTTCGACGTGGTGATCGCCGGCGCCGGCGTCGCCGGCGCCTTGATGGCCAAGTATCTGACCCGCGCCGGTCTGAAGGTTCTGCTGCTCGAAGCCGGGCCCGAGTCGGCCACGAGCTTCGAGGGCTACCAGGAACATGTGCGGCATTTCCTCGCCGCCTCCGCCAAGGGACCGGAATCGGCCTGGCCACCCGATGCAAATGCCCCGCAGCCCGACACGGCCGATCTCAAGCTGGGCAACGGTTACTTCATCCAGAACGGGCCCGATCGTTACGGCAGCACCTACACCCGCACCCGCGGCGGCTCGACGCTGCACTGGCTGGGTGTATCGCTGCGTATGCTGCCTGAAGATTTTCAGCTGCATTCGTTGTACAACGTCGGCCGCGACTGGCCGCTGCGTTATGTCGATCTGGAACCGTACTACTGCAAAGCCGAACACGAGCTGGGCGTCTCCGCCGCCGTGGCCGAGCAGGACTACCACGGGCTCACTTTTTCGGACGGTTACGACTACCCCATGCAGCGCGTGCCGCCCAGTTACTCGGACCGCAAGCTGGCTGCGGCCGTGGACGGCATGGATGTCGATCTCGGCGACGGTCCGGTGGCGCTGAAGATCCGCACCTACCCGGCCGCCCGCAACTCCATTCCGCGGCGCGGCTACACGCCGATCGGCGCGATCGACACGCGCCCCGACGGCTCGGTTGAAATCTACGTCGGTGAACGCTGCGCCGGCAACACCTCCTGCACGCCGATCTGCCCGATCCAGGCCAAGTACAACGCGGGCAAGACGCTGGCCCAGGCCGATACCTCGAATTTGGAAGTGCTCTCGCAGGCGGTCGTGTCCAGGGTCAACGTCGATCCGGTCAGCGGCGAGGTCCAGAGCCTGACCTACCTGCGTTACGATGCCCATGGCTTTTCCATTCACACGGCGAGCGCCCGGGCCTACGTCCTGGCCGCACACGCCGTAGAAAACGCCAAGCTGATGCTGATCTCCGGGCTGACCGGCCCGCAGGACCGGGTCGGCAAGACGCTGATGGACCACCCGGCGCTTTACGCCTGGGGTCTGGCGCCCGAACCGGTCGGCGCTTTTCGTGGCCCGTTGTCCACCGCAGGGTTGGAGGATCTGCGAGCCGGCCCGTTCCGTGCGCGGCACGCCGCTTTTCGTTTCGACATCGGCAACGACGGCTGGCGGGCCCCCACCGGCGCGCCCGATACCACGGTCGCCGCTGCCGTCACCAAACAGGCGCTCTACGGACGCCGGCTGCGCGAACAGCTCGCCGCCTCGCTTGCGCGCCAGGTGCGCTTCTCGCTCGCCGTCGAGCAGCTGCCTGACCCTGCCAACTGTGTGACGATCGATGCCGGCCATCCCGATCCGCTCGGCCTTCCCCGCCCGGTCATCAGCTACCGCATCGACGACTACACCAAAGCGGGCATGGCCGCGGCCACACAGGTCTACAAACGGGTCTTCCAGCGCGCCGGCATCACCGACTTCACCAACCCCAACGAGGGCAGCTGGTTTCCCACGGTCACCTGGGGCAATGAAGTCTTCCCTTACCACGGCATGGGGCATTTTGCGGGGACGCACGCCATGGGCACCAGTCGCCACGATTCCGTCGTGGACAGTTACCAGCGTGCCTGGGACCATCACAACCTCTACCTGGTCGGTTCCGGCAGTTTGCCGACCATGGGCACCTCGAATCCGACACTGACGTTGGCCGCGCTGACCATCCGCACCGCCGAGCATCTGATCGCCCGGCTGCAGGCGTGACCGCGATGTGGCACATACCACGCACACCAGGTTCAGGAGAGTTACGACCATGACATTTCCCGCAGGAGCCGCACAGCGCACGACCAGCGAGAAGGCCAGCCGCGAGGTGTACGACGTCGTGATCGTCGGCGGCGGTATCGCCGGCGCCATCATCGCGTCAGCCATGAGCCTCAACCACAAGCGCGTTCTGATGATCGAGGCTGGCCCGGGTGAAGACATCACCCAGGCCGGTTATGAGGACTACCTGACCCGCTTCTACGGCGCCGCGTCGAAGGACAACCAGGCACCGTATCCACTTAACGCCAATGCGCCGATGCCCCGCAGTACCGACGCCCGCAAGATCACACCCGGCCAGCCCGAAACGTCTGGCTACCTGGTGCAGACCGGGCCCTTCGGCAGTGACACCACCTACACCCGGGTCCTCGGCGGCACAACCATGCACTGGGAAGCCAAAACCCCGCGCATGCTGCCCGAGGACTTTACAATGCACCGCACCTTGGGACTGGGCAAAGACTGGCCGCTCAAATACAACGACATCGAACCGTATTACCGTGCCGCCGAACGTGAGATCGGCGTCTCGGCTGATACGGAGGACCAGGCCTACCTTGGCATCACCTATCCGGCAGATTACGTTTACCCGATGCGCGGCCTGCCCCTGTCGTATCTCGACCAGATGGTCGATAAGGGCATTCGTGGCACGACCGTCAAACTCGGCGAAGAGACCTTCGAGCTCAAGGTACGCCCCTTTGCGCAGGGCCGGAACGGCATCCCCAATCCGAGGTACGATGGCGACAAAGGCTTCGTCCCAGTGGGCGCAATCAGCACGAACCAGGTCGAAGAGGGTGGGCGCTGCCAGGGCAACAACAACTGCGTACCGATCTGTCCGGTGCAGGCCAAGTACCACGCCGGCAAGACGCTGGCCAAGGCCCTCCAGACTGGCCGCGTAGACCTGCTCACGCAGTCCGTCGCCTCGAAAATCCATATCGATCCAGAGAACGGGCGCGTCACCCACATCGAAGTCAAGACCTACCACGATCCGATGGCGCCCGGATACACCACGTCGCCCGTGCGCGGTGCGATTTTCGTACTCGCCGCCAATGCCATCGAAAACCCACGCCTGATGCTCGCTTCCGGATTATCGGGTACCAGCGGTCTCGTGGGCCGCAACCTGATGGATCACGCTTACCTGCTTTCGTGGGCGCTCATGCCGGAGGTCTGCGGCACGACGCGTGGCACAAACTGCACCGGTGGCATCGTCGAGCTGCGCGGCGGTCGCTTCCGCAGTCAGCAGGCCGCGTTCGCCGTCGACATCCACAACGATGGCTGGGGCTGGGCAACCGGTTCACCCGGCAGCGATCTCGAACTGATGGTCGATGCGCAGAACAAATTTGGCCGCACCCTGCGCCGCGACCTCGTCGATCGCATCACCCGCCAGCTCCTGCTCGCCTTCATGATCGAGGTGCTGCCGGAGCCGAGCAACCGGGTGAGTGTCGATCCGGCCTACAAAGATCCGCTTGGCAATATGCGCCCCGTCATCTCCTACAACATTCCCGAATACACGATGCGCGGCGTGGCGTACGCCCGTCGTTTCGCCCAGCTGGTCTTCCAACGCCTCGGCGCCGCCGATTACACCGCCTACGACCCCGCCGACTACGGTTACGTTACGTACGAAGGCCAGGGCTATGCGATCCGCGGCGGCAACCACCTCGCGGGCACGCACATCATGGGCACCAGCCGGCACAACTCGGTGGTCGATGCCGACCAGCGCGCGTGGGACTACCCGAACCTGTACCTGGTCGGCGGCGGCAGCATGCCCTCGATCGGCACGGCCAACGTGACGCTCACCATTGCGGCGCTGTGCTTCCGGACCGCCGAGGCGATTCTCAGAGAGCTGCATTAGCCAGATTTCGTCCGCACACTGCAAGGAGTAAACCAACATGACGTTGACCAAAATCAGCACGATCGAGGACCTTCACAACTACCTTCACGTCGCGATGCAGCTCGAACATGCGACGATTCCACCCTATCTGCTGGCGCTCTACTCCATCCATCCTGGCACCAACCCGGACGCGGTTCACGTCCTGCGTACCGTGGTGGTCGAGGAGATGCTGCATCTTACCCTGGCGGCCAACATTTTGAACGCGGTGGGCGGCGCGCCCTGCCTCACGGCTAAGGATTTCGTGCCGCAATACCCCACCGCCTTACCCGACGGCGAAAAGGACTTCAAAGTCCATCTGCGGCGCTTCTCGAAAGAGGCGGTCAGAACCTTCCTGAAGATCGAGCGACCCAGCAAAGCGTCTGACGGGGCTGCCCTACGGCGTTCGCGGTCCGGCGATCCGCAGTCCCCGGTTCCTCAGCGGCTTCATCAATTGCGCCTCCATTTTTACAGCATCGGCGACTTTTACGAAGAAATTGCGCGCGGCATCAATGAACTGGTCAGAATCCACGGCGAGGAGAATGTGTTTACCGGCGACCCCGCAAAACAGGCTACCTCCGAATACTACTATTCCGGCGGCGGCGAGCTCATCCCGGTGTACAACCTGGCTGCGGCCAATGCGGCCATCGAACTGATTAGCGAACAAGGCGAAGGCCACGTGCGCAACATCTACGACGATGAAGGTGAACTGGCGCACTATTACCGCTACGACCAGCTGATCCGAGGCAGGTATTATCAACCCGGTGACCAGCCACACAAACCCAGCGGCCCCGCGTTGACGGTCGACTGGGACGCCACCTATCCAATCATGCAGAATCCCCGCAAAAAGGCTTACGGCACAGGGGAACTGTACACCGCGGCGGTCGCCTTCAACCGATCCTACGCCCAGTTCCTCGCGCTGCTGACAACGGCCTACAACGGCCAGCCACAGCTGCTGCTCGATGCAGTGCCGCAGATGTTCCACCTGCGCGATAAGATCACCCAACTGATCCGCAACCCGATTCCTGGTATGGAGGGCGTGAATGCGGCGCCTACGTTCGAGGTTGCAGAATTTGCGGAGAAGTGCCCCGATGAAGGATAAATTCCTGGCATTCTCCGCCGAGATCACGGCGTTCACGACCTTCGAACTGCTGGGAACGGGTATGGCGGACGACTACCTCGCCGCGGTGATTGACGTGGTTGGTGAGGCGACCGTCGAGGAGCTGCTGCGCGCCTGGGACCGCGTCCGCGAGTCAGGCGCCGTCACCGAGGAGAACCTGCGGCGCGAAATCTTCGGCGACGAAAAGCTCGGCCCGATCGCGCGCAACATCATCAAACTCTGGTACATCGGCACCTGGTACCAGCTGCCCTATGCCTGGTCGCAGTCGTTTGGCGCGCGCGACAAGGACGTCACCTTCGTGGTCTCGCCAGCCGCCTACGTCGAGGGTTTGCTCTGGCCAGCCATTGGCTCGCATCCGCCGGGCGCCAAGGCGCCTGGTTACGGCTCCTGGGCCAACGCACCTGTCATTCCGGATATCCCATAACCGCACGTGCGGCTGAAATTACACCTGGAGAGGTCATCTCATGAGTCAATCATACCGCTTCCTCGACCCACAGAAAGTCATGCTCGGCATTACGCCGACCCTCTGGTGGAACGACGATTTTCCCTTGATCGACATCGGTATCCCGTTTGGGCAGTGTATCAGCGAGATGGCGCTGGCCGGCTTCCAGGGCTGCAGTGTCGGTCACAAGTATCCAACCGACCCCGCCATCCTCACGCCGGCGCTGGAACTGCGCGGGTTGCGTGTGTCGGAGCCCTGGGTCAGCACGTATTTCACCATTCCCAGCATGCGGGAACAGACGCTCCGGGCGTTCCACCAGCAGCTGGCGTTCATCAGGGCGATGGGCGGCACCGACATGGTCATTGCCGAGTTTGGCCAGGCCGTCAACCCGCTGCCGGTTGCGCTGTTCGCCAACCGCCCGATCTTCGACAGCAGCCAGTGGGCCGCCCTGTTCGTGGGTCTCGAAGAGCTGGGCCAGATCGCCAATGACAACGGGATGCGCCTGTGTTACCACCCGCACATGGGCACCGGCGTTATGATCCAGTCCGACATCGACCGCCTCATGGAGAACACCAGACCCGAACTGGTCCATCTCCTGCTCGACACCGGTCACCTGGCCTTTGCCGGCGCCGACCCGCTCGAGGTAACCCGCAAGTATGGCAGCCGCATCAAACACATTCACCTCAAGAATGTGCGCGCCAATATCGTCAAGCGCGCCCACCGCAATAAACTGTCCTTCAAGGACGCGGTCGAGGCCGGCGTCTTCACCGTTCCGGGCGACCCCGAAGGCGCCATCGACTTCGTGCCGATCTTCGAGGCACTGGCTGACGCACACTTCGAAGGCTGGCTTGTGGTCGAAGCCGAACAGGATCCGGCCAAAGCCAACCCGCTGCAATACGCCAAAATGGCGCGCCAGTATCTGCGCGCGACATTGGGGTGGTAACATGACGCAAGCTGGCCAGCCAGAAATCTACTTCAGCTTCTTCATGTTTACGGCCAATCTGCTGCCGGCCGGCCGCAGCTACACGAGCCGGATCGTGGAACACATCGGCGCGGTGCATGCGATGGGTTATGCCGGTTTCGACCTGCCGATTGCGCCGCCCGCAACCAGCCTGAACCCCGCGGCCGAGCTGCGCAGTTACCAACGGCTGCGCGACGCGCTGGACAAGGCCGGCCTGCACGACGTCGGATTCACGACCAACGTGGGTGCCACCCGTACGTACGACCCGTCGTCGATGTACCGCGACCAGCGTGAGCTGGGCCTCGCCTATCTGAAATCGCGCGTGGACATTACCAAAGCGCTGCGTGCCACCATCATGGCTGGCCCCATCGTCGTTCCCTACGGCGTCTTTCCAACGACTGACTTTGGCCAGCCGATCTGGAGCGACGCCCTGCAGGACTGGCTCGCCATGCGTTACCGCAACGCGCAGCCGATCATCCAGGAGCTTGGCGACTACGCGGCCCGACAGGGTGTCAGCCTGGCGATCGAACCGGTCGACCACTGGGAGACCGCCGGCCCCAACCTGGTGCAGGACGTGGCGCGCTTCCTCGAAGGCGTTGCGAGCCCTCAGGTCGGCGCCTGTGTCGACATCGCCCACGTCGTCTTGGGCAGCGACGGCCCCGCCGAGTTCAGCAGCGGGATCGACAACCTGGTCGCGGCCGGCCGTCTCAACTACGTACACATTTCGGCGCCCGATCGAGGTGCGGTGAAGGACAGTTGGATCCCCTGGAAGCAGTTTCTCACGCCAATTGTGGGAAATTACAGTGGCCCCTTGTTGGTCGAGGTCTTCAATGCAATTCCGGTCTTCCTGAATTCGCTGCGGCTCACCCGCCGTAAATTCCAGATCCCTGGGGAAGATCACATCGACGACAATCGCCCAAACGCCTACACCGTCGCACGCGAGGCGATCCAGACCGTGCGCCAGGAGATCGATGCGGTACGTGCACTGTCCCGGCGCGACCCTTCTTGAGCCGTACCAGACGGCACGTGCTACCTGTGAGGAGATGACATGAGCAACAATCCCACTCAAACGGCCGCGGCAGCCGGCGCGATCAGGCCGCTGTATCTGATGCAAACCGCCATCGATCCCAACGACCCGTTGGATTCCACGAATGCGGCTGCTGTGTCCGCGATGATGGCCGACACCCAGGGCAACATTCTCAAGAGCCATGGTCGCAACCACAGCTATCACCTCTTCGTCAGCTTCGCTGAAGGTCAGGCCGAGGATGCCAAAGCCTGGGTGCGCCAGGCGGTGGCGCCGCGGGTGACGTCGGCCATGCAGCAGTGGCAGGACGCCGCGGGCTTCCGCGCGTCCGGCATCGATGGCGGCACGTTCGTCAACTTTGCCCTGTCGGCCAGTGGTTACCGCAAGCTGGGCTTCGATGGGGCGACGATACCCAACGATCCCAGCTTCCAGGGTGGCGCACGCGGCTCGATCGACAAGCTCAACGATCCGCCGGTCGAACAATGGCAGCCTGGGTTCCAGGAGCAGTTGGACGCCTTACTGATTCTGGCGGACGACAACCACGACCGGCTGCAGGGAGTTCACGACGAGATCCTGGCGAGTCAGGGGGCGTTCGGCGGCGTGGTTCGAGGCATCCTTCTGGAGACAGGCGCCGCGCTGCGCCTGGATGCCAGCGGGTTGGCGGTCGAGGACAAGACCACCACGACACATGAGCACTTTGGTTACTCCGATGGGGTCAGCCAACCCCTGTTTTTCGCCAAGGACATCGAAGAATCGCGGCTGAACAGCGGCGGCTTCGACCAGTACGATCCCAGCGCCCCGCTGGGGTTGGTCCTCGTGAAGGATGGTAACGGGGACGCCTTCGGCTACGGCAGCTACCTGGTCTATCGTAAGCTGCGCCAGGACGTGCACGACTTCAAGCGCAGCGTGGCCAAACTGGCTGCCAGGATCGTGGAGGCGCGTGATCCTAAGGCCTCGCCCAGTGACGCCGACCTGGCGCTGGCCGAGGCGTACGTCATGGGCCGTTTCAAGGATGGCACACCGGTCGCTCTGCAAGCGGTCGACGGCTGGACCAACGAGCCCAACAATTGGAACTACGACCAGGACGTCGATGGGCTCAAGTGCCCGTACCACGCCCACACGCGTAAGACCAACCCCCGCGGCGACAAGGCGCGGGCCTTCAGCAGTCCACTGACCGAAGAAAGCTCGCGCCGCATCGCACGCCGGGCAATCAGCTTTGGCCCACTCGACATCGATCCGCCCAAGACAGAGGAAGTGGGACTGCTTTTCATCTGCATGCAGAGCAGCATCGTCGACCAGTTCGAGTTCATCCAGGCGGCGTGGTCCAACAACGAGCAGTTCCTGCACCAAGGCACAGGGCTGGATCCGGTCGTCGGGCAGGCACCCTTCGGCCAGCGGCCAACGACTTCCCAACACTGGCCCAAGGTATACGGGCAGCGCAACGATTTTAATGGCGCCGATCCCTTCGTGAAGTACCGGTTCGCCCAATGGGTCACTATGCAGGGTGGTGAGTACTTCTTTCTGCCGAGCCTGAGTTTCCTGATGAACCTGCGATAAGTCAACGCCAGCCGCCCTGTAGGCGGCTGGCGTCTTCACCACATGCCCACTTATCGCTCACGATGGCAGCCATTGGGCAACCAGGTTCTGGATCTCTGCCTCATACTCGCCGGGCATAGATGATCCTTCCTTCGCGCAGCGCTGGACGTACGATCGTACCCACGAGATTCGTATGCCGGCGTACGTAGTCTGACCGCGCCACCACCACGTCAACGGGGATACTGATACCTGCCAGTGCACGGTAAATTCGTGCCGCTTCGGCGCCGGTGGAGGCAACATCGTCCTTGACAACCAAAAGGTCAAAGTCACTTTGCTCATCAGCATCGCCTCGCGTCTGTGAGCCAAACAGGATGATTTGTTGTGGATCACTGACGGCAACGATTCGTTGGACGATTTCCGTCAACAGCTGGTCAGTCATATTAGCCAAACCTATTGTCAGCTATTCGTTCACGGTCCACTGGCTCATCCATTCCCTAACTTGAATATAACCTTGCAGCTCGTCATCTGACAGAGTCGGAGCAGTCAAAAGCAGGCGTTGAAGTTGCCCTGATTCCTGATCGCCCTCTTCGAGGGGAAGGACAATCACCTCCACTCGCTTACCGAGAAAATGCGCTGGAAGTTTAACAGTTACCGCCCCTGCTATCACCTCCTGTACACTCCGAACGGCTATCATAGGTATCCTCCGTGATCACGCATTCCGACGTATTCCCAATCGTTGCGCTACCCGTCCCGCAAAGGCATCCACTGGTTCGGATCCACGTCTTGCGCAGACCACGATGTCGTTTTCCCGGCATTCTGCCAGGATCGTGGCCGTGATGCATGCGTCGAATTCGAGGAATTTCTGCCACGCGGCCTCGCCCTGCGGAAGCTGGCAAACCACATCCTTCATGGGACGCCGGTCTTCCGCTTCCCAGACGGCGGCGGAGGCGCCTTCTGGGGCA
The DNA here is from genome assembly GCA_964443225.1 of uncultured Anaerolineae bacterium. Lineage (GTDB taxonomy): Bacteria > Chloroflexota > Anaerolineae > SSC4 > Amarolineaceae > SSC4. Next base: position 31,919 of record CAYUCC010000011.1, read on the forward strand.
GCCAGACAGACGATCTGCCGCGCCGGGATGACACGGGCAACGAGTGCCGGATTGCAGATGCCACCATCGATCAGCACACACGCATCGGGAGGCGTACCGGCCAGGTCTTCGACCAGCAAATCCAGATACTCAGGCAGCGCCGCCTGGTTGAAGTCGTTGAACTCGCTCCACGTCATATCCAGCAGCCAGGCCAGGCTGTTGGCCGCCGTGGACCAGGCGTAGTTGACCGGATGCCGTTCGGGCGAAAATCGTCCGTGGTAGTCGCCGTAGATGTGGGCATCCATGTCATAAATATCGATGCCGTACGTGGCGGACAGAACCTGGGAGACGGTAGTCTTGCCGGCACCGGCCCCACCAACCACCCAATAGAGCCGGCTTCGTGCCTGAAGGGCGGCGCGGGCCTGCGCAAGCAAGTCATGATCGATTGTGAAGATCGCGGGCGATGTCATCGTCGTGAACTTCCTGTCATCGAGCGGCCGCTGGTCATAACACGCGCTCCCACACTGTGCGCGGCAGAACGTGCACGCCGGCCGGTGCCTGCCCACCCGCCCCCACGATGTGCCCGATGCCCGCCGTCAGCACGGCCAGTGTCAGGTCGAAGGCGTTGAGGCTGTCACCCTGCCCGGCGGTCAGGTTGGCCATCGAGCCGCCCGCCAGGAGAAAGACGGTGCGAGCGCCCAGGTCGATCGCCTCGACGAACGGCATGACCTGGCGGTGGGGATGACCGTACAGCGCCGCCACGTCGATCTCGTCGGCGCGATGGCCGACGTTGAGCAGGAACACACCCTCTTTCAACAACGGCAGGTGACCGGCGTGGATCACGCCGTAGGCACCGGTGGCGGTCACGATCACGTCGGCGGATTGGATGGCGTCTTCCAGGTCCTGCACGTCCCAACCGGCGTAGCGGGCTTCGAGGGCGCGGCCGGAATCACGCTCGACGATGCAAACCGTGCCGCCGTAAGCGCGCGCGGCGCCGGCCAGGCCACGTCCCACCGAACCGTAGCCCACGATGACGACCCGCTTTTCGTGCAGGGTCAGCCGCGTGCGGGTAAAAAACATGTGCCAGGTGGTCAGGCCGACCATGTGCCGGTTGTGCAAGCCCTCCTTGACCGGCAGGTCATCCCAGTTGAAAATGGGATAGTGCGGGACCAGACCGGCCAGGCGCGTGATACCCGAACCGGTCGCCTCCAGACTGGCACGCACATCGGGCACAGACACCGGGCGTCGATGCAGCGCCACCGTCAGGTCGGCGCCCATCTCGCACAGGTGGGTCGGCTGCCAGGCGAGGGCGTTTTCGATGGCCTGCTGGTAGGCGTCCGCCGGCATGCCGTGCCAGGCGTCGACAGTGATATTGGCGGCCTGCAAGTGAGCCACGACCTCATCGCGTACGGTCTGAGGATTGCAGGTCGTCACGTAGAGCTGGGCGCCCTTCTCGTGCAGGCCCTCCAGCAGCGGAACCATCTTGATGTCGAGGTGTGTGCTCAACGCCAGCCGCACGCCGCGCAGGTCGGGCAGATCGGCCAACGTACGGCGCAGCCGCGGCATATGCGTGCGCGTCCACGCCAGTTCGTGTACGAACTCTGTTTCTGATGCCTGCATGTCGTGACCTCTCATTTACCAGACACCGGGCAGCAAACGATAGCGTGTCCGCTGGGCGTATTCGCGGTAGCCGGGCAGTTCCTCGTGCAGCGTGCGGTCCTCGAGCCGGGTGCGGATCACGAGCACAACGGTCGTAAACAGCACCGGCACGAACGTCCACGCCGATGCGAGGAAGATCGGGGTTGCCAGGTAGGTTAGCAGCGCGCCGGCGTAACCGGGATGGCGAATCCAGCGGTAGGGGCCGCCGGAAACCACCTGGTGTCCGCGATCGGTCTGGATGCGCACCGTGCCGGAGAAGAAGCGGTTTGCGATCAAAGCATAGGAGGCCAGCACGTAGCCGGCCAGGATCACCAGCAGCGACAGCAGGATTGCGGCCATGCTGACAGACCCAGGCCCATCGAAGCGCGCATCCAGCCCGGCGACCAGCGGAATCAGCGCACCCCCGATGCCGAGCAGCAGTGCCAAACGTCTGTCCCAAGGCTTGGCATCGGGCTGCTGCAGGAATCGCGCCCGCTCGGCAATCAGGTCAGGATGGCGCCGCGCGGCCAACACGCGGCTGATAACGAAGCCGAAGATGCCAACCAGGGCATACACCCAGGCCTCCCACCAGTCCCACTGCCCCGAAATCAGCAGCGGCAGGAACGGCACGACCACGATGATCAGCAGCATCACGATGACACGACCGGGGGAGATTCCAGGCGATGGGTTGTTCATGTTTCACCACTGTCCCACAAGCAGCGCACGGTTATAGGTCAATGTCACACAGCACATCGCTTCCAAACTATCTAAATCATACAGGATGGTTGGCATTGCGGCAACTTGTGGATCCACCGTTCGATTGCACACCGTAACAACCTCTCACACTTCTTGACCGTTCCTTCATAACTTCTATACACGTGGGTTGTATAAGTGAAGTAATGAAGTGCATGGGCGCACACGACACATAACGGTGTGGCATCATGCCGATCATCTGTTATCAGCGCCGGGTCCTGGCATCCAGAACTGCCCGGTTCGACATTTCGACAGGAGTATCCACATGTTCAAACGCGGAATCATGACGGCATTAGCCGGCGCCCTGGCCCTTTCGATGCTGGTGGCGTGTCAGAATGACGTGGGAACCACGTCCAGTGTAGATTCGTTGGCTGCCACCACCGAAAGTGCGGAAACCGGCAGCGGCATTGCCACAAGCACCGATATCCTGGTGGGCAACACCGCCGCGGCCAGCGAGCTGCAGCAGACCCGCGCGACAACCACCCCGGGTGAAAGCACCAACCCGGTCAGCGACGTGCTCGCCACCAAAAGCGAAGCACGTGATGACGTCGACGACACCACCTGGGACAGCAGCAGCGAAATCCCCATCGTCCTGCAGGGTGATTCAGTTTCGATCGAGGGTGACGGCGCCACCGCCGAGGGCAGTACCGTGACCATCACCGCCGCGGGCACCTACAACCTGCAAGGCACCCTGGCCAACGGTCAGATCGTGGTCGATACCGGTGACGATGACCTGGTCCGGTTGATCTTGAGCGGCGTCGAGATACGCAGCACCACCAGCGCCCCAATCTACATCGTCGATGCAGCGCACGTAGAAATCGTGCTGGCCGACGGCACGCAGAACACACTCACCGACGGCACCACCTACGTACTGCCCGACCCCACATCGGACGAGCCGAACGCCGCGCTCTTCAGCACGGCCGACCTGACCATCACCGGTGGCGGTGCGCTGACCGTGCACGGCAACTACAACGACGGCATCGCCAGCAAGGACGGTCTGGTCATCGCCGGCGGCACGCTCACCGTCGATGCGGTCGACGACGGCATCCGTGGCAAGGACTACATCGTGGTCAAGGACGGTTACGTCACCGTGAATGCCCAGGGTGACGGCCTGAAGTCGGACAACGAAGAAGATGGCAACCTGGGCTACGTGGCTATCGAGCAGGGCACGACCACGGTCGACGCGGGGGGAGATGCCATCACCGCGCAGAGCGACGTCCTGATTGCCGGTGGCAACTTCGTATTGACGACCGGCGGCGGCGTAGACGATGCCACCTCGGCCAAGGGCATCAAGGGCCTGGTCAGTGTGACGATCGACGGCGGCACCTTCACCATCGACGCAGCGGATGACGCAGTCCACAGCAACGGCGTCATCGTGGTCAACGACGGGTCGTTTACGATCGCCACTGGGGACGATGGCATGCATGCCGATACGTCGCTGACGATCGCCGGCGGTGCCATCGACATCACGGAATCGTACGAAGGGATCGAAAGTGCCGTCATCATCATCGACGCCGGCGACATCGACATCGTCGCCAGCGATGACGGGATCAACGTCGCCGGCGGCAACGATGGTTCCGGCCTGGGTTTCGGCGGCCGGCCGCGGCCGGGTGGACCGGGCCAGGAAATGGCCGCCTACACCGGTGACTTCTACCTCTACATCCACGGTGGCACGGTGACGGTCGAAGCGACCGGGGACGGCATCGACGTCAACGGAGCGATCGAGATGACCGATGGTTTCGTGGTGGTCAACGGCCCGACCGAGCAGATGAACGGGGCGCTCGACTTCGATGCCCCCTTCACCATCAGCGGCGGCACGATCGTGGCGGCGGGCAGCGCGGGCATGGCGCAGGTGCCGGGTGGAAGCTCCAGCCAGAATTCGGTCCTGGTTTACTTCAGCAATACGCAGCCGGCTGGTACGCTGGTGCACATCCAGAACAGCGCCGGGGAGACCGTACTGACCTTTGCGCCCAACAAAGCCTACCAGTCGCTGGCCTTCTCATCGCCGGCACTGGTGCAGGGCGAAACCTACACCGTCTACGTCGGCGGCAGCGCTACGGGAACCGTGCAGGACGGGGTGTACACCGACGGCAGTTATGCACCCGGCACCGAGTACGCGAGTTTCACGGTATCGGGCGTGACCACGCAGGTTGGCAGCGGCGGGGGGATGCGGCGCATGCGGTAAAACAGGCACGTAGCGCGGCCTGACGCGTACAAGAACCACACGCCAGGCCGCAAAACAAACATGATCGATCCGACATCGTCAGGGGCCGGCTGATTTGGTGCTCCTGACGACATGTTTCCAAACCGCAGTACGGGATAGTTACGAGCGCGCCCAGGGGTTCATGCAGGCCATCACCAGCCGCGTGATCAGGTTTTACGACAGGCTGCGTTTTTTGATCTGGTTGATCGTGCCCGCCACGTAGAGGTCGAGCTGCGGCACGTAAAACAGGACCGCACCGGACGCCCCCGAATGGCCGATCATCGCCGGCACCTTACGAAACAGGGTGAAGTAGCGCGGCAGGTCGAAACGCATGAGACCGACACCGTATTGCAGCGGTTTGAAGATCCGATTCCAATGCTGCTGCATCTCGCCCAGGACCGCCCGCAGGAACAGCTCGCCCGTCATGAAGGCCTGCAAGATGCGCAAGCCGTCACGGCTCGTCGATACGATCCCCCCGTCGGTACGCACCGATGCCATCGCCCAGGGGATTTACCACCCACCGTCTGTTGTAGGGCGCGCCAGCCTCGCCTCGAGCGCAACGTGGGTCTTGGCGTCGTCGATACCCAACTCCATCCTTCTCGCGGCATACGTCCCCTCGTTACTTACAGCGCCGCAAACAGATCGACCAGGTTACCATCGGGATCAACAACAACGGCGTAACGCTGACCCCAGAACGCGTCCCATGGTGCCGTATGGCCCTGGTACCCACTTCGAAGCACCCGTTCATAGAGTGCATCTACCGCCGCCGGGTTTTCACACCTGAACGCCAACGTCATACGCTGCCCAACGGCGTCGATCCAATCGGGGTAGATCCCCCGGATCATCTCCAGGCTGTCCCACGCCAGGCGCAGCCCGCCAGGCAGAATCACTTCGACGTGCGGTTCATTTTCCATGTTGGATGGAACATCGACGCCTAACAAGCGGTAGAACTCGAGCGAAGCTGGCATGTCACGCACGACGATTGCGACAAGATCGAGATTAGCCATCATCAATCCCTCCTATGGGTAGTGCACAGTTAGGTTGGGTTTTGTCACTAAATCTGCGCTCATACAGCGGCAGGATCGGTACACATTCCAACCTAACAGAGCACTAAGGGCTTGTAAAAGAATAACTTACCGTTCTTTGCGACGAATTCCGGCCATTTTGTAGGAAGTTATTCTTTTACAAGCCCTAAGTCCGCATCCATTACGGCGCGGACAGCTGCATGAAGGAGCGTACGCTGCCGCCATCGGCCTCAAGGTAGCGGCGCACACCCGACGCCGGGTCGATGCCGCTGGCAACCAGGTATGCACGCAGTCCGCTGAGATGCAGCTGGGCGATGGTGTGCTGCGGCTCCGACCAGTCGGTGTAACGATACGCCGGCCAGCCCCAGCCACCTTTGACGTTGAACGAGTACGCCACGCCGGGAATCGCCCCCTTGAGCTCGTACACTCCGGAGCGGCCACCTTTTTCGACGTCCATCCCCAACGGGTTGTTACTCCGACCGAAAGGATCGTTCGATACCCAGCGCACGAGGAATTTGCCGAAGTCGTCGCCGGCGGTCCAGTGCACCCGAATCCGGCCAGGCACCTTGACCACGCCCGGCAGGGTGACCGGCAGTGGGGGCAGCGGCGGCAGCACACGCACGACCGGCGGCGCCGTTTCCAGGCGGGTGATAGTGGGCGGGCGCCGCGGCGGCACCTTGATCTCCCCCGTGCCCTGCTGGGCCGGCGTCGCAATGGTGACTGACAGGGCAAACGACTGCCAGTCGCGTTCAACCCCGCGGGCATCGGGCATGGTGTCCTCCAACGTGCCCGTGTCGTCGAGCAAGCGCGGGCTGGCAAATACCGTCACCGCCGGCTGCCCGGCCAGCAGCTGGACGGTCGTGGAGGTGGGCGTACGGTCGTCGTCGATGTGCACCTGGGCCAGCCTCTCAGCGGCACTGAGGTGGCCCTGGTAGACTTCGATGACGTCGGGCATCTTGGTACCAAATGTCCACTCGACCTTGACAGGGCAGGTCAGGCCGCTGGCCTGACCCACCACGGTCAGCGAAACCGAGGTGATGTACATGGGATGTTCGCTTTCACTGGAGGGCCACGAGGATGGGGATGAGTCCCGTACCATCCTCCAGCCGGCGCAGGGCCTTGCCGATGACGGCGCCCGGTGTACGAGACTGATCGCAGGCGCGCATTGCGTGGCCCGGCGTGTCCGATGTGGTCAGGAGGTCCCCCACGGCGATCGGCGTCGTGCGTGCGTCGACTTTGCAGAACACCTTACCCACCAGGGCAATCGCCGGCCGATGGGACGCAGTCCCGTCGAAAACGATGCCCGGCCGGTAATCACCGGCACCGGCGACCACACCGGCCGCCCGGCGGTCGTACGCGGTGCGGCAGGGGGCCAGCGTGCCCTCGTCTTCGATCACCATCACCATACCCGGTTCGACCAGCGCCCGATCGTGGGCCGCAACTTCGAACGATTCGGCCAGGTCAGCAATGCGGCTGACGAAATGGATATCTCCCGTGACCTCCATGTCACCGACCAGGCGTACGTTGCCGACGATTTCGACCGGACCTTCGAAACGCCCGGCCAGCCGTCCGCCGATCCCCTGCACGGCAACCCCGTTGCCAAAGCTCTGTCCCTGCACGGCGACGCCGTCGGTGCTGTCACCGCGTACACCAAACCCGGTGCCCTGGCTCACGCCGTACACCCCCGTGCCTGTGCTGGTGGTGCCATGGCCAAAAACGCCCTGCTGCTCACTCTCACCGTAAACCCCGGCGCTTTGCTGGAAGACGGCATCACTGCCGCCAAGCAGCCCCAGGCTCTTTTTGGCGTGGCTGACACCTACCACACCCGCGCCTTTGTCGGCGGTCACACCCCGCAGTTTGGGGTTTTTGGTGGCGTCCAGCGCGGGCGCTTCGGTCTTGAACTCATCGGAGAATAAATTGGTTTCGGTCGGCATGACCTGGCTTGTCCTTTCGAAGCAATGTTAGTCTGCCAGCCCCAATGTGCGGCTGGCAAAGGCGTGAATATGGCCGGCTGCAACGAACCGGCCAGGTTGGTGAAGTATACCACAGGGTGTACGGAAATGGGCTTGCGGATTGGGCATACCTGGCTGTTATACCACAGATTCAGCGATTTGCGTCAGGATCGCCGCAAAGTGCGTGTAGAACAGCATGTGGCCGGCGCCGGGCACGAAGGTCGCCGTGCAGTTGGGAATCTGCGCGGCCAGGTAACGCCCCATGACCGGCGGCACGTTGGGGTCGGCCTCGCCCTGCCAGAGGAAGGTTTTGGCCCGGATCTGCGACGCCTGGAAACCCCAGGGTGCGCAGGCCACGCGGATATCGTGGGCCGCCCCGCGCCCACCCTGGCGGTAGGCCTCGGGGAAGTCGCGCACGAAGGACTGGATCACATCGGGCTGCTGCAGGATGACCTGGTCGCTGGCCGGCAGGTTGGCAAAGAGTCGCTTGACAGCCGCCTCCGGTTTGCGCCGAATCACGGCCACTGTCGCGCCCTGCATAGGACGCAGCAGGAAGGGTGCGTAGCGGGCCAGCTTGGGCAGCATCGCCAGCGCCGGCGCCATGCCTTCGGTCAGGCCCGGCACATCGAAGGGGCCGAGCGCGCTCACCAGGGTCAGGCTCGTCAGGCGGTCGGCCAGCTTGAAGCCGCATACCGCACCATACGGGCCACCCTGCGAGCCGGCCACGACCGCAAAGCGGGCCAATCCGAGCTGCTCGGCCAGCTGCGCCACGTCGTCCGGCCAATCGAGCAGCGTGCGCCCCGGCTGAAAGTCGGACAGGCCATATCCGGGCCGCTCGACGAGAATCAGGCGGACGGCAAGTTCGTCCAACAGATCGTCGCGGCACGGCTTCAGGTAGCGTCCAGAGGCGCCGCCAAACAGCATCACCGGTGTGCCGTCGGCGGGACCATACGCCGCAAAGCCCAACCGGCGTCCATCGCGCAGGGTGACTGTCTGGTCCATGCGTTCAGGATCGTTCGAAGCCAACGGGTTGGAATGACTCATCTCTCGCCTCCTTCGCAGTGCAATGTTTCAGGCACAGGCAAGCGTACCAGCTCGACAGCACGCTGTCAAGGGGTTGAAGTGATTACCCACAAGTCTTCTAAATACCTCGCAGGGTTCACCGCGAATTACGCCAATCTTCGCCAATAATTTCTATGATTTATTGGGACGTTGTGAGTGATGGCGATGCCGGCGGTCACCAGTTGCCATCCCATCCCCCCTGCGTTATAATTTACACACCGCAGCAGGAACCAATCCCACGTTTACGAACCGTTGGATGCCGGATAGGTATCACCAAGAGGACGAGCTATGAAGACCCTGCAACAACTATGTTTCCCTCGCCCAAGCGTCTTCGATGCCCAGCGCCGGGATACCGTGCTCGATCTGGCCGACCTGCTGGAAGGCCGCATCGATCCAACGGAGTTTTTCGAGACCAACTTTGTCACTGAGGGCATGAAGACGCTGTTGGAGCAGAGCTTCCGGCGGCTGGAGGGCAAGTCCAGCCAGGGGATCTTCAAACTCAAACAGGCCATGGGCGGTGGCAAGACGCATAACCTGCTGGTCCTGGGTCTGCTCGCCCGGCACCCCGAGTATCGCCAGCGGATCATGGGACGCTTCTACACACCCAATGCCAGCCTTGGCCCGGTCAAGGTCGTGGGTTTTTCCGGCCGCGAGTCTGATGCGCCGCTGGGCGTCTGGGGCGCCATTGCCCAGCAACTAGACAAGCTGGATCACTTCAAGGACTGCTACAGCCCGTTGCAGGCGCCCGGCCAAAAAGCCTGGGAGAACCTGCTGAGCGGCGAGACCGTACTGATCTTCCTGGACGAGCTGCCGCCCTACCTGGAGAACGCCCGCGCCAAAGCCATCGGCAATTCGGACCTGGAACAGGTAACCGCCACGGCGCTCTCCAACCTGTTGGTGGCCATCGGTAAGGAATCGTGCGCGCGGGTCTGCCTGGTGATCACCGACCTGGAGGCGGCCTATCAGCGCGGCAGCCAGCAGATCTCCAGCGTGTTGGCCGACTTCGAGAAGGAGACGCACCGCAGCGCCATGACCCTGGAGCCGGTGCGCATGAACTCGGACGAGCTGTACCACATCCTGCGCCGCCAACTCTTCGCCAACCTGCCCACCGACAGTGAGGCCAGCGAAGTGGCCCAGGCCTACGGCAAGGCGATCCGCGACGCCCGGCAGATGGACATCACCAACGAGTCGCCGGAGCAGTTTGCGGCGCGGGTCCAAACCGCCTATCCTTTCCATCCTGCGCTGCGTGACCTCTACGCCCGCTTTCGCGAGAACCCCGGCTTTCAGCAAACGCGCGGCCTGATCCGGCTGATGCGCACGGTGACGGCCCATCTGTGGAACGCCGGGCTGGCCGAGAGGCGCGCCTTGATCGCGCCCTACGACCTGGACCTGAACGACCGTGACACGCGCGCCGAGGTTGTCCAAATCAACAACCTGCTGGGCAACGCCATCGCCCACGACATCGCCTCCGACGGCGCAGCCGTGGCCGAGGTGATGGATGCCAACCTGGGCGGGACAGACACGCAGGACGCGTGCCGTCTGTTGCTCCTGGCTTCGCTGGCCAACGTGCCCAACGCGGTACTGGGCCTGTCGATCCCCGAGTTGGTGGGCTATCTGGCCGCACCGGGCCGCGATCTCTCGCGCCTCAAGAGCGACGTGCTGGAGAAGCTGGCTACCGCTGCCTGGTACCTGCACAGCAACCGCGACGGCAAGCTCTATTTCCGCAACGTGCAGAACCTCAACGCCAAGCTGGAGTCGCTGGTCAGGACCTACGTGCCGGAGCAGGCGGTCAAGGAGCTGCGCACGCGGCTGGAAGAGATGTTCAGCCCGGTCAACGGCTGGTGTTACCAGCGGGTGCTGGCCCTGCCAGCCATCGACGACATCGAGCTGGAGCCGGAGCGGGTGACGCTGGTCATCACCGAGCCGGTGGGCGGGCCAGGCCTGCGGCCGGAGCTGCGCACCTTCTATCAGCAAACGACCTGGCAGAACCGGGTCGCGTTCCTGACCGGCTCCCGCAACACCTACGATCCGCTGATCGAGAGCGGCAAGCGGCTGAAGGCGATTCAGCACATCCTGGGCGAGCTCCAGACCGACAAGACCCCCGATGCCGATCCGCAGATGGTGCAGGCCAAAGACCTGGCCGACAAGATCGGCCTGAACTTCCGCTCGGCCGTGCGTGAGACCTTTACCACACTCTGGTACCCCGTAGAAAGCGGCCTGATCAGCGCCGACTTCCGCATGAAGTTCGAGGGCAACAAATACAGCGGCGAGCAGCAGATCGTCGACGTCCTCAAGGAAAAGATGAAGTATACCGAGGACGTGACCGGCGAGACCTTTCGCAAAAAGTGCGAGCAGCGCCTCTTCACTGCCCAGACCCTACCCTGGAGCGAGATCAAGCGCCGCGCGGCAGCCACCCCCAAGTGGCAGTGGCACAGGCCCGATGCGCTGGAGGCGATCAAGACTGATTGTCTGTTCAAGGACATCTGGCGCGAGGACGGTGGCTACGTGGACAAGGGGCCGTTCCCGCAGCCGGTCACCAACGTTCTGGTCAAGGTGGTGGCGCGCGACGATGTGACAGGCGAGGCCACGCTGCGCATCACACCGGTGCACGGCGACGCGGTCTATTACGATGTGGGCGCGCCGGCCACGACCGCCTCGGCCCGGCTGGACGGACAGACGGTCACGCTGCGCGACCTGCGGGTCTCCTTCGCCTGCGTCGACTCGACCGGCGTCCACCAGACCGGCCCTGCGCTGGAGTGGCAGAACACCATCACCCTCAAGCACCGGGTCTACCAGAGTGGCGCAGACCGGCGCATGGAGCTGCAGGCTGCGCCCCTGGCTACGATCTACTACACCACGGACGGCTCTGATCCCAAGGTCGCCGGCGCGGTCTACGACGATCCCTTCGTCATCCCCTACAGCGCGCCCCTGGTGCTGGCCTACGCCGAGCGCGATGGTGTGCGCTCGGCGGTGGAGAGCATCCCGCAGAGCTGGAAAAAGGATGAGACGGTCCAGGTGGATGCCAGGAGACCGGCCATCTGGAAGCGGCCCCACGGCTACGACAGCACACAGGAGACCTACGCTTTTTTGGAGCGCTTGCAGAAGCACGGCGCGTTGCTGGCCGGCCCCAGCGTACACATCGGCGACGGCCGGGGCGACAGAGAATGGGTGGCCCTGGAGGTGGCGGAGAACAAACAGGTCGATCCTGTCGTGCTCGAGGCGTGCCTGGCCGTGCTGCGCACGCTCCAGGACGGCGGCCAGGTCGTGATCAGCGCGCCTGCGCTGCACTTCCGCACTGGCCAGGACCTGCTGGATTGGGTCGAAGAGGTCAAGACCAGTCTCAAGCCGGGCGAGGTGAAGCAGTGAGCGACAAAGCACAGGCCGCGCTGCAAGCCGCTTTCGGCTTCGATCCCCAGCAGAGCACCCACCACTTCCTGGTGACAATCCCGCGCGCCGCGGCGGGCAAGATCGAGATCAGCGAACATTTCACCTGGGATGCGGAGACCGGCTCGGGCGACGTCTCCTACGGCGACCGGCTGGACGGCCAGATCCGGGTGGTGCTGGCCCGGCCCAAGTGGGACGCCATCGCCGACGAGGTGCGCGCCCAGTTCAACCAGCGCCTACGCCGGGCCGGCCGCAAGCCAGGCAGCTGGCGCGTGGGTTCCAACCTGGTGCGCCGCGACCTGGGCAAGGAGCTGGTGCTGCTGGCCTGGGCCATCGAGGACGCCGATCCCTCCCTGATGTCCACGGCCCTGGCCAACTGGAGCGGCCTGGTGCCTGAGGAGCGCTGGTGGCTCTACACCCAAACCGCCGCGGCCACCGGCCACGGCGTGGCCGACCGCGGCCGCGGCTGGCGCAAGGCCGTGCGCTACGCACTGACCGAGAACCCGGTGTTGAGCCGCGCCGCCGACGGCGCCGTGGTGCCAGAGTATTTCCGGCGGGCGGCCGGCACCTTGTTTGCCGGCCTGGGCATCGCCGAGAGCGCCGAGGGCTACGAGGAATCTGCGGCGGCAATCGAGACCTGAAGTGGCGCTGCGCCAGAGTCACCATTGCGTGGGTTTTGAGGTAGAATGTGGCGTGAAGGTTGACCCAATTTGCCGGAGAGTGCCATGACGCAGTATCAGTATGATCCGATAGACCACGAGTTCATGCGCTTGCGCGGGCAGCTGTCGCCTGGCGCGCGCTTGCAAGCCATGTTGGCGGCGCGCGAGTGGGTCGTCAGCGCCATGCGCGCCCGGCTGCGACGGCGCTACCCCGACCTGTCTGCCCAAGAGATCAATCTGAAGGTACTGGAGGAAATCGAAAGAATCGAACGACAACAGAGCCGGATGGATTTCCTGACCTCAGGGTCAAGGAGTGGCAACTATGGCAACTGATCGCACACTCGATGATCTGCTGCACTCCTTGGACCTGATCGGTGAACACGCCCAAGAAGAATGGCTGCTTCCCAGCACATCCATTCTAAATCGCGTCGACACCCTCGCCGCCAGCCGGTCGCTGACCCGGTTGGAGAGCCTGGGTCTCCTTCAGCGCTCAGAGCAACGTCGCGGGCCAGGCGTTTACTACACAGTCGCTGCCGGGTATGAAGGGCCAACTCCTCAGGTTACTCCTAAGGTTACTCCTAAGGTTACTCCTAAGGTTACTCCTAAGGTTACTCTTCAGGTTACTCTTCAGGTTACTCCTAAGACTAAGTCAGAGCTCCTGGCAATCCTGGTCGAAGGTGGACGACTCGCAAAGACTGACACCGAAAACCTGATCCTGCTGCTGTGTACTGAGGCCCCCAGAACGGCTCGCGAGTTGGCAGATATCCTCCATCGCAACGTGGATTATGTGCGCAATGTCTATCTTTCAGCCATGGTAAAGAATAAAAAACTAGAACTTACTGGCCCGGCAAACGCCCCCAGCCTCGCGTACCGGGCTGCGTCAGGTGAACGGCAGAGCAATGGCAACTAACAGGCCATTGGCCTCAACCCCAGAAATGATGACTCTCACCAATCCCGTGCACACCGCTCCCGAAGCCGCCAGTCCATCTCTGGCCCACGCGCCCTGCTTCATCGAGACCCAGTTCCCCGTGGCCAAGGTCTCCATGGAGAGCTACAAGGAGCGCAAGGCCAACTACAGCCAGACCCTAACCGGCCTGGGCAAGTGGTGGGGGCGCAAGCCGCTGGTGCTGGTGCGTGCGGCGCTGTTGGGGCTGCTGCTGCCAGCCGGCGACGACCCGGAGGCCGACCGCGCGGTCTTCCTCAAGCTGATGACCATGGACCCCGCAGGGCTGCGCCAACGCAAGAACAAGCCGATCCACGGCGCGCGTCTGCTGCATGAGTTGCAGGCCATGCCACCCAGCGTGCGCCGGCGTTTCCTGGATGCCGAGGCGCCGGCCGGCGCGCCGCGGCTGCGCAGCCTGACCAGGCAGGAGCGGGACGAGCTGCAAGGGCTGGTCTTCGAGCGCCTGCCCTACGCCGAGAAGCTGGCCTACTGCGCCCGGCCGGAGCAGATCGACGGCCCGTCGCCCGAGGCGTGGGCCGAAATCAACGCCCACCTGGACACGCAGGCCCACAGCCTGCCGGAGCTGGTGGGAGAGCTGGGCCGGCGGCGCTTTGGCCACCGGCCGCGCGTTGGCGACGCCTTCTGCGGCGGCGGCTCTATCCCCTTCGAGGCCGCACGGCTGGGCTGCGACGCCTACGGCTCTGACCTCAACCCGGTGGCCGCGCTGCTGACCTGGGCGGCGTTGAACATCGTGGGCGGCGGCGAGGAGGTGGCCGAGCAAGTGAGGGAGGCGCAAGAGGTTGTCTACGCGGCCGTGGACCGCGAGATCGTCGAGTGGGGCATCGAGCACAACTCACTGGGCTGGCGCGCCGACGCCTATCTCTACTGCACGGAGGTCGTAGACCCCGAAACGGGCTGGCGCATCCCGCTGGCCCCGTCGTGGGTCATCGGCGAGAAGACGCACACGATCGCCCGCCTTGTACCCGACGAGCGCAACCGGTGCTACGACATCGAGATCCACGAGGGCGTTTCCGAGCAAGAGATGGCAGCTGCGCGCGCGGCCGGCACGGTCAAGGACTCGCGGCTGGTCCCTCCCAGCGGCGGCCCGTCCACGCCCATCGAGGTCATCCGTAAGGGCCTGCGCCTGTGGGAGAACGGCGACCTGGTTCCCCGGCCGGACGACATCTTTCAGGAGCGGCTGTACTGCATTCGCTGGGTCGAAACCTACAGGGACGCACAAGGCCAAGAACGAACGCGCAAGCACTATCGCGCCCCGACCGCCGATGACCTGCAGCGCGAGTCCAAGGTGCTGCACTTGCTGTTGGAACGCTTCGATGACTGGCAGGCCAGCGGGTGCATCCCTAGACGGAAGATCGAACCAGGCTACAACACAGATCAACCTATCAGAGAACGAGGCTGGGCTTTCTGGCATCATCTGTTTAATCCTAGGCAACTACTGACTCACGGCATGTTTTCGGAGCAGGTAACCAATCAAAATGACAGACCCTCGGTTGTTATAGGCCTGCTTGGTGTAGGTCGATGCGGCAACTGGAACTCGCGACTGGCTCAATGGGATGCCGGCATCGGCAAGGAACTAGTTAATCAAACATTCTACAATCAAGCGCTGAACACTCTGAGTAGCTATGGGGCCAAAGGTTTATCTTCGTTCACCAATACTTGGTTTGTTCGCACACCTACTGTGCAAGTGGTAGGGGACTGGGCCATCCGCGCCCTCGATGGACGCGAAGTATCGATTAAAAGCGACATCTGGTTAACCGACCCACCGTATGCTGATGCAATCAATTACCATGAATTGGGAGAGTTTTTCGCTTCATGGTACGAGATGCAATTGCTGAGGCTTTTTCCGGATTGGTACACGGACTCCAAACGGGCACTTGCCATCAGGGGATCAGATGCAAGTTTCCGGCAGTCAATGATCGACTGCTATCGACGATTAGCAGATTTCATGTCCGACACAGGCCTTCAACTCGTCATGTTCACTCACCAGGACGCAGCGGTCTGGGCTGATCTGTCACTGATCCTTTGGGCAGCTGGCCTGCGCGTTACCGCTGCCTGGACCATTGCCACCGAAACTGATTCGGCGCTCAAAGAAGGCAACTACGTCCAGGGCACCGTCCTCCTCGTCCTGCGCAAGCGCGTCGAGACCGAGCCGGTCTTCCTGGACGAGATCGTGCCGGCGGTGGAGGCCGAGGTGCGCCGCCAATTGGACAGCATGCTGGCCCTGGAGGACAACAGCGACCCCAACTTCGGCGACGCCGACTACCAACTGGCGGCCTACGCCGCGGCCCTGCGCGTGCTCACCGCACGGCCCATCGAGGAGATCGACCCGGCCAAAGAGATCCTGCGCCAGCGTCCCAGGGGTGAAGTCGGTCCGGTGGAGCAGCTGATCCGCAGCGCGGTCAGGATCGCCTGCGATCACCTGGTCCCCAAGGGGCTCGACGGCGACCTGTGGAAGAGTCTCAGCCCCGCCGAGCGCTTCTACCTCAAGGGGCTTGAGGTGGAGAGCCACGGCGAGCGGCGCAGCGGCGTCTACCAGGAGCTGGCGCGCGGCTTCGGCGCGGCCGACTACACCGACCTGCTGGCCAGCGCCAAAGCCAACGAGACGCGGCTGAAGAGCGCCAGCGAGTTCGGCCGCAAGCAGCTGAGCGGCGACGGTTTCGGCGGTTCGCTGGTGCGCCAGGCGCTCTTCGCCGTGCACCAGACCGTCAAGAGCGAGGAGGTCCGTGATGGCCTCAACTGGCTCAAGACCGAGGTGCCCGACTACTGGGCCAGCCGCGAGAAGCTCGTCCACCTGCTGGACTTCCTGTCCGCGCTGCGCTACGCCGCGCCGATGGCGCACTGGCCGAAGGACGCCGCCGCTGCCGGGTTGCTGGCGGGGGCGGTGCGGAATGATCATGTGTGAAGGTCCATCAAGGGACGCAGTTGTGACTATTCAGCGCTTCTCATCCCGCCGTCAACCCCTTGACCGCTCCTTCCTGGCAGGGCGACTGCACGGTGCCTTGGCTTACGACCGCATCGCCGGCTACTTCTCCTCCTCTCTGCTGGAGGTCGTGGGAGAAGAACTGGAGTCGCTGGCCGGCCCCATCCGCGTGGTCTGCAACTCCGACCTGCACCCGCTGGACGTGCAGACGGCCAGGGCGGCGCAGGCGGCGGTCTGGCAGTCGTGGACGGGCAGCCAGCCTGAGGCGCTGCTGCAAGGCGCAGGCGCGCCGCAGGCGGCCGAGCGCTTCCGCCGGCTGTACGACCTGCTGCGCAGCGGCAAGCTCCAGGTGCGCGTGCTGCCCGACGAGGCCTTCGGCCTGATCCATGGCAAGGCTGGCGTCATCACCCTGGCCGGCGGCCGCCGCACCTGCTTCCTGGGCAGCGCCAACGAGTCGCGCGCCGCCTGGAAGATGAACTACGAGCTGGTCTGGGAGGACCCGTCACCCGAAGCGGTGCAGTGGGTGCAGGAGGAGTTCGACGCGCTGTGGGGCTCGCCCCAGGCTGTGCCCCTGGCCGAGGCTGTGGTGCAGGACATCGACCGGCTGGCCCGGCGGCGGGTGCTCTACTCGGTGGGCGAGTGGATCGCCGCGCCTGAGGCCGATCAGCCGCCCGACCCGGCCGCGCCATTGGTCGAGGCGCCGGTCTACCGCCAGGAGACCGGCCTCTGGCAGCACCAGAAATACTTCGTCAAGACGGTGTTCGACATGCACTGCGGCCCCGCCGGCAAGGCCCGTTTCGTGCTGGCTGACCAGGTCGGGCTGGGCAAGACGCTGCAGCTGGCCATGGCGGCCCAGTTGATCGCCCTGGTTGGCGACAAGCCAATCCTGGTGATCTGCCCCAAAACCCTGGTCTGGCAGTGGCAGGATGAGATGCGTGACCTGCTGGACATGCCGTCGGCGGTGTGGGATGGCCGGCGCTGGGTGGACGAGCGCGGCGTGGAGCATGCCGTGCTGGGGCCGGAGGGCATCCGCCAGTGCCCGCGGCGCGTGGGCATCGTTTCCAGCGGCCTGGTCAGCCGGCGTTCGGAGGCGGCGCAGCACCTGCTGCACCTGCAATACGACTGTGTGATCCTGGACGAGGCCCACCGCGCCCGGCGCCACAACCTGGGCGAGCGGCGCGACGGCGAGGCGCCGGATCCCAACAACCTGCTGCGCTTCATGCACGAGCTGGCCGAGCGCACGCGCAGCCTGCTGCTGGCCACCGCCACCCCGGTGCAGCTGCGCCCCATCGAAGCCTGGGATCTGTTGGACATCCTCAGCCGCGGCGATGAGAGCGTGTTAGGCAACCTGGTCAGCCGCTGGCGGCATGGCGCCGAGGGGCTGGACCTGATCATGGGCCGTGCCGATCTGCCGGCCGCCGAAGATCAGCGCTGGGAGTGGCTGCGCAACCCGCTGCCGCCCAAGCAGGAGCACCACGACTTCGAGATCCTGCGCAAGCGGCTGCAGATGCCCGATCAAGAGGCTGTGGCGGCTGGCAATGCCTGGTTCGACCTGCGGCCGCCCGACCGCGCCCGCATCAAGCGGGATTTCGAGGACCTTCTCACCAGGCACAACCCGTTCATCTGCCGCATCGTGCGCCGCACACGCCAGCAGTTGGAGCAGCAGATCGATCCCGAAACCGGCGAGCCGCTGCTCAAGCCCATTGCCGTAGAGCTGCTGGGCGAGGGGGATCACGATGCCATCCGCCTGCCGCCCTTCTTGCGCGAAGCCTACGAATTGGCCGAGGAGTTTTGCACGCGGCTCAGCGACCGCATGCAAGGCGCAGGATTCATGCGCACCTTGCTGTTGCGCCGCCTTGGCAGCTCGATGCACGCCGGGCTACGCACGGCCCAGGCCATGCTGCACGACTGGGAGAGCATCGAGACGCCTGAAGATGATGAGGAAGAAAACTGGCAGCAGGTTGCGCCGCTGGCGACCAAGACGCTGACCGAGGGAGAGCGAGCGCTGTTGGAGCGCTTCCTCGCCGCGCTGGAAGCCAACAAGGAGCGCGATCCCAAGGTAGCGGTGGTCGTCGGGCTGCTGCGCGAGCAGCACTGGCTTGACCTGGGCTGTATCGTCTTCAGCCAGTATCGCGACTCGATCCAGTGGCTGGCCGAGCAGTTGACCAAGGAATTCCCTGACAAACGCATTGCCCTCTACTCTGGCGCGGCCACGTCGGGCATCATGCACGACGGCCAGTGGACACCAGCGACGCGCGAGCGTCTCAAGCAGATGGTCAAACGCGGCGAGCTGCGGTTGATGTTGGGCACCGACGCCGCCTCCGAAGGGCTGAATCTGCAGCGGCTGGCGCGGCTGATCAACCTGGACCTACCCTGGAACCCCACCCGGCTGGAGCAGCGCAAAGGCCGCATCCAACGCATCGGCCAAATCCATGACGCCGTGCAGGTCTACAACATGCGCTACAAGGACTCGGTCGAAGATCGTGTCCACCAGCTGCTGTCCGGCCGGCTGCACGACATCTACACCCTCTTCGGCCAGATCCCCGACGTGCTGGAGGACGTTTGGGTCATGGTTGCGATAGGTCAAAAGGTCGAGGCACAGAAGATCATCGACAACCTGCCCCAACAGCACCCGTTCGAGGCGCGCTATACGCGGGTCGAGCGAGTTGATTGGGAAAACTGTTCGCAAGTCCTCGATGCTGCCGAAAAGCGCCGCATCCTCAGCGCTGGCTGGTGAGGCAACGGTCACCATCCACCATGCGGGCTCGACCGTACCGGGCAGCGGTCTGCAACCACTACGGGTCGCTCACGCTTACGTCGGACGTGGCTGCCTGGTCTGCATCGATCGACAGGCTCACGTGGACTTCGACAGATTGCCCGGCGCGAACCGGGTCTCCACCTCGTCGAAAGACTTCTGATCGGACAGCACCAACAGCGTGTCACCACCTTGCAGCACGGTGCCGCCGCCCGGTATCACGAAGTCGTTCTCGCGAGCGATGAGGATCACCAGAAAGTCGGCCGGCAGACCCAGTTCGACAATCGCTTTGCCATGCATGCCCGATTCGCGCACCACCGGCAGCTCTTTGAGCTCACTCTTGAACCCACCCATCGGTGCGTACTCGATCGGGTAGACCCGCTTCGGACTTTGAGGCGCATCGAGTTTCAACCACTTCGCAACCAGCGGAATCGACGTCCCTTGCAGCAGCACCGACGTCAGCACCACGAAGAACACGACGTTGAAGATCAGTTCCGCCTGCTGCAGCCCCGCAAGCAGGGGAAACGTCGCCAGGATGATCGGCGCGGCACCCCGCAGGCCCACCCAGGAAACGAACAACTTCTCGCGCCAGTTCATGCTGCTGGGTAACAAACTAACGAAAACAGACGCCGGCCGCGCGACGAACATCAGGCACCCAGCCGTCAACAAGCCAATACCGATGATTGGCAGCAGGCGCGAGGGAAACACGAGCAGCCCCAGGGTCAAAAACATCGTTATTTGCATGATCCAGGCCAGGCCATCGTGGAACCGGGCCAGACTGCGTTTGTGGATGAAATCGTAACGCCCCATCACAATGCCGGCGATGTAGACCGCCAGAAAACCACTGCCACCAAGGACCGCCGCCAATCCAAATGCGAGAAAAACGAGCGCCAGCGTCAGGACAGGGTAGAGTCCTTCGTAACTCAGCTTGACGCGGTTAATGAGAAATACCATCCCACGGCCGAGGGCATAACCGAACACGGCCCCCAGCACCATTTGCCGGATGAACAGTACCACCAGGCTCCAGGCAGACAGGTCGGGCTGGGTAATGAGCTGGATCAGGCCAATCGTGAGGAAGATGGCCATCGGGTCGTTGCTGCCCGACTCCAGTTCCAGCAGCGGTTTGAGCTGTCCTTTGAGGCTGATGCCCCTGGCGCGCAGCACCGAAAACACGGCTGCAGCGTCGGTCGACGAGACGATCGAACCCAGCAGCAGCCCCTCGATGAGCGACAGACCCAACACGGCGCTGGCAAACAGGCCAACGATCAGCGCCGTGATCAAGACGCCGAACGTCGAAAGAAGCAGACCCTCTTTGATGACGGGACGAACCTGGTTCCATTCGGTGCTCAAACCGCCTGAAAACAGGATGAGGACCAGGGCGATGACGCCGATGAACTGGGCCAGGCCGGGATCATCGAAGTAGATGCCGCCAAACCCATCCGAACCCGCCAGCATGCCCAGCAGCAAAAACAACAACAGCGCCGGCACCCCGAACCGGTCGGAAATTTTGCTGAACAGGACACTGACGAGCAGCAGAATGGAAGCGATGACAAGCAGGTATTCGTTCATGGACTGGGATCGAATCAGGCCGGCGTCAGCGGACCACGGGAACACCTGCGCCCGACCACCGGTGGGTCGATTATAACACCCGGGCCTGTCGGGGTCAATCCCAATGCAGGGCGCGGGGGTATCTCAGATTGAAAGTAGACCCTTCGGCTTGCTCAGGGTAGACCCTTTGGGTTTTCGTCAATGGCCGGGATTCAGCACCGGGAGGCATTGCCATGGAGTACCAGCTATCGGCGATTCTGGGGGAAAACCCGAAGGGTCTTGCGTCGTGCCCCAAACATGCGATGCATCCTGCCCCCCTGTAGCGTTGCATTCCAGGCATTCCTGATGTATGCTGAAGATGGAATTCCCGTGGACTGATCGTGTCAGTGAGGTGACGCAGTATTGCTGGTGGCGAAAGCAGGAAACCAGCACAAGGAAGGAGCATCGCTCATGAACCCTGTGGAGGTCTCCCACCTGGCCAAGTCCTTTGGCGAAACGAAGGCCGTCGCCGACGTCTCCTTCAGCGTCGGACAGGGTGAGATATTCGGCCTGCTCGGCCCCAATGGCGCCGGCAAGACCACTTCGATCCGCCTGATGCTGGACATCTTCCAACCCGACGCCGGCACGGTGTCGATCCTGGATGGCCCCATGACCGATGCCAAAAAGAACCGCATCGGCTATATGCCCGAGGAGCGCGGCCTCTACCAGGACATGCCGCTGGAGGCGTGCCTGATCTACCTGGCCACGCTCAAGGGCTTGTCCAAGAACGACGCCCGGCGTCGCTTGCAGCCCTATCTGGAACGCTTCGACCTGGCCCAGCATAAGACCAAAAAGGTGAAGGAGCTGAGCAAGGGCATGCAGCAGAAGGCGCAGATCATCAGCACCGTGCTGCACGGCCCAGAGCTCCTGATCATGGATGAGCCTTTCGCCAGCCTGGACCCGGTCAACACCCAGATGGCCATCGAACTGCTAACGGCGCTGCGCGGCCAGGGCACGACGGTCATTATGTCCACCCACATCATGCACCAGGTCGAGGAGATGTGCAACCGTATCGTGCTGATCAACCAGGGGCGCAACGTGCTGTATGGCGACCTGGCCCAAATCCAGCGCCAGTACTCGGGCCACGCGGTGCGGGTGCGGATCGACGGTGAGCTGCCGGCGCTGGCCGGCGTGCAAGCCGTCACACCGCACAATGGCGCAGTCCAGCTTCTTCTGGCCCCACAGACCAACCCGCAGGACATCTTGCAGCAGCTGGTCAGCCAGCACCGCGCCGTCGAGCAGTTCGAGATTGCCCTGCCCAGCCTGGACGAGATCTTCATCCGGGTCGTAAGTGAACAGTAAGGGCTCGAAGAAGAATAACTTCCCGTGCCTGGCGGCGAACTCCAATCCCATTGCAGGGAGTTATTCTTTTTGCGATGCCCCAAGGAGCGAAGCGATGTCCAAGGTCTGGCTCGTCGCCGAACAGCAGTTCAAAAAAGAAGTGTTCCAACGCGGCTTCTTGCTGGCGCTCATCGCCATGCCGCTCTTCCTGGGCTTCACGGTAGCCATGGGCTGGCTGGGTGAACGCATGCGGCAGCAGGACACGACGCTGGGATATGTGGACAAAGGCAATGCCCTGGGCACGATACCGGCAACCATCGCCGAGCGGGTCATCCTGGTGCGCTACGACACGCCCGCAGCGGCGCGCGCGGCCCTGGAGGCTGGACAGATCGACGCCTATTACACGCTGCCGCCCGATTACCCGCAGTCACAGCGGACCGAGCTGGTGACGATGCAGGGATTGGACGGGGATGCGGCATGGGCTTTCCACCAGGCTGTGCGGCGTAAGCTGCTGGCTGGTGAGCCGGAAGCGGTTGCGGCGCGGGCACTGGCAGGGCCGGATATGGCCGTGCACGCCACGTCGCTCAACAAAACCGTGACCATGGGCTTGCCCGGTCTGAACGAATTCCTGCCGCTGATCGTGGCAGCCATATTCGCCTTCCTGGTCATGACGGTAGCCGCCACGCTGATGGAGGCCATGGCCGCAGAAAAACAGAACCGCACGATCGAGATCGTGGTGTCGTCCATCGCACCCGGCCAGATGATGGCCGGCAAGATCATCGGCGTCGTCGGCATGGCACTGCTGCTGGCAGCCAGTTGGGTCACCATCCTGCTGGTCTTTGCCTGGTTCGGCGCCAACGTTATGGCGTGGGACTGGCTGCAGGGGATTTCCATCGACGGACGCGACCTGGCGCTGCTGCTGATGACAGCATTACCCACTTTCGTTTTCATGGCCGCGCTGATGGTCGCCCTGGGCGCCACGGTCGTGGATACCCGCGAAGCGCAGCAGCTGGGCGCCGCAGCCTTTCTGATTACCTTTGCGCCGATCTACCTGTTCTTCGTCTTCGCCGACAACCCCAACGGGCCACTGGCCATCGCCTTCAGCCTGTTTCCGCTGACCTCGGTAACCACCCTGGCCGTACGGAGCATGTTCATGCAGGTGCCTACGGCCCAGTTCCTGGCCGCGGCGTTGATCGCCCTGGTCAGCGCGGTGGTCATGATCTGGCTGGCCGGCAGGCTCTTCCGCGCCTACATGCTGCGCTACGGGCAGGGGCTGCGGTGGCGGCCGGCGATACGCGGGCGAACGGCGAGAGTGACTGGGTGATTGGGTGATTGCACAGACCCGATCAACCGTCCCAAAGGAGTCATCATGAACAAGACCTTCATGATCATGACCGGCGAGATACGTACGACGCTGCGGCGCAAGTCGTTTGTGATCATTGCCATCGTGGTTCCGCTGCTGCTGGGTGTGATTGCCCTGGTCGTTGGGATGCTCAACCGCAACGCCATGCAGAGCGCATTCGCCGAGATGGCGGCGCGCCCGGCGGCCGCGGCCGTCACCGCGGGCTACGTGGATCAGGGCAATCTGATTCAAACCATGCCGGCCGATGTGGCGGCTGGCTCGCTGACCCGCTTTGCTGACGAGGCGGCGGCCCAGGTAGCCTTGCGCGACGATGCGATCGCCGGCTACTACGTCATCGCCCCCGACTACGTGCAAAGCGGCGACGTCACCTACGTCACGACCGATTACAGCGTGTTGTCGGACGAGATCGACACCAGCACCATCGAGTGGGTTTTGCTGGTCAACGTGCTCGGCGGCGACACTCGACGAGCCGCCAGTGTCCGGCAGCCGATGGAGGTGTTCGACATGTCGCTGGCGCCGCCCGTGGACACCAGCGGCGAGGACGTCTGGATCACCGAGATGTTCCCACTGTTCATGGTGTTGATCCTCTACATGGCGCTGATCATCCCGGGCGGCATCCTGGTCAATGCGCTGATCGACGAGAAGAAGAACCGCGTCATGGAGGTACTGATGACCTCGGTGTCGCCGGCGCAAATGGTGACGGGCAAGGTGGCCGCGCTGGGCCTGCTTGGCTTGGTGATGACGGCGCTGTGGCTGGGCGTGCTGTGGGCCGTGGCCCGCTTCGGCGGCGCGGCGCTGAGCGTCCCGGCCAGCTTCAGCATCCCCACCGGGCTGCTGGTCTGGGCGCTGATCTACTTTCTGGGCGGTTACGCCATCTACGGCGCGCAGTTTGCCGGCATCGGCGCACTGGCGCCGGACGTGAACCAGACCAAGAGCGCCACCTGGATCGTGATGCTGCCGATCATCGTGGCCTATGTGTTCATGGCCGTATCGTTGGACAATCCCACCGCACCCCTGGTCGTATTTCTGAGCCTTTTCCCCCTGACCTCGTCGGTGGCCATGATCGGCCGCATGGCTGTCAGCGAGGTGCCGCTGTGGCAGGCCGTGCTGGCGGCGGTGCTGCAGTTCGTCACAGCGTACTTTATCATCCGGCTAACCGCGCGCATGTTCCGTGCCCAATACCTGTTGACCGGCCAGGCGTTCTCGCCGAAAATGTATTACCAGGTGCTGTTTGGACGGGCGTGAAGACCGCGGCGGGCAGCAGTTGCTATCCAATCCTCCCTGCGCTATACTTTGCACACCGCAGCGGGAGTCCATTCCACGTTTCCGAACCGTTGGATACCAGGAAGGTATCACTCGTTGGAGTACATCACGATGCCACCAATTCTCGAAGCCCAGAATCTGGTCAAGAAGTTCAATGATTTCACCGCCGTGGATGGTGTCAGCTTTGCCATCGAGGAGGGGGAGCTGTTCAGCCTGCTGGGGCCCAACGGCGCCGGCAAGACGACCACCATCTCCATATTATCCTGCCTGCTGGCCCCCACGCAGGGCGACGCGGTCATCGGCGGCTATTCGGTCAGCAAAGATCCGATGGCGGTGAAAAAGGTCATCGGCGTGGTGCCGCAGGACATTGCCCTGTACGAGGACCTGAGCGCCATCGAGAACCTGATGTTCTGGGGCCGCATGTACGGCATGGGCGGCGCGGCGCTGAAACAGCGCGTGGCCGAGGTGCTGGACGAGGTCGGCCTGACCGACAAGGCGAAGCAGCGCGTCAAGACCTACTCCGGCGGCATGAAGCGGCGCATCAACATCGCGGTCGGCCTGCTGCACAAGCCCCGCCTGCTGTTCATGGACGAGCCAACGGTGGGCATCGATCCCCAGAGCCGGCGCAACATTCTGGACAACGTCAAACAGCTCAACCAACAGGGCATGACCGTGCTCTACACCACCCACTACATGGAAGAGGCGCAGGAGCTGTCGCACCGCGTCGGTATCATCGACCACGGCAAGCTGATTGCGCTGGGTACGCAGCGTGAGCTGACGCAGATGGTGGGCCAAATGGACGCACTGCACCTGCACCTGCCCGAGGGGCAGGAGTCCGGCCGGTTCGTCGAGGCCTTGCGCAGCCTACCCGACGTGCGCCAGGTCACCACGACTGACGACGAGATCGTGCTGATCGTGCCCGAGGCCCAGGAAGCCATTCCGCCCGTCTTTACCCAGGCCGACCGCCTCGGCTTCAAGATCCGCTCGGTGGAGATCGAGGAGCCAAATCTGGAGGCGGTGTTCCTGCACCTGACTGGGCGCGCGCTGCGGGATTAGGAGCCCGACCATGAGCAAACTCCTCACCATCGGCTGGAAAGACCTTCGACTGATGTTCCGCGACCGGGCGGCGCTGATCTTGATGCTGGCGGCACCGTTTGCGCTGACCCTGGGCATGGGCGCGATCACCGGCGCGTTTTCGAGCGGCGGCAGCAGCATCACCAAACTGCCCGTCATCGTCATCAACCAGGACGGCAGCCAGTTGGGCGACGCGCTGGAGCAGCTTCTCACCTCCACCGAGCTAAACGACCTGCTCGCCGCCCGGTTAGAAACCGGCGAGGCCGCAGCCCGCCGCGCGGTCGAGGACGATCAGGTGGTGGCCGCCGTAATCATCCCGGCCGGCTTCACCGACAGCATTATCCCGGCCGAGGGCAGCAGCGCCCCGGCTGCCGCCGTTGCCATCGAGGTCTACAAGAACCCCGGTCGGCCCATCAGCGCCGGCGTGGTCGAGTCCATCGTCCAGGGTTTCCTGGGCCGGGTCGAGGCCGGCCGCGTCGGTGGACAGGTGGCCATCGAGCAGTTGCTGGCCAACGGCCTGGCGGCGCCGCAGGACGTCCCCCGCCTGGCGCAGCAGATCGGCCAGGAACAGGCCAGTCTGGCCGCCGCGCCGCTGATCCGCGTACAGCGCACCGACGCAGCCGCCAGCCAGACGCAGATGTTCAACCCGCTGCTGCTGCTGGCGCCAGGCATGGCGCTCGTCTTCCTGATGTTCACCGTCAGCCTGGGCAGCCGCAGCATTCTGATTGAGCGCCGCGACGGCACGCTGGCGCGCATGTTGAGCACCGCCACCGCCGGCGGCCCGATTCTGGTGGGCAAAATCACCGGCATCTACCTGGTGGGCGCGGCCCAGATGTTCATCCTGATCCTGGCCAGCGCGCTGCTGTTCCGGCTCAGCTGGGGCGATCCGCTGGGCGTCATCGCCCTGGTGCTGGCGGCGGTGGTCGGCGCGGCTGGCTGGGGCTTGCTGCTGGCGGCTGTCGCCAAAACGCCCAACCAGGTGGCCAACATGGGCATGGCCATGATGCTGCTGTTTGGCATCCTGGGCGGCAGCTTCTTCGGCGGCACGCTGACCGGCGCGCTGGGCGCGCTGGGCAAGATCACGCCCAACGCATGGGCCATGGATGGCTTCACGACCCTGGCCAGGGGCGGCGATTTGGCCGACATTGCGCCGGACATTGTGGCGCTGCTCGTCATGGGCGCCGTGCTGCTGGGCATCTCCGTGGTACTGTTTGGGCGCAAGGGCTTTTTGCAGAGGTGATCATCATGCGCAGACTATTGGGCATTGCCTGGAAAGACCTGTTGATTCGTTTTGCCAGCCCTACGGAGCTGCTGTTCTTCATCGTCTTGCCGGTGATCTTTGCGTTCATCGTCTCCGGCTTCGCCACCAGCCAGGGCGGCAACGGCGACAACCGCATCGTCATCCTGGTGGTCAACCAGGACGCCACGGCGCTGAGCCAGGAACTGGTGCAGACGATGGAAAGCTCCAAGAGTATCCGGCCCGAGGTGCTGGACGCGGCCGAGGCTGCCCAACGCTTCGACGACGGCGACGCGCCCGCCCTGCTCACCATCCCGGCTGGCTTCGAGGCCAGCCTGCGCGCCGGCCAGCCGGTGGACTTGAACCTGCAGCTGGAGCCAAGCAACGCCAACGGCCTGGCCGCGCAGCAGGCGATCCAGTCGGCGGCAACCCAGGTCAGCCAGGTCCTGTCGGCGGCCGGCGGCAGCGTCGCCGCGGCCGAGCAGGTCCGCCCCTTCGCCAGCGAGGCCGAACGTGCCCGCTACTTCGATGCCAGCCTGGCGGCCGCCCAGGGACTGTTCGCCCGCACGCCGCAGCGCCTGGCGGCCGTGGCAGCCGTGCAGAACGAACAGGAGCAGTACAACGGTGCGGTGCAGGGCACGGCCGGCCAGATGTTGGTCTGGGTGTTTATCCCCCTGCTGGGCACGGCTGGTTTGATGGCCTACGAGCGGGCTACCGGCACCCTGAAGCGCCTGCTGACCACACCCACCAGCACGGCAACCTATCTGCTGGGGACCGTCACCAGCCAATACAGCGCCAGCATCGTACAGATGCTGCTGTTGGTCGGGTTCGGCGCATTGGTGATGAACATCGTCTGGGGCCCACCGCTGGCAGTGATGGCGGTGCTGCTGGCCTTCGGCCTGTCGTCAGTGGCGATGGGCGTCATGCTGGGCGCGTTCGTCAAGACCGAGAGCCAGGCCAGCGGGCTGAGCATTATGTTGGGCATGACCCTCGGCCTGCTCAGCGGCTGTCTCTGGCCGCTGGAGCTGTTTCCGCCCGCCATGCAGACGGCCGCACACATCCTGCCCATGACCTGGGCCATGCAGGCGCTGACCGACCTGGCGGTGCGGGGCGGTGACCTCGACGGCATCCTGCCGGCCATCGGCTACATGCTGGCCTCGGCCGTGGTGTTCTTTATCGTCGGCGTGATGCGCTTCCGCTACGAGTAAACTGGTCGCCTCTGTAGGACAATCCGCCGGATTATCGGACCAGCGCCATCTGGCGGAGTGCGTTACGGCGCTGTTTCCGATTGGTTGTTCTGCATTCGCTGTGACACCGCGCCCGGCCGCCGCGGGCGTGGCACAAGAAGCTGCGCAGTCTCGAAAAGTCGCGCTTCAGGCCCCTGAAGCCAGTAGAATGCGCTTGCCATCCACGACCGCCACGATCTCCAATTCGCCGCCCAGCGCGGCGACGTAGCGGCGCACCGTGGAAATGCGGTGGTCCTCACGGCGCTCCAACTTGGATAGCTGCGACTGGGTGATCGCAACCCGCTGCGCCATCTCCTCCTGCGTCAGTCCAGCCGCTTCGCGCAGGGCGCGCAGATCCATTTCCAGTAGTTCCTGCTCCACTGCATTATCGATCTGCTGGAGTTGGTCAGACGAGAACTTCTTCGCTTTGATCTCTTGCCAGGTATGTACAGTCATGGTCTCAGTCCTCAGTTCACGAGCCGTGTCAAGCTTATGCGCTCGCATTGATATCCCGCAAATACTGTGCCCAGATGGCTTCGACCCTGGGTATCATGCTTGCGTAGAATCGGCTATCGCCGGTCTTGTCGCCACCCAGCAGCAGCACGGCTTGGCGCAACGGGTCAAACGCGTAGAAGACACGCAGCGGCCTCCCGCCGCTTTGGATGCGCAATTCACGCAAGGGATACCTCGAAGTTGTGATGGACGAAGAGTAGGGGTACCCGAGCGCCGTTCCTTTGGCCTCTAGGAGGCCGACTACACGGGCGACAGCCTCGCCATCATAATCGTTCAAGGCCAAAAACCATTGCTCGAACTCATCGGTGCCCAGAACCTCGATCATGTAGCGATTATGCCACTAAATGACTATTTTGGCAAAATAAGGACGCCGGTCCAGGCATCAGCGCTCCTGGACAGATCATCTTATCTGGCGTAGAATGCTGGTATGACCACGCAGGTATCGAGGAGTTGCCGAGGCAAACATGACTTCACAACACGAAATCACCACCCGTTCCCCCCTCCTCAGCCCCAACGGGCGGCTGGCACAGGTGGGCTGGGCGCGGCAGCCGCTGCCGGACTGTAACCTGGAGGCGATCCGTTTTTATCCGACCCTGCTGCGACCGCTCCAACGCTTCCGCGTCAAACGCTGGGACTACTACGGCGTCACTACGCCAGGCCGTTTCGTCTCGTTCACCCTGGCGGACCTGGGCTACGCCGGCCAGGCGTTCGTCTACACGATCGACTTCGCCAGCGGCCATTATCACGAGGAGACGGTCACCATTCCCCTCGGCCGCGGCATCCAGCTGCCGCGCAACAGCACGGAGGGCGAGAGCCGCTACGACAAAGGCAAGCTGCACATCTCCTTCGGGGCGACCGCCGCCGGCCGCCGTTTGCAGGTGCAGTGGCCCAATTTCGCCGGCCAGCCGTTGGCCGCCGACATTACCCTGCGCCTGGCGCCGGAACACGAGTCGACCGTGGTGGTTATCCCCATCGCCAATAACCGCTTCTACTACAACCGCAAGATCAACTGCCTGCCGGCCGAGGGCTGGGTCCAGATAAGCGACCAGCGTACGGACGTCCGGCCCGACACCTGCCTGGGCAACCTGGACTGGGGTCGCGGCGTCTGGGAGTACCGCTCTTTTTGGGTCTGGGCCAGCGCGTCCAGCTTCCTGCCCGACGGCCGTACCGTGGGTCTGAACCTGGGCTTCGGGTTTGGTGATACGTCGGCTGCTACGGAGAACACGCTGACGCTTGCCGGCCGCATCCACAAACTGGGCCAGGTGGACTTCACCTACGATCCGGCGGACTACCGGCGGCCCTGGCACATGAACGCGCCCGATGGCCGGCTGGACCTGACATTCACCCCGTTCGTCGAGCGCGTGGCGCGGACCAACCTGTTCGTCATCACCAGCGAAGTTCATCAAATGTTCGGCCGCTACACGGGCCAGGTTCTGGCCGACGACGGCGAGATCGTCGCGCTGGAGGGTCTCATCGGATTCGCCGAAGAGCACCATGCCAGTTGGTAGTAGCGTGTGCCGGTGGCAGCTGGGTGTGGTGCAAAACCTGGGCGATGGGCTGTTGACTGCGCAGATCAGGGCGCTGATGTGGGGACGCTGAGTGCCGGCTCGATCGTGATCTCGACGGCCTCCATGGCGCGGTACACTGTGTTTTCCTGCACGAAGGGCACCCAGTCGAAAGCCAGCGACCAGAGTGCGTCGAAGCTGAGCACACCACAGGCATAGAGCGCCAGCACAATCAGCACTCCACGCAGAAAGTCGGACAGCAGCCCCAGGGGATCCGCCACCAGCAGCGCGATAAACGCGAGCGCCAGCACGATACCTACCAATGCACCCACCAGTTGACGCAGCGCGTTGCGCACCGCCACTTGACGCTGCACGCGGTTGTTGTCGATCTTTTTGGCACAGTGGCGCTGCACGGCGGCACGCGTGCGCTGTGCCAGGTCAGGCGAGATTTGTTCAGACGGCAGCTGCACGGTGAGATGGACCTTGCGCGGCAGGCGCGGCCAAAACTGCATCACGCGCATTTGCACGATGTACAGGCCTGTTTGCCCCAGCACATCGACGGCATGCGTCGAAAAGGGATTGGCCGCTGGTGCGACGAATAACTCCTCGATGCTGTCCAGTTGAACGATGATCTCGGATTCTCGTGACATGGCTTCCGTCTCGCTGGGTCAGGTCTTGGGCCGAATGTCGATGTCGATGTCCTGCAGCCTGCGCAGGATGTTGTTCTCCAGGCGAAATGGCACCCAGTCGAACAGCAGTTTTTCCATGGGAAGCCAGAGGATCACCCATACAAAAACACTGATGCTGGCCGCGACAATTCCGCGGGCTGTATCCGTGGCATCGACGAAGACGCGGTTGAAAAGCAAAACGGCCAGCGCGATGACAACCAGCGCGATGATGGTCACCATGCCCAGCCCGATCAGGTTACGCACACGGGAGAGGCGAATCTGCAGCCTGTTGTCTTCGATCTTGGCCACGCTGTAGCGCTGCAGCGCTGCCTGGGTGCGCACCTCCAGGCCAGGCGTGATCTCGTCGGGCGGCAGCTCCAGGATCAACTTCACCCCGTCCCAGTTGCGGATGCGGTGTGCCTGCAGCCGCCGCACCGCGCGCAGGAGCGCCGGCTCGCCCAGCACGTCCACCTCCTCGTCGGAGAATGGGTTGACGTCTGGCGCATTAAAAAGCTGATCGATGGTATCGAGGCGGATCACGATGTCTTGGCTGGCCGGTGTGGGCATGGTGCGCATTCCTTCTACCTGAACAAACGATCTGAACGAGACCTGGCTGGTGACCGGTCCGCGATTTTGCCGAGCAATACACTGATCAGCAGCAGGGCCGAGGCAATAACAATCAGGTATTCATACACTCAATGAAGTACCCGGTCCGCCTTCGAACCAGACGCATCGAAACCGTGATCGACGGCAATGGTGGTTCGCATTTCGTGGAACTCGGCGTCGCTGATGAACCCCTGCCTGAGCAGCCACTGCAGTTTGCGAAACTCACTGTCCGGATCGTTGCCCGGCTCGTACACAAAATAGGTCGTGCGGACATAATTCCGCTGGACATCGTACATGAGGGTCAGGAAACGTTCGAAATCCGCCTGGTTTGGTTTGTCACGCAGGAAATAGAGCGCCTGCTCGTTGGTCAGGTCGATCAGGGTATACCGGCGGCGGCGTGCAGCATGAAACCCCAAAAAGATCAGGGATGCAACCAGCCACAGGGGCGTCCAGCGCATGAGCGTTGCATCCCCCGCCAGATTCAACACGATACCCACCAGTCCAAACAGCCCAAACGAGACGGCGGCCACGTACAGCCATCCCGTCTGTTTGGTGACCTGGCGCTGCTGGCGAGTCAGGGCCTCGTACTCGATGAACGATTCGACCTCACCATCGATGTCTTTGACGTACACGCGCAGCTGGTGCGGTTCAAGGTAGAACTCGCGGCGTTCGTTGATATGTCGCTGCTTCAGGGATGCAATCACAGTCTTGTTCATGGTTGATCGTGATTTCTGGCGGGCATTATGCCTGATTTGTTGTTCGGATCATCCGGCCGCGCGTGCACAGGTAATGATGCCAGAGCATCCGTGCGGCAACGGCCCGCCACGGTCTCCAGTCCTCCGCAGCCACGTCGGCTTCCTGCGAAGTCAGTGCCGGCAGACCTCTGAGTTCCTGGATGGCCTTGATGAGGGCCAGATCACCGGAGGGCCAGGCATCGGCGCGCCGTAGGGAAAACAGAAGATAGGCATCGGCTGTCCACCGGCCGATACCCTTCAACTGCACGAGACGCTGGCGGACGTGGTCGTTGTCCATCGACGCCAGCGCGTGCAGATCCAGGTCACCACCGACGATGGCGTGGGCAACCCCGCGGGTGTACGCGGCCTTTTGGCGGCTGAAGCCCACCGCTTTGAGCGTACGGTCGTCGAGGGACAGGAACAACTCAGGATTTACCTCTTCGACGACGGTCTCCAGTTTGGCAAAGGCCGCCTGCGCCGACTCGAACGAGACCTGCTGGGCGAGGATGCTCATGACCAGGCCAGGGAAACCAGGCGCCTGCGTCCAGAATGGCGGATCCCCCCAGGTAACCAGTGCGCGGGCCAGATCCCGATCACGCGCAGCCAGTTCGGAGATGCCCTGTCGATAGGTTTCGGCATCCATCTATGCGACCGCCCTCCAGAGCCCATCGAAGTCGAATAATGTTCTCAATATTACGTGGCATTGTCCTGTTTGTCAAAAAATTTCTGCATTCGCGGTCCCCTGTGGCCCCTGTCCCATCAGCCAATCAACTAAACGCCGCCAGCGTGGCCAGCCCGCCCAGCATGAGGAACGCATCGGCGGCGGCATGCGCCAGGACTGCGCCCCACAGGGTATTCGTGTGCTGGGTGATCCAGCCGTAGGTCAGGCCCAGCAGAACGTCGACCGCCACGAACATGATGTTGTACAAACAACGGTCAGGGCGCGCCGAAGCCGGGTGGTTTGCCGTCGCAGGAGCCACCCGGTGCCGGTGCAGGGTGGGTGTTCGGTGACATGCCCGCTGTAAACCGGGTGATTTCACCGAACACCTTCTCTGCACTGGCGTATCGTCAGATCGAGTCAAATGGGGTTTGCTGCGGAAGCGTCGGATCGAGGTGGAAGGCGGGTGGATATCAGGTTGTGCTGTTGCAGTTGAACATCCACCGAATTCCAAACTTGTCGGTGATGCTGCCGAAGTAGCCGCCCCAGAACATGTCCTGCAGCGGCGTGTCGACCGTACCATCGACCGCGAGCGCGTCGAACAGCCGCTCCGTTTCGGCGCGGGTGTCGGGTTCGAGGTTGAGGGAGATGTTGTTGCCGCGCATGAGGGAGAAGCCCATCGACTCCGGCGCATCGGTGCCCATCAGGACGTGCCCGCCGAGGATAGACAGCTCCACGTGCATGACCAGGTGCTTGTCCGCGTTCGATAGCGGCGGCCGACTCGGATCCGCCGGGGCTTCGCCCATGCGCATGATGGGTCCAGTGAAATCGCCGCCAAACACGGCGCGGTAGAACTCAAAAGCCTGTTCGGTCGTGCCGGGGAAATTGAGGTAGGTGCTGACTCTGGACATGGTGTGATCTCCTTCGATCAAAATCAATCGCGTGTGACTTCCAGCTCACCGGTGCTCACGCTCTCGAACGAAGTGACGTGCAGCCGGTACGTTCCCGCCACCGGCGCGATCCATTCGAACCCTGCAAAATAGGCACGGAAATCGTCGCTTCCCAGGACGGGTGATCCATCGGGCGCCAGCAAAACGAGGATGGTATCGTAGAAGTCACGGCTGCTGGTCATGATGGTGAGCGTCTCGCCGGCCACGACCGCGACCGGGATATCGTACGTTCGCCCGGGTACCAGGTCCAGGGACAACGAGGTCCCCGCGTCGATCGGCGGCGTCGTCACGAGCTCGGTCGTCACGAGCTCGATGTGACGCTGGATGTGGACGGCTGCGTTGGTCAGGTCGCCAAACGCGAGATAAGCGCTGGCCAGGATGGCATGAACACGTGGTGTGTCGAGTCCCCAATCCAGGGCCAGCGTGGCTTCGGCAAACGCTCGCTGCGGATCAGGCAGGCCGTAGGTGTAGGCATCGGCAACGATGAAGCGCACGTCGGCACTCTGCGGTGCAAGGTCGAGTGCCCGTTCAAGGTCCACGATACCTGCGTGGCGATTCGCGTTTGACAGGAGCCGGCTCGAACCACGGAACAGGTTGCCATAGACATCGTCCGGCTGAACTGTGAGCAGCCGGTTGAGCAGATGGATGGCCTGGGTGTAGTCGAAGAACCACCAGCGCGCAAAGCTGGCACCGGTCAGGGCCGGGATATTCTGCGGTGCTGCGGCGAGCCGGGCAGCATAACCGTCGAGGATGATACTTGCAGTATCGGGGTGCACCGGCAGCACAAAGGCCGTCACCCGGGCGTAGTCGCGGACAGCGTCCGAATAGCGGCCGAGCAGAAGCTCCGCTTCGATGCGGCCGCGGTAGCCCTCGACACCGGTCGGGTCGGCGTCGATCACGCAGCCAAACTCACGAATCGCCTTGTCGAAACGCCCCTGGTCGATGTACTGCTGCCCTTGCTCGGCCGTGCAGCGCTGCGCCCTGCCTGTTTCAGTGACTTGCGCCGAGGCTGAGGCCCCACCACCCATCGTCCACATCAGGGTCCACACCACCACGACAGCAAACGTCTTCTGCAACACGCCAACCTCCAATTCTACGCCTGCGTACTCAACCAGGGAATCTGGTCGTACGGCACGATATTGT
Organism: uncultured Anaerolineae bacterium; assembly: GCA_964443225.1. Taxonomy (GTDB): domain Bacteria; phylum Chloroflexota; class Anaerolineae; order SSC4; family Amarolineaceae; genus SSC4. The sequence goes on from CAYUCC010000011.1 coordinate 67,021, forward strand.
TGGGAATCAAAAGACCGGCCGCCACGGCTGCCGTTTGCGGAAAGTGCTGAACGATCCAGGCTTGATTCGTACCCGGGTTGTACTGAACGCCGGTGAGCACAAAATGTGCCGGCGTAGCGGTTTGGGGGCCGGCAGCCTGCACGGACAAACCGGCCGGTGATCCCTGGTAGTGCGTGGTGAAGCGGTGGTAGTTGCCACCGGGTATGCCACCCGGCGGCGCGCTGGCCGGCCAGGCGACGCCTGCAGGCAGGTGCAGAGATGCGTGTGCGATGGCAACGTTGCGGGAATATGTGTGCCAGGCTGGCGTAGCAAATCGACCACTGGCCAGGGGCGCGCCACCAGCAACGTAACCGCGGACTTGATGTCCTTCGTGGATCATGGCCGAAGGTCCGGTAGCTGGCAGGTTGCCAACGGCCGGAATCGGCCCGGTGAAGGGCAGTGGCCCGAAAAGGGGCGCGGCTTGCTGGGTTCGTGCATGGATGTTCTCCAGCGTGTGTTCTGCCCCATGTCGTTCGCGCGAGTGGTATCCCCCAGGACCTGGAAGGAGCGGTTGGTGCGTGGCCTCATAATTTCTTTCATCCTGGTTGAAGTGACGCCAATACGGGTTCATCATCCACCGGCGCGGGTCGATTGTTTCTTTCCAGGTTTCGGGCAGACCGGGCAAATACTGCGTGAGCGTGGAAAACCCAAAAAGCTGGGCCGGCGGTGCGCTTCCTGGGCCACTACCGGGCGCGGCATCCGCTTGGAACCCCGTGGCTGGCATGTGCGCATACGAGTGACCCACGCGGTGGTGCCCTTCTTCACCCGCCCGCAGTGCCGCCGCTCCCATGGCCTCGGCCTCGGTCTCAAGTCCAGCATCGTCGTTGATCGAGACGCCATTGCCCATCTGCACGGTCGGTTTGACCCGGCCCGCGGCCTGCTGCACGATATGCCAGGCCTCGTGCGGGAGATGCTGCTCCTGCCCGCGCGCCACGTGAATCTCATTTCGCCAGGCAAAGGCGTGCGCCTGCAGCTGCGCCGGCCGGGCGGAGTTGTAGTGGACGCGGACCCCATCCACTGACAGGCCGGAGAGGGACTCGATGCCAGCTTTCAGGTGACCAGGCAAACCGGTCTGGTTGGAACCTGCGGCTGGCGCCCCGTGGTCCGTGTGGGATGCAGGTTGGATCGACAAGTTTGCCAGGTGATGCCCAGGCTGCGCAGCCCCATTCAACCTCCCGGTCCAGGCATCGAGCGATTCGTCCTGTGGCGTGAGTCGCTCAGTTTCCTGCTGCGGTGGCATGACAACCGACTGCGGAGAGAATTGGCCTGTACTTTTCTGGATTGGAGCATTCCGGGAGGAAAATTGGTGGATTCGCTGGTACGCCATCATTGCCTCGCCTGGTGCAGTGTTCGCGCTCGAGTGGGATATCGCAGAAGGTATACCAATATTCCACATGGAATATTGTAAGCCAGGCTACTATAAATCCAAAGCGACCATTTATCAAATTGTCCTCCTGTTGCCCGCGCTGGCAGCCTATGTTATACTACCCAGGAAGTCGCGGCAACGTCGCCGCGGTCAATCGTGCAATTCAAAGGAGAAACGTCGTTGTGAAAGCATTACTTGAAAAACTACACATCAAACCGGTCAACCCCGGCGCCTGTTATGGCCCCGACGGCTGGCTGGAAGACAGCGCCGGTCGAGAGCTGGTATCGCTCAATCCCACCACCGGCGAACCGATTGCCTCGGTCATTCAGGCGACCCCGGCGACTTACCAGGCGGTCATGGCACGCGCCACCACCGCTTTCGAGGCCTGGCGCCAGGAGCCGGCCCCCCGCCGCGGCCAGTTGGTGCGCGATTTGGGGTATGCCTTGCGCGCGTACAAAGAACCGCTCGGCGAGCTCGTCGCCCTCGAAAACGGCAAAATCAAGGCCGAGGGCATGGGCGAAGTCCAGGAAATGATCGACATCTGCGATCTGGCGGTTGGCCAGTCACGCCAGCTCTTTGGGCTGACGATGCACTCGGAACGACCCGGTCACCGCATGTACGAGCAGTGGCACCCGCTGGGCATCGTGGGCGTCATCACCGCCTTCAACTTCCCCGTCGCCGTCTGGGCGTGGAACTCGGCTTTGGCTGCGATTGCGGGCGACATCACGCTGTGGAAACCGTCGTCCGACGTGCCCCTGGCCGCCGTTGCCGTGCAGCACATCGCCAATCAAGTCATGGCCGACTATGGCCTGGAAGGCATCTTCAGCCTGGTCATCGGGCGTGGCAGCGAAGTGGGCGAGCTGATGCTCAACGACCCGCGCGTGCCGCTGATCTCCTTCACCGGCTCGACCCACATGGGCCGCCACGTCGCCGAAGTGGTGGGGCGCCGTTTTGGGCGCACGATCCTGGAGCTCGGTGGCAACAACGGCATCATCGTGACCCCCGATGCCAATCTGGACATGGTAACCCGTGCGATTCTTTTCGGCGCCGTGGGTACCGCCGGCCAGCGCTGCACCTCGACCCGCCGCATCATCGTGCAGCGTTCGATCGCCGATGAGCTGGTCGACCGGCTGGTCAAGGCCTACCGCCAGGTGCGCATTGGCGACCCACTCGATCCGGGCACCCTGATGGGGCCGCTGATCAACCAGGCGGCGGTCGACGATATGCTGGCGGCCCTGGTTCGTGTACGCGCAGACGGTGGAACGATCGTGACCGGCGGTCACGCCCTGCCCGGCCGTGGCGGCTTCTTCGTCGAACCCACGATTGCGCGGATGCCAAACCAGACCCACATCGTACAGGAAGAGACGTTTGCGCCTATCCTGTACATCCTCGAATACGACACCTTCGAGGACGCCATCGCCCTGCACAACGGCGTGCCGCAGGGTCTGTCGAGTGCGATTTTCACCACCAACCTGCTCGAGGCCGAGCAGTTCCTGTCGGCCGCCGGCTCCGACTGCGGTATCGCCAACGTTAACATCGGCACGTCGGGCGCCGAAATCGGCGGCGCCTTCGGCGGTGAAAAAGAGACCGGCGGCGGACGCGAATCGGGTTCCGACGTCTGGAAAGTCTACATGCGCCGCCAGACCAATACGATCAACTGGTCCACCCAACTCCCCCTGGCCCAAGGAATCATATTCGGCGACGAGTAGACCAGCACGCGCTGAACGGGGGGCAAGGACCAAGCACACCCTTCCCCCCAATCCAAAATCCAAAATCGCCATGCCCTACATCTATCAAGTTCCCATCGACCAGGCGACTGGTCTCCTAAAACGCCTTTTCGACGAAGCGCTCAAACGTGCGGGCCGCGTCTGGCACATCGTGCACATCATGAGCATCAACCCGCGCGCCCTGCAGGCCAGCATGGGGCTGTACGGCGTCCTGATGCACGGCGAATCGCCGTTGAGCGGCGTGCAGCGCGAGATGCTGGCGACGGTGGTGGCCGCCGAGCTGCACTGCCATTACTGAACGCAGGCCCATGCGCACGACCTCCGTGTCGAGGTCGGAAAAGTGATGGATGACGCCGCCGCGGCCGATGCCTGGGTGCACGCCGTGGCGGGCGACTGGCGCACGGCGCCGCTTAGCGCCGTCGATCGGGCCTTGTGCGAGTTCGCCAGCAAATTGTCGCTGCACCAGCACGACATGACGCCGGCCGACCTGGAGGTGCTGCGCACGCACGGACTCGATGACCGTGCCATCCACGACGCCGCCCAGGTGATCGCCTACTTCAACTATATCACGCGCATCGCCGACAGCCTGGGCGTCGAACCGGAGACCTTCATCCAACCGTGGGGGCACCGGGTCGACTGAGGCGTGCGGCACGTGGGCGTGCCGCACGACCTGGCATGCACTGAGATTGACTTGGGAAACGATCGTGATTGATCTGCAAGACCTGCTGGCCGCGACGGCTGGCCAGCTGCTCGGCCCGGCACGCGCCAGCCAATTCAGCGAGTTCGCCTTCGACACGCGCACCCTGGCGGCCACCCCACCCCACGGCCCGCTGTTCCTGGCCGTCAAAACCGACACCGGTGATGGCCACGACTACATTGCCGAAGCCGTCCGGCGCGGGGCGACCGGCGTCATGTGCGAACGCCCGCCCGTCCCGGCGGTCGACGTCACCTGTGTCCTCGTGCCCGACACCCGCCAGGCCCTGAGTGCCTGGGCCGGTTACGTCCTGCGCCAGCGCCAGCTCGATGTCGTGGCGGTCACCGGCTCCAGCGGCAAAACGACAACCAAGGAGCTGATTGCAGCCGTGCTCAGTGGTGCCGCTCCCGCCAATACGGTCTTTCACAACCCCGGCAGCTACAACGGACGCTACGGCTTGCCCATTGCCCTTGGCCAGCTGGAAGCGACTCACCGCATGGCTGTGCTCGAACTGGCCGCCGATTCGTTTGGTGAGATCGCCGAGCTGGCCGAGTTGACCCGGCCACGCGTGGGGGTGGTCACCACCATTCTCGAGAGCCACCTCGACGTCTTCGGCACACCCGACGAGATCGCGCACGAAAAGGGCATGCTGCTGGAGGCGCTGCCACCAGACGGGCTGGCCGTGCTCAATGCCGATGATCCCCTGGTACGCGCCATGGCGGGCCGCAGCCGCGCGCCGGTCCTGACGATCGGCCTGGCCCGGGATGCCGACCTGCGCGTCACGTTGGTCAACTGGAGCATCAGCGCCCGCGATATCGCAGTCCGTTTCAGCAAACGAGCCCGCCGGCTGCTGCCTGGCCCACTGCCGGTCACCCTTGACCTGTCACTTGCGCTGCTGGGCCGTCACCAGGTCAACAATGCCGTGGCGGCCCTGGTCGTGGGGTTGTTTTATGGTCAGGCAGCCACGGACACGGCGCACGTGCTCGCCACCTGCCAGCCCCTGCCCGGCCGGCTGCGTCCGCTGGCGGGTCAGGCCGGCGCCACGATCCTCGACGACACAGCCAACGCCAACCCAACCGCCATGGGCGCGGCCCTGGAGACGTTGTCCATCTTTCCCAGCCCACACTGGGCCGTACTGGGTGACATGGAGGACCTGGGTGCGCGCGAGGTCGAAGCTCACCGGCGTGTGGGCATTGCCGCCAGCCGCCTGGACCTTCTGATCGCTGTGGGTGACCGTGCGCGGCACCTGGCACTGGCCGCCCGCGAGGCTGGTTTGCCCGCTGATCGCATCTTTCACACCTACAGCCAGCGCGAAGCGCTGCGTTATTTGCACGATGCCCTCGGCAGCACTGCATCGCCGCCCACGATCCTGGTCAAGGGCGGCCGTGCGGCGCGCCTGGAACAGACAGTCGAAGCGCTGCTGGCCCCCGAACTGGTGCCCCAGGCCGGTAACCTGCTGGTGCGCCAGGATCCTGGCTGGCGCCAGGTGCGGCTCTCGCGCCCCGACCGCCCCACCTGGCTCGAAGTCGACCTGGAAGCGATTGGGGGCAACGTACGCCAGCTGCAAGCACTCGTCGGCCCACGCGTCAGCCTGATGGCGGTGCTCAAAGCCGACGGCTACGGCCACGGCGCCGTGCGCGTCGCACGGACGGCGCTCAACAACGGGGCGCAGATGCTGGCGGTGGCCTGTCTGGCCGAGGCGGTGACCCTACGTCACGCCGGCATCGATGGACCGATTTTGATCCTGGGATACACGCCGCCCTGGCAGGCGCGCGACGTCCTGCAGAACCAGGTGACGGCCACGGTGTTCGATCTCGACGTAGCCCGCGCCTTGAGCCGTGCCGTGGCGGCGCTGCGTCCGGCCGGCGGCAATGTCCCGGTGCACGTCAAGGTCGATACCGGCATGGCCCGCCTGGGCCTGGCACCGCAGGACGTACTGCCGTTCATGGAGAGCCTGGCCAGCCTGCCCGGCATCGATGTGGAAGGCGTCTTCACCCACTTCTCGACCGCGGAAAACCCCGACCAGACCTACGCCCGCTGGCAGCTCAGCCAGTTCAACCAGGTGCTCAGCCAACTGGTGCGGGCCGAACTACGGCCTCGCCTGGTGCATGCCGCCAACTCGGCCGCCACGCTGACCCTGCCCGAGAGTCACTTCAACCTGGTGCGCGTCGGCATTGCCATGTATGGCCTGGCGCCCAGCTCCAACGTACCGCTGCCAGCGAGCATCCAGCCAGCCGTGCAGTGGAAAACCCAGGTCGCCCAGGTGCGCTGCCTGCCGCCGGGTGCCTACGTCGGCTACGGCAACACTTACCGCACCGAGCACGCCCAATCGATTGCCACCATCCCTGTGGGTTACGCCGACGGCTTCCGGCGCGCCCCGCAGCATTGGCCCTACGTCCTGCTGCGCGGCCAGCGTGTGCCCATCGTCGGTCGCGTCTCGATGGACCAGACGATGCTCGACGTCACCGAGGTCCCCGGCGTCCGCCAGGGCGACGAGGTCGTACTCATCGGCCGCCAGGGCGATGCCGCCATCACCGTCGACCAGGTCGCCGCCGCCCTGGGCACCATCAACTACGAAGTCGTCAGCGAAATCCTCGCCCGCGTCCCACGCGTAGTGTGATCGGAGTAGGGAGTACGGAGTGCGGAGTAGGTGACCCCTACTCCGTACTCCGTACTCCGAGATTGACCACTCGCCCAACTCATGCTACAATAGAACAAATGTCCTACGCGGGTAGTCAATGCCTTCACGCTTTGTTTGCCTGCGGGTTGCCCATCTTCCTGTCCTCGTCGAAGACCTGCATTCGCCCGGTTTATTTCAACAGCCCTGTGTGATTGTGCGCGCCTGGGATGGGCGGGTGGTGGATGTTTCGCCGGCGGCCCTGGCGAGTGGTGTGAGTGTAGGTGACAGCCGCGTGCGCGTCGAGCAGCTCTGCCCGCAGGCGCTCATCCTGCCGGCGCGTGAAGCATTCTACCAGTCCTATCACGATCGGCTGCACGCGGTTCTGACCACCTTCAGCACGGCGGTCGAAACCGTGGACCTGGGTGAGTTTTTCATCGAGGCCGGCGCCCTGGCACGCACCTTTCCTTCCGAACAGGCCCTGGGCCAGGCGCTGATCACCCAGGCTTGTCAGGCCAGCGGCCTGCCGGCAGCGGTGGGCATCGCAGCCAATAAGTTCACCGCCCAACAAGCCGCGACTCACGCGGGGAACGCCACACCCCCCGCGCGGAGCGCTGCACCCCTAACGCGGAGTGCTGCACCCCCAGGTGCAGCAAAACCCTACCACACGGAACCCGCCGGCACCTGGGGGTGCCGACTCCTCGATGACGACCAGGGAATCGCCACACCCCCAACGCGGAGCGCTGCACCCCTAACGCGGAGTGCTGCACCCCCAGGTACAGCAAAACCCTACCACACGGAACCCGCCGGCACCTGGGGGTGCCGACTCCTCGACGACGACCGTTCTCAGACCAACCCCGTGCACGTGGTACCCCCCGGCCAGGAACGGGCTTTTCTGGCCCCACTGCCCCTCACGGTCCTGCCGCAGCCACCCGCCGAGCTGTTACGCCGCCTGTATCTGTTTGGTATCACGACGTTGGGCGACTTTGCCCACCTGCCGCGCAGCACCATCGCCCACCAATTCGGTGCCGACCAGGTCGTCTTTTACGACCTGGCGTGCGGCATCGATCCGCGTCCCCTCGTGCCAGCCGCGCCGCCGCCCATGATCACCCGCACACGCACCCTGCCCGAAGCGCTGGACAACCGGCAGCTGCTGCTGGCCATCCTGGAGCGGCTGGCCGCCGGCCTGGCCCGCCACCTGAACAAAGCCGGCTATCACGCCATCGCCCTCGCCCTGGTCATCACTACCGTCGATGGGCAGGAATTCACCAGCGGTACCACCGTCAAACCACCCGCGTGCGATCCCGCCCTTCTGGAACGGCTCGCCGGCCGGCTGCTGGGGCGTTTGACACCGGAAACCGCCGTAGCTGCGCTGACCCTGACTGCCTATCCCCTGCGGGAATGGCACCTCGGCGCCCAACAGCTCACCCTCATCGATGAAGCGGTGCCCGGCAAGTGGCAGCGCCTGCAGACTACCCTGCGCGCCCTCTGGCAGCGTTTTGGCAGTGCTATGATTCGCCTGGCCAGTACGGTGGGGCCGCCGCTGCCGATTCCGCTGGACGTGCAAACCCGCCCCGATGGCACACCCCTGGTTCTCCGCTGGGGCGGCTGGGGCCGCCTCGTCGGCGAGGTACACGAACACTGGCGCGAAGAACGTCAGTGGTGGGACCAGGCCCTGCGCCGTGAATACTACCAGGTAATCACCGAAGGCGAAACCATCCTCACCCTGTTTTGCGACGAAAACGGTCGCTGGTTCCTGGACCGGCGCCGCGTATGACTGATTATGTCGAGCTGCACGCTCATTCCTACTACTCGCTGCTCGACGGTGTGCCGTCACCGGAGCAGCTGGTGCAGCAGGCCGCTGCCTGCGCCATGCCAGCCCTGGCCCTGACCGACCACGACGGGCTGTACGGTGCGGTCCGTTTTGCGCAGGCCGCCCAGCAGGCCGGCATCCAGCCGATTTTTGGCACCGAGCTGACCCTGGTCAACGGCGGTGGGCACCTGACGCTGCTGGCCGAAACCGACACTGGCTATGCAAATCTGTGCCGCCTGATCACCCTGGCGCGGCGTGACCAGCAAAAAGGCATGGCCGCCCTGCCCTGGCGCCACCTGGCCGGAAACACCGCGGGTTTGATCGCCCTCTCCGGCTGCCGGCGCAGCGAAATCGCACGCGCCGTGCTGGCCCACGACCTCACCCGCGCCGGTTACGTCGCCGAGCGGTTTGCCGCCATCTTCGGTCCCGGCAGCTTCTACCTGGAACTGCAGCGTCACCACGAACGCGGTGACCGCCGCCTCGACCTGGGTCTGGCAACCCTGGCAGAACGTCTGAACCTGCCCCTCGTAGCCACGGGCAACGTGCACTACCTGGCCCCCGCCGACGCCCCGCTGCACGACGTGCTCACCTGCATCCGTCACCGCCTGCCGCTGGCCCAGGCCAACGGCCTGCTGCGCAGCAACCGCGAGTACTACTTCCGTTCTCCCCAGGCGATGACGGCCCTCTTCGCCGACCGGCCAGCGGCGCTGCGTGCCACGGTCGAGATTGCCGAACGCTGCATCGCGCGGCTGCCCGCCGGTCCCCAGGTACTCCCCCACCTCCCCCTGCCGGACAGCCCGCCGGAGATGCCGGCCATCGCCTACCTGCGCCGCCTGTGCACGAACGGCCTGAACCGCCGTGTCGACCGTTTCCAGCGCCAACCCTACACCGACGCCCTCGACCGTGAGCTGCAGATCATCGCCGAGCAAGGGCTGGCCGACTATTTTCTGATCGTGTGGGACCTGGTGCGATTTGCCCGGTCACAGGGCATTCTCTGCCAGGGGCGCGGCAGCGCAGCCAACTCGCTGGTCGCCTACCTGCTCGACATTACGCCAATCGACCCGCTGGCCGCGGGGCTGGTCTTCGAACGTTTCCTCTCGCGCGAGCGCGTCACCACCCCCGACATCGACGTCGACTTCGACGCTGCACGCCGCGAAGAGGTGATTCAATACCTCTACCAGCACTACGGCCACGAACATGCCGCCATGGCCTGCACCGTGGTGACGTTTGGTGCACGCCAGGCGGTGCGCGATGTAGGTATGGTGCTCGGTTTTTCCGAAGAAATCCTCGACCGCATCAGCGCCAACGCTGGCGTACGCGCAGCGGCAGACCTGCCCAATTCGGCGGCGCTGCGCAGCACGTTTGGCGCCCAGCTCGATACGCCGCGCTGGCAGCAGCTGATCTCCCTGGCCGCCGCGATCGACAGCTTCCCGCGCCACCTGGGTATTCACAACGGCGGCATGATCCTGTCGGGCCTACCCCTCGCGGCCCAGGTACCGGTCGAGCCCGCCAGCATGCACGAACGGACCGTGGTGCAGTGGGACAAGGATGCCCTGGAGATGGCGGGCTGGATCAAACTGGACGTCCTGGGGCTGCGTATGCTGTCGGCGATTGCTGACGCCTGCACATTCATCGCCGCGCGCAGCGGCCGGCATCCCGACCTCTCGGCGTTACGCTTCGACGACGGGCGCGTCTACGACATGATCTGCCGCGGCGAGACGATCGGCGTCTTTCAAGTCGAGAGCCGCGCCCAGGCCTCGTTGATCCCCAAGTTCCAGCCGCGCTCGTTTGCCGACCTGACCGTGGAAGTGGCATTGATCCGGCCGGGACCGGTGCAGGGCAACATGGTCCACCCCTACCTGCGGCGGCGGGCTGGGGTCGAGCCGGTGCGCTACCTGCACCCCACGCTGCAGGCCGCGCTGGCGGAGACGTTGGGGGTGATCCTGTTCCAGGAGCAGGTGCTCAAAGTGGCGCGTGACGTGGCCGGTTTTACGCCGGGTGAGGGTGAGCTGCTGCGGCGGGCGCTGAGCCATAAACGCGCCGAGGCCGAAATCGAGGCCTTTCGCCAGCGCTTTCTGACCGGGGCACAGGCGCAGGGGGTTCCGCATGCTGTCGCCGAACAGATCTTCGACCAGCTCAAAGCCTTTGGCGGTTATTCATTCTCCAAAGCGCATGCGGCGGCGTTTGCCGTGATCACCTACTGGTCGGCCTGGCTGCGCTGCCACCACCCGGTGGCCTTTTTTGCCGGCCTGCTGCGTCACCAGCCGATGGGGTTCTACCCAAAACACGTCGTCGTGGCCGAGGCGCAGCGGGCCGGCGTGCGGTTTTTGCCCGTCGATCTGCGTTTTATGGAAGCCCAGGCCACCGTGGAGGCTGATGCGATTCGGCTGGGGTTGGAGGACGTGCACAGTTTTGGGCCTGAACAGGTGGCGCTTGTGTTGGAAGAACGGGCGCGCCGCCCCTTTTTTTCGCTGTTCGACCTGGTCCGGCGCACCGGCCTGGACCGTCGCCACGTCGAGGCGCTGGTGTTGGCCGGTGCATTGGACTACGTGGGCGAGCGCCGGCAGGTGTTGTGGGACCTGGCCGAGGCGTATCACCTGGCGCGGCGTCCGCAGCAGGCACCGCTGGGTCTGCCGGCGGCTGATCTGCACGCCGACCTGGTGCCAATGGACGAGCAGACCCGGCTGGCGACGACCTTTGCCTTCACGGGCGCCACGCTGGACGCCCACCTGACGACCCTACGCCGCGATGCCTTTACCCGCGCCGGGGCACGTCCCAGCCGCGAGTTACGCCGCATGAAACACGGGCAGCCGGTCACGATCGGTGGGGCCATCGTCGCCCGCCAGCATCCGCCGACGGCCAATGGGGTCTGTTTTTTAGCGGTGGAGGATGCCGACGGCATCGTCAACGTAGTGGTAATGCCGGACGTGTACGCACGCGACCGGTCAGCGGCGCATGGGGTGTTTGTGGTGGTGAAGGGGGTCATGCAGTGGGATGGGGGAGCGATTCACGTCATCGCGCAGGCGTTGACGGCAGTGTAGCATATTCCAGGTTTCCTTTGAAGTTCCAAGCCAGACCACTCAGGTATCGAGGGGCGCAACCCCAGCGATCACGTCGTGCTTGACGAATCTATGCATAGATGATACACTTTTGTTGACCTTCTTGTAAATCAAATTGTAGACTGTGAGGTAGATATGACAACCACTACCATTCGCGTCTCGACGTCCATGCGCGACTTGATGCAGCAGCTGGCACAGGCATCGGGTATTTCCATGCAGTCGGTGTTGGAACAAGCCCTCGAAGCGTACCGGCGTCAACAGCTGTTGGAGTCTACCAATGCCGCCTATGCGGCACTCCAGACCAATGCCGATGCCTGGGATGAATTGGAAAAAGAACGATTGGCCTGGGAACAAACCCTCGCCGATGGCCTGGAGGATTGCTAGATGCCACCACAGCCAAACCGCGGCGAGATCTGGCTGGCCGATCTGAATCCAACGCGCAGTCATGAGCAAGCCGGTGCACGGCCGGTGTTGGTTATTTCTACCAACACGTTCAACCATGGGCCGGCCGGATTGGTGATCGTGCTCCCGCTCACGCGCACGGATCGGCGCATTCCGGTTCATGTACCCATCGATCCACCTGAAGGGGGTCTCGCTGCACGCAGCTATGTTCTGTGTGATGCGGTTCGTTCGATCGCCAAAGATCGTTTGGGATCACGACCATGGGGCACCGTCTCGGCCGCCACGCTGCGCCGGGTCGAGGATACTCTGCGCATCCTGATGGAGCTGTAAAAGCATCAGACTGCGCAATACGATGACACGTCGATCATTCCGCTGCTCAAACCCGATCGAGGACGATCTCATACTCGATCTCGTCCTCGATTGGGATGCCGTCTTCGCCGACCAGCGGGATCTCCGGTTTGAACTCCCGTGCCTGGGTGATTGCGCCGCGGTAAACTGCCACCTGCCGCATGCCCTGTGTCTGATAGAACGCCTGGGCAGAATGGTTGTCATTCGTGGTGATGAGCCACAGTCGAGCGCACCCGGCCTGCTGCGCCATCTGGCGCACGGCCTCCAGCAGCGCACGGCCAATCCCGTGGCGCGGCTGCGCGGCAATCAGTACGACCACTTCGCATTCGTCTTGCACGATCCGGTAGAGCACCAGCCCAACCGCCGTCCCTTCGGCCACCGCCCCGAGCCCTGGCAGCTGCAGAGCATCGTGCAGGACACCACGCGACACGACCCGCGTCGAGCCAAAGTGTTCGCTGATCAGCGCCGCTGCCCAGGGGCGGTCGCTTTCGCCCAGTGCACGTATTATCATTCTGATACTCTGAACGTGCGCCAACCCGGCGTCACGATTCCCAGTCTTCCACAAGCAAACCATCGACGCGCCCAAACTCACCGGTGTTATGGGTCACCAGCGTGGCCTTGAGTGAGCGGGCATGGGCGGCGATGAGCACGTCGTATGGACCAATAGGACGCCCCTGACGCACCAAATCGCAGCGAATCTGCGCCGCATCCAAAGCCTGCTCCTCACCCCAGTCGAGCACCTGGACGTATCTCAGGAAATGCGTCAGATTAGCCTGATTCCGCTGTGACTGCCCCGATTTACATACGCCAAAGGCCAGCTCGTAATGCACGATTTGCGAGATAGCGACCTCTTCGGGACTCAACTGCAATAACCGGGCGCGCAGGGCTTCCGGTCTGTCATTGATCACTCCGATGCAAGCGTTGGTATCCAGCATGAAGCGAATCACGCCAACGACTCCCGATGTACATCAGCTGCAAGTCCCCCGGTGACATCGAAGTCATCACTCAGCCCGCTCAATCCTTCGACGAGTCCTTCCCATGACGTCATGCGCGGGGTCAGGATGAGGCTGTCACCGGATCTGTGGATGAACATTTCTGTGGTATTAAGGCGAAACTCCTTAGGCAAACGAATGGCCTGGCTGTTACCGCTGGTGAAAACCCTGGCAATGGCAGTCGACATCATGTTACCTCCTCTTGGTGTATACACGATAGTATATACACTACACGGCAAAATGCAAAATTCCAACGCGTCAGGCTTTCTGCGATATGGTTTCCCCACCCAACTTTGACAGATACCCCAAGCTATGCTAACATCACGCCATTCCAACCCGGTGCCAACAGGTCATCATGCGCATGCTCGCCAGACAGTCCACATCATCATGGAATGAACGCAGCAACCGCCTTGCTGTGTCGTCTGCAGCTGTGCGCAACCCACGCGGCTTTGCCTGGCGTGGGTTTTATTTTGCCTATTTTTATGCAGGCTACTGGCGCCACAGCGCCCCGCCCCACGCCACCGGGTAACGACAACGACGTTCAAACCCATACGATCAAAAAGCGTGGAGCACATCCACGCTTTTTTGTTCGCCTGTTTGGAAATCGAGGAGGATCGTTTGACCATTGCCTGCCGCGGTGTTCGCGGTGCCACCACTGTCGATGCCAATACGAGTGAAGAGATTCTGCGCCGTACGCGGGAGCTGCTGGCGCTGATCATCCGGTTGAACGACGTTCGCCCGCAGGACGTGGCCAGTGTTTTCTTCACGACCACACGCGACGTCAATGCCGAGTTTCCCGCCCTGGCCGCCCGCCAGCTCGGCTGGTTGGACGTGCCCCTTTTGTGCGGCCACGAGATGGACGTGCCCGGTGCGGTCAGCGGGTGTGTGCGCGTGCTGCTCCTGTGGAACACCGGTCTGCCCCAGGAGCGCATCCAGCACGTCTACGTGCGCGGCGCCGTGCACCTGCGCCCCGACAAAGCCGACCTGCCACCCGTCGATTGGGATACCCTCAACGACTGGATCGAACGGCAGCTCAACGCCTGGCGCGCCGGAAGAGGTTGATATGATCATCACATTCCAGGGTGAACACGGAGCCTACTCGGAAGAAGCGATCCGCCAGCATTTTGGGCCGGTCGTCGAAACCCAACCCTGCCGTACCTTTGAGGAGATCTTTGCCGTCGTCGAACAGGGCCAGGCGCAGCTGGGGGTCGTGCCGGTGGAGAACTCGATGGCCGGCTCGATCAACAAAACGTACGATTTGCTCCTGGAGCGCGATCTGCACGTGGTCGGCGAGATCTTCCTGCGTGTGCGGCACAACCTGTTGAGCACCGCCAGCACAGCACTGACCGCCATCACCCAGGTTCGCTCGCACCCGCAGGCCCTCGCCCAGTGCGAACGGTACCTCAACCAACACGGCTGGAAGGCGATCCCCTGGTACGACACGGCGGGCAGCGCCAAAGAACTGGCTGCCCATCCCGAACCGGGCATCGCCGTCATCGCCAGCGCCCTGGCCGCCCAAACCTACGGCCTCCCGATCCTGGAAGAGGGCATCGAAGACCTGGTCTGGAACTTCACGCGCTTCTTCGTGATCGGCATGCGTGCCCAGGATACGCTGACCGAACCAGACAACGAACCGGCTACCGCCTACAAGACCTCGCTGGTATTTGCCACCCCCCACACCCCCGGCGCCCTGCACGGCTGCCTGGGTGAATTTGCCAGCCGCGGCATCAACCTGGCCAAGCTCGAAAGCCGTCCACGGCGCAACCGGCCCTGGAATTATGTCTTTTATCTCGATTTCGAAGGCCACTGGCGCGAGACCAACTGCCAGCAGGCCCTGGTCGCCGTGCTGGCCCGCGCCGCCTTCGTCAAACTGCTCGGTTCATATCCGGCCGCGCGCATGCCAGACATGAACGGCAGCGCCCAAAGCACGCTCCTGCAGATATGACATCCACGGCGGATGCCTGAAAAACCTATGTGACCTGTGCGTTCTCTGTGGTTCAACCAAAGGAGAAGAAATTATGATCGTCGTCATGAAACCAAACGCCACCGCCGGTGAGATCGGTGCCGTCATTGCCCGCGTGCAGGAGCTGGGGCTGCACCCCCATCCCATCTACGGTGAAGAACACACCGTCATCGCCATCGTCGGCAACGAACGCAAGATCGATAAAGAGATCTTCGAGGTGATGCCCGGCGTGGAAAAGACGATGGTGGTGATGCACCCGTTCAAACTGGCCAGCCGCACCTCGAAGCCAGAAGACACCGTCATCAGCCTCAACGGCACAAAAATCGGCGGCAAGCGTCTGACGGTGATGGCCGGGCCGTGTTCGGTCGAGAGCCGCAGCCAGCTCCTCGAGACGGCGTGGGCGGTCAAAGAGGCCGGCGCCCAAATCTTGCGCGGCGGCGCCTTCAAACCGCGCAGCTCACCCTACTCCTTCCAGGGACTGGGCCTCAAAGGCCTGGAATACCTGGCCGAAGCCCGCGAAGCCACCGGCCTTTACGTCGTCACCGAAGTCATGACCCCCGAAGCGGTGCCTATGGTCGCCGAATACGCCGACATCCTGCAGATCGGCGCCCGCAACATGCAAAACTACGGCCTGCTGCACGCCGTGGGCAAGGTCCAGCGCCCCGTCCTGCTCAAACGCGGCCTGATGTCGACGATTGAAGAGCTGCTGATGTCGGCCGAGTACATCCTGAGCAACGGCAACTACCGCGTCATGCTGTGCGAACGCGGCATTCGTACCTTCGAACAGTACACCCGCAACACCTTTGACCTCAACGCTGTGCCGGTGCTCAAACAGCTCAGCCACCTGCCGGTGATCGCCGATCCCAGCCATGGTACCGGCAAATGGGAGCTGGTGGGTCCCATGGCCCGCGCGGCGGTCGCGGCCGGCGCCGATGGCCTGATCATCGAAGTGCATCCCCATCCCGAAGCAGCCCTGTCCGACGGCGCACAGAGCCTCAAGCCAGAGAAGTTCGTCAACCTGATGGCCGATCTGCGGCGCATTGCCGCCGCCATGGAACGCGAACTCTAGAGGAGACACAGCATGATCATCGTCATGAAACCAGGCGCCAGCACGCGTGATGTGGCTACGGTCGTCCGGCGCGTCGAAAACATGGGCTACAAGGTCCATTTGAGCGAAGGCGAAGCACGCACGATCATCGGCGTCGTCGGCGACAAGCCCATCGTGGACCGCGAGATGTTCGAGATGATGGAAGGGGTCGAAAAGACGGTGCGCATCCTGCAGCCGTTCAAGATCGCCGGGCGCGATTTTCACCCCGAAGATACGGTCATCAAACTGAACGGCGTGCACATCGGTGGGCCGGGGCTGGTGCTCATGGCCGGCCCCTGCGCCGTCGAAAGCCGCGAACAGCTGCTCGAAACCGCCTGGGCGGTCAAAGAGGCCGGTGCCCACATCCTGCGCGGCGGCGCCTTCAAGCCACGCAGTTCACCCTACACCTTCCAGGGCATGGGCGAAGCCGGCCTGCAGATCCTGGCCGAAGCGCGCGAACAGACCGGTATGCCCATCGTGACCGAAGTGATGGCCCCCGAGCAGGTGGCCCTGGTCGCCCAGTACGCCGACATCCTGCAGATCGGCGCACGCAACATGCAGAACTACGCCCTGCTGCACGCCGTCGGCGAATCGAACCGGCCGGTGTTTCTGAAGCGTGGCATGATGTCCACCATCGAAGAATGGCTGATGTCGGCCGAGTACATCCTGAGCCACGGCAACTACCAGGTGATGCTGTGCGAGCGCGGGATTCGCACTTTCGAGCGTTACACCCGAAACACCCTCGACATCAACGCCATTCCTGTCATCAAACAGCTCAGCCACCTGCCGATCATCGGCGATCCCAGCCATGGCACCGGCAAGTGGGACCTGGTGATACCCACGGCCAAAGCCTGCATCGCCGCCGGCGCCGATGGCCTGATGATCGAAGTTCACCCGCACCCCGCCGATGCCCTGTCCGATGGTGCGCAGAGCCTCAAGCCGGACAAGTTTGCCCAGCTGGTGAGTGAGTTGAAACGGGTGGCCCAGGCTGTGGGCCGCAGTTTTTAGAAAGGAGCATCCATCGATGGCCGATACGATTCTGACGCAGCACCCCCAGGGGAAACAGGGCGTCAACATCAGCCGCGCCAAATACGACACCGTATGCGCCGCCATCGTTGCCGTCTTACGCGAACACGAAAGCCTGACCTTTGCCGGGTTGACCGCCGCCGTGGGCCAGCGCCTGGCGGGCAGCTTCGAGGGCTCGATCAGTTGGTACGTGACGACGGTCAAACTGGACCTGGAGGCTCGCGGCATGGTGGCACGCGTACCCCACACGCGGCCGCAGCGCGTCGTGCTGACAGGAGCCGGCTGATGCCATCGTCCACTCTGCTGGCGCCCGAAGCCCCGGCCACCTTCACCCAACGTCGCGTTGCCATCGTTGGCCTCGGTTTGATGGGTGGTTCCCTGGGACTTGCCCTGCGTGCGGCGGGTCATCGTGGTGAAATCGTCGGCGTCGCCCGCCGTTCCGAAACCGTGCGCGCTGCCCTGGACCTGGGCGCCATCGACCGCGGCAGTACCAGCCTGGCCGACGTCACCAGCGCCGACGTCGTCGTCCTGGCAACGCCGGTGCGCGTAATCCTGCACCACATCGTAGAAGTGGCACCCTTTCTCACGCCCGGCACCCTGCTGATCGACCTGGGCAGCACCAAACAGACGATTTGTGCGGCCCTGGCCGCCGTTCCAGCACCGATCCAGGTCATCGGGGGCCATCCCATGTGCGGCAAGGAGCGGGCCGGCATCGAGGTGGCCGATGCAGCGCTGTACCAGGACAAAACGTTCATCCTGTGCCCGCTGCCGCGCACCGGTGAGGCGGCGCTGGCCACGGCCCTTGCCCTGGTGCACAGCCTCGCCGCACGCCCGCTGTTACTGGACCCCGACCGGCACGACCAGCTCGTCGCCGCGGTCAGTCACGTTCCCTACGTCCTTTCCACCGCCTTGATGACGGCAACGGCTGCCGGCGATGGGCTGGCCTGGAGCGTGGCAGCCAGTGGTTTCCGCGACACCACACGCCTGGCGGGCAGCGACCCCGACATGATGCTCGACATTATGCTGACCAACCAGGTTGCCATCTTGACCGCGCTCGATCGCGTCCGCGATGTTTTCGAGTCCCTCCGTGGATGGTTAGCCGCAGGCGACGAGGCTGCCCTGCGCACCGCCTTTGCCAGCGCCCAACAGCTGCGAGAGGATTACCTGGCGCACCGCCGCGGCAGCCCGCCGGCATCCACACATGCAACTGCGGAGGACGGGACGCCATTGCCAACACGAACCGGAGACGTGTCATGACCGTACGCGCCGTACTCTTCGACCTGGGTGGTACCCTGCTGCACTACATGGAACCGCACACGACTTTCCTTGAAGCTAACATCGCCGGCCTCACCGCCATGCACGGCTTTCTGCGCCGTGCCGGTTACCCCGTGCCGGCGGTTGATGCATTTGTCGCATCGGTGGGCCAGTTTGCACGCACGACGAATCAAAACCTGGAAGCGGCCGGCCGCGGTGGCTGTGTGGACGACACTTTTCGCACCGCCCTGCAGGCGCTCCACCTGAACGTAGCCGCCCATGACTGGCCTGGCGCTCTGTGGTGCTACTACGGCACCATCCAACGCTTCGTGCACCCCATCGAAAGCGATGCGCGCCAGGTGCTGCAATCCCTGGACGCGGCGGGGCTCAAACTTGGTCTGATCTCCAACACCTGGTGGAGCCCGCAGCTGCACGATGCCGACCTGGGACACGCCGGACTCCTCGAATTTCTGCCGGTGCGTGTCTATTCGTCCTCTCTTGGTTATGTCAAACCTCGACTGGAGATCTTTGCCGCGGGCCTGGCCGCGCTCGGCTGCCTGCCGCACGAGACGATCTATGTCGGCGACCGGCTGCTGATCGACGTGGGCGGCGCCCAGGCCGCCGGCATGCGCGGCGTTCTGATCGAGCTCGATCATCGCGTCGAACAGGACGTCGCCGTACACGCCGATGCGCGCCTGACGCGGCTGGACGAACTGCCGGCCCTCATCGCACGTTGGCAGGAGGCAGACTCATGAATCAAGTCACGGTCCAAGCAGCCGAACCGCTGCGCGGTCGCGTACGCGTGCCGGGCGACAAGTCGATCTCCCATCGCGCCGTTCTGTTGGCGGCGGTCGCCGAGGGCGACAGCCGCATCCGCGGTTTCCTGCGCGGGGGTGACTGCCTGGCCACCGTGGGCTGTGTCCGCGGCCTGGGAATCGGCGTGGACGAGCCCGATCGAAACACTCTCATCGTCCATGGTCGCGGTATGACCGGTTTGCGCGAACCGGTGCATGCGCTCGACTGCCAGAGCTCAGGCACCACGATGCGTCTGCTGGCGGGCCTGGTCGCTGGTGCAGGCATCATGACCGTGCTTGCCGGCAGCGATCAGCTCAACCGGCGACCGATGGGCCGCGTGGCCGATCCGCTGCGCAGGATGGGCGCCATCGTCCTGGGCCGCCAGGGAGGGCGTTTGCCACCGCTGGCCGTTCAAGGGGGTCAGTTGCGCGGCATCGACTATCCATTGCCCGTCGCCAGTGCACAGGTGAAGTCGGCGGTGGTGCTGGCGGGGCTCTTTACGCCCGATTTGACCGTCGTGCACGAGCATCCCCAGGGCATCAGTCGCGACCATACCGAACGGATGCTGCGTGCCATGGGCGCACCGGTCATCAGCCTGGGGACACGCGTCACCAGCGAACGGCCCGCAGGGCCGCTGCAGCCGCTCGATCTCGAAGTCCCAGCCGACATGTCCTCGGCGGCGTTTTTGATGGCGGCCGCTCTCCTTGTGCCGGGATCACGCATCGAGCTGGCGTCCGTCGTGCTCAACCCCACACGCACGGGCCTGTTCGACGTGCTGGCGGGCATGGGCGCCCACTTCGTCGTGGAAAACGTTCTCGAGGTGGCCGGCGAACCAGTAGGGGACATTATCGTGCAGCACAGCGATCTGCGCGGTACAGTCGTGGCGGGCGACCTGGTCGTGCGCAGCATCGACGAGATGCCGGTGCTGGCCGTGGCCGCGACACAGGCCCACGGCACGACCGTTGTGCGCGATGCCGGTGAACTGCGGGTGAAAGAGACCGACCGCATCGCCACGGTCGTTGAGGAGCTGCGTAAGATGGGCGCACAGATCGAGGCGCGCCCCGACGGGTTTATCGTCGAAGGTCCCACGCCCCTGCACGGCGCGGCGGTCGACAGCCACGGCGATCACCGTCTGGCCATGGCGCTGATCGTCGCCGGGCTGGTTGCGCAGGGCGAAACAGTGGTAAACGACACCGAATGCATTGCCGATTCGTTCCCCGGTTTCGAGCGGTTGCTGATCAAGCTGGGGGCGGAACTGGCGTGAGCCTGGCGTTCAAGCCTGGCGTTCAGTCCGGCGTTCAAGCCTGGCGTTCAAGCCTGGCGTTCAAACGCCAGGCTTAAAGCTCAAGTCCGCTCAAGCGGACTGAGGGGAGAACGCACCGCATGCCTGGCATTCATGAGTTTCAAACATTATGTCGGTATCAAAATGGTCTCGTTCAACAGGGATTGTGTCCCGTGCTTGAGGCAGTCTCGCCAAACGCCCAGCCCGCTTTAGCGGCCTTCAGCTATTAGCCTGGTGCTTGAGCACCAGGCGGGCGTGCTCCGCCTGCCAGGATGCGACCGCCAAGGCGTTTGGCACGAATAGGACCTGCCATCGCAACGCATGTCGAAGTAATTTCTTAATGTTCATAGACGCCAGGCCGACAGCTCAAGTCCGCTGAAGCGGACTGGGGGGAGGATCGACAGTGTCGTATCTGAAGAAACCACGAAGAGCGCCAGGCAGAGGCAGTCATGTCTGATAACAAGCCACCGGTGCGCCTCTTGGGGCTGATTGGCTGGCCGGTCGGGCATTCGCTCAGTCCGGCGATGCACAACGCTGCCTTGGCCGCGATGGGGCTGCCCTGGGTGTACACGCTGCTGCCGGTGGCGCCCGCGGCTGTCGGTGATGCGGTGCGCGGGCTGCGCGCCCTTGATTTTGTGGGCGCCAATGTGACGGTACCGCACAAACAGGCGGTCATTCCCTTCCTGGACCGGCTCACACCAGCGGCGGCGGCCATCGGCGCGGTCAATACGATTACCCTGGACGCCCGCGGCCAAACACCGCAGTCTGTCCCGCCAACAGAACAAACTATCTCCCCCACCGCAACAGCGCTTGACACGGCGCGGCCCGATGTGTTAGAATGGCCCCAACTCGTGGGTGACAACACCGATGCCGCCGGTTTTCTGGCCGATCTGCATGCCTACGGCGTCGAGGTCAGCGGTGGTCGCGCATTGGTGATTGGCGCCGGCGGTGCCAGTCGGGCTGTGGTGTATGCGTTGGTGTCGGCCGGCTGCGCAGTGATGATCATCAACCGCTCCCAGGCGCGTGCTCGCGACGTGGCAGCTATGGTCGGGCGGGTCTGGCCTGGGTCTGCAGTCACCTGTGGGCAGTTCCCAGAAGACATTGCCCGCTGCGTCGCTGACGCTGACCTGGTCGTCAATACGACGTTGCTGGGCATGTGGCCGGCCATCGAGGGTCTGCCCTGGGACCCAGCCGTCGCGTTCCGGCGGGATCAGGTGGTCTACGACCTGGTGTACACGCCGCGGCAGACCGCCTTTCTGCGGCGCGCTGCTGCGGACGGGGCCCGACCCATCGACGGGTTGGGCATGTTGATCGAACAGGGGGCCGCCGCCCTGACCCAATGGACCGGACGCGAGCCGTCGCGCACGATCATGCGCCAGGCGGCAGAACGACAGTTGGAGCAAAGGTTTTAGCATGACCGGCAGCCAGTTGGCCATCATCTTCTTTTTTTGTTTTACCGGATGGTTTCTCATGTGGGCCGATTACGGCTTGACCCTGGTGGCGGCACGCCCGGGACAGGCGGCCGGGCTGATCTACGAGCTCAATCCGTTTCTGCGCGCCGATGTCGCGGCACGACGCGTGTTGAGCCCTCGATTCGCAGCGGGCACGACCGTCGTGTTCATTGCCCTGCTCGCCATGGGCTGGTACGCCGTGGATGGCAATGACTATTTTCTGCTCCATGCCGTGCTGGCCGGCGTGATTGCCACACGGTTGTATCTCATCGCTGTACACCTCAACAACTTGCGACGTCGCACCCCACCCACGCCCACCACACGCCAGGCCATGCTGGCGGTGGCGATCCAACAGACCACCCTGGCCGCTGCTTTCACCCTCCTCGCCGTTGCGAACGTAGCACCGCTGCTGCACGCCGTCTGGGTAGGTGCTGCCAGCGGCTTTTTGTTGATGGCGGCGGCCACCCTGTTGTGGCGGTGGCGCGAGCCACGGCCCCGGTTGGTTTCCCCCCGCGCGCCATTCCGACGTTGAGCCATCTCATACCCTGCCTGGAGTCGGCCTCACCATGCTGCGTTTTTTGACAGCGGGCGAATCCCACGGCCCGCGCCTGACGGCGATTCTGGAGGGGATGCCGGCCGGCGTACCCGTGACCCTGGCCGACATCGATCGCGATCTACAGCGGCGCCAGGTTGCGTACGGGGCCGGCGGCCGCATGAAGATCGAACAGGATGCCGTGAGCCTGACCGCCGGTGTGGTGGCACAGCGAACCACCGGTGCACCCATCGCCCTCGAAATCGCCAACCTCGACTACCGCAGCTGGCAAAACAGAACCGTGGCACCTTTTACCGTACCCAGACCGGGCCACGCCGACCTGACGGGGGCGATCAAATACGGCTATCGTGACCTGCGTTTGGCGTTGGAGCGGGCCAGTGCGCGCGAGACTGCGGCACGCGTCGCCGTGGGTGCTGTGTGCAAATGTTTCCTGGCCGAGTTTGGTATCTCCCTCGGCAGTTACGTGACGATGATTGGCGGCGTCGCCGCCGGTTCGCTGGCGCATCTTTCTTACGCCGAACGATTTGCCGAAGCCGAACGTAACGACGTGCGCAGCGCGGATCCGGCCCTGGTCGAGCCCTGGCACGCACGCATTTGGGAAACCATGCAGGCCCGAGACACAGTGGGCGGTATCTTCGAAGTCGTGGCGCTCGGCGTACCGCCGGGGCTGGGCAGTCACGTCCATTGGGACCGCCGGCTGAGTGCGCGCCTGGTCGGTGCGCTCGCCAGCATCCACGCCATCAAGGGCGTGGAGATCGGTGACGCCTTCGCCAATGCAGCCCTCTCTGGCACCGAGGTGCACGACGAAATCTTCCTGGCAGGTGACGCCTCGGGTGACATCGTCCGTCACAGCAACCGCGCCGGCGGTTTCGAGGGCGGCATCACGACCGGTCAGCCGCTCGTGCTGCGTGCCGCGATGAAGCCCATCAGCACCACCCTGAACCCGCGCCGATCCGTAGACCTGGCGAGTGGTCAGGAAACGACGACCGTCTACGAACGGTCCGATTTCAGCGCCGTGCCGCGCGCCGCGATCGTGGGCGAAGCGATGGTGGCGTTTGTCCTGGCCGACGCTCTGTGCGAAAAGCTGGGTGGTGACAGCCTAGACGAAATGCGCCCACGTTTTGCCACCCTGCGCCAGTCACGCCTCAACGACCTGCCGCTGGACAACGAACCGTGGCAGTTTGGATATCAGCTGCATGACGCAACCGACGCTTGACCTGCCCGCCAGGCACATCGTTCTCACCGGCTTCATGGGCACCGGCAAAAGCACGGTCGCCCGTTACGTTGCCGCGCGTGCCCAACGTCCATTCGTCGACATGGACCAGGTCATCGAAACGCGCAGCGGCCAGCCGATTCGCCGCATCTTTGCCGAACAGGGTGAGGCGGTCTTTCGGGCGCTCGAAGCCGCATTGCTGCAGGAACTGGCCGCGCAGGACGGGTTGGTGATTGCCACCGGCGGGGGTACACTCGTCGATCCTGCCAACCGTGCCGCGCTCGGCAGCCGCGCCGTGGTGATCTGCCTGCAGGCCAGCATTTACGAGCTGCAGCGGCGTCTGGCCGACAGCGCCGATGGCGTCCGCCCCCTGCTGGCGGGTGAAGACGCCGCACAGCGCATCCACTCATTGCTGGCAGCCCGTCTGCCCGCCTACGCCAAAATTCCCTTGCAGCTCGATACGACGGGCCTGTCGCCTGCGGCGGTGGGTGACCGCGTCCTGGCCATGGCTTATGGCCTGACCGAGACCGAAACCTATGCGCTGCCGGTGACGGCCGCAGGTACTACCTACCCGGTTTTCATCGGCGAAGGGGTTTCTACTCACCTGGGCAGCCTCCTGGCCAGCCGGTCGAGCCGCGGGCAGGTGGCGGTGGTGACGAACGAAACCCTGGCCGCGCACTACGCTGAACCGGTGCTGGCCACTGTGCGGGATGCCGGTCTCAAGCCGGTGCTGGTTCGGATGCGCGAGGGAGAGCAGTACAAGACCCTGGACACGGTACGGAGCCTGTACGAGCAGTTTCTACAGGCGGGGCTCGACCGGCACAGCGTCGTCGTGGCGTTGGGAGGCGGTGTCGTGGGTGACGTGGCCGGTTTTGCTGCGGCCACCTACCTGCGCGGGGTACCGTTCGTTCAGGTGCCCACCTCGCTGCTGGCGATGGTCGATGCCAGCGTGGGCGGCAAAGTCGGTGTCGATCTGCCGGGTCAAGGCGGCGGCAAGAACCTGGTCGGTGCGTTCAAGCAGCCCGAATTTGTGCTCGTCGATCCCCAATTCCTGGAAACGCTGCCCGGCGCCGAATTTCGTGCCGGCCTCGCCGAGGTCGTCAAACACGGCATCATCGCCGCACCCGATCTTTTCGCCAATCTCGAAACGTACGGGCCGCGCTCGCTGGCAGCCCTGCTCGACGACGCCGTCCGCGTCAAAGTCGACATCGTACAGGCCGACCCCTTCGAGCGCGACGTGCGGGCACACCTGAACCTGGGCCACACCTTTGCGCATGCGATCGAGTTCGTTTCCGGGTTTGGTGTACGTCACGGCGAAGCGGTCGCGATGGGGCTGGTAGCCGCCAGTTACCTGGCGCAGGCGCTGGATTTGGCCAATGAAGATGTGCTGAACCGCGTCGAGCAGTTGTTGGCCCGCCTCGGCCTGCCAACCCGGCTGCCCGGCGACCTGCCCATGACTGTGGACGCTCTCGTCACCGCCATGGGCAGCGACAAAAAACGCCGCGACGGCCGGCTGCGTTTCGTCCTGACGCGGGCGATTGGAAATGTGACCGTGGTCGATGACGTGACACCCGACCTGGTCCACGCCACCTGGCACCACCTCATGCCCCCCCCAGGCTAACGTGCCGCATCACACGCCCCAAAAAGCGAACGATTCCACTCCAAAATCCAAAATCTAAAATCGCAAATGACTGGGAATGCCCAGCGCATGTTCCAACGGTTCGTCCCGCCCCACCCGATAGCTGACGATCCCGCTCGCCAGCAGCTCGTTGAGTACCGGCTCGATCGATACCGTCGGCCCAAAGCTCAGGCCATCCACCACCACCGCCACGCTGTACACCCCGCGCCGCTGCAGCTCGCGTAGGGCGGCCACCCACATCGTATCGGGCGAAGAGGTGATCACAATCACCGTCGTATGCCGGCTCATGGTCTGACCTTCGGCGGTGATGACCTGGTAGAGCGGGATGTGGCCCGAAGCTTCGATCACCGCCAACGTCTCCAGAATCTTGGTCAGCTGCCGCTCGCCGCGATCGGCCTGCACCAGCTCGCGGTGCCGGGCGAGGGTTACCAATCCGACCGAACGGTTGCGCATGATGTAGTGCCGCGCCAGGGAAGCCGCAATCGACACCGTGTACTCTTCCGTTGTCGGAACCAGATGCAGGTCACGCCGGCTTTCGCGGCGCAGAATCGCAGGACCATCGTCGTTGGCAATCGGCTGCCAGGGGGCACTGACCTGCACGTTGCGGTCCATGTCGAGCAGCAGCCAAAGATCTGCGGTGGGATCGAGCTCGAATTCTTTGACGATCAGGCGGTTCATACGTGCCGTGGATGGCCAGTGGATGCGGCTGAAGCCATCGCCAGGCTCATAATCACGCACACCCGACACATTGGTTGTCACGTAGTGGGTCCGCCGGCGCATGGCATCCCCGCCGGCCAGCAAGCCAATCGGCGGGTTGAACGCCGGCAGGTCCACCGTGATCGGGTAAACGACGATCGGTGAGGTTTTAGGCAGCGCCCGCGTAAACCGAAACAGGCCCAGCGGATCGCCGCTGGTGACCGACATAGGCCCCAGCATAAAACGACCACGCTGCTGGCAGAGCGTGCGCACGATCCAGCGCTGGCGACGTCTGCCACCGAGTGAGCTCACCACCTGGCTGGCGTGGTGCCCCGGCAGCGTCGAATAGTCGCGCACCTCCAGCCACAACTTGGGCAGAAGGCTCAGGTTGCGGACTTCGAACTGCTCCTCGGCCAGTTTGCCCACCTGGGAGCGGCGGGCACGGGTGAAACGCCCCACCCCCACCGAGCGGACATTCAACCAGGCCCACAGCGCGCTCAGCAGGATGACCGCCGTCAACAAATAGAACAGGTTCCAGGCCAGGTCACGCCCCGTATTGAGCGCAAACAGCAGGCTGAGCACCCAGACGATCAGGATTACCAGCAATCGTCGCCACATGGCGATCTCGTCTCCCCGCAGCCCTATCGGTCAGCGCGCCTTGATGCGCGTGCCCGGAATGGGCACCGAATCGAGCACTTCGGCCACGATGGTGCGCGCATCGACGTTTTTGATACGCGCCGATGGGCTGATGATCAGGCGATGCGAAAACGTGAAGTCGGTCAGCGCTTTGACATCGTCCGGGATGACGTAGTTGCGGCCCTCAATGGCGGCCCGCGCACGGGCACCCTTGAACAGAGACAGGCTGCCGCGCGGACTGGCGCCCAGGTAAACGTCGGGGTGTTTGCGCGTGGCGGTGGCAAGCAGTACGATGTACTCTTTGATCAGGTCATCGATGTAAACCTCTTTGGCCGCCTTCTGCGCCGCCACCAGCTCTTCCGCCGACACCACCTGCGCCAGGTCTTCGATGGGGTGGTGCGTGACCTGTGAATTCAGGATGGCGATTTCATCGCTCTGCGTCGGATAACCCAGGCTGATGCGCATCATGAAACGGTCAACCTGCGCCTCGGGCAGTGGGAAGGTGCCTTCGTATTCGATGGGGTTCTGCGTTGCCAGCACCAGAAACGGTCGTTTCATCGGGTAGGTCACACCGTCGACGGTGACCTGGCGCTCTTCCATGGCCTCGAGCAGCGCGGCCTGCGTCTTGGGTGTGGCGCGGTTGATTTCGTCGGCCAGCACGATCTGGGCCATGATGGGGCCGGGGCGAAACTCGAATTCGCGTTCCTTCTGGTTGAAAACCGAGACCCCTGTGACGTCACTGGGCAGCATGTCTGGCGTGAACTGAATCCGTTTGAACGAACAGCCAATGGAGCGGGCAATCGAGCGAGCCAGCATCGTCTTACCGACGCCCGGGACATCCTCGATGAGCAGGTGCCCTTCACACAACAGGGCCACCAACGTGTTTTGAACTTCGGCATGTTTGCCAATAATGACTTGTTCGACGTTTTTGCTTAACTGCTCGGCCAGCGACTGGACTGGATTGTCCATGGATACTCCTCTTGAATTGGGACAAGTCCCTGTGCCGGCCCTTGCCCCGTTGATTGGCCCATTATAGCAGGTCATACCGATTTTGCGTAGTACGCCATCGTACACTTGGAACCCAGCCCAGGACATCGATTCCTGCATTCTCGTTCCGTGTGTTATAATACGCGCCGTGAAAACGGCCGTTGTACACGATCTTACACTGAACTATGCCGACGTTGGCCGCGGGCCGGTCGTCTTGTGCATCCATGGCTGGGCCAGCTCCCTGCTGATGTGGCAGCGCACAACGGCCCTGCTGCGACGAACCTACCGTGTGATCGCCCTCGATCTGCCGGGCTTTGGGGATTCGACCTGCCCACCGGCCGGTTTCGACTATGCGCCGGCCACGTATGCTGCCATCGTCGAGCAATTCGTGCAGCGGGTCGTCGACCCGTTGGCGCCGGTGGCGGTTATCGGCCACTCGATGGGTGGTCTGATTGCGGCGCAGCTGGCACTCGATCATCGTCACATCGTCGGTGGGCTGATTCTGGCCGACCCGGCCATTACAGGCAACGTCGGTGCGGGCATGGGGCGGTTCCTGCGTACGCGCCTGGGCCAGCGCATGATCGATCGAACCCGGCGCAGTTCCTGGCTCAACCGCGCCGGCGAACGAGGCTGGCTGAGCAATCCGCGTTTTGGTCGTGGTCAGGCCGCTCAACGCGCGCTGCGCGACCTGGCCCGCGCGGCGCCCGACGCCGTGGCCGGTTCGCTGCGTGCGCTTCTGACCGCTGATTTGAGCGCTCGCCTGGGCGAAATCGACGTACCAACGCTGATCATCGCCGGTGCGCACGACGTCACCATCCCGCTCGCCGAGGTGCGGCGCGCCGCACGGCAGATCCCAGCCGCGCACCTGGCCGTCGTGCCCCGTGCCAGCCATCTGCCGATGGATGAACAGCCCGAACTGTTCGATCGTCTCGTAATCAGCTTCTTGCAGCGCTACATGCCGGATGGTGACGGATGAGCGCTATTCTCCGGCTGCGGCCGGTACCCTGTTGAGTGGTCATGGCTGAACGAATTCTTGTGGTCGAAGATGAACAGAAGATTGCCAGTTTGTTACGTCGGGGTTTATTGTACGAGGGCTACACCGTCGACGTAGCTCCCAACGGTGAAAGCGGTCTGCAGATGGCGCGCGACAACCCGCCCGACCTGGTGCTGCTCGACATCATGCTGCCCGGCATCGATGGACTCGAGGTCTGCCGGCGACTGCGTGCGGCCAGTGATGTGCCTATTCTGATGCTCACAGCCAAAGACGCCATCCCAGATCGTGTGGCAGGATTGGACAGCGGCGCCGATGGCTACATGGTCAAACCCTTCGATTTCGACGAGCTGCTGGCACGTGTGCGTGCCCTGCTGCGACGGGTACAGACCAAAACGACCCGCGAAGAGCTGCGATTCGCTGATTTGACGCTGAACTCAGCCACACGCGAAGTCTACCGCGGCAGCCGGCGCATGGAGCTGACGGCCAGGGAGTTCGACGTCCTCTCGTTGTTCATGCAGCACCCACGACAGGTGCTGACGCGCGACATCATCTACGAGCGGATCTGGGATTACGATTTTGGTGGTGAATCCAACATCATCGAAGTGTACGTGCGCTATCTGCGCAGCAAGATGGAAGCCAACGGTGAGCCGCGTCTGCTGCACACCTCGCGTGGTGTAGGCTATGTGCTGCGTGAGCCCTGACCGGCGGCGAGAGGAGTAACGCACGGTGTCGATTCGTCTGCGCCTGACGCTCTGGTACACTGCGCTCCTGGGTCTCACGCTGTTGGTGTTCGACTTGCTGCTGTATAGCGGTCTGCAAAACCTGATGGTGGCCGACGTGGACCGCAACCTGAAGCAGCAGTCGACGCGCGCCGCCGCCATCATCGAGCAGTCCGGCGATCCGATGACGTCCCTGCAGTGGCAGCAGCAGCCCCTCGTCAGTCCGGCGGTATTTGCCTCGCAGGTCTACGCCCAGGTCCTCAACCCGCGTGGTGAGGTGCTCCATCGTTCGGAAAACCTGCTGCAGATGAGCGAACTGCTGCCCATCAGCCCGCGTACGCTCGACCGCAACCTCCGGGGGGACACCGGATTCTACGTGCTGACCCAGCGCAATACGCCGATCTACGTGCTGTCGCGCCCGCTGCGCAGCGCCGACGGGACGATTGTCGGTATCCTGCAGGTGGGTCAATCACTCGCCGACATGAACGCCACCCTGGAACGGGTACGTCTCTTGCTGACGCTTGGCAGCGTCCTGGCCATCATCGCCGCGGCGACCGGCGGTGCCTTCCTGGCGCGCACCACCCTGCGGCCCATCGATGAAATCGCCAGCACGGCCCTGCGCATCGGCCGCACCCAACACCTGGCCGAACGGATTGCCATCGAAGACCGCGGCGACGAAGTCAGCCGCCTGGCCGATACCTTCAACGAGATGCTCGAACGCCTCGACCGCCAGTTTCAGGCCCAGCAGCGTCTCATTGCCGACGTGTCCCACGAACTCCGAACACCGCTGACCACGATCCGCGGCAACCTGAATCTCTTGCAGCGTGGCGCGATCGACGACCCCGAGCTGCGCGGCGAAGCCCTGCACGAAATCGAATCCGAAGTGGACCGCATGAGCCGGATGGTCGGTGACCTGCTGCTCCTGGCCCAGGCCGACGCCGGGCTGAACCTGCAGCGGGTGCCGGTCGAGCTGGACACCCTCCTGCTCGACGTATTCCACCAGGGACAGCTCATTGCCCACGGCGGCGTCGATCTGCGGCTGGGATCTTGGGACCAGGCCATGGTCATGGGTGATCCCGACCGCCTGCGCCAACTGCTGCTCAACCTGGTCGATAATGCCATCAAATACACGCCTGCGGGAGGCAAAATCACCCTCTCACTGTCTTGTGGCACAGAAGCCCCCCCCTCGGCACCAGACGACCGGCGCGTTTCGACCGCACGCTGGGTGCGTATCGACGTGGCCGATACGGGCATTGGTATTGCAGGCGAAGATTTGCCGTTCGTATTCGACCGGTTCTATCGGGCTGATCCGAGCCGGTCACGCAGCGTGGGTGGCAGTGGCCTGGGGCTCTCGATTGCGCAGTGGATTGCGCAGTCCCATGATGGGACGATCACCGTCGTCAGTGAACCTCAACGCGGCAGCACATTTACCCTGTGGCTGCCGGCCGCACCCCACAGTGTGCTCGTTGCGGCCGACGACGAAGAAGACGAACTGGCAGACACGCCGGAGGTGGTTGAGGACAGACCGCAGCCACAAGATCACCCGGTGGCCACTGGCGGACAAATCGAGCCGCCGGTATGACCGATGCAATCGCCGTGAGGATCGGAGAACGCCTGCGCCAGCTTGGACTCAGCGTGGCCACCGCCGAATCGTGCACCGGTGGTTTGGTAAGCAGCCTGCTCACCGATGTCGCCGGCAGTTCGGACTATTTCGTGGGTGGCGCCGTGACGTACGCCAACCTGGCCAAAGAACGTGTCCTGGGTGTGGATGCCGCCGCGCTGGCCGCCCACGGGGCCGTGAGCCCCGAAGTGGCCGCCCAGATGGCTCGCCAGGTCCGGCGCCTTTTCAACGCAGATGTCGGTCTGGCCGTCACCGGCATCGCCGGGCCGGGGGGTGGCACGCCGGACAAACCGGTGGGCCTCACCTACATCCACCTGTCGGCGGTGGACGCCGAATGGGGTGAACGCCACCTCTGGCAGGGGGATCGACTGGCCAACAAGCAGCAGTCGGCCGCTGCCGTACTCGCCCTGCTGCTGCGTTACGTCGAACGCCAGGTCACAGACGGCGTGGGGCGTGCCGCTGGACCGCCACGTCCCGACACAACCCCACGCGGCAGCGAGGAATCAGTGCCGGTCGAGCTGGTGCCGGCGACCGCTGAACCCGCAACGCCGCACGCCTTCACCTGGCACGGGCAGCGCTACCAGGTTGCCGCCGTGGGCCGGCGCTGGCAGGCGTTCAGCGGCGGAACGACCTGGCACTGCCTGCTGGTGCAAACGACTGGGCGCGATACGTTCGAACTACGCCAGCGCACCGACACGGGCGCCTGGGTCGTCACGCAGGCCTGGCTGCAGCCGCGTACAGCCTGAAACAATCACAACCCAACCGAACGCGCAACTTCCTGCAGCACTTCGGCTGAGCGTTTGAACGCCGCCAGTTCCTCGGTGTCCATGTCCGGTTCGAGCACGACCTCGACACCGTTACGATCCACAACGGATGGCAGGCTCAGGCAGATGTTGTCTATCCCAAATTGGCCCGTCATCAACGTCGACACCGGCAGGATCGTATTGTGATCGCGCAGAATAGCCTCGACGACGTTGCGCACGCCCAACCCAATGGCGTAGTAGGTGGCCCCCTTGCGCTCGATGATCTCGTAGGCGGCGCGACGTACGCCGTAGTCGATCGTGGCGCGCACCGAATCGTCGTACTGCACACCGCGCTGCCGCGCAAACTCAGCTAGCGGCAGGCCGGCCACGCTGACCTGACTCCACAGCAGAACCTCGCTGTCACCGTGTTCACCGATGACGTAGCCGTGTACGCTGCGGGCATCGATCTGCAAGTGCTGGCCCACGAGTGCCCGCAGCCGCGCGGTATCGAGCACGGTACCGGATCCCAGGACGCGCCGCGGTCCCAGGCCGGAAATCTTCATCGTGACGTAGGTTAGAATGTCGACCGGATTGGCAACCACCAGCAAGATCGCATCGGGTGCCGCCTGTGTGATCTGCGGGATGATGCTGCCGAAGATGTCGGTGTTTCGTTTGACCAGCTCCAGCCGCGTTTCTCCCGGCCGCTGCGCCGCGCCGGCGGTGATTACCACCAGGTCGGAACCGGCGCAGTCGGCGTATTCTCCGGCTGTGACCGTAACCGGCCGCACGAAGGGTGCACCATGCATCAAGTCCATGGCCTCGCCCTCGGCCTTGCGATGATTAACGTCGACCAGCACGATTTCTGATGCCGTGCCCGAAATCATCATGGCATACGCGGCACTGGCTCCCACGGCGCCCGCACCGACCACTGCGATTTTCATAACCAGACCTCCAGATTCTTGTGTTTGCATGACCATCCGGTATTGTCACATGGGCGCGTGTTTTCGTCAATTCCGGTACGGGGGGTAACCGCAAAGAACGCACAGCCCACACACAATTTTGTGCGCTGTGCGTTCTGTGTGGTCCCCCCCCCCGGGGGGGGGGGGGGCCCCCGCGGGGGGGGGGGGGGGCCCGGCGGGGGGGGGGGGGCAGAGGGGAGGGGGGGGGGGGGGGCCCCG
>CAYUCC010000012.1:0-99369 GCA_964443225.1 uncultured Anaerolineae bacterium
ACGAGTACGAGGATCGTCCTACTCCTACTCCTACTCGTACTCGTACTCGTACTCGATGGCTGCGCTCAAGCCAGGTGACCCACGAGTACGAGTATCGTCGTACTCGTACTCGTACTCGTACTCGATAGCTGCGCTCAAGTCAGGCGACCCACGAGTACGAGTACGAGTACCGTTGCACTGAGTACGAGTACGAGGATCGTCCTACTCCTACTCGTACTCGTACTCGTACTCGATGGCTGCGCTCGAGCCAGGTCACCCACGAGTACGAGTACGAGTACGAGTACCGTTGCACTGAGTACGAGTACGAATACCGTCGTAATCGATCATTGCCGCAGATCTTTGTGCAGGAGGCACCATGAGCGCATCAATGTCTGTCCTCGACGCCGTGCGCACCAAACGCGCGGTGCGCCAATTCCAGGATACCCCGCTGTCGGATGAGGCGGTGCGGGCGATCCTCAACGCCGGGCGGCGTGCGCAGTCGGCCAAAAACATGCAGGCCTGGCATTTCATTGCCATTCAGGACCGTGCGCGCCTGCGGGCACTGTCGAACCTTGGCACCTGGGCGGGACATCTGGCGGGCGCCGCGCTGGGCGTGGTCCTGGTGACGCCGCCGCCCGAGGTGCGCTTTAGCATCATGTTCGATGCCGGGCAGGCAGCGGCCTACATGCAGCTGGTGGCGTGGGAACGGGGGATAGGCTCGTGCCTGGCCACGATCTATGAAGGAGATGCCTGCCGGGAACTGCTTGGATTTCCGGCCGAGCTGGAGGCACGCATTGCGCTGTCGTTTGGTTATCCGCTCACCGCTGACGTGCTGACGCAACCGCCCCAGACCGGCGGCCGGCGCACCCTGGACGAGGTCGTGCACTGGGAAACCTGGTGACGGGTCGGCCCGCACTGGTTGACGGGTTGGCGGGAAACAAGTACAATGGCCTGAGAAGTGAGCGGGTCAACTTTCAACATGAGCCATAACATGGAGGCTGGACGCGTGGGCGGATCACTGCAGCGTCAGACAGGGCTTTACTTCGAGGAGTTCGAGATGGGCGACAGTGCGACCAGCGTGGGCCGCACGATCACCGAGACCGACGTGGTCAATTTTGCCGCGCTGAGCGGTGATTGGAACCAGATTCATACCGATGCCGAGTTTTCGCGCGGTCAGATGTTTGGCGAGCGTGTGGCACATGGTTTGTTGGTTCTTTCCGTGGCCAGCGGTTTGGCGGTACGGCTCGGTTTCATGGAAGACACGGTGCAGGCCTTCATGGGGCTGAACTGGGAGTTTCGTGGCGCCGTTAAGATCGGCGATACCGTGCGCGTGCGGGCAACGGTTGAAGAGAAAAAGGCGATGCGCCGCCTGGGCGGGGGCCTGGTGACTTTCAAGGTTCAGATTCTCAATCAACGCGACGAGGTCGTGCACCGTGGGACGTGGGAAGTACTGCTCAAGGGCCGGCCAGACACGGGCGCGGCGAGCTGAGACACCGGCGAACGCACGACGGAGACGAGCGATTTGTTGTTCATAGGTGTCGCATACCTGGCGGCTGCGTTGCTGTTGTCGCTTTACAGCTTGCAGGCCTTCGTATTCAGCATTCTGTCCCTGCGTCGCTCTCCTGAAGCGGTGCCGCCAATGCCCGAAACGTGGCCGACCGTCACCGTGCAGCTGCCGGTTTTCAATGAAATGCATGTGGCGTGCCGCCTGGTCGACGCGGTGGCGGCACTGGATTATCCCCGGCAGCGGCTGCACATCCAGGTGCTGGACGATTCGACCGACGAGACGACGGCCCTCCTGGCCGCCACGGTACGCCGCTTGCAGGCGCGCGGCGTTCGCATCGAGCATCGTCATCGCGCCGAACGGTCCGGTTTTAAGGCTGGCGCGCTGGCGGCTGCCCTGCCGGACGCCGGCGAGTTCATCGCCATCTTCGACGCCGATTTTGTGCCTCCGGCCGATTTTCTGCACCGCACAATGCCCTACCTGGTGGCCGATCCCACCGTTGGCTTTTTGCAGGCGCGCTGGGACCACCTCAACGCCGATTACTCCGCACTGACCCGCGCCCAGGCTATGGCGCTCGACGGCCACTTCGTCGTCGAGCAGCACGCGCGCCAGCGCCTTGGGGCTTTCATTGGCTTCAACGGCACGGCCGGCGTCTGGCGCAAGGCGTGCATCGAAAGCAGCGGCGGCTGGCAGGCCGATACGCTGTGTGAAGACATGGACCTTAGCTATCGCGCCCAACTGGCTGGCTGGTCGGCCCGTTTCTGCGGCGACATCGCCGTGCCCGCCGAGATACCGCCGCAGCTGGAGGCCTACAAGCGCCAGCAGTACCGCTGGGCCAAGGGTTCGACGCAGTGCCTGCGCAAACACGGCTGGGCAGTCCTGCGCAGTGAGCGTTCACTCCTCGCGCGCCTCTGCGGCCTGCTGCACCTCAGCGGTTACCTGGTGCACCCGTTGATGCTGTTGGTAGTTCTGTTGTCGATCCCAATGCTCTGGTGGGGCGACATGCACCGCCTGCCAGTGGTCTACTTGATCGTGTCCAGCCTCGGCCCGCCCTTCCTGCTGACCCTGGGACAGTTCATTTTGCACCGCCACCAGCCCCGTCGATGGCTGCGCCGGATGACAGCCTACCCGCTGCTGATGCTGATCGGTCTCGGTTTTACCCTCAACTGCACGCGTGCGGTGCTCGAAGGGTGGGCGGGCAAGGGTGGCACTTTCCGGCGCACACCCAAATTTCACGTGCAGGCGCGC
The DNA here is from genome assembly GCA_964443225.1 of uncultured Anaerolineae bacterium. Classification (GTDB taxonomy): domain Bacteria; phylum Chloroflexota; class Anaerolineae; order SSC4; family Amarolineaceae; genus SSC4. The sequence continues at coordinate 2,732 of CAYUCC010000012.1, forward strand.
GCCGATGCCTGGACGTCCAGCCCGTATGCCCTGGGCATCGACCGGTCGATCATGGGCGAAATGCTGCTTGCACTTTACGGTGTCCTGGCAGCTGGTTTGGCAGCCTACCGGCAGCAGCTGGGCATTGCACCGTACTTTGCGCTGTATGCACTGGCGTTTGCGGCCGTCGTGCTCATCTCTGCCTGGCAGGCGCGCATCGTGCGTGTCCGGCCGCGGCGTGTGTCCGCGCCGCGCGTGGTGGAGCCAGCCGAGGTGGGCGCCCATCCCCACCGTGGCATGCGTCGCTCGGACACGCCTGGGTAACAAACAGGCCCCGTGCTCCGTTATAGAGTGAAACAACTGGAGATCGATTTGCAGATGGCCCACCCCATTATCACCCTTACCACAGACTTTGGTTATGCGGACGGTTACGTCGGCGCGCTCAAAGGTGTCATCCTGAGCATTGCCCCCCTGGCCCACATCGTCGACATCACCCACGGGATATCGCCGCAGGCCATCACGCAGGCAGCCTTCGTCCTGCAGCAGGCCGTACCTTACTTCCCGGCGGATACGATTCACCTCGCTGTCATCGACCCCGGTGTGGGCAGTGCGCGGCGGCCGCTGGCGCTGCGCACGCCCCATGCCACGTTTGTAGGACCCGATAACGGCCTGTTTACACCGTTTTTTACCACAGCCAGCCATGTGCAGATCGTGCACCTCACCCAGTCCCAGTATTGGCGCCCGCAGCCCAGCGCTACGTTCCATGGGCGCGATATCTTTGCCCCCGTGGCCGCGCACCTGTCGGCTGGAATCCCCCTGGCCGGGATGGGTGTCGGGATCGATGATCCCGTGCGGTTGCTCGACACTGCGCCGTCGCGTATGGCGGGCGGTGCGCTGCACGGCACGGTGATTCACATCGACTATTTTGGCAACCTGATCACCAACCTGCCAGCAGGATGGTTGGGAGAGGATCAATGGACGGTGGAAGTGCACGGCGAGGTGGTGCCGGCGATCAGCCCGCACTACGCCGCCGTGGCGCCTGGCCGGTTGGTGGCCTACGTGGGCAGCAGCGGCACACTGGAGGTGGCGGTGCGCGACGGGAACGCTGCGCGCGAACTGGCCGCGAAACGAGGCGACTCCGTGCTCGCCCGGCCGGCAGATTCCTGACAAGGAAACGAACCGGCACTGCCAGCCTACCAGGCACCCCAGCTGAAAGTGAGAGACTGCGTCTCCACCCGTTGATGAGTATTCGTGAGGACAAGGACTATGTCACGCTTCGTAATTCACGGACAGCAACCCTTGCAGGGCACGGTCACGCCCTCGGGTAACAAAAACGCGGCGCTGCCCCTGCTGGCAGCAACCCTTTTGACCGCCCAACCGGTCACGCTGCACAACGTACCCGCCATTGGCGACGTCGGCACCATGATCCAGCTCTTGCAGGGGCTGGGTGTGACCGCCAACCGCACCGATGCCCACACCGTAACCCTGTGCGCCCGCGACCTGGGCGGCAAACTGGACGGTGAACTCTTTCGTATCATTCGCGGATCGATCACCCTGGCCGGACCGCTCCTGGGCCGCCTGGGCCGTGCCGAGCTGCCGATGCCGGGCGGCGACAAAATCGGACGCCGGCGCATCGACACGCACCTCCTGGCCCTGTCTGCGCTGGGGGCCGAGGTCGAGCACGACGCCCAATTTCGTCTGACGACGCCAGGCCTGCGGGGTGCTGATATTTTGCTGGACGAGGCCAGTGTCACCGCCACCGAAAACGCTGTCATGGCGGCGGTCCTGGCCCGCGGCACGACGATGATTCGTAACGCCGCCTCCGAGCCGCACGTGCAGGACCTGTGCAACTGCCTGGTGGGTATGGGGGCCCGCATCGAGGGCATTGGCAGCAATACGTTGTGCATCACCGGTGTCGAGTCGCTGCATGGCTGTGAGTTTACGATTTCGCCCGACCTGACCGAAATCGGCAGTTACATCGGTCTCGGTGCCGTGACCCAAGGCGAGATTCGGGTCACGGGGGTGCCGGCAGACCAGATGCGCATGGTCGAGCTGGTATTTCGTGACCGCCTGGGTGTGCACATGCACCTGGAGCCAACAGCCAGCGGGCATGACCTGGTCATCGAGAACCACCAGGACCTGCTGATCCGGCCGGACATCGGCGGCGCCGTGCCCAAGATCGACGATGCGCCCTGGCCCGCTTTTCCGGCCGACCTGATGAGCATCGCGTTGGTGGTGGCGACCCAGGCGCGCGGCACGGTGTTGATGCACGAGAAGATGTTCGAGAGCCGGCTCTACTTCGTGGACAAGCTGATCACGATGGGGGCGCAGATCATCCTGTGTGATCCGCACCGCGCGGTGGTGGTGGGTCCCGCACCGCTGCACGGTTCGGAACTGAGCTCACCTGACATCCGCGCCGGCATGGCGCTCCTGATCGCCGCCCTGGCCGCCCACGGCGAAAGCCTGATCGCCAACGTGCAGCAGATCGACCGCGGCTACGAGCGTGTGGAAGAAAAGCTGCGCAGTCTGGGGGCAGCCATCACGCGCATCGATGATTGAGGGCAAAGGGACGTGACCACCAAGACACCAAGACACCAAGTTGCATGAACATCTTGGTGTCTTCGTGGTTCCATAAAAGGAGCATCATGATCACGCATTACACCGCAATCGAACCGTTCCAGGCGGCGGATGGGGCCTGGATTCGCGAGTTCGCGGGACGAAGTTCGGGTGTCACCAGCCACAGCATTGCGGAGATTCGCCATCCGGCGGGGACAGCGTCGCGGGCGCACTGGCACGCGGGGTTGGAGGAGGTGTATGTGATCACCGCGGGCCAGGCCTGGCTGACCCTGGACGGTGTACGGCAGTTGGTCAACGCCGGCGACATCGTCACGATCCGGCCGCGGGTCGTGCATCAGATCGAAGCGGTGACCGAGCTGGTCATGACGGTCACCTGTGCGCCGGCGTATACGCTGGAGGATGTGGTGTGGATGGGATAGAATCTCAGCTCAGGTAGGCCTTCAAAAACTCATCCCGATCTATTCCTGCTTGTACCAGTATCGAGCGCAATGTCGAACTCTTCAGATGCGCATGGTTGGGTATCGTCAAGGGTGTTCGGGTACCGTCGGCATTCTCCCGTATCATTGCAATGTGGTTGCCCTCCCGTACTAACTCAAAACCGAGATGCTCGAACGCGTGGATCACACGGCGTATTGGTGCATCGACCGGGAACTTCAAGCCACGACCGCCATCTCTGCTACAAATGCTTCCAGAATGGGTGATTCGTTCTCCAGTACCTCGGCTCCGAAGGTCTCGACGTGAAAGTTAATCGCAGATCGCACGTCAGCCAGGGCTTCCTCGTAGCTGTCCCCTTCGCCGACAATGACCCCTTTCAGACCCAGAGGGTATGCCACATACCCGTCAGGATGTTTCTCCACCACGATCTTGAACTGTCTGACCATTGTGATTCTCCTGGTTGCTGTATTTCCAATTCCATGCATGTACTTGCCTCGCACCATCGTGCCGAAGTCTCGCCGGTGATACTCGGGACGCAATTCGTCAAGTTCCTTCATTGGTCATTATTGTGAATCAATCGGCTTCTCGATCAAGGTACCTCGATAGTTGCTCCCCCGGCGGTCGTCGTCTCTGTCGTGGTCGTCGTGGCCGGTGTCTCCTTCGGACCACCGCTGAACGCCTCGATGACGCGTGCCAGCTGGTCGAAGACGAAGTTCTGCCGGAAACCGCCGATTGCGGCAATCAGCGAGGGCAGCAGGCGCGCCCCCAGGCTGTCTGTGGTGGTTGTACCACCCTGCAGGACCAGCATGCCGGTCATGAAGAGCAGGTAGACGATGCCGCCCAGGACCATACCGAGGATCGGCTGGGTGTAGTACCAGATCAGGAATTCACGGTCGAAATCGCGCTGGTCGGAGATGTGGTACCACAGGCTGTACAGCGCCCCGACCGCACCACCGATGCCACCCCAGACCAACGTACTGACAAAAGGAACCGCCTGCGCCACCACGACCGAGTTGGGGTCCAGGCCGCTCACCTGGATCAGCCAGCGGCTAATCATCGGCCAGAAGACGTTGGCCAGCATGTAGAACAACAGGAACCCAAACATCCACACGGTTTCGTAGACGAAGACGCGGCGGCCGAACTGGGCCGACCACTGCCGGCTGTTGGCAGTGGAGACGAGCATTGCTTCGACACGCTGGATCTGGTATTCGGCAGAGACGTATTTTTCGGGCGTTTCGACCATGATCGTGCGTGCCTGGTTGAGCATGGCCAGGGCACCCTGGGTGCGTTTTTTGTCGTTGGGCAGCTCGGTCGTGACACGGCTGAAGAGGTGATCGATATCTTTGTTGAGCCCTCGCTCCTGATCCGACGTGAGTTTACGCAGGATGCGGCGGCGCTGTTCATCTGACAGCTTCTGCAGCTCGATCAGCCACGGCTCGTCAGGGCCTGACGTCGGTCCGGGCACCACGGCAATGCCTTGCGGTGTTGCGACTTCGGTTGTCACCGCACCCACGACGATACGCGGGGGAGCCGGGCCATCGGGTGGCAGCGCCAGGGCTGCATTTGGATCGGCCACGACCGGTGCCAGACCGGTGGCCGGAGGTGGTGTCGGCTCGGCTGCGGCCTCTGTTGTTGGGAAAGAACCGACGACGGACTCGGTGGTCGCCGCGGGTTCACCTTCACCCGGCACGGCCGACAGAATCTGGGCCGTCAACGGGTCAGTGGTAGAACGCGGATCAGAATCGGTGGATTGGGTGCTCATCTCCAACGTCAAGGCCTCCTTGTCTTGTGGATCGACGGAACGGGCGGTGGCCAGAATGGTCCCGCTCATTATAACCGCAAATCGGATATTGGCGAAACGTCGCTGGTGCCGAAATGCCCTCCGAACGCACCGTTTCTGGTTGTGACTGCATTGAGGACCCACGAAATCCGCAAGGAGAGGCGGATCAGGCGACGTGTCGCTCGCTCTCAAAACAGGCCAGTGCATGGCCCGGATTGGCGACGACGCGTACGGGTGTGCCCGGTGTCAGCTGCAGGGTGTGGGCCTGCAGGCTGTGCACGACGCGCCCTGAAGCCAGGCGCACGCGGTAGACGTTGTACGCCCCTTTGAAGAGACGGGCTTCGATGTACGCCGTGGCCGTCGCGTCGGGAAACAGCGCTACATCATCGGCACGAAACGCCACCTCGACCCACGTGTCCATGGCCAATGCAGGGTGCTGATCGAGCAGGCCGATCTCGGTCACCACGCCGGCGGCCGTGATATGGCCGGGCAGAAAATCGGTTTGACCCAGGAATTCGGCCACGAAGCGCGTGGCTGGTGCCTGGAAAACCTGTTCGGGCGTATCGATCTGCGCCAGCCGGCCGGCATCGAGGACCGCCACACGATCGCCCATGAACAGGGCCTCTTCCTGGTCATGCGTGACAAAAACGACGGCGGCACCGGTCGTTTTGAGAATGACGCGTACCTCTTCACGGATCTGAACCCGCCGGCCCGCATCCAGGTTCGAGAAAGGCTCGTCCATGAGCAGAACCGTGGGCTGCGGCGCCAGGGCACGCGCCAGCGCCACCCGCTGCTGCTGGCCGCCGGACAGCTCATGCGGCATGCGTGTTGCCAACTCACCCAGGCCCACCAGGTCGAGTGCATGCTGAACCTGTTCAGGTCGGCCGGCACCGCGGGGCAGGCCGTATGCGACGTTCTCCCCAACGCTGAGGTGGGGAAACAGCGCGTAGTTCTGAAACACCATGCCCACGCGGCGACGTTCAGCGGGCACCCACACACCGCCGCCGGCCACCGGTACACCGGCAATGGCCAGGCTGCCCGCGTCGGGCACCTCGAAGCCCGCAATCAGACGCAGGGTGGTGGTTTTGCCGCAGCCGCTGGGTCCCAACAGAGCCACGATCTCACCCGCCGCCACGGTCAGGTCCAGGTCGATGACGGCGGGGGTGTCGGCGAAGGACTTGCTCAAACCGATGCACTGCACGGCGACGCTGCTCACGTGCTCACCTCGAATTCACTCACCGGAGCGGCCGGTCGTGACCGCTGTACCCGCCGGCGGCGGGCAAAACCTTGCTCATCGACCATCAGCAGCGCCAACGGCAGGGATGAGAGGACGATGAGCAGCAGCGCCGGGATCGCCGCCTGGGCAAAATAGGCTTCCGAGACCGCCGTCCAGATCGTGGTGGCCAACGTTTTGAAGCCGAGCGGGCCCAAAATCAGCGTGGCCGGCAGCTCCTTGAGCGTCGTCAGAAAAACGAGCGCCAGGGCAGCCATCACCCCAGGCCGCACAAGGGGCAGGGTAATCGACCAGGCAACACCGACCGGTGAGCGGCCGAGACTGCGCGCCGCTTCTTCGACGCTGGGGTGTACCTGCAGCAGCGACGTGCGCAGGGCGCCGGCGGCCTGGGGCAAAAAGAGGATGACGTAGGCCACCACCAGGAGCAGCCAGGTCTGGTAAAGCCACGGCGCGGCGCGTGTGCCAAAAAAGACCAGGGCCAGCGCAACGACGATGCCGGGCAGCGCGTAACCCAGGTAAGTGGCCTGCTCGAGGAGATGGCTGCCGCGCGAGGGCCGGCGTGCCGCCAGCCAGGTTACCGGCAGCGCCGCAGCCAGCGTCGCCAGGGCGGCCAGGCCCGCGGCGGCCAATGAATTGGCGGTAACTGCCCCGAGACCCGCTGTAACCACGCCAGACGCCAAACCGCGCACCAGCCAATAACCCAGAACGGTCGCCGGCAGCACCAGAGCCAGGCCTACCAGGCTGGCACAGGCGATGAGGGCCGGCCAGCGCCAGCGGCCCAGAGGCACCGGCAGTACCCGCCGTGCCACGCCAGCACCGGCGCGGTCGAAACGGGCGCGTCCCCGTGTGCGCATCTCGGCCAGGAGAATAACCAGGGTCAGCACGACGAGTACGATCGACAGCACGGCCGCCGCCGTGCGGTCGAAGGCTGACTGGTACTGCACGTAAATCACGCGCGTGAACGTGTCGAAACGTAGAATCGACACGGCTCCAAAATCGCGCAGCGTATAGAGCGCCACCAACAGGCTGCCCGCCGCCAGGGCGGGTCGCAGGTGTGGCAGGGTGACCCGCCAAAAGGTCGGCCAGGCACCCAGGCCCAGGCTGCGCGAGGCTTCTTCGAGCGCGGGGTCCATGCGCAGCAGCGCCGCGCGCACACTCAGAAAGGTGTACGGGTAACACAACAGGGTCAGAACGAACAACGCACCCGGAAACCCGTAGATAGACGGCAGGCGCTGGATGCCCAGCAGCGGTTCCAGCCACTGCTGCAGCATCCCGCGCGGTCCCAGGGCCGATACGAGCAGGTACGCGGCGACGTAACTGGGAATGACGAGGGGCAGGGCAGCCAGGATGGCCCATAACGGGCGGCCCGGCAGATCACTGCGCACCGTCAGCCAGGCCAACGGCAGCGCAATCAGCGCGCTGCACAGGGTCACACCCAGGGCCAGGACGAGGCTGTTGACCATGACAACCAGAACGCGCGGCTGCAGCAGCATGGACCAGGTGGCTGGTCCCGCCCCCAGCGCACGCAGCACCAGGTATAGGATCGGCAGCAGCAGCAGGGCCACGACAGCCAGCGACAATCCCCAGAGCAGGGGTGCCTGCCGCAGAGGCGTCACGGCCGCGTGCCAACCACGCCTCGCCGGTTGGGCCGATGAGACGTGGCTGGCTGACGTCCTGGCTGTCGTGGGTAGCTGGTTCATGTCAGGGCAGAACACCCACGTCTTGCAGCAGCCGCACCGTACCCTGCAGATCGGCCAGGTTGGCCAGATCGATGGCGGGTGCGTTCAACGAAGACAACGAAGGCAGGTCCTCGGCAGCCGATACACCGGCGGCCAGGGGGTATTCGAACGTCTCCGTGGCAAAGTACTGCTGGGCTTCTTGCGAAAGCAGATAACGCAGCAGTTCCTGGGCCGCGGCGGACTGGCCCGCCGTGTTCAAGACGCCCGCGCCTGCGACCATGACCAGTGAGCCGGGGCCACCGTCATTCAGGAAGCGGTTGCGGACAGGAAAATCCTCGCCCTGTTCCTTCAGGAACGGGTAGAGGTAGTAGTGATTGACCAACCCGACGTCCACTTCGCCCGCGCCGACGGCATCCACGATGGCGCTGTTGCGTTCGTAGGCGACGGGTTCGTTGGCCAGGATGCCGGCCAGCCAGTCGCGCGTCTCTTTCTCTCCCCACAGCACGCGCATCGCCGTGACCATGGTCTGGAAAGAGGAGTTGGTGGGTGCCCAGCCGATACGCCCTTTCCATTCGGGATCGGTGAAACCCCGCAGATCGGTGGGGAGATCGGCCGCCTGGACCTGTTCGGTGTTGTAGACCACTGTACGCGCTCGTCCGGAAAGACCGACCCAGCGGCCATCGGGGTCGCGCCAGCGGCCATCGACCTGGTCGAGCAGGTCATCCGGTAGTGGTGCCAGCATGGACACAACGGCACCGAGGCCACCTGGGTCCTGTGCCCAAAAGACGTCGGCGGGACTGTTGGGTCCTTCTTCGAGCAGTGTGGCCGCCAGCTCGGCGGTGCTGCCGTATTTGACATCGACCTCGATTCCGGTGGCGGCCTCGAACTTTTCGAGAACAGGCGCGACGAGGCTTTCACTGCGACCGGAATAGAGCACGAGGCGTGCGTCCGACCCGGCATCGGGTGCGCGGGTTGCGTCAGGTGCCGGCTCGGATTCTGGCACAGGGTCTGGTTCGGCCTGGGCCGGTTGGGTCGTGGGGGCTGGTGTGGCTACGGGGGTGCAGGCTGCCACGAGCAAGGTGAGCATGAGCAGTACGCTCAGCAGCAATCGATAACGGTTCACGGCGTCACGGGCCTCCCGTTTGGGTTGTTGGTGCGCGATCTGGCGGCACTGCCGGGTCGTGCAGCGGGGTAGTTTAGCAGGGAATATATGGGGTGTCAAGATGGGGGTTAGGGGTCAGGGGTTGGGGTTGTGTGGGAGCGCCGCCATCCTTGCGGATTCGGGGAGCGGATTACTGTCAACGCGGGTGGGACACGGTCCCACCCCCGGGGAACGGATTGAACGGATGATTGGAACGGATTGGAGCGGATTACTGTCAACGGATTCAGGGAGCGGATTGAACGGATGATTGGAACCGATTGGAACGGATTGGAGCGGATTGGAACGGAATGAGCGCCGAACCCCGTTCGGCGCTCATTCTGTTAGACGCGGTTGCGGAGGGAGCCGTTGTAGCCGGTGAGTTCGACGTAGCCCTGGCCGGTGAGGGGCTGGTTGGCGCGGGTGCCGGTGATGGAGACGGCGCCTTCCCAGTAGGTGGTGGCCAGGCGCAGCTCCTGATCGGACATGCGGGGGGTCACCTCCAGGGTCAGGGAGGCACGCGGGATGGCGATGCGCCAGCGCGCTGGGTAGGTTGTGCCTGTGCCGGGGCTTTGCCAGGTATCGAGCACGTCGATTTGCACGTCGTCGGCGGCCAGCGGGGTGACGGTGCCGTCGGGGGCGATCAGGCTGCCGCTTGACTGTGGCTCGTAGGTGCCGTCGTCGCGCCGGATGCGGTAGAGCATCAGCTCGGAACCGTCGTCCAGCTGCAGGGCAAACCAGTCCCAGCCCACTGCATCTTTCCCCAGGGCACTCGTGCCGTATTCGTGGTCCATCCAGCTGGCACCGGTGACGTCGAAGGTTTCGTCTCCATCGGTGACGGTGCCGCGGGTCGCCAGGCGCGTCAGGGAGTAGTACATGGACGCGTTTCCCACTTCGGCCCCTTTCTGGCTGAGGCCGGCATTACCGTGCAGGGCAGCCGGTTTGACCCAATCGAGGGTCAGGTCGATGGCGACACCATCGTGTACGGCGCGCAGACGCTCGACACCGGGGGCCACTTCTTCGACCGACCAGTCCTCCAGCCAGACACGGTACGGTTCCGCCTGGGCGCCAGCCAGGTCGGCCGCCCCGCGCGTGTAGCGGTCCTGGGCGTGGAATTCATCGGCTTCGATGTCGCTCAAAGCAAAGTGCGCCATGTAGACCTGGTTAGTGCCCCAGTTCGATGCACGCTCGGCCGCCGTGGGTGTGATGGCGTTGCGGAAGAAGGTCAGCTGGTAGCCGAAACGGCGCCCCTCGGCGGTCACCAGATTGCCGACGTAGTACCACCACTCCAGCCGGTATTCCGGGTGGGGGCCGTGATCGCGTGGGAATTCCACGGGGAGCGGCTCAGTCACCCGCGGAAAACCCTCCAACGAAGGTGCCGTACCCTCGTCTTCGACCGCCAACGCCCCGCTGACCCGACCATCACCCGGCGACCCAGCCCACACCAGCCCCCCAACTACCACTGCCATCAAAACAAACCCACTAAAAATCCATTTCCACATGATGTCCCTCTTGTCGGAGTACGGAGGGTAGGGTCACCCTACCCTCCGTACTCCGTATTACTCCCCTCGCAGCGCCACTGCCGGCACAATCTGGGCCTGGCGCCAGGCTGGATAGAGGCCGGCCAACAGGGCGGCGACCAGGGCGACGGCGAAAGCCTGTATGAAGGCGCGTGGGTCGGTCTGCAGGAGCAGCGTCCAGCCAAACGACCGCAGGTTGATGACGTAGATCAGGATGACGGCCAGCAGCAGGCCGGTGGGGACCGCCAGCAGGCCGGCGGTCGAGCCCATCAGTCCGGTTTCGAGCAGCGTCAAGCCCCACACCTGGCGACGGGTCAGGCCGGTGGCGCGCAGGATACCCAGCTCGCGTGTCCGTTCCATCTGCAGCGAGAGCAGGGCGCTCAACACACCGATGAACGCTACCACCGTGGCCAGCAGCTGCAGGGCGACCGTAATCGCAAACGCCTGGTCGAAAATGGCGAGTGCCGCCGCCCGCAGCCCCGTGTTGGAGCGGATGATCAGTTCGGCGCGCGCGCCAAAGCGCTGCTGCAAGTCACGCACCAGGGCATCACCGTCCCGGCCTGGTGCCAGAAACAGGCCGATCGAGCTCAAGCCGTCGTCGTTCCAGGCCTCTCGGTAACGGGCATCCGCCATGATCGCCGTGCCCGCGCCGGCGGTGTAGTCGTAGTACACGCCAACGACGGGGAACTCGCGCAGACCCACGTCACTTTGCAGCCGCAGCACATAGCCGCGACCCTGGTCCGGGATACCGCGTAGATTGACGAGGGGCTCGGACAGAATCACACCGCCCGCCTGAATGGCCGCCCACAGTGTCTCGGGGTCATCGTCGACCGCCCAGATGAACCGCCGGCGTCCCTGCGATACGTCGCCGGTCGCCGCAGTGACGTTGACCGGACCCAACTCAGGCGAGACCAGAGTGACGTTGCGCGCCGTTTCGACGCGCGTCACCCCAGGGACCCCGGCCAGGTTGGCGGCCAGATCGGGTGGCAGCGTGGCCGTGGACTGGGTAGCCGTCAGGTTAGGTGGCGAAACAAAGATGTCGGCCTGCAGCGTGCTCTGCAGCCAGTCCTGGACGGTGCTGCGAAAGCTGCCGATCATCAGGCTGACGCCGATGATGACCGAGACGGCGACCATGAGCGCCGCGATTGCCAGCGACGTGCGGCTCAGCTCACGGCTGACCGTGCGCGGCCCCAGACGCCCCAACAGCCCCAGCAGCCGGCCGGTCAGCGGGGTCAGCACGGTCATGAGGGCCAGGGTAAACGCGGGGGTCAGCAGCGCAAAGGCCAGCACCAGGGAAAACAGGCTGGCGAAACTCAGCACCAGTGATTTCGTCGGCAGCCAGAGCAGGGCCAGGGCCAGGAGACCGATCACCACCCCGGCTGCCGTCAGCCACGGTACGCTGCGCCGCACTTTGCTTTCGATGGTCGAGCGGCGCATGGCACCGACGGGTGGTACGCTCGTGGCTTCCAGGGCGGGCACGGTCGCGGCCAGCAGCGCGGCGGCCATGCCGGTGAGGAACCCTTTCAGCAGCGAGATCAGCGGGACATCGACGCTGCGCACGGTGACGACAAAAAACAGGTCGTTGATGGTTTGTGTGACCGTGCCGACGGCGGCGCGCCCCAATACGATACCCAATCCCAGGCCGAGCAGCGTGCCGATCAGGCCTAACACCGCCGCCTCACCCAGCACTACCAGGAAGATCTCGCGCCGCGTAACCCCCAGGGCACGCAGCGTACCCAGTACGGGCCGCCGCTGCACCACCGAAAACGAGACGGTGTTGTAGATCAAGAACATGCCAACGACGAGGGCCAGCAGGCTGAGCGCCGCCAGATTCAGCTCGAACGCCGCCGACATCTGCTGCACCGTGTTGGAACGGGTCGAGGGCAGCTCGATCGTGGCACCGGGCGGCAGGGCAGCGCTGATGGTGGCCAACACGGTGCGGCCCGCCTCGCTTTCGGCCTCGGGCACGATCAGGTCGATGGTGCTGAGGCGTCCGGTCATGCCCAGGAGCTCCTGGGCGGTGGCGATGTCGGCCAACACGATCCCCTCCAGGGCTCGCCGGCTGATGTCGTCGGACGCACGGACAAGGCCCACGATTTCGACGGGCGACCGCGTGGCGCCAATCTGCAGGTCGACCGTATCACCGGCCGCCAGATTGTAGCGCTGCGCCACCGACTCGGCCAGAACCACCGTGTTGGGACGCGCCAGGAGATCGGCCACGCTGTCGACCGTCAGCTGATTCTGATCGGTGGCCAGGTAACTGCGAAACGGTGCTTCGACGAAGGGATCGACACCCAGCAAACGCAGCGGCTGGTTGTCCAGGGCTGGTAGTTTTACATAATCTGCAACGACAGGCGCGCTGTTGGCAATTCCCAGGTTCACGCGGATTTCTCGATAGAGGGACTCATCCAGGCCGCGCGGGCCGCCCACGATCTGGTGGGTGGCCTTGCCGGCGATCGTATCGGTCGACAGCTGAAAGGCGCGGCTGGCACTGCCGTTGGCCAGGTCGATAGCGACCATCATGGCCACACCGAGCGCCACGCCGATGACAAAGAGGATACTCTGCCACTTACGGCGCCAGATGTGACGCACACTCACGCGCAGCAGGGAGCGGTTCATTGCATCGATCCTGTGGCAGGTGGGCGCGTGGTTGCGCGGCCGGCGCGGCTCAGTTCCGGCGTTTCGACCAATCCGCCGTGGGTGATGCGCAGCACACGGTCGGCGTGGCCGGCCACCTCCATGGAGTGCGTAGCCATGATCAGGGTTTTGCCCGCCTGGCGGGTCAGCTCGAGCAGCAGGGCCAGCACCTGGCGCCCGGTGTCTTCATCCAGGTTGCCGGTGGGCTCGTCGGCCAGGATCAGCGATGGGTCGGCGGCCAGGGCGCGGGCGATAGCCACGCGCTGCTGTTCGCCGCCGGAGAGGCGGTCGGGAAAGGCCTGCTGGCGGTCGGCCAGGCCAACGCGCTGCAGCAGCTCGTCGACGCGGGTTTGCGCGGTCCGGGCGGGTGTGCTGGTCAGTTCGAGGGGCAGCAGCACGTTCTCTTTCACCGTCAGGGTGGGTATCAGGTTGAAGAACTGAAAGACGAAACCGATGTGGTTACGGCGAAAGAGGGTGCGTTCGCGTTCGGGCAGGCACGTCACCGGTTGGCCCGCAATCCAGACCGTGCCGGCGGTGACGTCGTCGATGCCGCTGATCAGGTTGAGCAGCGTGCTCTTGCCGGAGCCACTTTTTCCCAGGAGGGCGGTGAACTGACCGGCGTAGAAGTCGAAGCTCACGTCGTGCAGGATCGAATGCTGTTGGCCGGCCTCTTCGTAGGTTTTGTTCACGTTTTCCAGGCGCACGACCACAACGGGTGGGGTGAACGCCGTGGCGGGCTGGGAACCGTTGGTCTTTGGTTGGGTGATTACGAGCGGTTGGTACGTCATCGTCACTCTCCAGGCGGCATGCGTGTCAGCCGCATTCGTTTCGTCATTGTGCAGGCTTGGACGATAGGTGGGGGGGTGTAGTCACTGGGGTTTGTCGATTGGCAATTCCTTCTTGAAGAAAAAAGGTTGCAGATTCGGGGGGATACAGGGTATAATTCGACCCACCGGACAACTTTGTGAGGCATCTGGATTGCTGAAACATCTTGGATGGCATCCGATAACATGATCAGCCGGGGTAAGGATTGATTGGAATGCCAAAGGAACTCTACCCTTCATCCTATTTGTGCGATTGCGGTCACCAGTCTGACTTCTTTGAGAACACCATCCGAGAGGCTAAGCGCATGAGTCAAACGAAGAAAGTGCGCCTGGGTGACTCAGAACTGGATGAGCATACGATTGTCTTTTACAGAGGGAAAATGGTGGACATCGTCTGTCCCAACCAGAACCGGACTGCAGAATATTCCGGGGAACCGACACAGTTGGAGATCGATCGGATTGTGATTTCCCAGGCCGACGACGATGCTGCCTGGGAGCAGCTAATCCAGGTTACCCGAAGCGATTCGAGCTTGCATGTGCCATCTGGAGGTGATTAGTGACATGCACACTCACCGCGACTTCGTCGATATCAACGACACCCGCCTCTACTACGAGGTCGCCGGCACCGGCCAGGCGGTGGTCCTGCTCCACGGTTTTTCCCTTGATACACGCATGTGGGACGACCAGTTCCTGCCGTTGGCGCAGCACTTTCGGGTTATTCGTTACGACCTGCGCGGGTTCGGCAAATCGGCCCTGCCCACCGGCGAACCCTATTCGTACGTCGAGGATCTGCGCGGCCTGCTCGATCATCTCGATGTCCCGCAGGCACACCTGGTCGGCCTTTCCAAAGGCGGCGCCGTGGCGATCGATTTTGCGCTCACCTACCCGCTGCGCACGTCGGCCCTGGTGCTCATCGACACCGTGTTGGGCGGTTTTGTCTGGTCGGCCGCAGGGTCGGCGCGCGATGCGCTGGTCTGGCAGCGAGCGCATGAGGCCGGCATCGCGGCCGCCAAAGCATCGTGGCTCGCACATCCGCTGTTTGTGCCCGCACATCGCCAACCCGCCGTGGCGGCTCGCCTGACACAGATCATCGCCGACTACAACGGCTGGCACCTCGTCAATTCCAATCCTGAGCTCGGACTCGACCCGCCCGCCGCGCAGCGCCTGGCGGAGCTGACGATGCCGGTGTTGGCCATCGTGGGCGAGGAAGACACACCCGACTATCGGCAGATTACCGAACTGATCTGCCGGCGCCTGCCCCAGGCGCAGCAGTTTGTCGTGCCGGGCGTTGGGCACATGGCCAACATGGAGGCGCCTGCACCAGTCACCGAGGCGGTGTTGGTTTTCCTGCTGGGCATCCCTGCGAACTGACGAAAGGAGAACTATGGACGCTGAATCGACCGCCCCCCAGACCATCGACGAGTACATTGCCGGCTTTCCGCCGGACGTGCAGGTGCTGTTGGAACAGATCAGAGCAACGATCAGGCAGGTGGCACCCGACGCACAAGAGGCCATCAAGTATCAAATACCCACATTCGTTCTGCACGGGAACCTGGTTTCGTTCGCCGGCTACAAGAATCACATCGGGTTCTATCCGGTGCCGACCGGCATGGAAGCCTTCAAAGAGGAACTCGCGCCCTACGTCGCCGGCAAGGGGACAGCCCGCTTTCTCCTGGACCAGCCGATTCCATTCGACCTGATCGGCCGCATCGTGCAGTTCCGGGTGCAGGAGAACCTGGACAAAGCGGCGGCCAAACGAAAGAAGAAGTAGGCGACCCATGGAAGGTGCCCAGCCCCAGTCCAGGTTCATCGTCAATGTTCCACACGTCAAAGAAGTCAGCCTGAGCGGTCAGGCTGACTTGTCATTCTGGCAAGCACGCCTGTCGTCCCATGGCCTGTTTCCGTTCACCACCACCGGCCAGGCCGACGTCGTGATCAGTGCCACCGCGCTCTATTCGATGGGCCGGCACACCAACGAGCTCACCATCGGTGTGCCGGCCTGTGAGCGACCGGCGGCCGACTCGTTCGACGGCATGTTCCTCGTGCAGGCCTTCAATTCCTCGCGTCTCTTTGCCTGGATCGAGCGCACCATTTTCTCCACGCCGTATGACCACGGCCACATCCAGCTCGACGACCACATGCCAGCCAGGATCAGCCTGGCCGATCACGGCGGTCCAATCATCGACCTGAGACAGGCACCCGGTGCCGTGCTGCAGCACAGCCAGAATGAGGACTGGCAGGGCCGCATTTACCTGCCGCGCCGGGGAAACGAGCGACGTGGGTCAGGCAGGTATTTCGTGGCCCGGCTTGCGGGTTTCACCGAAGTCTACGCCGCGGACGCAGCCACGGTTGTGCTGGCCCCGCGACCGCAGTGTCCCGCGCTGCAGTGGTTGCTCGATTCCCACTGGACGCCCATGTTGTGGCGGATTTGCCACGACGCCCTGCATGCCCGTTCCAGGACATTCAACCAGACCTGAACTCACTCACTTTTCGCTGCAACCGATTCAAGGAGAACAAGCCCAGTGACACAAGCCCCAAAATCTGCGACAAACCTGCCCGTCATGCTGTTCGAACACCCGGAGGATTGGGAAGCGTGGCTGGCCGATCACGCGGCTTCGGCGCCCGGCATCTGGCTGCGCTTTGCCAAAAAATCGGCAGGGCTGCAATCGATATCGTATCAGGAAGCGGTCGAAAGCGCACTGTGTTATGGCTGGATCGATGGCCAGTCCAAAGGTTTCGACGAAGTCTCCTGGCTGCAGAGATTCACCCCGCGCCGGCCGCAGAGCGTCTGGTCGCAGATCAATCGTGCCCGGGCACTGGAGCTGATCGAACAGGGCCGCATGCAGCCCGCCGGCCTGGCGGCCATCGAACGGGCCCGGGCGAATGGCCGTTGGGACGCGGCCTATGACTCGCCGCGGATGGCTGCACCACCGGAGGACTTTCGAAAAGCCCTCGATGCCAGTCCCGCTGCCAGTGCCTTCTTCGAGACGTTGAACGGCCAGAACCGTTATGCCATCTTGTACCGAATTCAAACAGCCAAAAAACCAGAGACACGCCAGAAGCGTATCACGCAGTTCATACAGATGCTTGAAAATCAGGAGACGATCTACCCGTGAGCGTCACATTGGCGGCCGTCGTTGCGCAGGACGTCGAGCTGCAGTTGTTGACCGAGGCGGCCATGCAGGATTGGCCCGAATAAATGCCTGAACCCGAGCCTGGTTTGCCGTGGTGACTAACTGCGTCCATGCGTTCACTTCTTTCTTTCATTTGGAACAGCTGGCGCACGAGGGTATAATTGGCTGAGTCTGGTGGTGGTTCCGTGCTATGCACCTGTAATATGAGGGTACCATGAATTGGTGGAATTACATAACCGTCAACCCGGAAATATGTCATGGTAAGGCTTGCATTGCCGGCACGCGAATTATGGTTTCAGTGGTGCTTGACAACCTGGCCGCTGGTGTACCGGTCGACGAGATGCTGCGGAGTTATCCAGCGTTGTCGCGTGAAGCGATACAAGCCACGATCAGCTACGCGGCCGAGCTTGCACGCGAGCGAGTCGTATTGATGCCAGCTTGATGACAATGAAGTTCAAGACTGACGAAAACTTACCAGTCGAAGTAGTCGACCTATTACAGGACGCCGGCTACGACGCAGTCACCGTCTTTGACCAAGAACTGACTGGCGAGATTGACCGAACAATCGCCCACGTTTGTCAGCAAGAGCAACGCGTACTCTTGACTCTGGATTTGGACTTTGCTGATATCCGAGCCTACCCCCCTCGGCAGTATGCAGGTATCGTCGTGTTGCGCGGCAGGCGCCAGGACAAACAAGCGGTCCTTGCGTTGACAGAACGTATGATCAAGGCGTTGAAAAACGAGGCTCTGTCCCAGAAGTTGTGGATCGTGGACGAGCAACGCATTAGAATCCGCGAATGAAAACATGAGGCGGTAGGATCCGGTCACGACCTTACTGCCTCATGTGTTCCAGGTTCCCAGAAAAGAGTGTGTTTTTGTGTCGACCTACCCCTGGCGTGCCAGCGCGGCAACCAGCTGACCTTTTACTTTCGCCTGCCCCGCCTGGTCGACCGCTTCCATCTCCACGCGCACGCGCCCTTCACCGGCTTCCTCGTATTTTTCCGCCACCGTGCCGCGGCAGGTGATGGCGTCCCCCACCCGGCTGATGGCGGTGAAGCGCACGGTGAACTTGCGGACCTGGCGCGGTTCCACCCAGTTTGTCACCAACTGCCCCAGCAAGCCCGCAATCAGCATACCGTGGGCAATCACCCCGTTGTTGCCCGCCGCCATGCCCGCCTCTTCCACGGTGTGAATGGGGTTGAAATCACCCGAAGCGCCGGAATAGCGCACGAACTGGATCTGCGTGAGGGGATCTTTCACCAGCTCGGGCAGGACATCCCCCACCTGTACCTCTTCGAAATACGGTGCCATGATCGTCCCCTCCCTCAACGCCGCAGGACCATGGTGGCCCGCGCAATGACGACCACTTTGCCGTCCTGGTTGCGGTACGTGGCCTGTGTCTTGACGAAATCCATGATGCCCGAACGTCCCTCTTTGGTCTCGATGCCGACGATTGCGAGCTGCCCGGTGATGTCGTCGCCCGCCTGCAGGACGTCGAAATATTCGTATTCTTCTTCGCCGTGTAGCAGGCGCATGATGTTGCCGCCCATCGCTTCCAGGATGCCGCGCGTTTCCGTGCCACCCCAGAACCGGAAGAGGGTGGGGAACGTCACCGGCGCCACCAGATCGCGATAGCCGGCCGCGCGCGCAGCCGCAACGTCATGAAAGAGCGGGTTACTGTCACCCAACGCCAGCGCCAACTCGCGAATTTTGCTGCGGTCGACCTGGTAACGTATGGGTGGCAGTTCCTTGCCAATGTAACTGGTATCGAGCATAAACCGCCTCCTCGGTGCGATTGTTGCAGTACACGGTTCTGCGCCTGACCCCGGGTCCAGGCACCCAAATCTGCCTTCATCATATCACAAGTGACGGCTTTCACGCAACGTCACGACGCGTCGCGGCATTGACCACATGGAAAGCACCGCAGTGAGGAGTGCTGCACGCCCACGTGCAGCACGAGTCCGCACCTGGGGGTGCGGACTCCGCGCAGTGCAGGTTTTGCACCGAGCCGCGTCGCGGCATTTACCACAAAGAACGCAAAGAGCACACAGAATTTTTGCTTTTTCTGTGTGCTCTTTGCGTTCTCTGCGGTTGATCCGTACCCGCTCAACCCAACGGCAGTTCAGCGTACAACCGCTGCCCGTCCGCAATGAGGGTGACGGTGAATCCGAGTTTGCGGCAGATGGCCTCGGTCAGGTAGTTGTCGGCTGCCATTTCGGCGGTGATGTGGTCCATGCCTTCGTCGCGCCCGATCTGGATCAGGCGTTTGAGCAGCTCTTTGCCCAGGCCCATTCCCTGGTAACGGTCACTCACCAGCATGGTGAAACGGCCATCGTTTCCGCCCACGATTTTGCTCAGGCGCGCGACGGCAAAGACCGCCCGCCCACTGCCATCCGGGTCGTCCCCCTTGGCCACCAGGGCAATCTCGCGGTCATAGTCGTTGAAGGCGATGCGCGACAGACGTTCGTGCGCCACCCGCTCGGTCAGGGCGACCGGTCCCATGAAGCGCATGTACACCGTGCGGTCCGAGAGGGTTTCGTGGAACTTGACCAGCTGCGGCTCATCTTCCGGCCGGATGGGGCGGATCACCACTTCGACGCCGGTCTTGGTGACCCAGGTCGAGACGTACTGCTGCGGATAGGGTCGGATTGCCAGCTTCGGCAGTTCGTCTTCGGTCACTTCCGGCCCATAAACGACGACGCGCGCATCGAGGGCAATCAACGATGACCGGCCATCTTCGTGCGGTTCCATAGCCAGCAGCGGGTTGATGTCCAACTCCTTAATCCACGGCTGCTCGACGACCAGCTGGCTGAAGTTGACCAGGATCTCGGTCAGCTGCGCCATGTCCACCGGTTTGCGCCCGCGGACGCCCTGCAGCGCGGTGTAGATGCGGGTCTGTTCCACCAGGCGCTGAGCCAGCGTTGGGTTGAGCGGCGGCAGGGCCAGGGCGCTGTCCTTAAAAACCTCGACGAGCTGGCCACCGGTGCCAAAGAGCAGGACCGGCCCAAACTGCGGATCCACGCTGCTGCCAATGATCAGCTCGTACCCTTCGAGCTTGATCATCGGCTGTACGGTGACACCGTGAAAATGCTCGGCACCCACCTTCTCGCGCACTGCAGCCTCGATTGCCTGGTAAGCCTCGCGCACAGCCTGGCCATCTTTCAGATTGAGGCGCACACCCCCCACGTCGGTTTTGTGCGTGATCGTCTCCGAGTAGATCTTGAGCACAACCGGGTATCCCATGGCGTCGGCCCGCTCGACCGCTTCCGCTTCACGCGTGGCGATGACCGTCGGCACGATTGGAATGTGATAGGCGGCCAGCAGGTCTTTCGATTCGGTTTCGGTCAGGATCGTGCGGCCGGATTGGCGCACGTGATCGACGATCTGCGCTGCGCGGGCACGGTCCGGAGCATTGACGGCACCAACGTCAGCCAGGTGCGGCGTTTCGTATAGCCCGCGCAGGTTATCGGCGTAGCGCCACATGTAATTGAACATGCGCGTCGCCGTGTCAGGGTAGGCAAATGTCGGGATGTTAGCGCGGTTGAGGATGACCTCGCCTTCATCGACCGACGCGCCGCCCATCCAGCTGGCCAGCACCGGTTTGCCGGTCGATTGGCCCAGCGGCTTCAACGCTTCGGCGGTCGCCGTGGAGTCGGTCATCGCCTGCGGCGTCAAAATGACCAGCAGGCCGTCGCTGTTGGTATCCTGGGCGGCAATCTCGAGCGACTTCGCGTAGCGAATGGCGTCAGCGTCACCCAGTACGTCGATGGGATTGCCGTGGCTCCACGCCGCTGGCAGGAATTGGTTGAGGGTTGCCATCGCTTCATCGCTGATTTCGGTCAGCTCGCCGCCGCCGGTCAGCAGGGCATCGGTGGCCAGCACGCCGGGGCCGCCGGCATTGGTCACGATGGTCAGGCGTTTGCCCTTGGGGCGCGGCTGTTTGGCCAGAACTTCGGACATGTAGAAGAGGTCGGAGATACTGTTGACCCGCAGCACTCCCGAGCGGCGGAAGGCGGCATCGAGCACCTCGTCGCTGCCAGTCAGCGAGCCGGTGTGCGAAGCCGCAGCTTTGGCCGCGCCTTCGGAGCGGCCCGGTTTGATGACGATGATCGGTTTAATCAGGGCAATCTCGCGCGCCGCCGACAGGAACGAGCGCGCATCACCGATCGTTTCCATGTAGATGACGATGCTCTCGGTGGTCGGGTCATCGCCCAGGTAGTAGATCAGGTCACCCCAGCCGACGTCGAGCATCGAGCCGATGGAGACGAAGGCGGTGAAGCCGACGTTTTCACGGAAGCTCCAGTCGAGCACGGCGGTGCACAGGGCGCCGCTCTGGCTGATGAAGCCGACGTTGCCTGGGCGGGCAATGGCGTTGGCAAAGGTGGCGTTCAACCCGGTGAGCGGGTTCATGACCCCCAGGCAGTTCGGACCGACGATGCGCATCTTGCCGCGGTTGGCCTCGGCCATGATCTGCTGTTCCAGCGCGGCGCCGGCGGGCCCGGTCTCTTTGAAACCGGCGGAGATGATGATCGCGCCCTTGACGCCGGCCTCGACACTTTGGCCGATGAGGTCGGGTACAGTGGGGGCGGGGGTGACGATCACCGCCAGGTCGACCGGGTCGGGCACGTCGTGGATGCTGGGATACGCCTTGATGCCCAGGACGTTGGGCCGTTTGGGGTTGATCGGAAAGACGGTACCACCGAAGGGGCTGCTGATCAGATTCCACAGGATGGTGCGGCCGACGCTGCCGGCTTTTTCGGTGGCGCCGATGACAGCCACACTCTGCGGGTTGAAGATAGCACTCAGCGCTTTGCGCTCGTACTGCATGTAGTCGTGTGCGGGATCGATGTGTCGCCCGGGTTCCTGTTCCATTGGGTGTGTCCTTCCTGTGCATGAGAATCGAGGGTATTATACACGGGGAGTGGGATTGGCGCTATTGAGGGGTTGGGGGATGGGGGTTGGGGGTTGGAACGGATTGGAACGGATTACTGTCAACGGATTCGGGGAACGGATTGAACGGATGATTTGGAGTGCACAAGCCGTGCTTGCGCTTTGGCCTGGCGGTAGTTGGTGGAACGGATTACTGTCAGCGGATTCGGGGAACGGATTGCGTAATTGCCGTCTGGGGCAATCCCTGGTATACTCCACCGAACTTCTGTGCTAAACACCAGCCATCACCGGGAGATCATGCGTCATGGGCCAGCTCAGCCTCGATCTATCCACGCCTGCTGCGGAACTCTCGCACCCAGGCCATGACCGCCGCAGCCGCATGGTGACGGTGCTGGGGGAGGACCTCGATTTCCACCAGCACACCAGCAGCTATGCGACGCATAACCTGCACGCGTTCCCGGCCAAATTCCCGCCCCAGCTGCCGCGCAAATTCATCGACGTGCTGACCGAACCCCACGAGTCACTGCTCGACCCCATGATGGGTTCGGGTACGACGGTACTGGAGGGCTACCTGGCCAACCGCCGCAGCCTGGGTTTCGACATCGATCCCCTGGCACTGCTGCTGGGCACGGTCAAAGTGACACCCATCGACGTGCAGCAGGCATCCCACGTTGGCTACCGCGTGCTCGATGATGCGCAACGCACGGCGCAGCTGAACAGAACGCAGCTGGCAGACGAATTGGACCGCCGGTTCGATCATGCCTCGCGTGCCTTTCTCGACTACTGGTTTTCACCGGGGGCACAGCTGGACCTCATGGCGCTGCTGCTCGCCCTCGAACCGGTGCCCGACGTTTCACTGCGGCACTTCCTCGAACTGGCGCTGTCGGCGATCATCATCACCAAATCGGGCGGTGTCTCGCTGGCGCGCGACCTGGCGCACACCCGCCCGCACCGCGTCACCGACAAACCGCCGCGGCCGGTGTTCGACGCGTTTCGCAGACGGCTGCAGCAGAACCTGGCGAGTATGGCGCAGCTGCCCGCCGGCCTGACACCGGCCGAGGTCGGATCAGGTGACGCCCAGTCCCTCCCACTGCCCGATCGATCGATCGATTTGATCGTCACGTCACCGCCCTATGCCTCAAATGCGATCGATTACATGCGGGCACACAAGTTTTCGCTGGTCTGGCTGGGACACCCTATCGCCTCGCTCACCCAACGACGCAAGGACTGCATCGGCGGTGAGGCAGTGGACGCCGCGCGTTTCGAAACCCTGCCGCCGTACACTGAAGATATCGTGCAGCGCCTGGAGGCGATCCACGCCAAAAAGGGTGCCGTGCTGCGGCGTTACTATTCGGAAATGACGCGCGTGATCCGCGAGATGGTGCGTGTCCTGGCCCACGACCGCGTGGCGGTCCTGGTGGTTGGCTCGTCCGTCATGGCCGGTATGAACACGATGACGCACGAATGCCTGGCCGACATCGGGCGCAACCTCGGCTTTGCCGAGGCGCACCTCGCCGTGCGCCGGCTGGACCGCAACCGCCGCATGATGCCGGCACGCATGAACGGCAGTCGCGAGACACAAATCGAAGAAAGAATGCACGAAGAGTACGTAATCGGGTTTTTCAAATGAAAACATTCACTCATTTTCTCCCCGGCATAACCCTCACCGGCCACGAATTCCAGGTGCCGCTCGATTATGCGCGTCCCGATGGGCCACCTATTACCGTCTTTGCGCGTGAGGTGGTCGCCACGGGCAAAGAATCAGCCGACCTGCCCTGGCTGGTCTTTTTCCAGGGTGGACCGGGGTTCGCCTCACCGCGGCCGGACGCCCCACCGGGTGGCTGGTACAAACGGGCGCTGCAGGACTACCGCGTGCTGCTGCTCGACCAGCGCGGCACCGGGCTGAGCACACCGGTCACGTTTCAGACCCTGGCCGCTTTGCCGTCACCCCAGGCCCAGGCCGACTACCTGAGGCACTTCCGCGCCGACAACATCGTGCGCGATGCGGAGTGGATTCGGAAGAAACTGGTGGGGGCGGACGTGCCGTGGAGTATACTGGGTCAAAGCTACGGAGGCTTCTGCGCAGTGACCTACCTCTCGCTGGCACCCGCAGGTCTCAAAGAAGTCATGATCACCGGTGGTCTGCCGTCGCTCACACGCCCGGTGGACGACGTCTACCGGGCCACCTACCGGCGCGTGGCGGCGCAGAACCGGCGCTATTTCGATCGTTACCCCGATGATATCGACCGTGTACGCGCCATCGTCGATTATCTGGCGCGCCATGAAGTTCACCTGCCCGATGGCGGCCGGCTTACGCCGCGCCGCTTCCAGGCGCTGGGCATGGCCTTTGGGGCCAGCGATGGCTTCGAAAAGGTGCACTACCTGCTGGAAGAGGCGTTCGTGGCCGGCCGCACGGAGTGCGAACTGGGTTACGGCTTTCTGCGTGGTGTCGCCGCGGCGCACTCGTTCGATACCAACCCGATCTATGCGCTGCTGCACGAGGCCTGCTACTGCCAGGGCGAGGCGTCGAACTGGTCGGCCGAGCGGGTGCGTGCCGAATTCCCCGTATTCGACGTACAGCCGGATCAGCCGGTCCACTTCACCGGTGAGATGATCTATCCCTGGATGTTCGACGATTACGCCGGCCTGCGGCCCTTGCGTGAGGCCGCCCAGATCCTGGCCGAGACCACCGATTGGCCCCCGCTGTACGACGTGGCAGCACTGCGCACCAATCGCGTACCGGTGGCGGCCGCGGTGTATTACGAAGATATGTACGTCGAACTGGCCTATTCCGAAGAAACCGCCGCCACGATCGCCGGGATCCAACGTTGGGTCACCAACGAATACGCCCACAACGGCCTGCGCGCCGACGGCGAACACCTCCTCGACCGCCTGATTGGCATGGTCCGCGGTACGATCCGGTTTTGAAAAAAACCACCAAGCTGCTCGTGAGGCCATTGGCCTCACGAGCAGCTTGGTGGTCAGTATTATTCCGTTCGCTGTTTAGTGGACGGCGTATTCCGCCAGCAGCGCCGGCACGCGTACGGCGATGTCGTCGCGCACGGCGCGGAAGACGGTCAACACCTCGTCTTCGCTGCCCGTCGCTTTGGCCGGATCGGGGAAGCCGAGGTGCACGCGCCGTCCCTGGCCCAGCCAGACCGGACAGTTTTCGGCGGCGTCGTCACACACGGTCACGACCAGGTCGAACGGCACCTGGCGGAACTCGGTGGCGTTTTTGGAGCGTGGATTCTCCAGGTGGATCCCGGCTTCGGCGAGAACGGCGAGTGCTTTGGGGTGGACGTAACCGGCGGGCTCGGTGCCGGCCGATACGGCGTGCCAGTCACCGGTCAGACGGTGGTTGACGATGGCTTCGGCCATCTGCGAGCGGCACGAGTTGCCGGTGCACAAAAAGAGCACGTGACGTGGCATCATTCCTCGTTGGATAATGGGATTAGAGTCTTGCCACACAGAGGCCCAGCTGGCGGCGCAGCTTGGGATGGTTGAGCTGCTTCCACAGCGCGGGGACACGCCGCTGCAGGCGCTGCAGCTGGTACTCCTGGTGCTCCAGGTAGCGTGCAACACCCGCGACGTTTGGCTGGGTCCGCGCACGCAGCAGCGGCAGGCCTGTCGTGTCCCGCAGGTACTCACTGAGCAGGTGCAGTGCCACGTCGGCATCGTGCAGGTCGCCCAGCGTATCCTGGACGGTCGTCAGGGTGGCAATCGCCAGCTCGGCTTCGGGGCCCAACGCCTCGCGGAAGAACTCCAGCAGGTAACGCAAACCCTTCACCTCGATGCGCAGCTGATGCAGCACTTCGATCGGCGCTCGCTCCATGACCCATTCGTAACTGCGAATCGCCTCGTAGGTCTCCCATACGGCACTGGGCACCACGTGGCTGGCGAGGATGCGTACCGGCACGTTACGTTTGAACGCCAACGCACCCAGGTCAGGGGTCTCGACGAAAACGTCGAACGTTTTTCTGAATTCGCTGTAACGTTTGCTGTCCAGGTGGGCCAGCATCGCCCGGCGAGCCGCTTCGCGTTGAACTTCCCAGGCAGCGTACAGACCCTCCAGCCCCGCGCGCTCGTCGGCCGGCAGCTTTTTTGTGTAGTTCCGCAGCTTGTTGAGCAGCACGTCCAGGTCACGCACCTGGCCCAGGGCCCGTCCGGTCCGGCGCAGGCCACGCACGATCGGTTTGATCGTGTCCTCGTCGTAAGAGGCCTCGAAGATGCGCATGGCGGCGCGCATGCGCCGCGTGGCAACCCGCATATCGTGCAGCTGCTCGATGTCTTCGCCCGTGCGCGTGCCCTTTTCACTGCGCAGCATGCGACGAAAATGAAAGCGCAGCACCTTGCGCCCCGCTTCGCTCATGCGGTCGTCACCCCGTACGCCGGGCGACTTGGGCAGCTTGCCGGTTTCGGACGCGACGGCGGGTTCGGTGGTGGGGTTGCGCAGCTCGGCCACCGCAATGCCATTGTGGCCCAGGGCCAGTTCGAGCTTGGAGCGGTTTTCAGGCTGCAGCATGGGGAAAGCGGCACGCAAGGCTTCGCTCAACTGCTGGAGTTCGTTTTCGGTACCGGTCGGAACCAGCTCGAGCTCCAGCATCCAGAGGGACTGGTCGACGCCGTCGAGTCTGGTATCGTCGAGCGACACTTCTGCTACCGGACGGCCGGCGAGCAGTGCCGCACGGATGTGGCGCCGCTGCCGCAGGTGCACCAGCTCGACGAGCGGGTCGTCGCCGGCCAGGGTTAGGGCCAGGTCACGTGCCGGCCCGGCGGGCCAATCGTGGGGTTCTGCCGGACCGGGCAGCATCACCTCGACTTCGGTGCGTTGATGGAGACCGCTGTCCGCGTCGCCGCGCTGGTTGTCCAGCCCCTTGATTGTGGCCAGCCAGCTATCGTCACGGCGGCGCAGCCGGCAGACGTACCCGGCGCGCAGGATTCCATACTCGAGCGTGTCCAGGTAGACGTCGTCATCCTGCCGAAGGCCAGCGTCTTCCAGGGCAAACGGGCCAATTTCGGTCAAGGTTCGCAGCTGCTCGAAGCTGGCCGCATCGGGCACGGCGAACTTGTACTCGATTTCCTGTGGCATGGCAGCCACGTCGGCAGGTTGCTCTTCATTGGGCACGGTCGTTCCTCCTGGGGCAGGTGCCGTCCTGCCAGCTACATGTCAGCAACGGCGACGATGCAGCGGCATCGACGCACCAAGGGCGTGTAAAGGAATAACTTCTCGTGATTTGTAACGAATTCCAGCTAATTTGCCGGAAGTGATTCTTTAACAAGCCCAAAGACCTACGCCAGCGTGTCTTCGGGAATCATCCACGCGGGGAACGGTGTCGCTGTGGCCTGCGCATAAAGTGTTTCTGGCGCCACATCGACCCCATCGGGCCAGGTCAGGGTACCAAGTTCGGGGTTGACCCTGAATTGGCGGAAATAGTCCATATCGTGAAATCGTTGGAATACCCCCTCCCGCTCCAGATAGGGAGAAAAGTCA
Organism: uncultured Anaerolineae bacterium; assembly: GCA_964443225.1. Taxonomy (GTDB): domain Bacteria; phylum Chloroflexota; class Anaerolineae; order SSC4; family Amarolineaceae; genus SSC4. Next base: position 30,050 of record CAYUCC010000012.1, read on the forward strand.
ATGACGCCACATTCACCATCATCGAAAGTAACCTCAATCCGGTATTCACCTCGATATGAAGCTGTTACGACATCACGTAACATGGTTAATTCTCCTCAACGAAGTGGTGCAATCTTTTGGGGTGGTTTTCCATTACGTGCCAGCTGCCAGTCGTTCATCAATTCTTGTTCGTGCTGCGAAGCCCATTCAATCACAAGTCCCAAGGCGCGTGGTGGAAGATGTCCTTCCAATACCCGAAGCGAGGTGATTTCGACTGCAACCTGGTGATCACCATACCGCGCGTGAAAATGCGGCGGATTGTGTTCGTCGTAGAACATGGCGATGATGATTCCAAAGAATCGACTGATCTCAGGCATGGCTGGCACCTTTGCGGCAACGAATCGGCAAAGGAAGATGTTGGTTGATCACGACTGCGGTCATTGTGGCAGAGGACCGCGGGTTCGACCATGCGCTATTTTACCAAATTTGCAGGATAACGCCAAGTCTTTGTGTGGGACCACGGCTCCTTCAGCCCACGGGCAGCGTGAAAAAGAAGCGCGCACCCCGCCCGAGATCGCTCTGGGTCCAGATCTGCCCGCCATGACCGGCCACGATGTGGCGGGCAATCGAAAGACCCAGCCCGGCCCCGGTTTCACCGGTACGTACGCGGGCGCGGTCTCCCTTGTAGAAGCGTTCGAAAATGCGCGACTGCTCGCTGGGTGGAATGCCCGGCCCCTCATCCCACACCATGAGCACCGCCCACGTACCCTCGGCGAAACCATCTGGCGGCGCCGGCAGGTGGGCCAGGCGATCATTGCTCTGCGTCCAGTTGAATGCGCCATCGCTGAAAGCAAACTCGGCGCCCGCAATACCCAGTGCGCGGTCGGCCGGCGTGAACTTGATGGCATTGTGCAGCAGGTTGGCCAGCACCTTCTGCACCTGGTCGGGGTCGGCCAGCATCTGCAGACCGTCCGGTACGTCGACGTGGATGGTCAGGTGTTTGCGTTCCGCCTGGGGACGCAGCCGCTCCACCACCGGATCGACGATGTCGTGCGCCTGGATGGTCAACAAACGCAGCAGTACACGTCCTGATTCGATTTGACTCAAATCGAACAGCTCACCGGCCAGCTGCTGCAGCGCATCGGTTTGCACCGCCATGTTATCCAGCATCCGTTCGGCGACCGCCGGGTTATCGACGGCGCCGTTGCGCAGCGTTTCGATGGTCAGCTGGATCGCAGCGATCGGGGTGCGCAGATCGTGGGAGATGTTGGCGACAAAATCGCGCCGCGCGCGGCCCAGGCGCTGCAGCTCGGTCACGTCCTCGACCGCCAGCACAGTCTGGCCCCCGGACGTCGTGCGGGCACGTACGCGCCACAGGCTTTCTTTGTGCGTGATCACGCGTTCGACCTGTGCGCTGCGTTCGACAGCATCCTGCACCACCTGGGCAATCTCGTAGCTGACTACGACCTCGATCAGGGAACGGTTCAGGGCCTCGCGTGTTCCAAAGAGCTCCTGCGCCGCCTCGTTGAGCCATGTGATCCTGCGTTGGCGGTCCACCACCAACAAACCGCAGGTTGCTGTCGAGCCCAACGCGGCGCGCTCGCCCAGTATGGCCTGGATGCGGGTCTCCAACTCAGCAGCTTCCCGTGCCCGGTGGGCATGCCGCTGCTGGAGGTCGCGCAGCCGGTCGTTTGTCCGCTTGAGCCACCACAGCAGGACGAGCACGATAATGCCCAGGGCAAGGAGCCCGATGTTGCCCGGTGACCAGTCCATCGACTATCCTTGAAAGCGGTAACCGATACCGCGCACCGTCTGGATGCGCAGCGGGTGTGAGGGATCGGTTTCGATTTTCTCCCGCAGCCAGCGCACGTGGACATCAACGGTGCGCGTATCACCGTGGTAGTCGTAGCCCCAAACGCGGTTGAGGAGCAGATCACGGGTCAGTACAGCCCCGCGGTGGCGCATCAATTCGGCCAACAGGCTGAATTCTTTCGGCGTCAGCGCTAACTCGACCCCCGCGTGCGTGGCACGCCGTGCGATCAGGTCGAGGGTCAGGTCGCTTGCTTCGAGCGTTTCGCGCAGGACGGCCACGCGCGAACGGCGCAGCATCGCACGCACGCGGGCCATCAGCTCACCCAGGCCAAACGGTTTGACCAGGTAGTCGTCCGCACCGGCTTCGAGGCCGACAATTTTGTCGATCTCACCGCTGCGTGCGGTCAACATCAGGATGGCTGCAGCGGCGGTTGCCGGTTCGCGGCGCAGGGTGCGGCAAACGGTCAGTCCGTCCAGCTCGGGCAGCATCAAATCGAGAATGACCAGATCGGGCTTATGGTTGCGCGCCAGGCGCAGGGCGTCCGTACCGCTCGGCGCCTCCAGCGTCTGGTACCCCTCCCGCTGCAGGTTGTAGACGAGCAGATCGCGCAGCGCCGCTTCGTCCTCGACGACCAGGATGGTTCGGCTGACGTTCGCGGACGCATACCCGGCTTGAAATGACATGATTAATGCAGCCTCGTTGCGTCAGGTCCTGGATTCAGCTCGCGCAGTTGGCCGCTGATCATGAAGATGACGCGCTCGGCGATGTTCGTTGCCCGATCGCCGATGCGTTCCAGGTTATGGGCAATGAAGAGCAGGTACAGCGCACGCGTGATCGTGCGCGGGTCCTCCATCATGTAGGTAAGCAGTTCGCGAAACACCTGCTGATAGAGCTGATCGACAAAATCGTCCCGCTGCGCCACATCGTGTGCCAGCTCGGCGTCACCGCGAGTGAATGCTTCCAGCGACCGGACGACCATCTCGCGTGCGGCGTCGGCCATCATCGGAATATCGATCAACGGCTTGATGAGCGGTTCATCGCCCATCTGCACCACGATGCGGGCAATACCGGCCGCGTGATCGGCCATTCGTTCCAGTTCAGTATCGATGTTCATCGCCGCGATGATCATGCGCAGGTCGCGTGCGGCCGGCTGCTGGTGCGCAATCAGCCAGACGCATTTCTCTTCCAGCCGGAAGCGCAGGGCATTGATCTCCTGGTCACCCTCGGCCACGACCTGCGCCAGGATCACATCGCGCTTGACCAGGGCGGTCACCGCCTGCCCGATAGCGGTATCGACCATCGCGCCAATTTGCAGCACGTCGTCCTTGACGCCTTGCAGCTCACGCTCGAAAGCCTCGCGTAAGGCTGGTACCATGCAGATTCTCCTTCGTCCAGCATCACCAGGTGCCGGTGCAGACCCGTTTTCAGCGGTTGGGAACCGAGCACTTGCCCCGCGGCGGTACTGGCCCGCTCAACCGAAGCGACCCGTGACGTAGTCCTCGGTGCGTTGGTCGGTTGGGTTGGTGAAGATGAGCGGCGTTGGCCCGACTTCGATTACTGTACCCGAACGGGTACCTTCGACGAGCATCATCATCACGGTCAAATCCGAGACACGCGCCGCCTGCTGCATGTTGTGGGTCACGATGACGATGGTGTACTGCGTGGCCAGCTCTTTCATCAACTCTTCGATCTTCAATGTCGCGACCGGATCGAGCGCCGAGCACGGCTCGTCCATCAGGATCACTTCGGGTTCGATGGCGATGGCACGCGCGATGCAGAGCCGCTGCTGCTGACCACCGGACAGGGCGTAGGCACTCCCTTTGAGTTTGTCTTTGACTTCATCCCACAGCGCGGCGGAGCGCAGGCTCTTTTCGACCAGGTCGTCCATCTTACCCTGAAAGCCATTGACGCGCGGGCCGTACGCAATATTGTCATAAATAGACTGCGGAAACGGATTGGGCTTCTGGAACACCATGCCCACGCGACGCCGTACTTCGACCGGATCCACGTCGGGACTGTACAGGTTCTGCCCATGGAACAGAATCTCACCCGAGTGACTGGTCCCCGGAATGAGCTCGTTCATGCGGTTGAAACAGCGCAGAAAGGTGCTCTTGCCACAACCGGACGGCCCAATGATGGCCGTAATCTGACGCGCCGGTATCTGCAGTACAATACCGGTCACCGCGACGAACGAGCCATAACGAAACTCCAAATCACGCACATCGAAGGCAATGCGCTGATCGCCGTCTACCTTCATGTCCGCCGACTTCACCGGCGCCTGCAACGGAAAAATTGACATAAGCACCCCCTGCCCTCACCCTGCCAACCCGGAATCACAACCCAACATCCTCATGCCCTCCTACTCCCTACTCCCTACTCCCTACTCCCTAATACCGTTTCTGCATACGGTTACGCAGGAGGATCGCCAGTGCATTGGCCGACAGCAGAAGAACGAGCAGCACGATGATTCCGGCCGCCGCCAGGTCGTGAAATGCCGCCTGCGGGCGTGATGTCCAATTATAGATCATGATCGGTAATGTCGTAAACTGGCTCTGCAGGGCGCCGGCCAGCCCGACCGTGCCCGCGTCGGGCAGGTAGGTGATGTAGGTTACGGCGCCGACGACGATCAACGGCGCCGTCTCGCCGATGGCGCGTGACAAAGCCAGGATGGTGCCGGTCAGGATGCCGGGCATGGCATTGGGCAGCACGACGCGCCAGATTGTTTGCCAGAGTGAGGCGCCCAGGGCCAGGGAACCGTGCCGCAGCGAGACGGGCACGGCGCGGATCGCCTCACGCGAGGCAATGATGACGACCGGCAGGATGAGCAGCGCCATCGTAATGCCGGCCGCCAGGATCGAGGACCCCATCTGGAACAGGCGCACGAAGACAGCGAGTCCCAGCAGCCCGTACACAATCGATGGCACACCGGCGAGGTTGGATATGTTGGTCTGAATCAGGTTGTTGAGCCGGTTCTGCTGTGCATACTCTTCCAGGTAGACCGCCGCGCCGACCCCGATCGGGAAGGCGACGACTGCGGTAATCGCCAGTACCCACAAGGTTCCCACGAGGCCGGGCAGAATGCCGGCTTTTTCGGGCCGGCTGGATGGAAAACTGGTGATGAATTGGCGGTCGACGCTGGCCAGTCCGTCCATCAGAATGTCGACCAGCAGCAGCGATAAGAAGAGAATGGCCGTGCTGGTGGCAAGCAGTGCAACGACAATGAACAAGGTGCCCAGGCGCTTGCGCCTGACCAGCCGGCTGCGGTATTCGGCGGTGGCCATCGCGGTCATTGGTACACCTGCCGGTATTTGCGCACGAAGCGGTTGCTGATCAGGTTGAGAATGAATGTGATGACGAAGAGCAGCATCCCGACGGCGAACAGCGTCTGGTATTCGACACCCTGGTGCGCCACGTCACCGGTGCTGACACGTGCGATGTAGGCGGTCATCGTTTCCATGGGACCCAGCGGATTTGGCTGGATCGACGTGCTCTGGCCGGCGGCCGTCAATACGATCATGGTCTCGCCGATGGCACGCGAAATTGCCAGGATGAAGGCTGCCGCAATGCCGGAGAGGGCGGCCGGCACAACCGTGCGCAGCGTGACTTCCAGTTTGGTGGCGCCCAGACCGTACGCCCCTTCACGCAGGGCATTCGGTACGGCATTCAGCGCATCTTCACTCAACGATGAGACCAGCGGAATGATCATGATACCCATAACCAACCCTGCGCTCAGGCCGTTGAACACCTTCATGCCCGGGATGACCTCGCGCAGGGCTGGTGTAATGAACGTGAGCGCAAAATAGCCGTAGACCACGGTGGGGATGCCGGCCAGAATCTCCAGGATTGGTTTCAGGGTACCCCGCAGGCGTGGGCCGGCATATTCGCTCAGGTAGATAGCGGCCAGCAGGCCAATCGGCACCGCCACCAGCATCGCAATGAGCGACGTGACCAGGGTTCCGGTCACCAGCGGCAGGACTCCGTACGAGGGTGGTGAAAACAGCGGCGCCCACGTGGTTCCAAACAGAAATTCCGTCAGCGGCACGGCTTGCAGAAAGGCAATGGTCTCGAAGAGCAGGATCGCAATGATGCTGATGGTCGTAGCAATCGAGACCGCCGCACATAAAAACAGGAATCCTCGAATAGCGGCCTCGACAAGGGTGCGCACGCTGCGGCGCCGGGTGAGGCGCATTGGCTGGCCGAATACGTTGGCGCTTGAAATCGTCGTTTCCACGTCGCTGTGATCCTCTTCTGCAACGTGACCCTCTTGTCCCATCGGGGGACCGGGACAAGAGGGCACGTTACCTCGTGCCGGTGCAGGTCGTTTGTTCGGTGCGTTGGTCGCTGAGAACAGTACCGCTTCACCAAAACGGTTGCCGGCACCGGCACTGGCCCTGGCACGAGGGATTCGTCTGCCAGACAGCCCGTTATGGTATCAGTGTAAGCCGTTACGGTTTCAGGCTTTCGAGCTTGGCGAGGGCATCGGTGTAGATGCTTTCGTCGACCGGCACGTAACCAACCTCGGCTACCGTTTCCTTGGCGTTTTCCAGGTAGAACCTCATATATTCGAACACCTCAGGCCGCTCGAGGGCGCTGTTCTTGACGTAGATGAACAGCGGGCGCGCCAGGGGCGTGTAGGTGCCATCGGCGACCGTCTCGAAACTGGGTGTCACACAGCCGTTGCCGTCGTCGACGGCCAGACCCTTGAGCTGTCCTTCGTTGGCAATGTAGTACGCCAGCCCGAAGTAGCCCAGGCCACCATCGTCACCCGCCACACCCTGGACCAGCACGTTGTCATCTTCGCTGGCGGTGTAATCGGACCGCGACTTCTTGGCCTCGCCGTTGATGACTTCGGTAAAGAAGTCGAAGGTGCCGGAGTCGGTGCCCGGACCGTAGAGATCGAGCTTCAGATCGGGAAAACCGGGGTCGATCTGGTTCCAGTTGTTGACCGCGCTGTCCGGGCTCCAGATCGCGGTCAGCTGGTCGACCGTGAGGCAGGTGGCAAAGTTGTTGCTTGGATTGATGACGTTGACGATGCCGTCGAGGCCGACCTGGAATTCGGTGTAGTCGATACCGGCCGTCTTGCACTCTTCTGCCTCGGAGTCTTTGATGGCGCGCGACGCATCCTGCACGTCGGTTTCGTTGGCGCAGAACTTCTTGAAGCCGCCGCCCGTGCCCGAAACACCCACGGCGATCCGCACATCTGGGTTCACTTCATTGAACTTCTCGGAAATCGCTTCGGTAATGGGGAAGACCGTGGACGAACCATCGATATTGATGCTGCCGTTCAAGGCGACTGGCTCGGGCGCAGTGGTTGGCTCTTCAGCGGCTTTGGTCGGCTCGGCGGGCGCAGCGGTCGGCTCGGTGGGCGCCGTGGTGGGCTGGGCGGCCGGTGCACCGCAGGCACTGAGACCCAACGACAGTACGACCAGCAGCGATATCGCTATGAACAACTTCGGCAAACGCATTTCTCTCTCCTTCAAGTAAACACACACGATTGATTGGGGTGGAATCCCGTCACGCGGCTGCGCAACGTCGTCGCACCGGTTTGCAGCCACGGGTGGGATCTTGCGTCAAGGCGTCGCCCGCCGCAGATCGATCGATCCCGTGGCAACTGGCCACACGAAAGGATGCAAACCATGTGTGATTGTGAAGGATGTGATTTAAGTGTGCGTTATCGCCGTGTTAAGGGTTGGGCTGGATTGTGTAAACAATCGTTAACGCGCGAGGGCAGTCACTACGGAGCAGGAAACGAATCACCGGTGCCGTACGTTATTCGGCAAAGCGGTAGCCTAACCCACGCACTGTTTGGATACGCGTGGGGTGGGCGGGGTCGGTTTCGATCTTTTCACGCAGCCAGCGTACGTGAACGTCCACGGTGCGCGTGTCGCCGTAATAATCGTAACCCCAGACGCGGTCGAGCAGCAGATCGCGCGACAGGACGGCGCCGCGGTGACGCATGAGCTCGGCCAGGAGGCCGAACTCCTTGGGTGTCAAAACCAGTTCCTGGCCGTGGTGCAGGGCGCGGCGCGTGATCAGGTCGAGGATGAGGTCACCTGACTGGAGAACGTCGCGCGGCGCCGCACTGCGGGTCCGGCGCAGCATGGCCCGTACGCGGGCCAGCAGCTCACCCAGGCTGAACGGTTTGGTCAGGTAATCGTCGGCTCCCGTTTCCAGGCCGACGATTTTATCGACCTCACCGCCGCGCGCGGTGAGGATGAGAATGGCCGCGTCCGCCGTGGCCGGTTCACGGCGCAGGTTCCGGCAAACCGACAGCCCATCCAGGTCGGGTAACATGAGATCGAGGATGATCACACTCGGAATTTCGCGGCGCGCAACATCGATGGCCTGAATACCATTGGTGGCCGAGAGAACAGTGTACCCCTCGTGCGACAAATTGTACGCCAGGGCCTCACGCAGGCCAGTATCGTCTTCCACAACCAGGATCTTGGTGGGTTCGTCCATACACGCTCCAACCCCCATTGTAGCACACCTGCGTCCCGCGTAAAATCCACCGCCCAATCCAAAATCCAAAATCGACAATCCAATCCAAAATCCAAAATCGACAATCCAATCCAAAATCCAAAATCCAAAATCGACAACCCAATCCAAAATCCAAAATCCAAAATCCAAAATCTCGTTGACGTCGGTTGGTCGGCATGCTATAATGATGAAAATCGTTGATACCCGGTCAAGTGAGGCGAGACATCTGGCGCCCGCGCTGTGAAAGCAGGAAAACCATGAACGAAAGCCAACAGCCAACCGTCGCCGCGTTGTGGGAAACCGCATCTGGGTTGATCGACGCGGTCCATCGTATGGAGTTTCGGCGCGCCCAGCGCTACGTGGTGCCCGAAGGCCCCCTGGAAACACTGCTCGACGTGTTTGGCGTGGGCGGCCTGGTGCCCCTCTTGCACACCCACATCCCCGGTGGCGGTCATTACCCCAGCCGGGTGGCCATGGCTGGTCCTGATGAAGCCTTTTTGGAAGTCGGCCGCTGCACCGATGCCCAACAACCCCGCGAAACAACCTGGGCCCACACTTGTCTGCGTTTGCTGCGGACACCCGACGCTGGCTGGCTGATGGCCGATCTGCGCCCCGTGCCCTTGGGAGACCCCTTCAGCCGGCATGCCCTCGAGCAGGCGCTGGCGCAGCAGTCTGGCGACACGACGGTGCTCAAGCTTCTGGTCGGCCGGCTCTACATGAAGCCGCGCAAGAATGCCACACTCGACGTCGTGGAAACGTTGTTGGTGGATGGCATGCCCAAGGCCCAGTTTGGCCTGCTCGAACAGGTACGTGCATTGGCGCTGTGGCGCACCTACCAACACGGGGGCGGTGATTTCGACGAAGACAACGCACCCGCGTGGGCGGCCGCCATCGAACAGATCGTGGCCAACCTGAACGGACGTCACCTGAGCACGAAACGCGCGGCCAAAATGTACGAAGTGCCCGATTCAGCGGTGGATGAACGGCGTATGGCCCTCGTGACCACACTGGCTATCCAGGACATGGACCCACGTTATACCGTGTTCGACCCCGCGCCGCCGGGCAACGGCAGGTCACCCGCACCGGTTGCTGCCGATCACCGCGATTGACCAGGGTGTGGTGCGTGTCGCACGGCAGGTAAGAAACCGATCACGCATCACACCACCTCATTATGGGCAAGGCACGGGAGAATCGAGACCATGCCACCCCTCCCAGAACTACCACCCGGCACACCCAGCTGCCCATGGCGGTGGTGTTCGATGGCAGCGTGCGCGCCGAAGGCGCTGGCGCTGGCCTCCACCCTGGCCCTGGCCAGCGCCCTCCGCCGCCGGACCGCATAACACGCTGCCAGCTGTCCCCCCTGACCAAAAAAAGAGGCGCCAAGCCTTGGCGCCTCTTTTTGCCCCTTACAACACACAACCTCCAAACCAACCGCCACCCACCACACGTCACACAAGATAGAAAAAAAGCCTATGTGCTCTTTGTGTTCTATGCGGTTGGCAATACGATCACGACCCGCAGGTCGTGCCCCATTCGTTCGCCACTGCGGTGATGTCCGCCACGGTGATCGCCGGGTCGCTGAAGTCCAGGTTGCGGCGGGCGTTGTACAGCAGGTCCCCCAGCTGCGTCAGCCAGATCTCCGAAACCAGCTGCACGTCGCGCACGTCCACGCTGCCATCGTAGTCGATATCGGCCGGACACAGCACGGCGTTGACCGTATTGAGGGCGTCGATGCGTCCCCATCCGTAGACCTGGTTCGGCGTCGGGCGGTCGTCCAGCGGGTCGGGATAGGGATTCAAGACGCCGCAGGTGGTGTTATCGACGCGGGTGGCGGTCTCGCGAATGTACTGCGCCGTTTCCGGGATGTGGCCGCGCAGCTGCGGGTTGGCCTGCCACATCAGCGCCACCAGGCCGACCACGTGCGGCCCCGCCATGCTGGTGCCCGAACTATTGCCATACGAAGTATCCGATGAATGGGTGGCAGAGCGAATGGCAACACCGGGTGCCGATACATCTGGTCCAAACAGATTGGTGAAGTTACGCTGGCCGCGGCTGCTGGAGCCGGCAATGGTGCCAGTGGCGTCGGAAAAAGAGCCAATGGCAAACGACTCAGGATACACCGCCGGCGGGTCGAGGATCGTATTGCACCCCGAGCCGCTGTTGCCCGCCGAGGCGACGAACATCGTGCCCGCCGCCATCAAGGCCTGGATCGACGGCTGGATCTGCATCCAGGTCGTACTGCTGCACCCTTCACTCAACGGGCAGCCCCACGAGTTGTTGATGACGTCAGGGGCATTGGCCGGGTTGCCGCCCGGCGCCAGGAACCAGTCGTTGCACTCCACGTAACGGCTGACCGTGCCGGCACCGGCGTTCATGTTGCGGCAGGCAATCCATTTGCTGCCCGGCGCCACACCAATCTGTTCGCGCAGACCGGGGTCGGGATTGCGGTCGTCGCCGGCGACGGTGCCGATGGTGTGGCTGCCGTGAAAATAATCGTCGCAAGGTGCCGGGACATTGAAGCCACAGGCATTGGTGCCACCATCGTGGATGGCGTCGTGCCAACTAATGCTGTGGTCGGCGATGACGCCGTTCCAGCCGCGGTACTGCGGTTTGAGCGCCTCGTGTGTCCAACGCACGCCGGTGTCGGCGCCGGCGACGACGATGCCGGTGCCATCGATGCCCAACGCCCACACCTGCGGGGCGTGGATGTAGTTGACACCGCTGGCAATCGCCTCACCGCTGTCGCTGGGCGTACCGGCGGATTCGAGCTTGTCGACCCCGAAGGGGGCGTCCAGGGTCAGCAGGCGCACGTCGCTGCGCGCGGCCAGGTCATCGACCAGCGCCAGGTTGGCGCCTGGAATGAAGAGCATGTTGACCGAATAGAAGGCCTGGTAGGTGACGCCGCGCCGGTCGAGCTCGCTGCGCAGGCTGGTCTGGCTGCGCATGGCCACGTCGCGCACCGCCTGGTAGACGTACGTGGTTTTGGCGGTCTTGTCGGCGAGATAGGCCGCGCCGCTCAAATCGGCCCGGTCGGCAAAAAAGACCAGGATCGAGGCCTGACCGTCGCGCGCCAGACGCGCCGCCAGGTCAGGGTCGATTTTGCCGGTGGCCGCCGCCGCGCTTGGCGGTTGAGCGATCACCGCGCTGACCAGCAGCGCCAGGCAGGTCAGGATGGCCAGTAGGCGGTAGGGGGTGGACGAAATGGTTGAAGCAGGCACGTGAATTCTCCTGGATAGGTGAATGTCGGGAGAGAACCTGTATTATCGACGTCCCCGGCACGACCCGCAAATTTCGTGCACGAGGATGGTGACACTGAATTGTGTTGGGGATCAATAGATGAACGGAATCAACCGTTTGCGCCGTTTCATGTACGCCTGGTAGCGGCCGCCCAAGGTCTCGAGAAGCACACGCTCTTCGATCTCGATGCGATTGCGCAGCACGATGACCGTCACGGCACCGAACACGAGCGCACCGGCCCAACTGCCCAGGGCCAGCCCGATGCCCGTGGTCATCAAAATAATGGCGGTGTACGAGGGGTGCCGGATCCAGGCATAGGCACCTCTATCGACCACGGCATGGTCGGAATGGGTGGTGACGTCGGCGGTGAAATAACTGCCCAACGCCCGCCGGCAGTGCCAGCGCAGCAGACCGGCCAGCGCCAACAGGGTAACGCCGCTCGCAAACACCCAGCCGTAAACACGCCGCGGAAACCGCAGCGCCGGCACACCCGCCATCAACAGCGCAGCGATAGCCGCCAGCAGGGTGCCAAGGATATTGAGCCGCAGCGACCCAGCATCGTGGGACGCCACGGAGTGGTGACGCCGGCGCATACGGGCCAGCAGGGCAAACTCGGGCAGGATCACCAGGGCCAGCACGGGCCAGAAGATGTAGCGATAGGGCGCGGACAACAGGCCAAGATCGAAGCGCATAGACTTTGATGATTCCTCAGCTGGCGAGTGCCGCGTCGGCCTCGTCGAGATGTTCACCGCGGTGCAGTGCGCGCACCACCCAGCGTTCGTTGTAAGCGTAGATCTCTTCGAGCAGGGCAGGGGGAAACGTCTCCAGCCGCCTGTCGAGTTCCTCGGCCGTTTCGATCGCAATGTGTGCTGCCGCTCTCGGTGGAATGGCCGCCCACAGCGGCAGCGAGAGGTCGTTGACGAAGATGTCGATCTCTGGGATGAACAGCTTGCCATCACGCTCGGTCATGTCCAGCACGTACATCACCCGCCGGTCCCAGAAGGCCAGGTGGGCCAGGGTAATGGCCACCGTCCAGTGCTCGCCCACAGGGTGCTGCATCTCTTCGTCGCTCAGGCGTGCGGCCAAGGCGCGGATGCGTTCGGTCGATGCGCGATTGAGCGCCGCATAAGAACGGTCCAGTGTCATGTTTTGGCTCCTGTCGTGAAACGATCAGGGATCGTGCAAAATGTTCGTGAACTCGGGGCTTGCCGGCACTATTCTAAGGTGCGTACCCATCTTGTCAAGTCTTCTGTTCCGGGTCGCATTGGGCGTGGAACTCACGGCCGGCTTCGGCCAGGATAGCTGCGCCCAGCGCATCCAGCTGCTGCTGCCGCACCGACATGAACTGGCGCTGCCCGTGCGGGCGTACGCGGCGCAGCAGCCACAGCGAAAGGAAACGCAGGTGCAGCAGGTAGGCCAGCGGGTAGAAGGGGGTGTTGACCAGGTGGGGGGCATCTTTAGCCAGGAGCTCGTAGCGGTCCGGAAAGACCAGGCGCCGCAGCGCCACCAGGCGCTCGCGCGGGGTGCGCGTCCAGCGTAGGGCATCGGTCAGGCGGCGGGGTGCGTCGTTGCTCAACGACACGGCGGCCAGCGGTGTGTCGACCAGCCAGGCGACCAGTTCGGGGGCGACCTGACTGGCCAGGCGGGCGGTCACCGTCACCGGCAGGGTGCCGCGAAAGGTGCGTTCGAGCTGCAAAAAGGCGGGCAGCACCAGGCGCGGCTCGGTCACCAGGGCGGGCTGTGCAGCCGGGGCAGCACCCCCCACGACGGCCCAGTCGGTGGGTGTCAGCGTGGCGGCCAGCCGCCGCAGGTCGACCAGCTGCACGAGACGGGCTTTGCGTTCCCACACGTCCTGCGAGGCGTGGGCGGCGATGTGCAGGAACAGAACGGCAGGGGCCAGCAGCTGCGCCGGCGCATGGGCCAGGGACCCGGTGGCACTGCTCGCCCAGGCGGGCCCGGTCAGGTCGAGGCGCAGCCCCAGGAAATCCTCGGCCAGGGCGGTGTGCACTTCGATGCGCCGCGGGTTGTCGGGATCGCTGGCGCTGATCGATACGACGGCGCGGTTGCCGGGTTGGATGAACGAACGGTGTTTCCAGGTGGCACGTGGTTCTTCGGCGTAACCCAAACGGGCCAGAACCGCCTGCATGCCCGGCAGGTCGGGCGGCTGAATCAGCAGATCGAGGTCGGCCAGCGGACGAACCGCCGCACAGGGATAGAGGCCCGCGCGGCCGATGAGGGCGGCACCCTTGAATGGCATGACGGGGATACGGGCGCTGGCGGCCGCGTTCAGGACAGCAGCCAGTTCGTCCAGCAGACGCCGGTTGCGTTCGTTGTTGTTTTTGGCCTCGCGCGCCAGCCAGCGTCCAACGTAGGCCGGCAGACCGGCAGGGGCGGGCCCGTCCAGGCACCAGGCCTCGTGCAGCAGCAGGTGGACCCCATGATTGACCGCTTCCTGCAGAATGACAGTCCATGCTGTGTCTGGCCAGTCGACCGGCGAGGGCGCATGGCCGCGTGGGGAGTTCAACCAACCTGCCAAAAGATCGACGGCCTGAAAACGCGAAACGGTCGCCGCGTTCGTCATTCGTACTTCAAGGCCTTGAGCGGATCCAGGGTTGCCGCACGCAGGGCCGGGTAGATGCCGGAGACCAGCCCGACTACGGTGGCGAACGCAATGCCAAACGGTAGGAGCCAGAGCGGGGTGTAGACGATGCTGCCCGAACTGCCGTCGCCAAACAGACCACCCTGCTGCGCCAGGGCACTCTGTGCGATCAAGCCGATGACGCTGCTGACACCCCAGCCTAACAGCACACCTACGGCGCCGCCGAGGAAGCCGATGGCACCTGCTTCGCCCAGAAAAATGCTCATCACATCGCGATTGCGGGCACCGATCGCTTTCATCAGACCAATCTCACGTGTACGTTCGTAGATCGCCATGCTCAGGGTGTTGGCAATGCCGAGGGCGGCCACCAGCAGGGCAATCGCCCCGATGCCGCCCAGGATCAGCTGCAGGACCAAAAAGAAGGTGTTGATGCTCTGCAGCGCATCCTGCATCGAATACGAATTCAGATTCTGTTCGCGCAAGGCGGCCTGCACGTCGGCGACGTCACGCGGTGAGCCTACCTTGATGATCGCTTGCTGGTAACCCTGTTTTTGACGATCGATGGTCGTACCATTGTACCACTGGTTCAAGGCATCCACCTCGCGCAGCGGCAGGTACAGGTTGAAATCGGCCTCGCCCGACTCCTCCAACACGCCGACAACCTGCAGCCGCACTTCGCGCGTCGTCGCCGTGCCGTTGTCCGAAAACCGTTGGACCTGGAGAACGAGCGGGGCATCTTGCAGCTCGACCACTGGCCGATTCTGTGCCGGCCCTCCGGGCCCAAAAAACATGCCCTTTTCCATTTGACGGGGGTCGTAGAAGTTGCTGGCGATCTGAGCACCGGCGACGGCCTGGTTCTTGAGCAGCCGGCTCTGACCGGTGGTCAGTTCGTAGCCCATGTCCTCGAACGCCTCCGGCTCGACGCCCACGATATTGCCATATCCTTCCAGGCGTTTGTATTTCATGACAACCGGCCCGTTGATCGACTCGATCGGCGTCACCGCCACGACACCGGGCAAGGTTCGCAGTTCTTCCAGGACTTCCAGGGTCAGCCCCGTGGGCTCATCGCTGCGGCGTGATTCTTCGCCGGGCGCGACCGGCATCCCCATCTCGGCCGAAAACACACGAATGGTCGTCAGGTCGGCGATCCCACCGATCTGCTGCGTGGCGCTGCGCTGCAGGCCGGCCCCCAGGCTGACCAGCACGAGCACGGCGGCGGTGCCAATCACGACACCGAACGCCGTCAAAAAAACCCGCACCCGCATGCGGTTGAGGTTGGCGACAATCGTGCGTAACAAATCCATCAGTTGCATGATCAGCCGCTTCCCAGTCCCAAAAAACCCAGAATCAGCCGTACCAGGAACGGCCGCTGCGGCTGTTCGGGCAGCAGGTCGCCCGTGTCACCGCCTTCACCGCCCATGCCGGGCTGGCCGGGTTCTTCCATATGCAGCACTTCCAGGGGCAGTGTCGCCGTCACGACCTGGTTTTGATAGAAGTCGTCCACGTAGTGCACGGTGACCAACAGGGTGTACGAGCCGCCGCTGCTGGCTGTGACCTGCGAGTCGACGGTGCCCGATTGGCTCGGTTCGAGTGGACCGACGTAGGCCGAACCGTTTTCGATGTCGAGCTCGTCGGCAGTCAGGTCGACCGTGCCGATGTCGACCGTGCTGCGCCCCTGGTTGATCACCTCGACACTGACGTCGATCGGGATGTCTGGCAGCGGCTGGCCCACCGGCTGGTAATAATCGATGCGCAGCTGCGGCGGCACACTGACCAGGAGCGTGATCTGTTCGGTGCGTTCGATCGGTTTGTCATCCGGTCCGTCGTAGGTCATTTCGATGGGTACCACGTAGGTGCCGGCGCTGGCGGTGCCGTTGACGATAAACTGCATGTCGATCGGGACGGTCTCGCCCACGTTGACGACCGGCACATAGCGTACGTTGCCGGTGCCCACGGGGGCAAAAACTGTGGTCGACGTCGTGCCGCTGGCCGTCGAGGCGGTACCAAAGGTGATCGTCAGGTTCTGCACGGGCTGCGAACCGACGTTGCGCACGTTGAGGCGCAGGTCCAGGGTTTGCCCCGGGTTGGGGCGCAGTGGATCGCTGGTGTAGCTTTCGATGATGGGCAGCGCCTGCGGCTGTGGGGTCAGCGCTGCGCCCGCCACACCGGCCACCGTCAGAGCCACGTTCTGCGCCGAGGTGAACTTCTCGTCACCCCAGTTGATGAAGCTGAGCTCCAGACCCAGGGTGTGCAGGCCAGCCTGGGTATCGGCGTCGGCCACCAGGGCAAGCGACACGTCCTTGGTCTGGCCGATACCGATGTCACCCACACTCACGACGTTGCTGCCGGTGGTGGGGGCGAAGTTCTTCTCGTCGCCGCCGCCCACGGTGAGCAGCGCGCGGCGGGCCATGCCGGTACCCGGATTGCGGATGCGCAGCGTCAGCGTGAACGGTTCGCCAGCGGCCACAGTCGCGGGCTGGGTGGTCACGTTTTCGATCACCAGCTGCGGCAGGCCCGGTTTGGGCGCCACGGTGGGCGTGGCCGTGGGTGGTGCCAGGGCCACGTTGACGCCGACTGTTTCGCTGGAAGAATACGGCATGCCATCGTCGTCCTGGTACGACAGGTTGATCGTCACCGGGTAGGTGCCGCCCGTGAGGTCAGGCTCGCTGCGCAGGTCCTGCCACACCCAGCCGTGTTCGTCGACGTTGAGTCCGCCGATGGTTTTGACGCTCGAGGATCCCTGCGGCACAAAATCGTCGCTGTTGATCGCCACCACCACATTGACCGCCGGCGCCGAGCCGACGTTGTGCAGCTCCAGGAAGAGGCGGAAGGTCTCGTTGGCCTGCACGACCGCCGGCTCGGTGCGGAAGCTGCGGATGAAGATCAACGGGCGGATACTGGTGGGGGGCTCGTCCTGCGCGTACGTAATCGGTCCGAGCAGGGATGTCAACAACGCGGTGAACGTAAGCAGCAGAAACAGTTTTCTTGCGTCTTCGTGTCTTCGCGTGAGCCTTTCGATCAGTTTCTTCGCCATACATCGACCTCTCATCGGATCAGCCCGATATCAAGGCGGCCGCGGCAGCCAGTTCAGCGGCCGACTCTTCGCCAAGGATCCTGCCGTCTTTCATGCGGATCACGCGGCCGGCGTAACGTGCCACGCCAGGGTCGTGCGTGACCAGCACAACCGTCACGTTGCCTTCGCGGTTGGCGCGCAGCATGATGTCGAGGATTTCGCTGCCGGTACTGCTGTCCAGGTTTCCGGTTGGTTCGTCGGCCAGCAGGATCGACGGCCGGTTGACCAGGGCACGCGCCAGGGCCACGCGCTGCTGCTCGCCGCCCGACAGTTCGGTCGGTTTGTGCGTCACCCGCTGGCTCAGTCCCACCGCTTCCAAGAGTGTGTGCGCTCGCTGGTGGCGCTGGTGGGCCGGCACGCGGGCGAAGACCATGGGAAACTCCACGTTCTGCTGCGCCGTCATCGTCGACACCAGGTTGAACGACTGGAAGACGAAACCGACGCGGTTGCGCCGGTAGGCGGCCAGGGCGTTTTCGTCCAGCTGGTGCAGCGCCACGTCGCCGACCTCAATCTCGCCGCTGGTGGGGCGGTCCAGCCCGCCGATCAGGTTGAGCAGCGTCGATTTGCCGGAACCGGAGGCACCCATGATGCAGCAGAATTCGCCGCGTGCGACCTGTAAGGTCACACCGGCCAGGGCCCGCACCTGGGCTTTGCCCATCGGGTAAACCTTCGTCAGGTTGCGGATGTCGATCAGAACAGCGTCTGGCGTTGCGGCTGGTGCAGCCTGGTGGTTCACGAGACAAACCCGGAGGTGCTACCGGTCAGCGCGCCGGTCAACAGCGCCGAGCCGACGCTGAGCAGCAGCACCAGAATGACATAAATAACCGTTACCAGCAGTGCCTTGCTGCGGCTGAGCCGGCTGCTGACGGCGACGGCCAGGCCGAGCAGGACCACGTACCACAGGCTGAACAGATCGATCTGGCCCAGGATCGCTGACAAGACGCCGGGCGACACCAATCCCGACAGACCCGCGCCCACGATGGGCTGCTGAGTGACGCCGGCGACGATCGTTTGCAGGAGGGCGCGCAGGATCAGGGGAAAACTGGCCCAGGCCGTCGTGCGCAGCAGGATCGTGTAACTGTCCTGGCCGCCGACCAGGAGGCCCAGGATGTGCAGCACGGCGGGGCGAATGAACCAGGCCAGGAGCAGCGGTCCCAGGGCGACGAGCAGGGTCAGCACGACCGGCTGGGTGGGTGGCGTGGCGAGCATCTCGGGCGGCAGGTTTTCGAATTCGGCGGGTGGAATCTGCTCTCGCAGGCGGGCCAGGTTTTGCTGGTGGGCGATTTCGGCCTGCAGCGGGGCCTGGACGATGCCGTTCAAAGAAAAGATGAGGACCGCAATCAGTAGAGGGACCAAAAAGAGCCACGTCCGTCCCTCGCGCACGCCTTCGAGGGCGCGTCGCGGGCGGATCCAGATCCAGACCAAAAGAGAGAGAATACCCGGTCCGCGCGCGGTCTCGGGGACGCTCGTATCGGCCGCTGGCTCGAAAGAGAAAGTCATGACTGGGAAGACCTCCCCGTCATTTTAACACAACTCGCGCGTTCACCAAAGTCTTTCGCTATTCAATTATCATACATAACTTGCGTTTTTTG
Source organism: uncultured Anaerolineae bacterium (assembly GCA_964443225.1). GTDB lineage: Bacteria > Chloroflexota > Anaerolineae > SSC4 > Amarolineaceae > SSC4. The sequence goes on from CAYUCC010000012.1 coordinate 48,823, forward strand.
CTGGTCGATGTTAAAATCGAGCACGCTCGGGGCAAAGTATCTGAATTATTTCGGGGAGGCATTCGATGCCAAGGTGCAAGTTCATATTGATCGCACTGGTCATCGTTATCACTTTGTCCAACATCGTGGTTGCCCAGGCGGCCCCAACCGGGCAACCCATCCAGGCGCGTGAGGCCTACCAGGGCGGTACGCACACTGTCCAGCGCGGCGAAACCCTGGGCGGTATTGCGCTCAAATACGGCACCACCGTCGAGGCGCTGATGCGCGCCAATGGGATCAGCAATGCCAGTCTGATCGTCACCGGCCAGCGGCTGACGATCCCAGGCCGCAGCAGCGCAGGCACCGCCAGCAGCGGCGGCACGTACAGGGTGAAGCCCGGCGACACCCTGAGTGCGATCGCGGTGCGCTACAACACCACTATCGACCGCCTCATGGCGCTCAACGGCATCAGCAACGCACGCTACATCTACCCGGGCCAGGTGCTGCGCGTCGGCGGCAGCGCACCGGCCAGCAGCGGTGGCGGCGCGGCCAGCAGCGCACCCTCGGTCTACGTGGTGCGTCGCGGTGATTCACTCAGCGCCATCGCCGCCCGCTACGGCACCACCGTCTCGGCCCTCATGGCGACCAACGGCCTGACCCGCCCCAACCTGATCGTGGTTGGCCAGCGGCTGCGTATTCCGGGCGGCAGCGGCGGTGCGTCGGCAGGCACCAACACCTACCAGGCCGGCGGCAGCGGGCTGCGTTTCGTGGTGAGCATCTCGCAGCAGCGCTGCCAGCTGCTGTCGGGTTCCAAGGTCCTCAACGCCTGGCGCTGCTCGACGGGACGTAAAGGGTCGGGTACCAAGGCGGGTGACTTCCGCATCCAGAGCAAAATCCGCAACGCCTGGGGTTCGCGCTGGGGGTTTTGGATGCCGTACTGGCTCGGCATCTACTGGGCCGGCAAGAGTGAAAACGGTATCCACGGCCAGCCCTGGTGGCCCAAGGGCGGCACCGTCTGGGCCGGCCTGGTCGGCACACCGATTACCTACGGCTGCGTGATGCTCGAAAACACCGCCGCCGCCGCGCTGTACAACGTGGCGTATATCGGGATGCCGGTGTCGATTCGTTACTGATCCGTTCATTCGTTGCCCCATTCGTTGATGGCCGGCGCGGCACATCCATGCCGGCCGTCAACGAATGAGGAACAATCAACGAATCACGCGTCAAACTTGACGTACCGCCCAATCTGCGGTACCCTACATTCCCTGACACACGTGGACGGAGATCCTTACCACCGGTAAGGGTCTCTTTTTGTGCGAATTGAGACTGCGGTAAGCGAAAGTGAAAGATCATGAATGACACGAACCTGGTAACGCGCGACGACATTCGAAACATCGCCATCATTGCCCACGTCGACCACGGCAAAACGACCCTGGTCGATGCCATGCTGCGGCAGACGCGCGTCTTTCGGGAGAACCAGGTGGTGGCCGAGCGCATCCTCGACTCCAACGACCTGGAACGCGAGCGCGGCATCACCATTCTGGCCAAAAACACCGCCATCTTTTACCGCGACGTCAAAATCAACATCGTCGACACTCCCGGCCATGCCGACTTCGGCGGTGAAGTGGAGCGCGTGCTCAACATGGTCGATGGGGTGCTCCTGCTGGTGGATGCGGTCGATGGGCCCATGCCACAGACGCGCTTCGTGCTGCGTAAGGCGCTGGAGCTGGGCCGCCACGCCATCGTGGTCGTCAATAAGGTCGATCGCAGAGAGAGCCGCCCGCAGTGGGTGACCAACGCGATCTTCGACCTCTTCATCGACCTGGGTGCCACCGACGAACAGGCCTCTTTCCCGGTGATTTTTGCGATTGGCCAGGATGGGCGTGCCGGTTACGATCCCGACAACCTGGCGCCGGACCTGACGCCCCTGTTCGACCTGATCTTGTCCTATTTGCCGGGCCCCACGGTCAATCCGACCGGCGCGGCCCAAATGCTGATCACCCTCCTGGCATACGACGATTACAAGGGACGTATCGCGATCGGCCTCATGTTTGCGGGCAGGCTGCGCCGCCAGCAGAGTGTCGCGGTGATCGACGTCGATGGCCAGATAACCAACGGCCGGCTTGCCCAGGTATTTACCCACCAGGGCCTGGAACGCGTCGAACAGGAGGAGGTCGAGGCCGGTGACATCGTGGCGGTGACGGGGCTGCCGACGGTGACGGTGTCGCAGACCATCGCCGATGCCGCCGATCCACATCCCCTGCCGCCGATTCGCATCGAAGAACCGACGGTGCGCATGCAGTTTGCGGTCAACGTCAGCCCCTTCACCGGGCGCGAGGGCACCTGGAGCACCAGTCGTAAGCTGCGCGAACGTCTGATGCGTGAGCTGGAGCATAACGTGGGGCTGCGCGTCGACGAAACGGGCAGCAGCGACACCTTCCTGGTCTCCGGGCGCGGTGAGCTTCACCTGGTGATTCTGATCGAGACGATGCGTCGCGAAGGGTACGAATTCGAAGTCGGTAAGCCCGAAGTCATCTTCCACACCGATGCGCAGACCGGCGAACGCCTGGAACCCATCGAGGAGGCCTACATCGAGGTGGCCGAGGAATGGCTGGGGCCGGTGGTGGAGATGTTGGGCGTGCGCCGCGGCCAGCTGCAGGACCTGCGTCACAGCGAGAGCGGTGTCGTCTACGCGCGCTATAAGGTGCCGACGCGCGGCCTGCTCGGTTTCCGCAGCGATTTTTTGACCGTTACCAAGGGCACCGGCATCATCCACACGCTGTTTGCCGGTTACGAGCCGTTCTACGGAATGATCGGCACCCGTTCACGCGGCAGCCTGGTGGCGTGGGAAACCGGTGTTTCCACCGCCTACGGCCTGAAGAATGCCGAAGAGCGGGGCACGCTCTTCATCGGTCCCAACCGCGACGTCTACGAGGGCATGATCGTGGGGCAAAACAGCCGTGACGGTGACATCGACGTCAACGTCTGCAAAAAGAAGCAGCTGACCAACATGCGTGCCGCCGGCTCCGAAATCCAGGTCCGCCTGACCCCGCACCGCGTGTTGAGCCTCGACGACTGCATCGAGTACATCGAAGAGGACGAGCTGGTCGAAGTGACCCCGCTCAACATCCGGCTGCGCAAACGCATCCTCAATTCCGAGCTGCGGCGCAAAGCCGCGCGTGACCGCGAAGACGTGCGGGCGTGATTCGTTTGTTCGTTGTCATGATTCGTTTTTTGTTCTGATAATAGCCGGAGTCCGCACCTGGGGGTGCGGACTCCTCTGTGGTGAGGGCCAATTTCATTGGTCGCGCCGTCAGTCCGGCATGGCAAATTCGTTGCCATGATTCCTTGACAGCAGGCGCCACGCGACAACGTCTCGCGTCACAAATCCATGCGCGTCTCACGGATCAAATGATCCACCACCGCCTTGATGTCGCCGGTCTGCTGGTACACGCGCAGCTGGCGGTCGGCGCTGGTGCCGTGTTCGAGGATACGGTAGATCGGATCGATCGCTTCGCGCGTTCCTAGCTCTTCGATTTGATCGTCCACCAGGCGCAGCAGCTCCCGGATCAAAGTGCGCGTGGGCAGCTCGACCCCTTTGCCGAAATCGATCAGCTTGCCATCGATACCGTGTTGCACGGCGCGCCACTTGTTTTCCTGGATGTAATCGCGCCGGTAGACACGGAAGGTGATGTTCTGGCGGCGCAGCTCCCACAGCCAGGCGACCAGGGCCTGGAACAGGGCCGCGAGGGCGATGGCTTCGTCGACGCGCGTGACCATGTCACACACGCGGAACTCGATCGTGGGGAACGAATAGTGCGGGCGTACGTCCCACCAGATTTTGGACCCGTTGGGGATGCAGCCGGTGTTGATCAGCGTTTCGATGAAGCGCTGGAAATCACCCCACGAGTCGAAGCGTTCGGGCACGCCGCTGCGCGGGAAGTCCTCGAAGACGATGCTGCGGTACGATTTGAAGCCGGTGTTGCTGCCCTGCCAGAACGGTGAGCTGGTCGAAAGCGCCAGCACGTGTGGCAGCAGGTAGCGGATCACGTTCATGCAGTCGATGGCAAAGTCGCGGTCTTCGATGCCGATGTGGACGTGCATGCCAAAGATCAGCAGGCGCTGCGCCAGGATCTGCATGTCCTGTACGACACCCTTGTAACGGTCGAACGGCGTGATCTCCTGCTGTGACCAGTGCGAAAAGGGGTGGGTGGCGGCGGCCACGATCGCCAGGCCGCGATCCTCGGCCAGTTTGACGATCATCTGACGCTGTTTGATCAGCTCGTCCTGCAGGCGGGCGACGTTGTCGCACACCGGTGTGCCCAGCTCCACCATCGACTGGTGCATTTCAGGTTTGATGGCATGTTCTTTGAGAATCCCTTTTTCGACGTTCGCTGTGCCGGTATCTTCCATCAGCTCGGTGATGGCCGCCTTGAGCTCGCGCGTCGCGGGATCGATGATCTGATATTCTTCTTCGACGCCAATCGTCAGGGAAGGTCGTTTCAGCATAATCGTCCTCTTTTCTCGCTACTGCTCGAGGCCCAGGGCCGTTTCCATCACCAGGTGGTCGACCACCGCCTGCAAGTTGCCGTTGTTACGCTCGTACACCGTCAGCTGCCGGTCGGCGCTGGTACCGTGTTCGATGATTTCGTAACAGTGCTCGATCTCCTCACGGCAGTTGAGCTCGTCGACCATCGGATCGACCAGGCGCAGCAGCTCACGCACCAGGGTGCGCGCCGGCAGCTGCTGTTGTTTGCCGAAATCGACCAGTTTGCCGTCCAGGCCGTAGCGGACGGCGCGCCACTTGTTTTCGGCGATCAGGCTGCGCGGGTACGGGCGGAACTGCAGGTTGTGGCGGCGCAGCTCGATCAGCCAGGCGACCGTAGCCTGCACCAGCGCCGCCACGGCCATGGTTTCGTTCAGGGTCGTGCAGGCGTCGAAGGCGCGGAACTGCAGGGTGGGCAGCCGCCAGTGCGGGCGCAGGTCCCAGTAGATCTCGCGCTCGTGCCCGATGCAGTGCGTCGCCAGCAGCATGTCCATGTACTCCCGGTATTCGCTCCAGGAGGCGAATGCGTGGGGGATCCCGCTGCGCGGCAGGTTCTCCAGGAGGACGTTGCGGTACGATTTGAGGCCGGTCTTGCGTCCGGCCCAGAAGGGCGAGCTGGTCGACAGCGTCAGGATGTGCGGGATCATGTAGCGCACGATGTTCATCACGTCGATCATCAGCTCGGGGTCGTCGATGCCGATGTGCACGTGGGTGCCGAAGATGAGGAGCCGCTGGGCGAGCATGTCGCGCCCGGTCACCAGGCCCTCGAGGTGCCCCGGTCGCGGGATCTGTGAGCGGCGCCAGGAGGTGATGGGGTGCGTACCCGCGGCCGCCACCACGAAGCCGCGCTCGCGTGCCAGCTCGATGATGCCCAGACGCTGCTGCAGGAGCGATTGACGCGCCTCCTTGATGTCCTGTGAGATGGGAACGCCCATGTCCAACGAGGCGGGCATCTCGAGCTGAATCTCACCCATGGCATCCTGTTCGCGCAGGACCAGCCGATCCAGGTCCATGACGCGCGAGATGATCGATTTCAGCTCACGTGTCTCGGGATCGATGATCTGGTATTCTTCGGAGATGCCGATGCTGAGGGCGGACTTTTTCGCCATATGAGGCCTCCTCTGCTTCAATCCACGACAAAGGTCGGTATGGTCGATCCACCGCCGGCGGTGACGTTGAGCAGGGTCACGGTCGACAGGCGCGTCAGGCAGCCATCGATACGCTGCCCGTGAAAGACGAAGGGATCGCTGTCGACCAGGCGTTGGGCGATGACGACGTTGCCGGCGGCATCCAGGGCCGGGTAGTCTTCGTAGGCGATTTTGACCCGCTCTTGCACAATCGACGGATCGTCGAGCGCCGAACGCAGCGCCTTCTCCCACGTGGCGGCATCGGTTTCCCAGCCAATGAGCACTCCTTTACCGCCGTATTCGTCGTTGGGCTTGAGGACCAGCTTATCCTGGTTCTGCACGCAGAAGGGCAGCAGGTCGACTTCCTGGCCGTGGAAGAGGGTCTTGCGCTCTTCGACGACGCGTGTCCAGGGGATGTGGGCGTCGATGGCGGCACGCTCACTGTCGTCGAAGAGGAACGCATTCTGTTCATCGCTCACGACGGCCAAGCTGGCCTTTTTGTGCAGGAGTTTGCACGTGAAGGGGTTCATCATGCAGATCTTGCCGTCGGCCAGCGCGTCGATGATGGGATGATTGAGGCCATACCGCTGCAGGAGCTCGGTGCTGAGCACGCGTTTGTAGACGAAATCGATCGCCAGGCCACCCCCGGCGCCACCCGCATACAGCACGCCTTTGCGGTACTCCAGATCGTCTGGTTCGACGATCACGACGGTGATGCCGTGCTGGCCCAGGTAGTCCCGGAAGAGATGGAACTCACTGGTTGTCGGCACACCTTTCCAGTCGACGATTGCCATTGTGGGGAGGGCCTGGCGGTTACCGCGCCACTGGTAATAGATGTTGAGTATGACGTCGAGGGCATGGTGGCGTGCCAGCAGCGGCCGGACGCTGTACCGCTCCTGGAAGGCCTGCATGAGGGGTGTCTGCAGGAATAACTCGGCCAACAAATCGCCATAGGCCATGGCTGCCGGGCTTTCTGCGTTGTATTCCAGGTAATGCAGCGTATAATCGTGGCTGAAGAACGAATCGAGACGCGCGGTGGGTACCGGCGTATCGTAGCCGGTGTCCAGGTGCACCAGGTATTCTTCTTCCGGTGTGAGGTGGACCTGTTGGCGCAGCGTAGGGTTGGCCATCATGGCCGTGTACACCTTGTTGAACGCGTCGACCAGCAGCGTGGACGCGCCTTTGACGAAGGCCCATTCGGCGCGCGAGAAGAAGTGCGGGCGCAGCACCGACAGCAGGGGCCGGTCGCCAAAGAAGAGGTTGCGTGCGCGCTGGCCCTCGGTCAGTGCTTCCCAGGTGGCCGTCGCGCGTGCCGGCGTGCAGAGATCGTGATAAAAATCGATGGCGTCGAGGATGTTGGATTCGGTGCTCATCTCAGCCACGCACGTATTTGCCCCACGGGTACGAATCGCCCTGCCAATCACCGCTTTTGGCGCGGCGAATCACCAGATCGGCCATGGCGTTGACCACCCACTCGAAATAGAACGGCGTAATCGAATTGACGTCCATGTCGGGTGCCGGGTTCATGAAATCGATCGCGTAGGGCACCCCATCGCGCACGGCAAACTCGACCGTGTTCATGTCGTAACCGAGCGCGCGGTTCAGCAGCATAGCATCGTGTACGATGCGCGCCCCCAGGTCGGCCGACAGGTGGGCGTGTTCGATGTGATAGCGTCGTTCGCGCGGATCGTATTTGATCGGCATGACCACGTCCTGGCCGATGCACATGCAGCGCACGTAGTGATCCCACTCGATGAACTCCTGCAGCACCATCGTCAGCTGGCCGGTTTGGTCGTAGGCCGCGATCAGCTCGTCGATCGTATTGACCTTGTAGACGTGACGCCAGCCGCCGCCCCAGGCGTCCTTCAGGATGGCCGGCAGACCGACGTAGTCGGTAATGGCGTCCCAATTCAGGGGATAGACCAGGTTGCGCAGGCTTTCGGTGACGATGCCTTCGATATAATCCTTGTTGGGGAGCACCAGGGTGCGTGGGCTGGCGACGCCCAATTGGGTCGCCAGGGAGGCCTCGAAGAACTTGTCATCGGATGACCACATGAACGGATTGTTGATCACGTAGGTTCCCTGCAGGACCGCATTCTTCAGGTAGGCGCGGTAGTACGGGATCTCGTGCGAGATGCGGTCGATGATCACCCGATACTCGTTGGGTTCGTTCTGCATCGTGCCGCCGAGTTTGACGTACTCGGCCGTCACGCCCTCGTTGCGACGGTTGACTTCTTCGATAAATGCGGGTGGAAACGACCATTCGCGCCCCACCATGATACCCACCTTCAACAGACTGGTCATGTGATCTCCTTCCATTATTCCCACGCGTATTACCACGCAATCCCCACGCGGGTCATGCGCCGCCGACGTACCAACGGATCATTTGCTGCCAATACGGCCAATCATGGGCCCAACCTTCCCATACACGCAGCGCGTGCCAGATCCCTTGGCTCCACAGGGCGTTGGAGAGGTCGCGGTTGTTCTGGTAATGTGGGTCCTGATCACCAATGGCGATGATGATATCCAGCCGCTGCAGCATCTGCAGGCGTGCGGCGTCGTGTTCGTTGGGGACATAGTCCACTGGATTGTTGAAATAGACATGCTCGTCGTAGTAGTCGTCGAGCATGTTACGGATGTCGTACTTGCCACTGAGGCCGATCGTGCGTCCCACCAGGTCAGGGTGGCGGAGGGCGTAATTGATCGCGTGGTATGCGCCGAAGCTGCAGCCGTGGGTGATCAAAAACGGGTTTGGATTGTGGGTTTGGGTGAAGGGCACCACTTCTTCGGTGATGTACTGGTCGTACTGGACGTGACGCTGGATGCGGCCGCTGGGATGTGCCCAACTACAGTAGAAACTTTCGGCATCGACGCTGTCCACCGTGTAGACCTGCAGATTGCCCTGCTCGATGTGATCCTGCAGTGCCCAGATCATGCCGCGGTCTTCGTAGTCGAAGAAGCGGCCCTGTGAGGTGGGAAAGACGATCATGCGGGCCCCCGCATGGCCGAAGACCAGCAGCTCCATCTTGCGGTTCAAGACAGGGCTAAACCATTGATGATATGCTCGGTTCATACACTCCTCGCTGAATCAGGATCGACAAAGGTCAAAGGGAAATCGAGGTGTTTTTCGTCCAGCACCTGCCCGCCGCGTGTCAGACGCAGCTCCAGCCGGTAGACCAGGTCTGCCTGGGGTGGCCGGCGCAGGTGCAGGGTGTGTGACAGTTCCTGATCGTGCAGCTCGATCACGGCCAGGCTGGCCACGGCATGACCGGCCGGATCGAGCACGCGTGCGTCCAGGTCGGGATATTCGGCAAAGGCACTGATCGCCACGCGCAGCCACAACCGCTGCAGGTCTGGGTACGGGTATACCACCGCGTCGACGATGTGGGCCGGCGCATCTTCCCAATTGAGCTGAATTTGCATGTTTGCCAGTGTACTTCTGGTTGGAATCACAACGGGAGTAGGTGGGAGTCGAACCCACCGCGGCCGCCTCGACAGCACCCGCCACCGGTTTTGAAGACCGGGGAGCCCACCGGGACCCATCCACCCCCACGGAGTATCCTTCATGATCCACGGGCCGGTCAGATCGTATCGAACCAGGGCGTGCGGTGGCGCGTTTCTGTCGCGACCACGTGGTGTTCGGAATCATGCGGATGATACAACCTTTTCGGTTATTCGTCAAGGCGCAGTTTCGAGGCGCCAAACCCATCAGGTCCTGATTTCACAGCCAGCGACAGTCCCGTGTCGGGAAGGTTCGACCCCACGCGAGATGAGCCTGGTGTGGTCTTCCGCAGGCATCATGGCATCTGCGAGATTGAAAAACCGATACGATCAGACTGTAACGTAGGGCGTTCTGCCGCCGTCAATACTATCAGCGTAAACGCCTTCGTGCCAGCGCAGGGCCGCTTGACGGCGAGCTGGCGGTCGATGACCAAACTTCAAGAAGGCCCTATGTCCACCCTGGCCGGTCATGCGCGATGGCGTAATGTATCTTTGATTCCCGAAATAGCGCCAACAAATAACCCGAATGCCGTACTGGACAAATGCCAGGATGTATGCTAGAATCGGGTAGCTGAGCAATAGGGCCGTGGGCCGCGCTCGCTTCCCCACAGAGAGAATCTCAGATCACATTTGGTGCTTAGGAGGCGAAACATGATTCGTGTATCCCGATTTGGGCGACTGGCTGCAGTCGTGGGGCTGGTGGCACTCTTAGCCATGGCAACAGCTGCTCCAGCCATCCCCGCCCAGCCCGATGCCGGTACCATCTCCACAGGTGCCGCAAGTGTCTGGAATGGCCATACATGCTCGGCTGCCGTACCAGTGAATATCACAGGTTTGGGCGCTGGTCTTGGTGGTTACGAGACGAAGGTGAATTGGGATCCGGCCCGCTTCAGCTCGGCCGATGCCGACGTGTCGATTGCACTGACGCCGTATCTGACCAATGGTGGCACGCGTTCCCAGACGGGTGACAGTGGCACCCCAGCCCTGAAGGCCGTTACGTCGGGTGCAGTGAAGTTTGGTGCCTATTCTTGGGGTACCAGCAACCCGCCGGGCAATATGGCCGCGGGCCAGCTGGCTACGGTGAATGTCAAGCCAACGGCCACCTGTGGCTCGGCCGCTCTGACGATGAGCGAAACGCAGTTGGTTGACATCAACGGTGCCATCATTGCCCTGACCGCGCAGACCGGCAGCAACGTCAGCGTGTTCAGCCGCTATGACACCAACGGTGTGCAGAGCACGATCAACGCCGCCGATGTGACTGCGGTTGTGAATCGGCTGGGCCAGTCAACGGTGTCACCTTGTGGGACCAACTACCAGTACAACGTCAACCTGGTGCAGAGCACCATCAACGCGGCCGACGTGACGGCAGTCGTGGCCAAGCTGGGCCAAACCACGACGGCTGCGTGTGTGGGCTAGTTCGAGCAACGGGCACAAAGGTGTGTGCAGGATGTCACCCTGTCACTGTCCTGCTGCGCCTCGAATACCGCAGCACCGCTGCCGGGACACCGGATCGGGGCGGGCTGCTTTTCCGGAAATGGTTAAGCCCGCCGAGTACTTTAGTTTCGTTTTGTATGGAAGGAGCGATGAATTATGAAGCTATTCCGGCTCGTTGCCGTCCTCGTGGTAATCACTCTGTTGGTTGGCGTGTTGCCACTGGTCAGCGCATCCAGTCTGGCCGGTATCGGTAACCCGACCCTGCGTGCCCGCGCCACGGGTAACCCCAATGTCACAGAGATTGTTGCGGATGGCATCACCGATGGTGGCGTAGCGGGTTATGGCGCTGCAGCTTTTGTGGTCTGGTTTACCGTGCCGCCTAACGTTGCTTTGGGTGATATTACGGTGGCCGCAGGACCGGCCTGGATGGCTCAAAACTGCAGCTTCACCACGTCGCTGGTTGCGCCGGCGGCTGCCACCGTACCCAACACCTACCAGCTCGATGGATTCTGCACAACCGCTGCCAGCGGTCCACGGGTAACCGGTAGTAATGTCCTGGTTGCCACGCTGACTTTTTCGGCGAATTCCTGCTCCGCCAATCCTGGCGGCTTCCTGGTCGATTTGACCGCCGAAGGGGAGAACACGTCCCTGGTCGAGCCTGACGGTACACCGTACATCATCCCACCGGCTGGGTTGACCGACGGTGGTGCTTGTGGTAACCCGACTGCGGTCACCTTGAGCAATATCACCGCTAACCCTGTGGCACCGATGGCCAACAGCCTGTACCTGACTGCTGCGGCTGCCATGGCCCTGCTGGGTGCCGCTGGCCTGGCGCTGCGTGGTATTCGCAAACACTGATCGGTTTCGTCTCCGTGGGGACAGGGGTAGCCCTTGTGTAGGGCTGCCCCTGTTGTTTTTAACGAACAGGCGCGGCCAGCGCCGCCCTGTGGAGTGCTGATGGTCACCCTTCGATCTATTCTGCCAGCATGAAAATAATCTCCCTGCACAGCATCACGCGTGAGTGCACGAACCGGCGGATGGTGTTTGGTCTGTGGTTGGTAATGCTCGTGACCGCTGGTCTCCTGGCCGTCAGGCCCGATGCACAGGCATCATCAGGCCCCTCCACACTTCATGTTCGACCGATAGACGCTACCACGTCCCAAGTGGTTGTCAAAAACCTGGGCACCGCACCCGGTGCCAAACCAGCCGTGGCCTGGGACGTCTATCTTAACTTCGACCACGCATTGGGTCGCCTGGCCAGCGTCGAAGCCGGTCCTGATTGGCTGGCCATGGATTGTGGATTCTCCACCAACATCGTCACCAATCCCGAATACCTCCCTACCACCAATGACGTCATTGTCAACGGGTTCTGTACCACGCGCCTGCCGGCCGGCATCAGCGGCGACGAGGTCGTATTGTTCACGCTCAATTGGGCCGATTGTAAACAAGGCTTCATTGTGGATGTGCGCACGGGGGCGAAGGAATTTGGCGGGCCAGTGAGCGACATCATCGACGTGGATGTGAATCCCTACGAATTTTCCGATGCTGAACTATTCGATGGCGGCGCGTGTGGCGATACCACCACCGGTCTGCAAACCACGCTCGATAACCCCGTCGCGCAGCCATCACCACTGCTCACATCGGCCCCGCTGCTGGCGGCCGTGATCGGTACCGTGTTGGTGGTCGCGGTCGCTGCGATCGTGCTGCTGCGCCGGCGGGCAGCCTGACACATACAACCGGTCGCGCCAAAACCATGCTCCCGCGGCAGTACGCCTTGAGCTGAGGGCTTGAAAATGAGTAACTTCCTGTGGCAGAAAGACGAACGATGACCTTGAGGAGGAAAGGAGTTCCAATGGTTGTACGACGTTTGGGGTTTGCGGTTGCAGTGACCCTGGTGCTGGTGAGTGTGATGGTCAGCCTGGCCGGTGCTGCAGGGGCTACAGTGACGTTGAACCCGCCGGACCAGGCCGTTACATCGGGCAGTGAGTTCACAACCGAAGTCATGATCCAGGGTGGTGACGCCGTGCTCGGCTTCCAATTCGATGCGGTATTCGATGCCGAATTGCTGGAGCTCACCAGCTTCGAGCTGGGACCCTGGTTGGGCAGCAGCGGGCGCAGTCCCGCAGCCCTCGGGCCGGCACCCAGCCGCAGCGGCCTGGGCGCCACGGTGGGCGGCTACACACTGGGCTCCAATGAAACACCAGGCGCCAGCGGCGATGGCCTGCTGGCCATCCTGCACTGGAAAGCAATAGGTTCCGGCAGCACCGAACTCAAACTGGAGAATCTGCAGCTGGCTGGGGCCAGCGGTGCGGCGCTCGAGGGTCAGATTGGTGGTGAACCGGTACCATTGACCCTCGGTGGAAGTGGTGCGGCCGGCTTGCCGTCAGACTACGTCGTGCCGGTGGTGGTCATCGGTGGTGTGCTGGTCGTGGCGTTGGTGGGTTACTTCCTCCTGGCGCGGCGACGACGCACGCCCGCGTGACGTGCAAGAGCCCATCCGAACAACCCGATGCGTATCTCGATACGGTCCGCGGGCGGTTATCCGGAGAGGCTCCAAAAACAAAGCGGGCTGCAGAACCGCCAGCTGGTCTGCAGCCCGCTTTCAACCTGGGTGTTCTGACACCCAGGTGCATGGGTGTGAGCACCCATGTGTATGGGTGTGAGCACCCATGTGTATGGGTGTCAGAACACCCATGTGTTCTCAGATCAGGTTACCAGTTCGATACTTCGTCATCGTCGATGTCTTCGCCCCAGTCTTCATCCTCGTCTTCTTCGTCTTCCAGCTCGTCTTCATCCAGCCAGTCGTCGTCTTCATCCAGATCCAGGTCGATGTCCTCATCATCCCAATCTTCCTCGACCGCTTCCGCTTCGATCTGGCCCACTTCTTCGTATGTCAAACAATACCCTTCTTCACTCAGGCGGATTGTTTCAGCACCGCACATGCCTTCGTCCCAGTTGCCACAGTCTGACAGGGGACACATGATTTTCGTCATCGTGCTAGTCTCCTTCTGACTCCCATGATTGTCGGGGATTATGAATTGAACACCGCATTCAAGGCGAGACCTCCAGACCCTGTGCGGATGCGCAGGCAAAATCGATCAGCGAGACTGCCTGATCAATCGTCGCCGGCGTTGCTTTGCGTGACCAACTCCTCTTCTTCCTCGAAGTCTTCGTCGTCGTAATCGATGTCGTCGAAGTCCTCGAAGTCGTCCTCCTCATATTCGAAGTACTCGAAAGCCTCAGCGGGCGACTCGCACTCTGGACAGACATCTGGCCGTTTCTGCCCCGGTGCCACATACCCACATTCCATGCATTCCCACTCACCCATGGATGGGAGTTCTCCTTTATGCAAAAATCGAGCGTATCCGGCACGCATTCAACGGTGTCGGCAATGATACAGCGCACCCCTCACAGGCCATGATTTCCCATGGACGTGGCACGAGTCCAGGGACAAGCCCTAAGTTATTCGTCTGCACGCCCCGGGTCAGTCACGCTCGTCGTACGAACGTTTCGGTCGACGCGTGTTCGATCCTGTCCGGCTGTTGCGCGGGAACAAGAGATAATCGAGCGGAGCATCGCCCCGGTTGTCGTCGCGGCCGCGGCTGCGCCGCACACCCTGACGGCCCTTGTTGCGCTCGCGCTCGCGTTCGAGTTGTTCATCGCGGGAACAGAGTCGACAGAGATAGACGTCTGCCTGCTTGCTTTCGATCTGCCGTCCACATCGTTCGCACGTGCGACGCCGCGGTCCCTCGGTCATACCTTCGCTCCTCCAAAATCGACCTGCAACCTTGCCGCAGCCACATTCTACCTGGCCACCAGCCCAGCGCAAAACTGCCCGCATTTTACTCCAATTATCGAACAATGTCAGGCATACAATCGGTGAGACTTTGGTGAGTAGATGGTGAGACCTGCGATCAGTCTTGCTCGCGGAGATTAGGATCTTCCAGAAGATAACCGAAGCCACGCACAGCCTTCAGGTAGTCGCTGTTATCGGCCTTGATACCCAATTTGCGACGAATTTGTCGAATGTGAAACTTGAGCAGATCACGTGCTTCGATCTCCTGCGGTGCGCATTCCCAGGCAGCCTGGATCAGGTCATCGTATTCGACGACTTCGCCCGCATGTTCGGCAAGGTGGCTCAACAAACGAAACTGCAGCGGTGGCAGCGTGGCCGAGTAGCCACGGAGGGCCACCCGTTTGCGGAGCGGGTCGATGCGCAGTTCCCCAACTTTGACGATCGACGCGTGGCTGCGCGGCATCATATTCTGAACAGCCATCAAGGCTGATTCGAGCCGCCGTTGTTCGTGCGGTGCATAATCTGCCAGTGATTGCGAATTGGTGATCACCACCAGCGGCGGCGTCGGCTGTGCCGCCATACGCTCAAACATCGCGCCCGTCGCGTCTGTCAGGATGCTGCTGGCCACAATGACAAGATCAGGCTGCAAACCTACGGTCTGGTACGTAGCGTCTGCGACGTTCGTCACATGTTTGGCCTGACTCGTGTAGCGGCTCAGCAGCGGCTGCAGATGTTGATAGAATGCGGCGTCTGGGTGGATGACAAGCACCTTCATGGCACGGTCATTGTAACCGCTTTGTCCGAATTGTCAAACGCCTTTGCGACTTCGGGTGGCTCGTGGGCCGTCCAAGGAATATGCAGGTCATGAATGACGTGGGCGTACGCTTGTAGGGCCTCTACGCCCGCCTCGCTCAAGGTATAGGCGCCACGCCGGACGCGTACAAACCACCCGTAGTAGTTATCCTGTAGTATGGTACCGCTGCGATAGATGCCAGTTCCCGTGCGTACCTCGGCCACGGCAGCCGGTTGATGTTCTGACACGTAACGCGCAATCAGCAGCGCGTGCTCGCGGTAGACCGTGACGATGGGCTGCCCCGTGCTGCCGCCCACGTTGTAATCACCCGAACGCTGATGAAACTCGTGCAGCAGTTCGCGGCGCCGTCGCCGGTTGCGACGGATTCCAGATGACTGAGGCGCCACAACCATCTCTACCGCCACAGGCTGCCGCATCAAATCCACCGTCAACAAACCCAGCCCGAGCTCGCTGCACAGCCGTTGAATACTGCGCCACCGCCGCAGCGGGCGGCGGCAGTGGGCACGGTCGACCGCCAGGTAGACTGTGTCACACAACTGAAGACGATTGATGCCCTGTAGAACCAGGGTGAGATTGAAGTGGGACTTCATCTCGACGAGGACCATGTCGTCCCCGCGCACGGCGGCCAGGTCACAGTCCTTGACCTCACTGCGTACGGCAAAACCCTGATCCTCGAAGAATTGTTTGATGGGACCATACAGCCCCGTCTCGCGTGTGCGTGCCATGCCCACGATTATAGAACCTCACCAGGTTTGGCGGCAAATTTGCCAAGTTCGTGCCTTCGTCGTAAGATGCACGGTGCATCGGAGACCTGTGATAACCGTTGCCAACCCTGAACTTACGCTGGAGACATACACGATGAAAAAAGTCCTCGCCTGGCTTTTGCCTTTGCTCGTCATCGCTGTCGTGGCCTACCTTGTGCTGCGCAAATTGATGGGCTCCGAACAGACTGTCGACCTCAGCGATTCCACCGGTCGCGGCTGGGAATCCCAGGCGCTCGATGAGTCGCAGCTGGGCGGCGAGGTCAGCCCAGATTTGCTGCGTATTCTGGTCTGCCCGCTGGACAAAGGCCCGCTGACCTTGAGCGCCGACGGGAAGTGGCTCATCAATCCACGCAACGGCTACCGCTACCCGATCCGCGATGGGATCCCAGTGATGCTCATCGACGAGGGGCGCCAGCATCGCGATGAAAGCCTGATTGCCGCCACGAGTGCCGACCAATAACCAGGTAATTGGCCTGTGGTCAATCGCTCAGACTGACCCAACCACCATGTACGACTGGATGCACGTTCGTTACGAACCAACGCGCAGTGCGGTGCACCTGCCAGACACCGATCGCCAGCCACTGCGCACCCGTTTGAAGGTCATGCAAAGTCAACGTTTGCGTGCAACCCACCAGGACCTGGCGCAAAACCCACGGTACGCTGCACTGGCCGAGTTCTTCTTCCAGGACATCTACGGGCCCAATGAGTTCTACGACCGTGACGCACGGTTTCGCCAGCTGTACAGTAAGTTGGTCACGATCGTCGGCCCCAAGCCGCTGGAGCTGATGCGTGAGGCTATCGAGCTCGTCGAGCTGACCGACGTGTTGGACGACTATCTCCTGGATGTATTGATATTGCACGGCAAAGCCAGCGCGTTTACGTTGGACGATTATGAATGGGCGTACCGTGTTTGCGACAATTATCAGGCCCGTGTCGAGCAGATCGAACGAACCGGGGCGACGCTGCGTGCGGTGAGTGAGCTGGGACGATTGCCGCTGATCGATTGGCATCTGAATGCACTGCGGTTGCCCGCCAGCCGCCTCGGCTGGAAACCTACGCTTGACTTTCTCGTCCGCGGCTACAGAGCGCTGCGGCGCGCCGGTGATATCGAACCGTTTGTTTCAGCCGTTGAGACGCGCGAACTGGCGCGGCTCGACCATATTTACGGGCGCCCCACCTGACGCGTGGGCCTAAGGCCAACATCACCGATCCATGATCAATCGTGACAATCCGCTTGCCTGCCCAACGTGTGGTCACAGTCACACGGAGTATCCCCCACGCGGTCGTTGTGCTGGCTGCGGGGACGACCTGCGGGCGACCATTGCTGCCCATGCCAGGGCCATGTCGGCCGTGCCGGGTCATCCGCTGGCCCAGGTGATGCAGGCACGAGGGTGCCACGTGCTGATTGTGGTGGTGTTGTTGAGCTCGGCCATAACCCTGGCGGTAGCTTTTTTGCCCATCAGCGTAACGGTCAAGAGTCTGAGTGCCGCCTGCGTCGCGTGTGCGGTGGCATTTGGAGCCGTACGGTATGGCTGGGCCGCGTTGGAGGCTACCGCCGCCGGCCGGCGTGGAATCGGTCTGTTCGGCGACACGTTCGTCCAGATGCTCTTGTACCTGGGCGCCGGTCTGTTGGGCCTGGCCGGGGTAGTATTGGCCTGGATTGGTTTGGCAGGTTTGTTGGGTTAGGGTCCGGCGGCGAACGTTGGCGCCTTGTCGCATGGCCAACGCCGTCGTGAAACAAGTTCTAGGCCTTCGCAGTGTTCAACCGGTCTTTGACCGTTGCCACCAGTGCATCGGCGTGCAGGTCTGGCAGGCAGAAGCAGGGGGCACCCATGGCGTCGGCCAGCCCCTGGGCCAGCCCGCGGTCGAACGCGACGTGCTCCATGTTGATGACCACGGCGCGCAGGTTGTTTTGTTTGATCAGGCTGGCCATGCGCATCGCTTCTTCCTGGGGTGGCATGCCAGTGATGGAAACGTTGCCCGCGCCATCAGTCAACAGAATGATCAACGGCATCACTTCCGCATTGCGCTGGCGCGCCGCCAGGCATACCTCGTAGGCCAACAGCAAACCACTGCTCAAAGGCGTCTTGCCACCCACCGGAATGTCCCGCAATGCACGTTCCGCCAGGTCGACACTGGACGTCGGCGGCAGCACGAGGCGCGAACGGTCCTTCTGGAAAACGATCAGCCCCACCTGATCGCGGCGTTGATAGACGTCCATCAACAGCGAAAGAATGGCGCCCTTGGTGGCTTCCATGCGCTCGGAGGCTGCCATCGACCAGCTGGCATCCACGACAAACAGCACCAGGTTGGAAGCGCGCCGTACACGAACCTTCTGCTGGATGTCCTGGCGGGCGACAGCAAACGCCACATCGCGTTCGGCGCGCAGATCGGCGCGGTCCAGTTGAAATGGCGCCGCGGTGCGGATCGTGGCGTCGAAAGCGATGTCGGTTGGTCTGTCATGGGCGGGTCGTGCTTTGATATAGCGTCCCCGTTTACGGTCCGTGCGTGTGAACGACCGTTTGCCGGGCTGTTTGCGCGCCAGCCGGTCGAGCGGCGTATCCAGGCGTTTGGCGCGAAATGCGTCACCAACCTTGACCGGCCGGCCAGACAAGACGGCATCTTTTTGGGTTGGGGTTGTCTGATTGGATGCCAGATCGGGCACACCCGCGGCACCTTGCGGGGCACCTTCGTCGAGTTCGGACCCTAGCTCATCTTTTTTTTTACGCTGGGCGTCGGTACGGGGGTCTCACCAGTGTCACGTTGCTCTTCTGTGGGGCCCAACTCGGTACGGATTTGGCGCAGGCGTTCTTCCAGCTGGCGTGGTTCCAACGCAGAATCCTGGAACGGGGCCTTTTTCATGCGGTGTGGTAATGCCAGCTCGGCGGCGAGCAGGATGTCACGGTCGGTCACGCTGAGACGGCCCTCGTAGGCGGCGTTGGCACGCGCCGTTTTGAGGATGGCGATGTCGGCGCGGTGACCGTCGACGCGGAACTCGGCCGTAAGCTGCGCAATGGTGTACAGGTCGCGCGCCGCATAGCCCACGAGGGGCAGGCGATTACGCGCCTGCTCGATTTCCAGCGTCAGGTGATGTTCCTGGACTTCCCATTTCTGCCGGAAACCGTCGGGGTCTTGTTCGAATTCGATACGCCGCTTGAGGATTTCCACACGTTGGTTGGGATCGTTGATACCGCGCATGTCGACGCAGAGCGCAAACCGGTCCAGCAGCTGCGGTCGCAGATCTCCCTCTTCGGGGTTCATGGTGCCTACGAGTATGAAGCGCGCCGGGTGCTGGAAAGAGATGCCCTCGCGCTCGACGACGTTGACTCCCATGGCGGCCGAGTCCAGGAGGAGGTCCACCACGTGGTCGTCGAGCAGATTGACTTCGTCGACGTACAACAGCCCACGGTTGGCGGCGGCCAGGATGCCCGGCTCGAAGTGGCGCTCTCCGCGCTGGATGGCGCGTTCGATATCGAGCGTGCCAACGACACGATCCTCCGTGGCACTGACCGGCAGGTCGACAAAACGTGTGCGGTGAATCGCCGAAGGCAGAACCTCACCGGCTTCCAACCGGCGCCGGCAGTTGTCACACAGGACGTCCGGGCGGTTTGGATCACACTGGAACGGACAGTCCGCCACGGCGTCGATTTCGGGGAGGAGGTACGCCAGGGCGCGCGCCGCAGTCGATTTGGCTGTGCCGCGTTCACCGCGGATCAACACGCCGCCGATGCGTGTGCTGATCGCGTTCAGGATCAAGGCCCGGCGCATACGGTCCTGGCCAACAATCGCCGTAAACGGGAAAATGCGTGCCGGCATCGACGTGGTCCTACTCCACGAATTGCATGGGGCGGATTCCCATGTAGTTGGACCCGGCGGTCAACGTGCGCAGGATCGTCTCGGGCAGCTTCCACGGCAGGTGCTCATGCAGTTCACTGGGGCTCAACGGCTCGTTGTTATTGGCCAGGAACACACGAAATACGGCGGTGGTCAGCGGCAGCCGGTTGTGGACGTAGTCTGGTTTGCGGGCACAGATGGTGCGCAGGCACTGCCAGAGTGCATCCGTGCGTTTCACCTCGGCGGTTTCAGGATCGATCCAGTCGACCATTTCCGTGTTACGATGGTCGGGGAAGCGTGCGCGACAGTCATCGCACAGCTGATCACGCAAAGCGAGCCGGAAATTGCGACCCCCTTCTTCCCACCAACGGAAATCGATGTGGAACTTGGACTCTACGGTTGGTACTACCCAGGTTGTCATCAGACTCTCACCATCTTCTCAGGCCCGGTTGGAAAGGGACCAATACCCGCTGCCAACGCTGCGCAGCGTTGGATCGGTGGCCAGGCTGGCAAAAATTGGTCCTGGCGGACAACGCCGCGCCATATTCACTGCGCTGTACACGGTTTTGGCATGCACGGTGCCCTGTGGACTCAAGCCAACCAGTTCGCGGGTCACGTGCCGCACCAGCTCGTTGAGGGGCATCTGCTGTTTTTCGATCTGTGCCCGCACCATATCCAGAATCTCGCGCGAGCTTTCACCGACCGCCAGGTATTCGTCGTAGTCGCTGGACACGGCCTGTTTTTGCAGCTGGAAGGACAACTCGCCTTCGCGCTCTTCCGCCACGCGAATCCACTCGCGGCGCATGCGGCGCGGCCGAAAATCGATCACGTACTCCAATGGTTCGCGCGTGCGTTCGATGGTGACGAATGCGCCTACGGGCAGCTTGTGCTGCTCCAGCCAGGCGCCCACGCCAGCGATGTAGCGGCCCTCGTGGTTGACCCACGCTGGGAAGCGGGCACCCCAACGCCCATCGATGAGTGTGACCATGGTTCGCGCACCCTGGCCAAATGGAAACAGACTTCGGGCACGGCTGCTGAGCGGCAAGGTGCCTGACCGCAGGTGTGGATAGATCAACATGACGGTCGTGCTGGGAACCAGCATGGGCGTATCGACGACCAGGGCATCGGTCGACCATTCGTCGTCCAGTTCCCATTCCAGCTGCAGCAGCTCCACACCCAGAATGAGACGGTCGTAGGCGGACGGGCGGTAGCGCAGAATTTCGGGTGTCGCGTAGGCTTCGACCGGTTCCAGGCGTCGCAAATACCATGCCGACTCTTCACCGCTGCCGACGTCATCGAAGCGGGAATCGCTGCGCAGGGCGGCATTGACCGAGACACGGCGAATGCGTTCGGGCACTTCTGCCGGCAGATTCATTTCCGTCAGCAGATCGGTCGTCGACATTGGCTGTGCTTTGACCTCGATGATGGCCTCGGCAATATTCAACAGGCCGACGTGGATATCCACCAGCATCTCGCGCAGCAGCCATAGGCCCTGTTCGAGCACAAAGGCGGGTTGGGCGCTTTGCAGCAGCGCATTCTGCAGGGCGCTGCGTACGGCGGCTTCGTGTTTCACGTACAGATCGCGTGGCGAGAAAACACGTTCACCCCCCGCGATCCCTTCGCCGTCACCGCGACTCAGGCGGTGGGGAACTTTCAGGTCGGCGGCAAATTCGCGCGGGGTGTTTTCCCCTTCGATCTGGACGCGAATGACCATGAACTCACCGTGTTCGGGATTGTGCCCCGCGCGTGTGCCCACCACAGCCCCCGACGCATAGTCCAACATGGGAAAGACGAGCTGCTGACCCACGTCATACTGTTTGCTGGGCTGGTAGACTTCACCCCGACTGAGTTCACTCTTGATTTTGTTTTCTTCGCGTTGGCAGCGGTAGACGATCAGGCTGTAGACCAGATCGTCCATGCTTTGCGGTTCGTCCTTTTCGAGGATTATCCCGGCCAGATAATCCAAATCATCGGCATTGATCTTGAATGGTTCTTGCCAATACGCCGTAGTTTGAGTGTTCCGTCGCATCAAAACGCGATGCCTCCTCAGTCTCCCGTAAAATCCATTGATTTGTGGATGCGCTTCAACCGTGTCATTTTATCAGTTTGTGCGGGCTTTGACAAATGTGCTCTAATCTGTTTGATGCTTTGTCAAGCACGCACAACGTTGGTATAATGTGGGCAACAATGCGGTTCGCCCTGGCTCGGGATAGGCGGCACGCGGTGTGAACTTGCCGGTCGCGTGCATCCTGGGCGACGTATTCGATCCTGCGTGCCGGGTCTCTGCGCTGCGCGGCCAGGGCTCATGGCCGCATCGGCGGAAAGACGCGTACCGACGCAACAGACGCAACAATGGAGATAAGAATCAATGCCATCTACGCCTGACTACGATGATCCTGACCAGTCGACAGCCGGTTCCCAGAGCAGCTGGGATGACGACGAACGCTGGAACCCGGCCTCGTTCCAGAGCCAGAACGCAGGCTCTTCGATGATCGATCCCGAGGACATAGACGACGACAGCACGGTCGGCGTCGAGGACCCGGCGCACGATCCGATCGACGAGGGCGCATGGGAAGCCGACGAGCAGACACCGCCCCCTCCACGACGCAGCATTCTACCCTGGATTGCGGGCGGAGTGGTGATTGCCCTGGTGGCACTCGCCCTCATCTGGGGTGCCAGCGGGGTGGGACGCAGCGAACCTACCCCCACACCCATCGCCACGGCACCTTCGGTCTTCGTGACGACAGTCACGCCGACGCTGGTGTCACCCCTGGTGCTGACGGCGACAGTGCCGGTCAGTGCCACGCAGGCACCCTTTGTGGCGACAGGCCCGCTCGCGGCCGGCGCCGCGGTGCGTGTGATCAACTCGGCACCAGAAGGCGTGAGTCTGCGGGCCGGCGGTGGCACCAATTATGCGCGGTTGGCCACCCTGACCGATGGTATGCTGCTGACTTTACTCGAACCACCGGCAGGATTCAACGAAGCCTACCCCTCACCGGCCAACGGGTATACCTGGTGGCGCGTGCGCACGGAGAACGGCACCGTGGGGTGGATTGCCGACGCGTGGCTCGAGGCCGCCAATTAAGGAGTGACGTTTGTGGTGAGTGCCTCTCCGGACCCTGCGCTGTTGGCGCGGGCGGCTGCGCTGCGGCGTGCCCTGAATTATTACGCCTACCGCTATTTCGTCATGGATGACCCGGTGGTCAGCGATGCCGAATACGACACGCTGCTGAACGAATTGGCGCGCCTGGAAGCAGCGCACCCCGAATTGTCCGCGCCGGACTCCCCCACGCGGCGAGTGGGCGGTGCCATTGCCGATCGTTTCGTCAAGGTGCGCCACCCTCAGCCAATGCTGAGCCTGAGCAACGCCTTCGAGATTGCGGAGCTGCGCGCCTGGCGTGACCGCCTGCTGCGTTTGCTGCCCGAAAATACGGCCGCCGGACTGGCGTACGTCGTCGAGCCGAAAATCGATGGCCTGACGGTGGTGCTGCATTACGAGGAGGGTCGTTTTGTCCTGGGTGCCACGCGCGGTGACGGCAGCGAAGGTGAAGACATCACCGCCAACCTGCGCACGGTGCGTGGTTTGCCGTTGATGATTCCGGTCGATACGGCGGGAGTCGAACCAGCCCCGGGACGCCTTGTGGTGCGGGGTGAGGCCTACGTGACAGTGGCCGACTTCGAACGGTTCAATGCGCAGCAGGAGGCACAGGAAGGGCGCACCTACGCCAACCCGCGCAACTTTGCCGCCGGCTCCCTGCGCCAGCTCGATGCCGGCATCACCGCCGGCCGTCCATTACGCCTGTGGGCATACCAGGTCGTGGCCATCGAGAATGGGCCGGCACTGGCGACGCAGTGGGAGGCGCTGGATTACCTGCGCCAGCTGGGCTTCCCCGTCGTCGCCCTGGGCGCAACAACCCGCCTTTTCGATGACTTCGAGCAGTTGGTCGACTACGTGGTTGCCTTCGAAAACCTGCGTCAAACGCTGCCGTATGAAACCGACGGCCTGGTCATCAAAGTCAACCACCTGGCACTGCACGAAGAGCTGGGTGCGGTGGGTAAGGAGCCGCGCTGGGCGACTGCCTACAAGTACCCGGCGCGTGAAGCGGTGACACGCCTGCTCGACATCGCCGTCAACGTGGGACGTACGGGGACGATCAATCCGTACGCCGTGCTGGAGCCGGTTGCCGTGGGCGGCGTGATCGTGCGCAACGCAACCCTGCACAACGCCGATTACATCACCGATCGTGACATCCGGATCGGGGACTACGTGGCGGTCAAACGTGCGGGCGAGGTGATTCCGCAGGTGCTGCGACCGCTGGTCGAGCTGCGCACCGGCACCGAGCAGGTATGGACGATACCGACCCACTGCCCTGTGTGCGGTGAGCCCATCCAACGCGCACCCGACGAAGTCGCGTACTACTGCGTCAACAGCGCCTGCCCGGCCCAGCTGGTGCGTGGGATCGAACATTTTGTCTCGCGCGGGGCGATGGATATCGAAGGATTTGGCATTCGTCAGGCCGAACTGTTCGTGCAGCTTGGCCTGGTGCGCAGCCTGGCCGGCATCTACTACTTGCACGAGCACGAAGAAACCCTGCTGGAACTGGAAGGCTTTGGGGACAAACGGGTGCAGAACCTCTTGTCGGCGATCGAAGCCTCCAAGGAGCGCCCCTTTGTCCGCCTGCTGACGGCCCTCGGTATCCGCGGTGTGGGTTCGGTGGTGGCCGCCACGCTGGCTGGTCATTTTGGCAGCATCGATGCGCTGTTGGGGGCCAGGGCCGAAGATTTTGAGCAGATCAGCGGCATTGGACCGGTGCTGGCGGCCAATGTAGTCGATTGGTTCAGCCACGAGCCAAACCGGCAGGTCGTCGAGCGGCTGCGAGCCGCTGGTGTCACGCTGGCTGTACCTGCCGCCGCTGTCACCACAGCCGCTCCCCAGCTGCTGATGGGCCTGACGTTCGTCATCACGGGGACGTTACCCGGCATGAGTCGCGAAGAGGCCAAAACCCTGATCGAGTCCCACGGCGGCAAAGTCACCGATACCGTCAGCAAAAAAACCAGCTATCTCCTGCGCGGTGAAAACCCCGGCAGCAAGGTCGACAAGGCGGCGCGGTTGGGCGTGGCAGAGATCGACCAGGCTGGGCTGCTGGCGCTGGTGCAAGCCTGATCACCTTGAGGTTGTTTTGTCAAACCATTCGAACTTATCTTATACCGAATCGATTCGCCTGGAAGGGCACATCATCGACTCTTTCATCCTGCCGCGCACCATGGACATCATCATGGACGCGGGCGGAAACTTCGATATCCTGGAAATCTCGGTAGGCACGCACAAACTGGCGCCCAGTTTTGCCCGGTTGAAGGTCTTTGCCGCGCGACCCGAACAAATGGATGCGATCCTGACCGCCCTGCAGGAGTTTGGGGCCCAGCTGGAAAACGGCAGCGATGCCACCGTGATGCCCGCGCCGGGTGACGGTGCGCTGCCTGACGGGTTCTACTCGACCACGAATCTGCCCACTGAAATCCGTTGGAACGGCCGCTGGCAGCCGGTCTCTGGCACCGAGATGGACCTGGTGATTGTGGTCGACCCAGCGGCAGGTTCGGCGCGCAATGTGCCCATCAACGAGGTCAGAGCGGACGACATGATCGTCGTCGGCCATGCCGGGATTCGCGTGCACCCACCGGAACGCGAGCGCGAACAAGAAGTTTTTAGTTTTATGCGCAGTGAGGTCTCCTCCGAGCGTCCCAACAAACTGGCCATCGCTCAGATTGCACGCACCCTGCGTGCAGTGCGTGAGGCCGGGCACCGGGTCTGTTTTGTAGTCGGCCCGGCCGTGATTCACAGCGGCGCCGGCCCCTACGTGGAACGGTTGATCCGCAGTGGGTACGTGCAGGTACTGTTCGGCGGAAATGCCATCGCCGTACACGATGTCGAGTCACAGCTGTTTGGCACCTCACTGGGCATCAATCTGCAAAACGGCCTGCCGGTGCCGGGTGGGCACAGCCATCACATGCGCGCCATCAACGCCATGCGCCGGATTGGCTCGATCCGGCGTGCCGTGGAGACCGGTCAACTGCGGTCGGGCGTGATGTACGAAGCGTACAAAAACGGCATCGATGTGGTGCTGGCCGGCTCGGTGCGTGACGACGGCCCAATGCCCGACGTCGTCATGGACATTGGGGATGCGCAGCGCCAGATGCGCGCCGCCCTGCACGGTGTCGATATGTGCATCATGCTGGCCACGATGCTGCATTCGATTGCCACCGGCAACCTCCTGGCCAGCCACGTCAAAGTCGTGGCGGTCGACATCAATCCGGCGACCGTGACCAAACTGGCCGACCGCGGCTCGTTCCAGGCGGTGGGCATCGTGACCGATGCTGAGCTGTTCCTGCGTGAGCTGGTGGAAGAGCTCGACCTGGCCGATTGAGGTGACCTGATGCAACTCGACCCACGATTTCACCCTGAACTGATTGCAGACAGCGTTTTCGTCGCCCCAAATGCCGTCATCGTTGGGCAGGTCCGTATTGGTCCCGAATCGAGCGTCTGGTACGGCTGCGTCTTACGCGGTGACGTCAATACGATCACGATTGGTGCCCAGACCAACATCCAGGACGGTTCGATTTTGCACGTCGACGGTGACAAACCGCTGCGCATCGGCGACCGCGTCACGTTGGGCCATGCGGCGTTGGTGCACGGGTGCACGGTGGAAGACGACGTTCTGATTGGGATTCGTGCGACCGTGCTGAGCGGTGCGCACATCGGCACCGGTTCGGTCATCGGGGCGGGCGCAGTGGTCACCGAAGGCATAGTGGTGCCCCCGCACTCGTTGGTGCTCGGTGTGCCCGCCAAAGTGCGCGGAAGCGTCTCCCCGGCGCAGACGGCGATGATCCACCGGATTGCGCAGGCTTACGTCCACCACAGCCGTGCCTACCTGGCGGCCTCCCACGACAGTACCCAACGCCGGCAGGAGATAAACCGCCTGTGATGTCACGTTATCACGCCTCGTTGCTGGGACCCGCACCATGAGCCATCGCGACAACCACGACGACCATCCCGACCTGCCGCAGAGCGGCTCTGCACACGGGCGTGCGCTGGGTCAACGCAGCCGTCTGGCCGAAGACGAAGGCGACCTGGTTCTGGCGCTTGACCTGAACCAGGCCGCGGTCGATGCCTTCCTGGACGACGGCGACGCACCCGGTCTGCTGGTGGCCTTTCGCAGCCGCGCCTTTTTGCACCTGAAGCTGGGTGAGGTCGAGGCCGGGCTGGCCCAGTTGGGACGTGCAGTGGGGCTGGCTATGCAGATGGAGCCCGCCTACGTGCTGCAGACGCTCGACCAGGTCGTAGGCGTCGGCAGTTACCTGGCCCGCGAACAGCCTGTGCAGCTCGTTGCGTTGGCGGCGGTGCTCCACGGCACGCTCGACCACGTGATCGAACAGCGCGGCGAGCTGCCCACCGAGCTGGTGGGGCCCGCCGAGCTGGCGCGCACACTCGGCAACATCTACGGCGCCCGGGGGCTGCTGGAAATGCACCTGGCCGGCGTGGAACCGTTGGCGGAGAGGGAAGTCACACAGCTCGCCGCCGATGCGCTGACGCAGGCTTGGGCGGTGGACGCCCTGAGCCGTCAGCAGTGGGGGGTGGTGGCATGGCTGAAAGCCTGGCTGATCGAACGAGGGCTGCCGGTCGACGACTGAGTGCCGGCCGCGTGACCGCCGCGGTGATCCAATGGCGTTTCGCCTGGGCCACACCCGGTGATGCCTGGGAGTCCCAGTGGTCGTCGCTGCTCGAACAGGCAGCGGCTCACGGTGCACAGCTGGTCGTTTTGCCCGCCCATGCCGGTGACGCTCTCCTCGCCCGGCAGCACCCCGCCCTGGCCCGCACGACACTGACAGACGGCCTGGCCGCGGCCTGGTCGCCAGCAGTCGATCGCGTCACCCACGGTGAGCAGCTCCACCAGGCTTACGTGGACTGCTTTGGCCGGCTGGCGGCACAGTTTGGTGTCATCCTGGCGGCGGGCTCACTGCTGCTGCCCGATGACCGCGGCATCCTGTACCATCAGGCGGTCGTGTTTGGTGCCGATGGCAGTATCCTCGGCGTGCAGCGGGCCGCCTATCGCTCGCCCGCCGAACGTACGCTCGGCGTGGGCGCTGGCGAGCACCCGGACGTGGTGGCGACCCCCATGGGCACCCTGGGTCTGGTGGTGGGTGAGGACCTGTATTACCCCGAAGTGGCGCGCCTGATGACGCTGCACGGTGCCGAGATCCTGGTGGCGCCGACGCGACGCCGGTTTGCCGGCGAGGCGGGTCTGCTGGCCGGTTTGTGGCGTGACGTCCAGGGTAACCAGGTGTTCGGCCTGGAAGCCTGCCTGCTGGACAGCGATACCGTGCCCGCGCACAGTCACGGTGCCTGCATCCTGGGGCCGGCCGAGATGACCGATCAACTGCGCGGTGTGCTTGCCGCCGCCACGACGGCGGACGACGCCGGGGTCGTGGTGGGTCAGCTCGACTTCGACGCGCGGCAGCAGCTGTTCGACCGCTACGATATCACCCGCTACTTCAACCACCTGTTTTATGCCAGCCAGCTTCTGGAGGCCCTCCCGTGAGCGGCATCGATACGCTGCGTCAGCAGATCGGCCGGCTGATTCTGTGGGGGCGTTCGCAGCCCGCCGTGGTGAGGGCGGTGTTGGACGAAATCGCCCTTCCCCAGGCCACTACTGCGCCCTCTCTGAACAGCGTGACGGTAGCTGCGATTCAAATGCGTTTCGATCTGATGCCCAGTGCGGCGGTCTATGCGCGCAGCGTCGCGCGGCTCGTGGGGCAGGCGGTGCTGGAAGGCGCCCAGTTTGTCTGTTTTCCCGAGTACACGGGGGCGTGCCTGGTTGGACTTCTGCCAGGTATCACCCGGCTGGCCAACGGTGGCACCGGCGACGAGCCTGGCCCCAACCTCGAACAGGCCCTGGCGGCGATGGGGATCACGTTGGGCGATTTGCTGCGGTACGTCGGACCCGCGGCGTGGCGTGTGTTCGATGCCACGGCTCGCACCGTGGCGCGCCGCTGCAACGTGTACCTGATGGCGGGCACGCTGCCGGCCCCGGGCCCCGATGGCAAACTGTACAACACAGCACACCTCTACGGGCCGGACGGCCAGCACATCGGATCGCAGCCCAAACTGCACGCTTACGTCACGGAGCACGCCTGGTTGGATGTCGGGCAGTCACTGGGGGTGTTCGACCTGCCCTTTGGGCGCGTGGCGATGCCGGTGTGCATGGATTATACGTACTGGGAAACGACCCGTCTGGCGTCCCTGCGTGAGGTCGATATCCTGGTCAATCCGTCGGCCGACGAGCATGGCGACAACCGCTGGCTGCAGGCGCGCGGCACGCGCAGCCGTGTGCAGGAGGCGCGCGCTTACGGCATCCAGGTCAACATCGTGGCGCCGCGTTTTGGGCTCAACTGGTGTGGGCGCAGTGCGGTCTTTGCGCCGCTTGGGGTGCTGCCGGCCGCGCAGGGGGATACGATCGCCGAGGTGGCCGATCCGTGGGAAGAGACGGTGCTGGTGGCCACACTCGACGTGGCGCGGCTGCGGGCGTTTCGCCGCGAGAATCCGCTGGATTGGAATGCGGCGGTGTATGGGGAGATGGGGCGGTATTGGGGGGGAAGGAGTACGGAGTAGGGAGTACGGAGTAGGGGGAACGGATTGAACGGATTGCTGTCAACGGATTCGGGGAACGGATTGAACGGAAGGAGTACGGAGTAGGGGGAACGGATTGGGGCGGATGGGGTGGGTTAGCGGGTGGGGCAGAGGGGGTCGATGGCGGTGCGGAGGGTGGTGTGGAGATCGGGGGAGATCTTTTTGTACAGAGCCCAGCGATCGACCACGGTTTTGACGTAGCCGTTGGCGTCGGCTTCGATTGTTTCGCCATAGGCATCGGGACGCAGTACGCGCCAGGACTCTTCGCCTTCGGCGACACCCCAGTAGCGCTGGTTGTCGATCTGGCGGGATTCGCATACGAGGCGCAGGGCGGCTTCGTAGGCGGGATCGATGCTGTTGGCCTCGTTGGTGAGGACCTGCCGTCCGTTGAGGTAGATCAGGCCGAGATCGGCGTTGAGCAGGCTGCCGGTGGCGCGTACGTCGTTTTCACCGAACATGCTGCCGGTGCCATTGGCGGTGGCCACCGACTTCCAGGTGCCGACCATCGTATCCACCAGCGCCGGGTCGGTCTGGCGCAGAAAATCCCAGCCGGCGGTCAGTGCGTCGACCATGTCGGGGGTGAGGGCGTATTCACCGCTTGTTGCCAGGATGTAAGCCGGGGCATTGCGGGCGCTGCGCAGAAAACGTACGAGGCCCTGATTTTCCAACTCGTCGAGGCCGTCACGCTCGATCGTATCGGCGACCTGGTTGGGACTGCGTCCGAGCAGGGGGTCGCTCAGGGCGATGACGGCGAGCTCGGTGCGTTCGGCGGGTGGCAGCGTTTGCCACTGCACCTTCTGTTGGGCAATCGCTGCGATGTCGGTGGGTGCGCGGGGATCGAAGCGGGCATACGGCAGGCCAAGGCTGGCGCTGGTCAGGCGCAGGGGGTTGTAGGCCGCTGTCATGCGCCAGTCGTCCCAGGTGCGGCGCGTACTGCGGGGTGCCACCGGTACCTCCACCAGCTGGGTTTGCCCGCTGGCGCCGGTAAAGTAGACCCACAGTCGTGGATTACCGCTGCTGCGGTCGTCGCGTGACCACACCTCGAGTTTTACGTAGGGAAACTCGCGCCCAACCACATTGGTGACACCTATCGTGACCTTGCCATCACCACCCAGGTCGAGGTTTGCCGGATCGACGTCCGCTGTGAAGGCTGCGAGAGCAGCCTGGGCGGTTGCCGTTTGCGTGGCGCCCGCGTAATTGACCTGGACACCCTGCCGTACCGGATGCGGCCGCGGATCAGCTGCCGGACCAGCGCTCGCTGCTCCGCAGGCCAATCCAAACACGAAAAGGGTGGTGAAAACAACGAGAGAGGCCGTGCGCAGCCGTTCAGGTACGCAATGTTTCATGCGGCCTTCGAAAACCCGCCCTCAACCCGGAAGACACCGATTACGACACCGGATGGGGTGCTGCTCTCGGACTGTACTTTCACGCGGGCCTGGCGCCCGTCCTCCAACTGCAGCAGGAGCGGCGTCTCACGGCGGAGCTCGACGTGGAATTTACGCAGTCGTTTGTCGTATTCGTAGTTGATGCGATAACGATCTTCGGGTGAATGATTGTCCGTGAATTCGAAAATCGTGATATTCAGGTCTGCAACGGGCTTTTTCTGCCCGACCACAAAAAGTGTGCCCTTCACAGCGAACCTTCCTCTTGACCCGTCTGGTTCTTGTGTATGTCGTGTCCAACCAGGGCAGTTGTTCGGTGTCTGACGCGATGTTCACCCGGCGGTGCTACCGAACAGGTACCCAACCTGGACACGAGGCGAGAGGACTATAACCTGCTACGATTATAGCGGTGTTCCCCACAGAATGTCAATTTCGTGGGGTGCATGTCGGTTGCGCGGCGCTCAGGGCCTGTAAAGGAATGACTTCCCGTGGTGTGCGGTGAATTCCGGCCATCCTGATGGAAGTAATTCTTATACAAGCCCCAATTGGCTTCTGAGCGTATCTGCGGTACAATTTTGCACCCATGGTTGAATTGGACACCACCCGTTATGCCACGGCGGTTGCCGAACTGACACACTGGTTACGCGAGACCGATTGGGACGCGGCGGCGGCGCGCGTGCGCGGCTGGGATGATGCGACCTGGCGGCAGGTTCCGCGTGCGCTCTACCTGCACACACTGGTACCCTGGATCGTGCCCATCCTGGCGCAGCAGCCCGCGCTGGCGGCGGCGCTGCCCGATTGGCTGCGCACGCACCTGGACGAGCTGCAGGCCTGGGGCATCGAGCGCAGTCGACGGCAGCGTGCGGAGCTGGCAGAGATCCTGGAGGCGTTCGCCGGGGCGCACGTGCCGGTGCTGCCGCTGAAAGGTGCCGTGACCGCCCACCAGCTCTATCCGTCACCCGATTTCCGGCAGATGGCCGACCTGGACCTGCTCGTGGAACCCGAAGTCTGGCCGGCGGTTGGTCACTGTATGACGCGCCTGGGTTACGTCGAAAAGGAGCGCAACTGGAAGAACCGAACCTACACCAAACCAGGTTGGACACAGCGTGTGCCGTGGACCTGGCATCCTGACAACGCCCGCCTGGTCGACATCGGCACACATGCTGCCGAAGGCATGGAATGGCTGGCGGCCGATTTCACCGCTGCCCTGTGGGATAACGCCGTGCCGGGCGAGCTCCTGGGTATCCCGTGTCGCCTGCCAGACCCGGTAACGCACTTCGTTTTCACGACCGTTCACGCCGCGGCGCACATCATCCAGGGGCCGCCGCGCTTGGTGTGGCTGCAGGACACCGCCTATTTTGCGCGCCAGGTGCAGGATCGCGGGCTGTGGCCCCAGGCCCAGCACTGGCTGGCACGCCTCGACGCCCGGCTGACGGCACCCGCCCTGGCCATGGCCGCAGCGGTTTTCCCCGGCAGCGTGCCGGCGGTGGACCTGGTATACCTGGAGAGACGGCTGCCGCCCGGCCTGCGGGCCTGGCTGGTGACACAGCTGGATCCGGTGCCGCTGACCGACTTTGTCCACTGGCACAGTGTGCGTGAGCGGCTGCGCTGGTGCTCGACGACAACGGAGTGGCTGCGCCTGGTGTGGTACGAGGGTTTTCCGCACCGCTGGCGGCTGGCCGATCATTACCCCACTTTGGCCGCTTCGCGCTGGTGGTTTTTAGCCTATGGCCCGTACCTGGTTGCCAGCCTGCGTGAGCTGGCACACCTGGCACGGGCGCGTTTTCAGCCGTTCAAAGGAAAGATACGGGATGACCCTCGCCATTGAAACCCACGACCTGCGTAAGGTGTACGCTGTCGACGGCTATCGCGTCGAGGCGCTGCGGGGTGTGACGCTGCACGTGGCCCCGGGCATTCTTTTTGGCCTGTTCGGCAACAACGGTGCGGGCAAAACCACCCTCATTCGCCTGCTAACCACTCTGTTGGAACCATCGGCCGGGCGCGTGTGGATCAATGGCTTCGATGCGCAGCGCGAGGCGCAGCAGGTGCGTGCGTCCATCGGCCTGTGCTCCAGTGAAGATCGCAGCTTCTATGCCCGCCTGACAGCCCGCCAGAACCTGATGTTCTACGGTGCGCTGCAGGATCTGCCCTGGCGTTCCCTGCGGCGGCGGATCGACGAACTGTTGGAGCTGTTCGATCTCCAGCGCGCCGCCGATGCGCCGGTGCAGGTCTTTTCGACCGGCATGCGCCAGAAGCTCAACGTGGCGCGTGCCCTGCTGCACGACCCGCCGCTGGTGTTCCTGGATGAGCCTACGAAGAGTCTTGACGTCACCGCCGCCGATCAGCTGCGCGACCTGATTCGTCACGAGCTGGTCGGCAATCAACGCAAGACCGTTTTCTACACGACGCACGAGCTGTACGGGATGGAAACCTTTTGCGATCGGGTGGCGGTCATCCGTGACGGCGAGATTCACCTGGAAGGCACACCCGGTGACGTTTTGAATGCTCTGCCGGGCATTTCGACCTATCTGTTGGAGGTGGCCACCGACGAGCCGCTGCTGCTCGGTGCACGCCTGGCCGCGCTGCCTGGTGTGCAGACGCTGCAAACACTGACGGGTGAGACGGCCGGTCTGGGCACCTGGGAAATCACGTTGGGACCGGACGAGACCCAGGTCTGGCCCGATATTTGGCAGGAGGTACTGGCCCATGGCGGACAGTTACGACGCTGCGAGCAGCAGCGCCGCCGTTCCCTCCGCGACGTCGTCAAAGAAGTGGCGGCGGGCGAGGGGCGGGCTCACGTTCCCTAAGCTCGCAGCGTTCATCCTTAAAGGGTACACCTTGGAGCGCAGCTACCGGCCAAACTTCTTTGCCCGCTACGTCGAAGCGCTCACGGCGGTGATCTTCGTCTATTTCCTGGGCAAACTCTTCACGACGCCCCCGGCTGTCGGCGAGGCGTATGGCGTCGACTACTTCACGTTTGCCTTGGTCGGGACCGCCTTCTCCCAGTACTTCAACATCGTCTTTCGTCAGTTTGCCCTGGGCTTGCGCGAGGAGATGCTCACCGGCACCGTTGAACCCCTGCTGGTGACGGTGACGCATCCAACGCTGGCCCTGCTGGGCGGCACGTTGTGGACCCTCATCGAAGGCCTGTTCATCCTGTTCTTTCAGCTCGGCCTGGGCTGGTTGTTGGGGGCGCGCTTGGGTGACGCCAATTGGGCCGCTGCACTGCTGGTCACACTGCTGGCCCTGGTCTCGTTTGGTGCCTGGGGCATTGCCTCGGCCGGTTTCGTATTGATCTTCAAAAAGGGCGATCCGATTGCCTGGCTGGTGGCGGGCACCACCTTCATTTTTGGCGGCGTCTATTTCCCGGTGACGCTGCTGCCGCCCTGGCTGCGGATCATTTCGTACCTGCTGCCTGTGACCTATGCGTTGGAGGCGATTCGGGGTGCGCTGTTTTTGGGGAGTACGCTGGCACAGCTGGCCGTACCTCTCCTGGCACTGACGGGATTCATGGTGGTCCTGCTGCCCGTGAGTCTGTTCCTGTTCCGCCACGCCACGCGCCGCGCCCGCCGCGATGGCAGCCTGGCCCATTATTGACATCGCCATGGAAAACCAGCCCGCCATGCACCACTACGATCGTTTTCCTGATTTCTGGCACCGGCATGCGACCCGTGATGCCACCCAGTACCAGTTTTGGGTGTTTGGATATCCACTGCTGCTGACTACCAACAGCCCGGCGTTGGCCGCGGCGTGTGCCGATTGGGTGACGCGTTTCAGCGAGACAGCGCCGCGCCCTACGGAATTGCCCATGCAGGTCCGCCTGTTCGTGCGGGATCAGACTGCCGCGGTGGCACCGGCGATGGCGTGGGAAGGTTTCAACCTGGAGGGGCGCTCGCCGTTTACCTACGATGCGTATCGCGAGACGATTTTCATCTCAGCGGCGCAGCATGGGTCTGTGCAGGCCGACCTGGCCCGTCAGGAGGCCACTGGCTTCGTGTCAGCGGCACTGGCGCGCAACCGTGCCCTGGTGAGCAAGTTCGTGTTCGGTACGCTGCTGTACAACCTGTTGACACGGCGTGCGGGCCTGGTGCAGTGGCACGCTGTGGCCGTGACCCGTGAGGACGCCGTAATTCTCCTCATCGGCCACGACCACAGCGGCAAATCGACCACGGCGCTTGGTTTGCTGCACGCCGGGTATCAGCTCCTCGCCGACGGCCTGGTGTACACGGCGCTGCACGACGATGCCGTCGAGGTGCTGGCCAGCCCGACACGTGAGCTGCGTGTGCGTCGGGGCGCCTTTCAGTTCTTTCCCGAGCTGGCCGCGGCGGCCGAGCCGCTCAACACGTGGGAAGGGGAGAAGTATCGCATCGACCTCGGGCAGGTCTGGCCCGAGGCGGTGACGACGGCCTCGCGGCGCACGACGCGTCTGCTGCCGCTCTTCGTGTCGGTGGCGCACCGCCCCGAGACCCAGGTGATTCCGCTGACCCCCACCGCGGCCCTTGATCTGGCCATTCCGGCCCTGGGTTGGTGGGATGCGTCAGCGTTCCTGGACGCGGTGATGCAGGCGGCCCAGGCCCTGCTCACGCGCAGTCCTTCCTTCCAACTCAAAACCGGCAGCGACATGCCGGGACTGGTGGATGCCATTGTGGGTTTGGGCTGTTAGCATTGGCATCGATGGGGTTTGCTTATCGATTTGCCCGTTGCGTCCGGGGCTTGTAATATGCAGCGTATGATCGTCTTGGATCTCGACAGCCGCCGCATCAACCTGTGGCTCAGTGCGTTTGCGATGGTATGCCGCGTGCTGGCGTTGTTGTATGCGCTTGTGTTGATCAATTTCCACCCGCACCCGGTCGTACAGGCCCGTGAAGCGATCATCATGACCGTCTGGTGGGCAACTGCGGTGTACACGGCGCTGCTGGGTGTGCTGCTCTTCACGCGTCCCGGGGTGCTGCGGGCACCGCTTTTTCTGCTGTTCGACGCGATCGTCTGCATGGGCATTCTCATCGTGGCCGACGGGGGTTATCGTAACGTCTTTTCGCTGTACTCGCTCACCCCGGTGCTGACGACGGCGCTGTCGCTGCCCAGTGCGCCCACGCTCTGGAAACGGGGTGTGCTGCTGATGTTCATCAGCGCCCTGGGTTCGCTCGGTTTCGCCCTCTCGCTGTGGCTCAACGGGTACACCTTTACCTCCGTCATCCAACAGCGTGAAGTCGATGAGGTCATTCTGCGCATTTCGACCTACCCGGTGTTGGGGCTGATCCTGGGGTTTGTCGCGCTGCTCATGGTGCTCTGGCAGCGCAGCGTGGAACGGATGAACACCCTGCAGGCGGGTGCGGCCATCGAGACGGAACGCCGGCGGATTGCCATGGACATTCACGACAGCGTTTTGAGTCGATTGACGGCCTTGAGCCGGCGCGTAGAGTACGCCGGACTGCTGGCGGCTGACGAGCCGGAGGCAGTCCGGACCGAGCTGGACCAGGTGGCGGCCATGGCGGCCGACATCCACGCTGACATCCGTTGGACGGTGCGGGCGCTGCGTGACGATCCCACCCAGATTCGCCTCTACCCGGTCATCGCCAGCATCATCGAACGGTTCCAGCACAACACCGGCCTCGCTGTCGAATTTCGGCGGCCGGACAACGAGCCCGCGCTGCCGTTCGATACGCTGCGCCACCTGGGTTATATCGTCGAAGAGGCGTTGATCAACGTCTGGAAGCACGCCCGTGCCACGCAATGCTGGGTCGAAGTGGAACTGCCGCTCGCCTCCATCCAGGTGGTGATCGGCGACGATGGCGTGGGCTTCGACCCCGACGCGGTGGCGGCGTGGCCCGCGGGCAGCAAGGGGTGGGGTTTGGAGAACATCACCGAGCGTGCGGCCCAGGTTGGAGGCACCGCCACCATCGAATCAGCACGCGGCCAGGGCACGCGCGTCGTGATCACCCTTCCGCTGCCCACAGCCACCGGTGACTTGCCGCCGAGCCATACCATGCTGGAGGACGTATGGCACCTATTCGGGTTCTGATTGCGGACGACATGGGTCTGCACCGCGAGCTGCTGCGTCGTTTACTCGAACGTCAGGCCGACATCGAAGTGGTCGGTGAGGCCAGCTCACCGGCGGAGGTGATGCTGCGCGTGGCCGATCTGCGGCCTGATGTCGTATTGATGGACTTGCGCATGCCACGCCACGACCTTACGGGCGGCATTCGGGCGACGCAGGAACTGACGGTGAGTTACCCACAGGTCAAGGTGATTGCCCTGACCGAATCGGACGATGAAAAGGACGTCCAGGCGGTCACGCTGGCGGGGGCGCGCGGCTATGTGCTCAAGAACTCCAAAGCCGAGCGCATCGCCGAGGCCATTCGGATGGTGCAGCGCGGCCAGGGATGGCTCGACCCCGACGTTACGCAGCATGTGCTGGGGGATTATCGTCGCGCCAGCCGCGAAGCGCACGAACGTGCGGCATTGACTGCAATGGAACAGCAGATCCTTCAGCGGGTGGCCGGCGGCCGTACGGCGCGTGAGATTGGCGAAGAACTCCACCTGGCGGAAAAAACGGTCAAAAACCAGCTGAGCAGTATCTACCGCAAGCTGGGTGTACGCAACAGCAGCCAGGCCGTCGCCGAAGGCTACCGGCGTGGACTGTTGAAGTAGTGAAAGGAGGGACGTTTTCTGTCACAAAAGGGGCTTTTGTCCCACAGACAAGGCCGTCGAAGTGCGGTATAATCACCGGTGTCGAGACTGAGATTTCGATCTCCGCCTGGCGGTTCGATCGACCAACACGATAGGACACAATTGGGCATGACAACGGCAACGGCAACGGTGGGACGGCCGCGCACCTGGCAAGCGCCGCGACCCGGCCCGGTAAGCAAAACAGAAGTCGTCCTTTATTCGGAAGCTGCGGAACTGGCACAGCTGGAGAATATGCTGCGCAGTCTGGCTGACGTGGCTTATGCCCCGCTGGCCGCGCCGCTGCGTGAGGCATTGGCTTCTTCGCAGGACCGCCTGCGGGCGCGGGTGGCGCTGGCGGTGGGGCGTGCCTACCACGTACCGGCCAACCACCGTCTCGCCCTGGCGGCAGCGCTGGAAACCCTGTACGTGGCGAGCCAGGTGCATGACGTCCTGGTCAAACGAACCGCACTGAACGGCAGCGCCGGTGCGTTGGTGTTGATGGGGGATCACCTCTACGCCCAGGCCGCGGCGTTCGCCGCCCAGGCCGAGTCACCCGCGATCGTGGCCCTGTTTGCGCGCACGCTGCAGCGGCTGAGCGAGCACGGCGTACGCCAGCAGTTGAACGCGCCTACCACGCTGGCGGCGAGCATCCATGCGCTGTTGTGCGGGGCTGCCGCCGAAGGTGCGGCCCGCCTCGGAAACGCCGATGCCGACGATGTCGAAGCGCTGCGCCAGGCTGGCCTGGCCGCCGACCATCCCCAGGCCGGCCGCGCCGCCCTCGACCGCGTACGTCATCCGGCGGCGCGCCGTGCACTGGAGGCACTACTCGTGCCCAAGGGATCGTAATCGCGGGCTTGCCTGCGAGGACGAAACCTATGCCTCGACGATCGTCAACGTCGTGATCTTATCGCCCTGGCGGATCGCATTGACCACGTCCATGCCGTTGGTCACCTGGCCGAACACGGTGTGCCGGCCGTTCAGGTGGGGCTGCGGCGAATGGGTGATAAAAAACTGGCTGCCGTTCGTATTGGGGCCGGCGTTGGCCATCGACAGCGTGCCGGTTTCGTGTATCAGCGGATTGTTTTTCAACTCATCCTCGAAACGATACCCCGGCCCACCAGAACCGGTACCGGTGGGATCTCCCCCCTGAATGACGAAGTTGCTGATTACACGGTGAAACTTGACCCCATCGTAGAATCCGGCGCGGGCCAGGAAGACGAAGTTGTTGACCGTCTTCGGCGCATGCTGCGGAAACAGCGCCAGCTCGATCAATCCCTTGTTCGTCTGCATCTCGGCGCGATAGCTCTTCTTGGGGTCGATGCTCATGACCGGGGCTTCGCTCCACTGTTGTGTCGACATTACAACGTTCCTTTCGTTTCAAAAGTCAAGGTAGGATACCCGCCATTTTGCTTCTTGCCAAATCTGCCACCTGGCTCGATCGCGCTGAGCCGCCCGCACGATCAACGTCCGAGGAGCTCCAGCAGCCGGTCCGGGTAATCGGTGATCACGCCATCGACACCCAGGTCCAGCATACGCTGCATGTCATCCGTTTCGTTGATCGTCCACGCGTCGACTTTCATGTTGCGGTGGTGCGCTGTATTGACGAAACGCGGCGTCAGAACCTCGATCCCACTCTGCCGTTCAGGGACCTGCACGGCGTTGGCCGGTGCGCTGTAGAGGCGCCCCAAAAAGACCAGGTTCATGATGACGAGGTTGCGCACCTCGGTTTGGCTGGCCGACGTGGCCACCTCGGGGCAGACGCTGCGGAATTCCTGGATGCGCTCATCGTGGAACGACGCCATCAGCATCAGGTTTTGCCGGTTGTACTGGCGAATCAGGTCGCACAGGTCCTGCGCCATCGACTCGCTGGTCAGCTTGATCTCGATATTCATGCGCAGGTCAGGGAAGGCCCGGAACAGCTCCTCCAGGGTGGGCACGGTGATGCCCTGGCCGCGGAAAGGAAAGGTCTGGCCATCATCGGGTGACCAGTCATAGCCGGCGTCGAGCGCTTTGAGTTCGGCCAGGGTCATGTCCTCGATCAGGCCGCTGCCGTTGGTCGTGCGGTCCACGGTTTCGTCGTGCATCAGCACCAGCACACCGTCTTTGGACCGGTGTACGTCCCCTTCCAGCACGTCGACCCCCATAGCGGCGGCCCGCTCGTAGGCGTAGAAGGTGTTGCCGGGCCACAGGCCGTCACCGCCCTGGTGGGCGATTACGAGGGGCTGTGGGAGATCACCCTCGTAATAGGGGTGATCGGGCGCTGGTTTGGCGAGCGCGGCGCCGATCAGAAAGAGCGCTGCGATAACCGCTGCGATGACGAGAAGAATCTTGAGTGCACGGTTCATCCTGGTGTTCCTCGCTGTTTTTATCTCTGAGATCGCTATCGCTCTACGGGCTTGTACAAGAATAACTTCCGGCATTATGGCTGGAATTCGCCGCTCCGAAGGCGGTGGCGGTTGCACAGTTGCCATCTTTCCAAAAAGATGGCAACTGTGCAACCGCCATCGCCAAATTCGATCAAAAAAGCTCAGGAAGTTATTCTTTTACAGGCCCTAATACACGACCTGGCATCGTGCAGCGGTCCATTCTGGTATGCGCAGATTGTCTACGCGCGCGGCTGTTTGTTCAGGAAACCCAGCAGAATCGTATTGAACTCGGCGCTGCGCTCACGAAACACGGCGTGGCCCGCGTCGCGTACGACGTGCAGTTCGGCACGGGGGATGGTGTCGGCCAGCACCTGGGCGTAATCGCGTGAGCTGAAGGTGTCCTTTTCACCGACCACGACGCACGTGGGTGCCTTGATTTCGGCCAGGCGTTCGTTGACATTCAGATCGAGGTAACAGGTGCACACGCGCGCCATGGCTGGAAAATCGAGCCGTTGGTAGCGGTCCTGGACGCCCATGAGGGCCAACGGGTTAGTACGAATCCAGGCGGGCGAGAAATTGAACGGTGTCGTGACGTTGAAAAAGAGCTCGGGATCGCGCCGTGTGGCGGCATCACGCCAGCCGGCAATAATCGTTGCCAGGTTGCTGTCCACGTGGCTCACACCGCCGGCGATGAGAAGGCTTTGGGTGCGTGTGGGATGGCGCAGCGCAAACACCATACCGATTGCGGCCCCATAACAGGCGCCTACGACGTGGGCACGGGCGCAGTGCAGGCGTTCCAGCAGGCCCGCCAGGTCATCGGCGTGCTGCTCGAACGTGTAAGGCCCCGGGGGATGGGCGGAGAGTCCCTGGCCGCGCTGGTCGTACACCACCACGCGAAAGTTCTGTTTGAGTAATGCCAGCTGGTTGCTCCAGCTGGTGGTATCGTCCAGGATGCCGTTGTTCAGCACCACAACCGGGGCGCGTTCGGAACCCTGTACGTCGTAATAGAGCTCGATGCCATTAACCTTCATTGTCGACATGGGGCAGCAGCCTGTCTTCCTCTATGAACCGTACGACTGAATCGACAAAAGCGGCGGGCTGCTCGATCATCGGGCTGTGACCGCAGCCGCGAAAAACCTCCAGGTTGGCCGCGCCGGCGATGCCCAAAAAAGTGGTGCGTGTTGCGTCGAGGTCCACGATGATGTCCCGATCGCCCCAGATGAGCAGGGTGGGCAGCCGCAGCGTAGGCAGCTGGGCCATCACATCCCACTGCGCGAGGGCACGCGCCGGACCGGTGAACGCGGCCAAAGGCATGGCCATGGCATCGTCCACCAGTTCCTGGAAGAACGCATCGGGTGGCACCGCCGGCATGACGCTGGCCAGACCCCTGACCAGGAGCCCGCGGTCGTGATGCATCTGCTGCAGGTAGGGAAACGCTTCAGAGGGCGTCACCACCCCCATCGCCGGGGCCGTATCGACCAGGACCAAACCGTGCGGTGCCAGCAATCCGTGCACGAGGCCGTGCAGCGCCACGGCGCCGCCGAAGGAGTGCGCCACCAGGAAGTAGTCGCGCAAATCCAACGCGGCGACGAACGCGGCCAGGTCGGTAGCCAGGCGCGGTATTGTGTAAAAGTACTCCTCGTCCTCGCGCCCCGGCTGGCGAGAACCGCCGCTGCCGCGCAGATCGACCGCCAGGGCACGCCAGGCCGGCGGCAGGTGCGCGAGGGCGGGCTGCCACCAACGGCTGCTGGCCAGGCTGCCATGCACGAAGAGCACGGTGGTTTCAGCCTGGTCAGGGCCTGACGCACGGTAGTGCAGCTGAATGTCGGGCAGGGTGGCGAAGGGCACGCGCTTGGGCTCCGTTTATCGATCGATCAGGGTGGCCAGGACAGCGGTGGTGTCCTGCAAATCTGGAAAGACCACATCGGCGCCAGCAGCGTGGAGCTCGTCCACGCTGTACGGGCCGGTGGCGACACCCACCGTGTGCGCCCGCACCGTCTTGCCACACGCCACATCGGCGGGCGTGTCACCGATCACGACCACATCCCATCCCACGAAACGGTGTCCGGTGATGTCCCACGCACGCGTCACGGCCAGGGCGGGGAGCAGGTTGCGGTCGGCCGCATCCGAACCGTAGGCGCCGACGCGAAACTGATCGGGGTCGATCCCGGCGGCGGAGAGTTTGATCGCCGCCGTGGAAGCCAGATTACCCGTCACCAGGCCGAGCACCGTTCCGTTGTGCTGCACGAATGGCTCCAACTGCTGCAGCAGTGCCTGGGCCCCGGGGCAGGGCGCGATCGGTCGTTCCGCAACCGTCTGGGTCAAAAAATCTGGTGCCAGGCGGCAGAACTCGGGCCAACCTGCTTCGATTTCCGACGCCGGCACACCGACGGCCTGTAGGGCCTGAAAGACGGCCAGTTTGTCAGTGCTGCCCGCCAGGGGCACGACTTCGATCGTGCCCGGGGTGCCGTAGACGGCCTGCACGGCGCGCAGCAGCGCAAGCCGCCCGGCACCGCGTGAGTTGACGAGCGTATTGTCGATGTCGAACAGCAGCAGCCGGCGGTGAGGCACGCTAATTCATCCGGAAGTTCGATTCACCCGGTTCGGCACGCACGACCAGCACCGGCAGGTCGGTGAGGCGCAGTACCTTATCGCTCACGCTGCCCAGCAGTGTCTCGCCCATCGCGGTCAATCCACGTCGTCCCATCACAATCAGGTCGCAGTCCTGCTCTTCTGCCACGCGCGCGATGGCTTCGGGGGCTGGACCTTCGACGATGACCGGACAGACGTCGATGCCGATCGTCTCGGCGGCACGCACCGCTGGGGCCAGCACACGCAAACCTTCGGCCTTCTCCTGGTCAAGAAATTCGTCCGTATCGTCCAACAGGGACGAGCTGGTGATCGGCGCATAAGCGTGCAGCAGGTAGAGGGACGCCTGCAGCGCTTCTGACATTTTCAACGCATAAACCAGGGCCTTCTGGCTGTGTATCGAGCCATCGAAGGCCACCAAAACCCGCTTGAACATAAACTTCTTCCTATCTGAGAATCATTCCACTTCGAAGTCGACCGAGACACGACTCGCCGCCACGCTGACGATCTCATCGATGACAGCGCGAACCGTTGGGTGCCGGTAGTAACGCAGCAGTGCCTCTTTGTCGGCAAAATCCGCCACCAGTGCTGCATCATAATTGAACTCGATGGGCAGCACGTTGGTGCCAAACGACCAGTTGATCACGTCAGGGACCTGGTGCGGCACGTCGGCCAGGCTCCTGAGCAGGTGATCGATTCTATCCTGTGGTTCGTGCGAGCGGAACTTGAAACAGGCAACGTGTCGAATCATCGTGGTGTGGTCTCCGTTCGTGCTTGATGTCCCCGCTGCCGGGGTAGGGAGGCTGCCTGGTGTCTCGATCCTGCGGTGTGGGGCTTCACAGCGTAAATTCTCCATCGACCATGATAGGGCGACCATCCACATGAATGGTGCAGCGGATGGGGATTACATCCACGTGGATGGATGAAGCCCACGCCGCCCCAGTTTCATGGGCCAGGGCATCACCGAAGGCGATGTGCACGCCGGGCAGCTTCTCGTCCTGCAGCAGGTTGCCACAAAGGCTGTGCAGCGCACAGTTGGTACCGATCGCAAATTCGCCG
This sequence comes from uncultured Anaerolineae bacterium, assembly GCA_964443225.1. GTDB lineage: Bacteria > Chloroflexota > Anaerolineae > SSC4 > Amarolineaceae > SSC4. Next base: position 92,365 of record CAYUCC010000012.1, read on the forward strand.
ACCCGTCGTCCGTTTTCGGCGGACGACACGTAGGCCCATACGTCGTCTACGACCTCCTGGCGCGCACATTTTATACCGGTCAGCTCGCCCTCGTGGATGTCGAAAAAGACCGGTGTGTCCAGGATGCCGTACTTGTCGCTGAAATAATCGCCCAAAACACGCGCCGCTACGACACCGTTGGCCGACGCCGGGCAGGTGAACGTCTCCCCTTCGGGCAGATTACCCCACTGTCCCGGCTGGTGGTACAGACCCGTGCAGGGCACCCAGCGCAGGCGGGCGTCGAAGGTGACAACCAGAGCGGTCCCATCGGGGGAGGTGACGCGGATCTCGTGCGCCGGGCGCACGATCTCGGTCACGCGCTGGGTCAATGCGGCGACCTGGTGATAATCGGCGGTCATACCCTCCCGCATCAACTGCTGCGAGATGCCGATCATGTGTGCATGGCGTACCCGTAGATTCTGCAGGATGTGCAGGCGCAGCCCGATGCGGAAGGTGATTTCACCCGGATGGCTGGCGGCGGTGTAGAAGGTCACTGTGGGCGCAAACGCGTGCAAATCGCGCCGCAGCCGATCGGGCAGGGCCAGGATTGGGCGTGGCGCGTACGTCTCCAGCAATACCAACTGGACCGGGGCGCCTGAGGATTGTACCGCTGTTGCCAGCGCTTCACCGATGACTGCACTCCGTTCATCACTGAGGATGAACACGCGATCATGTACCGTCACACCCATGCAGGTGAAGACGGCATTCTTCGCGCCGCGGCGCAGCAGTTCCTGTGGATCGGTCACACCTCGCCTCTGGTAACGTGAATTGCCCGGACATTATACTCCCCAAACCGGTTTGCCGCAAAGAAACACGTCTGCAAGGCGTGTTCTGAATCGGGATCAAACTGGTTACGCTTGCACACAATGGCATGGCGCTCGACGCCCGTCGAGCGCCATGCGGCAGTGGATTTTCCGCACCAGGTGGGGAACCAGCCGGCGCTAGCGGACCGACGTGACCAGGAATACGCCCGCCAGAATCAGAACAAACGATACGGTATAAAAGATGGCACTTGTCCGGAATTTCGCACGGTCGTCGGCGGCCTTGCGGGCGCGCGACCGGCCCACATGCGCTACGATGACGGCCAGCAGCATAGTGAGTGGATGTTCGAAGGCTGCAGCCATGTCGCGGGTCCAGGCCTGGAGCATGATCCATACCAGGATACCCAGCAGCACTTCGATATCGATCGTGATGGTGAATATCATGCCCAATTGATCATCGAGCCGCGCCCATTTCTGACTCGCCAACCAGCCCACGAGCATTTTGATGACCGTGATGGCAGCAACGACCAGCACCACCCAACGCCACCACGAATGCAGCGTTACCAATATCTCTGCCATTCTATGCCAAATCTCCTTGTGTATTCTCATGGGTCGAGCCATGCAGCCAGGCTGGCTCATGGCACCCTGCTACCAGTATAGCCGTATTTTGAGTATAACGCAAAAGGGAATACGATCCAGTGCTCTGTCAGGTTTGAAACTGCACCGATCTCAAACATAACTCTAACACGCGTCTTACACCATTCTAACGAACCAGGCGCATGATACGGGGTGTTAAACCGAAGGCAATCGGACATGAAACAAAACCAAGGAGATACAAGATGACACGCATGATGACACGATGGGAACCGCTGCGCGAGATGGTAGGTTTGCGCGATGCGATGGATCGACTGTTCGAAGAGAGTTTTGTGCGCCCGACCTGGAGCACCCCGGGTGATGGCGACCGTGCCTATGTGTATCGCCTGCCGATCGATGCCTACAGCACGGAGAACGAGCTGGTGATTATCGCTTCTGTGCCGGGTGTCAACCCCGAAGAGGTCGAAATCACGATCGAAGGTGACACGCTGATGATCAAGGGCGAAGTGCCGGCCCCGTTGGGCAACGTCAACTACATCATGCAGGAACGCGGTCATGGCCGTTTCAGCCGCACCCTGACCCTGAATGTGCCGGTGCAGGCCGACAAGGCCGAGGCAGAGTTCGTCAACGGCATCCTGACCCTGCGTGTACCGAAGGCCGAAGCGGTGCGCCCACGCACCATCAAGGTCACGAGCAAGTAACGGCAGAGATCTAAGGGCTTGTAAAAGAATAACTTACCGTTCTTTGCGATGAATTCCGGCCATTTTGCAGGAAGTTATTCTTATACAAGCCCTGATTTGTAACGATGGGGGGTGTTGGTTGCTGCGACGCAAATGCAGCGACTAAGGGCCTATCCGAATAACCTGATACTCGCCTCAATAAGGCGCCTGAGGGCAGTTATTCGGATAGGCTCTAGCACCCCGTTTTGTTTTCTGAACAAACTGAAATTTGTCACAACGCTCCGTTCATGCTACTTTAAGCAAAGACTGATATACTGGCCACGGGGTGCTGCCGGCACCTCGTGCATGCAGTGCACAGGTTCTATCTGGTCACGATGACCGAATACAGGCCAAGCGGCCCGCGTGTACGGTCTTCGGCCAGCCTCGTGCTGCGCGCCACATCACAATCCTTCCCCCGGTGGGTCAGGCGGACCATGTCGAAGCCTTTGCTTGCGCTACCTATTCCCGCAGCACGCCGTCGTGTCTGGATCGGGCGGTTATTTGTCATCGCTGCCCTGTGCCTGGTCGTTTTGGCCCTGGTTCAGGGCGGGCTCCCAACGAGCGCCGCTGAGGCGGTACCGACCCCGATGGCACCCGATCGCTACGGCCTCCATCCTGGCGTTTATGCGTTCGAGGACTTTGGTGACCTCGATCCAGACCAGGTTCCCATCCTGGGCAGCAACATCATCTTCGAGTGGCACCGCCTGAATCCAGCACCCGGCGTTTACGACTGGTCATCGGTGGATGAATGGCTGCAGTCGACCGTGGCGCGCGGACTGCCCGCCGGTCTCGGCATCACGACGTACTCGGGCGTCTGCTGCGGCGGTAACATGGCGCCCCACTGGGTGTACGTCCAGTACCCCACCGCCAAACTGACCTGCGACCAGGGCTGGGTCATCCCGAAAACATGGGATGCCGGCTACCAGGCAGCCTACAGCCAGTTCATCCATGCCCTGGCCGACCGCTACGACGGTGATCCGCGCCTGGCCTGGGTGGAGATGGGGGTGGGCACATTTGGCGAAACACACCCCGCCGACGCCGATTTTACGCCGTGTGTGCGCGCCGCGGGCCTGACGTCGGCGCAGTGGATACAGACCGTACAGGCCATCACCGATATCTACGACGACGCCTTCGAACAGACACCGCTTCTTCTGCAGATGGCTTCGGTTTTTGAGCACCATGCCGAGCGCCGGCAGTTCGTCGACTACGCCGCCGCGCGCGGCATCGGCCTCAAACACAACGGTCTGATGCCCGACAACGAAGGGGTCATTTACGACAACCCGAACTACAGCTTCTACGGGTCGGGTGCGTTCGACCTGATGAAGAAGTGGGGCAATCGTGTACCGATCGGTTGGGAGAGTTACGACTACCTCATCACCGGTGTGACCGGTACCACCTGGGGCATTTACAACGGGCTCGACAAACACGCCGACTACATGGTGCTGAGCAGCGACGTCACCACCGACCCGGCGCGACGAGCGCTTCTGGAATTTGCCAACGCCCACCTTGGACGCGCCCTCGATACCACGCCGAGCGTGTGGGTCGCCTTGCGCGAGACACAAATCACCTGGTACCCGGACCGCGGCAACTACGAGTTCTGGCTGTGGCAGAACGACGATGCCCCTGGCGGCCGCAGTGTGCCGCTGTGGAACACCGGTCCCGCACCGCAAGGGCGGTACACGCGGCGCACCGATGCCCCGGCCAACCCCTACCTGTACTTCGATATCGCCGATGGGTACGTTGCGCTGCACGGTGACGCCGCGCTGGACATCGTGGTGACTTACCTGGACCAAGGCAGCGACACTTGGGAGCTCAGTTACCCCACCACATCCAATCTGTACCACAGCGCCGGGGTGATCCAGAAAACCAATACCAACACCTGGAAGACCGTCACATTCACGGCCACCGGTGCCCGGTTTGCCAACCAGCAGCCTGGCGGCGGTGACCATCCCGGCAGCGACTTCCGCATCGACAGCCGTAGTGACGGCAACGAAGTCGTGCACTTCGTTCAGGTCAAACCGCACGGCAGCCCTCCGACGCCGGTGACGGCCATCCTGACGCTGCAGCAGGGACGGGCGCTGGACAACGGCCAGCCCTATGCCGGCGGACGCGACACCATGCTCAACGCTGCTTTCCCCACCCGCAACTTTGGCAGCAATGACGTCATGGGCGTCCGCAGCGGGGGTTATGCCAACAGCCTGCTGACCTTCGACCTGGCACCGCTGCCCAATGACGCGCCGGTCGTCGATGCCACGCTGCGCCTCTACGTGGCGGGACGCACCGCACCCGGCGCGGTCAACCTCGAAGCGCTGCAGCTTCTGCGCCCCTGGTCGGAAAACTACGCGACCTGGCAGCAGGCGTCGTCCAACCAACCCTGGTCAGAGCCTGGTGCTGCCGGAGCCGGGACCGACCACCGTGCCGTCGTCGAGGACACGCAGGAAATCGCCGGCACCGGCAGCTGGATCGAACTGGATGTGACGGACGCCGTACGCGGCTGGCAGGCTGATCCGCTGCGTAACCGCGGTCTCCTCCTCCGCACCACGGGCAATTCCACGCTGCAGGTCAACCTGGCCAGCGGCGAGTGGGCAGTGGCGGCGGAGCGACCCATGCTGCACGTACGTTACACCTTGCCCCCGGGTGCGCCTACGCCGACACCTACCCCCACCCCAACAGCCACGGCCACGGCGACCGGTACGCCGCCCACCCCCACGCCCACCGCAACCGCGGTGCCGTCGCTGCGGGTACGTACCGTGCAGCAGGGGTCCGGCGGTTACCAGGGTGCGCGTGACACCTACATGTCGAGCTGGACACCCAACAGCGTCTTCGAGGGCCAACCCAAACTTTCGATCCGGAATCCCGACGATTTTTCGGCGCTCATCCACTTCGACCTGGCGGGCCAGCTGCCGGCCAACGCCCAGATTGTCCGCGTCGAGCTTCGTTTGTATGCGTTGAACGCCAGCATCATCGGCGGCTTCTACGTGCGCACCTATGACCTGGTGCGACCCTGGACGGCCAGCCAGGTGACGTGGTACCAGGCCCAAAGCGGCGTGCCATGGGGGTTGCCCGGCGCCAACCATACGACACAGGATCGTGCGGCCGAGGCCGAAGACTGGGGCTTCATCCAGGGGGCCAACCGCTGGGTGCGCATCGAGATTACCGACGTGGTACGACGCTGGCTGCAGAACCCCAGCAGCAACCGCGGTCTGGTCCTCAAGGGCTACTCGAATCGCAACATCCAGTACGACTTTGCCAGCAGCGAAAACACGTCACGCGAATACCGCCCGACCCTGCGGATCGAATACCTGCTGCCCGGTGATCTACCCACGGCCACCCCCACGCCGACCCGCTGCACGACCTGTACGTCGACACCGACGCCGAGCAATACCCCCACTCCGACCTCCACGCCGACCGCCATCGTGCCCGCGACAGCCACACCCACGCCGACCGCCACCTCTGGACCGTCGGCGACACCGAGCGCCACGCCGACGCCCGCACCCCCGACGGTGACACCCACGCCGACGTGGACGGCCTCACCGACCCCAACGCCGCAGCCGACGGCGACACCACTCACGGTTGTGCTGCAGCAGGGCGTGGACAACTACAGCGGCACGCACGATGCGTCACTGCACAGCTGGTACCCGACTACCAACGACGGCGCCGGTACGACGGTGGCGGTGCGTACGGCCAACGGTGCCCACGCCATTCTGCGCTTCAATCTGGAGGGTCTGCCCGGATTCAACGCACAGGCTGAGATTCTGTCGGCCAGGCTGGCGCTCTACCCGGTGGGTCAAACCAACGCGGCCGCCCAACAGCTCACGCTCTATCCCTTGCTGCGCAGCTGGGATGAAAACAGCGTCAACTGGCAGCGACCGCGCACCGGAGAAACGTGGAACGGTCCGGGCGCAAGCGGCGCCGGTGATCGGGGCAGCACCACAGTCGGAACCGCCCAGACCAACGGCCTTCACCAGTGGGTCGAGTTCGACATCACCAGCCAATTCGCGGCCTGGACCGCCGACCCGGCCAGCCGGCACGGCCTGTTGGTGACGGCCAGCGGCAGTACGCAGGTCGAGTGGACGTACGCCAGCGCCCAGGCGAACGACGTCACGCGGCGCCCAAAACTCACCGTATCCTACCGGCCGCGCACCGTACAGCCTACCGTGGTTGTACTGCAGACGGGGACGAACAATTACGAGGGGACCCGCGACACCACACTGAACCAGTGGTTTCCCACGAACAACTACAATAACCAGGCAACGTTGGGATTACGTGCGCCCACGATCGCCAGCCCGCTGGTGCGTTTCGATCTCAACGGCATCGTACCCCCCGGCAGTACGGTGATCGATGCCACCCTGACCCTCTACGCCGACAGCAGCAGCAACCAGCATCCGCTCGAAGCCCGAGTTTACCAACTGCTGCGTCCCTGGGTGGCGGCCGAAGCGACCTGGAATCGTGCCAGCGCCGCGCAGGCCTGGGAAGTGCCAGGCGCACAGGGCAGTTCTGACCGCTCACCTACCCCATTGTCCACCACCGCGGTCACCGCGCCCTCGCAATGGTACAGTTGGAACGTCACCGCTGCCGTAGCGGCGTGGATACAGAATCCAGCCAACAATTATGGCCTCGTCCTGGAGGCCATCGGCCAGGCCCAGGTTCAGTACGACCTCGCCGCCAGCCGGTGGGGCGTGCCAGCGCAGCGCCCAAAGCTGACCATCACCTTCCTGGCACCATAGGGGATGGGGGATGGGGGTTAGGGTTTCGAAGGACGGGTGGAATTCGATCCCTAACCCCCAATCCCTAACCCCCCAACCCCCCCCCCCCCCCCCCAAAAACCCCCCCCCCACCCACACCCCCCCCCCCCCCCCAATACACCCCACCACGGAGCGGGGCGGGGGGGG
>CAYUCC010000013.1:0-90051 GCA_964443225.1 uncultured Anaerolineae bacterium
GGGTTGGGGATTGGGGGTTGGGGATTGGGGGTTGGGGATTGGGGATTGGGGATGGGGGTTGGGGATTGGGGGTTGGGGTTGGGGATTGGGGGGGGGGGCGGCGGTCTCAGTGGGGGGAGGGCTGAGACCGCCGCGGGTTGAGAGTTTGGGCCAGGCGGCTTGGGCCGGGATGGGCTTAGGCGGGCTGGTGGCGTTTGAGCAGGGCTGCGCCCAGGAGGACGAGGCTGGTCAGGCCGATGAGCAGAATGGCCGGCAGCATCGGTGAATCACCGAGCACGCCAAACTGGTCGACACGAACGGCGGTGGGGGCGGTGATGACGTCCCAGCTGTAGGGAGCCAGCATGCCCGTGTTGTCGTTGTCGGTGCCGCGCAGGTTGCCGGGGTTGACCGTGGCAGTGTAGGCGCCGGGACCCAGTGGCACAGTCGGTGTGAAGGTGAATGTCATACCCAGCGGGTTGTACGCCGTCGTGCCCGCCACGGCGCCGCCGCCCTGCTGCACCACCGTGATCGTATCGACCGCCGTCGTGGCCGGGTCGATGGGGCGGTTCATCATGGCCCAGATCGAGGTGATGGCATCCGGTGCGTCGGTCTGCGTGGTGTAGCCGGTCTGGACGACGAGCAGGTCACGCCAGTTGGCGAGGTCGGTGATGTTGACCACCTGGTTGCCCCCCACACTCCAGACCACACTCAGCGAGCGGTTATTCAAGCCGACCAAGGTGCCCCACCATTCGACCTTCTCCCAGGCCCCACGGGTGAACTTGTACTGCAGCTGCGTACCTTCGGGCGCCTGCAGGGTGACGGTCCAGTTGTTGGGGCCGTTGGGGGTCAGCGGCTGGAAGCCAGGGTTCCACGAAGCGCCAAACACACTGCCGTTGTCGCCGGCGATGTAGATCGTATCGCCGGGCGGTGTGAAGGTCGGCGTGGTCACGTTCCACGTGATGCTGACGATGCGCTGCTCGGCGGTGATGTCGACCGGATTGGAGGGTCCTGACTCATTGTAACTGGTGTCGATCGCCGTCACCGTGTAGCGGTAGGTGATATTCGTGGCCACCGATTCGTCTGTGTACTCGGTGGTTGGCGCCAGGACGAGGGCGATCAGGACCGGTGCCGTGGGGCTGCCGTCAGTGGCCAGCTGCTCACGGTAGACGCCGTAGGCGTGCGTGTCCACTTCGGGTGAGGCGTCCCACTCGATCGAGATGGCGGCCGCCGAGCGCGACTGTTCGCGCAGGTTGAGCGGTACCGACGGCGGGGTCGTGTCACCCGACGAGACGACGTGCAGTTTACCCGCCTGATCGGGGTCATAGCCGTTGCCGGTGCCGTCCAGGTCGGCGTAGAGCCAGTCGCGGCCGTTGGTGGTGGTGTAGCGTACGGCGTAGTCGTACTCGCCCACCGGATGCGGCAGAAGGCTGCCCACAAACTCATCGTTGTTGCCGGCATTGGCATTGAAAGTCATCGCCACCCAGGACCAGCCGGCGGCCGTGGCCGGATCGCTGTCGCGCGGCCCATAACCGACTTCGGCGTGCAGGCTTGGTGTGGCACCAGCCAGGCTGGTGACGCCGTCGATCCAGGCCTGCCCGTAGATGTTAACCGTCGGCGTGATAATGCTGATAACGTGCGTGATATCAGGCGGCCACTGCAGGTTGGCCCAGTTGATGACGTAGTGCGGCAGCGCGCTGACGGTGTTGGACGGATCACTCGGCAGTCCGGTCGTGGTCACGGCGCGCACCTCGTAGTAGTAAGTGCTGCCGTTGGTCACGCTGTCGTCGACGAATTCGGTGTCGGCCAGTACGTCGCTGACCGGCTCGAAGCCGCCGTTGACCAGGCTGCGGTAGACGATGTAACCGCCCAGGGGTGCCGATTCGGCCGGTGGCTGCCAGGTCAGGCTGACTTCGCCATCGCCTTCGGCGGCGGCCAGGTTACGCGGCGCACCGGGCCGGCTCATGTCGATGCCGGGCTGGCTGACCCACACGCGGCCCCACATCGGCGGTACGGTGAAGGTCATCGTACGTGACGTGTCGATGGTGAGGCTGGTGCCGGTGGCCAGGGCGTCGTCCAGTGTTGCCCCTTCGGGCACGTAACCGTCGACGTCCACCACCACCTGGTGCTCGACGGTGTCGCGGTTGATGGCCACCACGGCCACGCCGGTACCGTCACGCCGGCCGTAGACCAGCGTCTTGTTGGTGTCGTCGGTAAGCAGCGTGTCCCAGGTACCCGTGCGCAGGAAGCTCTTGGCGTTGCGCAAACTGGTCAGGTTTTCGTAATGGCTCAACAGATCGGGGAAAGCCTGACGCCAGGAGGGCAGGCTGCTGTAGCCAGCCTCATCCGACCAGGGGTAGGGCTGGCGGTTGTATGGATCGTCGCGCGGGATGTCGCTGCCAAAGCCAGCCAGACCCACTTCGTCGCCGTAGTAGATCGTCGGTGCGCCCGGCAGGGTCATCTGTACGATCGCCAGCAGCGCGAGACGGTCACGGCCATCCTCGAAGTCATCGACGGGCTGGCCGTTGGCGATGCCGAAATGGTCGAGCACGCGCACGGCACGGTTGGTGTCGTGGCTGTCGACCAGGTTCATCGCCGTGGCAAAGGCGGGCTCGGGGTAGTCCTCCTGGATGGCCCGCATCTCGGCCTCGAACTGGCTGGGCGAGAGCGGTTCGATGCGGTTGCCGCCGTTGTTGTCATTGTCTTCCCACGGCGTATCGCGCAGGAAACCGAGCAGGTTCTTGCGGAAGCGGTAGTTCATCGTCGAGTCGAACTCGTCACCCAGCAGACGGAACTGGGCGTCGCCTTCGCTCCAGGTCTCGGAGAACATCATCGAGTTCGGATTCGCCGCCTTCGTCACCTGGCGCCAGGTCTCGAAGAAGGTCGGGTTGACGCCGACTACGTCGGGCACCACGTCGACGCGCCAGCCGTCGGCGCCCAGGTCGAGCCAGTAGTTGGCGGCACCCTGCGGGCCAAACCAGTAGTTCAGCACGTCGGGGTGGTTGGTATTGATTTGCGGCAGCGTCGAGACGCCAAACCAGGCCGTGTAGTTGGTGTCGCCGGCACAGACACCGCTGCCCGGCGGGCTGGCGGGCTGGAAGAAGAACCAGGTGCGGTATGGGCTGTCCACACTCTCGCAGGCACCCACCTCGGGATGGCGGTTGAAACGATCGAAGAACGGGCTGTCCGAGGAGACGTGATTCGGCACGGCGTCCAGGATCAGGTACATGCCGCGGTTCTCCAGCTCGGTGGCCAGGGTCTGGTAGAGCGCCAGGCTTGCGGCATCGTCGTTCAACACACCCATCGTGGGATCGATGCGTTTGTAGTTGCGGCCATCGTACTTGTGGTTCGAGGGTGAATCGAAGATCGGGTTCAGGTAGACCGTGGTCACGCCCAGGTCCTGCAGGTAATCGAGCTCGTCGATGATACCCTGCAGGTCACCGCCGTAGGCGGTGCTGCTGTAGGTCGAATACCACGGGTTGCTCGGGATGTTGGGTTCCGGATCGGGCACGATCGTATTCCACGGTGTGATCGGGAAACGCTGCCCACGCTCGGCCGGGTAGAACCAGTCGGACGCCGTCGGGTCGTTGGTGGCGTCGCCGTTGCGGAAACGGTCGGGGAAGATCTGGTAGATGACGGCGTTTTTGACCCATTCGGGGGTGGTGAAGCCGGTCTTGTAGACGTAGATGTTGTAGCCGAGGTCGGGTGACTGGCTGTAGGCCTGGCCCCAACCGCCGGTACGCGCCGCCGTCTCTTCGTAGTAGGCCGTTGCCGTGCCGTCTTCGATGATGAAGCGGTAGTAGAGAATGCCCAGGTCGGGCCCCACATCGAAGGTGGTCTCCCAGTATTCGTACCCGAACGGTGCGGCTGTGCTGTCGGTGGCCACCTTGTTCAGATTGTAGATGGTTTGACCCTGCAGCACTGTATTCCAGACGCGCGCCTTGACCCGCTGCACGTCGTTGGCATAGGTGCGGAAGCGCAGCGTCACCGTGCCGTTCTGCTCCACCGCACCGAAGGGCTGGCGGAACATATCCATACGGCTGTTGTGCCCCAGGCCATCCCACCAGATGTTGTCGTCCCCGACCTGCGGTGCCGGCGGGTTGTTGATGGTGTCCTGGATCTGGTGCGTCGTATCGTTGTAGCGGAAGGTGACGACGGTGGTCGGTGCGTTGGCCGTGGCCGGGACCACCAGCGGGATGTTGGGTCCACCCGGCACCCCGTTTTGACCGTAGTTTTCGTCCCACGACTCGTTGAGAGCCACCTTGTATTCGTACGTTCCGGGCGGGAAGTTGAACGACGTCGTATACCAACCGTCGCCGTCGCGGTCCTTCAGCCAGCCGACCAGGTTGTCGGGTGACCAGTCGGCACCGCCCACCTCGTCCATCAGGCTGCCGACGAGCACGGGAATGCGGTAGTTGGGCCGGCTGGCAACCATGTTGGAGTCGCGGCGGTCGTAGTAGAAGTGGACCGTCTCGCTGCCGGCGGTTGTGAACTGGACGTTGGGGCCACCGGGCTCGCCGTTGACGCCGTAGTTCTCGTCCCAGGTGCCGCCGACGGTGGCTTTGAATTCGTACGTGCCCGCCGGAATCGTAGCTGTGGTGAATTTCCACACCTGGTCGTCGTTGTCGTCGTTGGCCTGGGTGTTGAGGTTACCCGGATCCCAGTTGCCGCCAAGGCCGGCAGCCTCGACGTAACCACCGGGGAAGGTGACCAACAGGTCGGTGACCGGCACCGGGAACTCGGTCGAGTTCAGCAGCACGGCCTGGTCCGACCAGTTGGTGGCGTTCCAGTCTTCGGCGGGGTTGTTGATCGTATCCTGGGCGTTGTCGCCGCCACCGCCGCCGGTGGAATAGACCTCGACCCAGATCGAGTTAGGATTGCCCAGCGCCGATTTGAGCACTTTCCATTCGAGGACCGACGTGTCGCCGGCACCGCGTGCGGCTTCGTCGATCGTGCCGTTCTGCGTCCAGCTGGTCGTGCCCTGGTTCCATTGAAAGAACTGGATGTTACCGGTGCCGTAGTTGGCGACGTCGGACCAGGAGTTGACCGAAAACTCCGGTTTGTGCGGGTCCTGCACGACGACGTTGCGACCCCAGGCGTCAGAGGTGGCACCGTTGGCGTCGTTCGTCGTGTCGATGTAGAGCAGGTATTTGCCCCAGTTGGTATTGACAATGTTGGCGTTGATCGTCCAGGCAAAGTAGTACGCCAACGCGTCCTGCGCCACGTACAGGCTGAGCAGGTCCATGTTGGCATTACCTTGACCATCGCCGGCCTGATCGGTGGCGATGGGTGAACCATACTCGGCATCGATGACCCCGTCCACCACGATGGTATCGGGGCGGACGCGGGCGGGTGACGCTGCCATGGTGGGCAGCACCCCGGCCAACATGGCCAGGATGACGAGGATCGAGAGAATCCGGAAAGCTCGCATAACGAATCTACCTCCTTGAGCACGAAGAAACAAAGTGTACGAAGGCGCGAAGCGCGAAGGCGCCAAAGGGTGTCATGTGGGTATGAGCCACACGCCGCCGCTGAGGGCGGATAGGGTGATGCGAATCGTTTGCGCATCGAACACGGCGGTGGCTGCCCCCACGAGGCCGGGCAGCGGCTCGATGGCGGTCGGCCTGATACGGTCCAGTGAGATGTCGAAGGTCGATGATTCATCTCCCAGGTTGAATGCGACCAGCAGCGCCTGGCTGCCGGCGGCGTGGCGGATGTAGGCGTAGGTGTTGCGCGCCGCATCCAGGTGCACGGTCTGGCGGGTGCCGCGGGCCAGCCAGGGGAACCGGCGGCGCAGCTGGCCGAGGGCCTGGAAGTAAGCCAGGGTCGCAGCGCGCGGTGGGGTGTCGAGCTCGGTCCACGGCATGGGCACGCGGTTGGCTTCCAGGCCCCAGGCGCCACGGCCCGCATCCTGGGTGACGGCCAGCTCGCTGCCGGCGTAGATGATCCAGGGCTGCGGCAGGGTGGCCAGGCAGAGCGCGGCCAGCTGCAAACGCCGCACGTCGCCGCCCGCCAGGTACAGGAAGCGGTCCATGTCGTGGTTGTCGACGAAGCCGGGCCGCGTGAAGTCCGCGGGAAAATACGACTCGTGCGCAGCCAGTAACTGGTCGAACTGATTCAGGTCGCCGCGCCCCTGCGCAAACAGGCGGCGCAGCCGTTCGTTGAGCTGAAAATCGAGCAGACCATCCAACCGGCCGGCGAAGCTCATCTGCAGGTCGGGCGGTTCGATCACTTCGCCAAAACACCAGCAGTCCGGTTTGACCGCTTTGCAGGCGGGCCAGAAATCGCTCCAGAAGCTGCGTGCGGGGCCGTGCGCAAAGTCGAGGCGGTAGCCGTCGATGTCGAACTCACGCAGCCAGAAGGTGGCGATATCGATGAGATAGCGACGCGCCGCGGGATGGTCGGTGTTGATCTGGGGCATGCCCGGTACGTTGAAAAAGGTGCGGTAGCCGATGGACGAGTCATCGAAGAAGAACCAAGCGCGGTACGGACTGTGCGCATCGAGTTGGGCGGCCTGGAAGATAGGGTGTCCGGCCGCCATGTGGTTGGTGGCATAATCGAGCAGCACGCGCATGCCGCGGGCATGAGCGGCCGCCACCAACGTATGCAGGTCATCTGCCGTGCCGAAGCGGGGGTCGATTGCGTAATAATCGACGGCGTCGTAACCGTGGTGGGACGGGCTGACGAACAGCGGTGACAGCCACAGGCAGTCCACACCCAGGCGGGCGATGTAGTCGAGCCGGTCGATGACCCCACGCAGCGTGCCACCCCAGAATCCCCCCAGGTCGGGGCGGCCGTCGGGATGGGACGGTGCCAGCCAGGGCCGGCCATCGCCGGGGTAAAAACGATCCAGGAAGACCTGGTAGACGAGGGCACCGCGCGTCCAGGCGGGCGGCGCCAGCCGATCGATGCGGACGGCGAAGGTCGTGGGCTGGCTGGCACTGGCATTGGCCGCGGTCCGTCCGCGGGCCAGCGCCGCGTCGATGGGTTGTCCGGCAAAGTAGGCGGTCGCCGCCGCTTCACTGGCTTCCTGAACGCTGGGCCAGTCGGCCCAGTATTCGGTGCCATCGTGCCCGGTCCAGCCGCCGATCTGATAACGTACGAGGGTGCCATCGGGCTGGGCGGGCAGCGTCACCTGCCAGGTTTGCACGTAGCCCCAGGCCAGGTTGTCCCAGGTGGTGTGATGGCGGGTGAATGGCCGCGCGGCGCCGTGCTGCGATACCCCACGGGAGCCGCGGGGCGTGGTGCCATCGGTGGTGTAGTAACAGACCACCTGGGCCAGGGGCAGATCGGGGCCGGTGGTAATCGTGAGTGTGATCTCCTGGCCCGGTTGCGGGTCGGCCGGGGCCATTTGGCACTGGTGCTGAATCCCCTGCACACGGGCGCGCAAAGCGGCAACCTTGAGCTCGTCACTGGCCAGCGTGCCAAAGATGATGTCTTCCACGAGACAGAGATTCCTTCAGAAGCAGCCTGCGCGTGCTGCGCTCAGTGCGCCCGTCGCACGCGAAGGCGCAAAAAGTTACCGTTTCGGGCGGTCGCGGTACCCCTTTTCGCGATCTTCACGGCCTCGTCGCGCGCAGCAGGCGGCACCTGCGCGGTGCCGCCTGCAGAGGCGCACGACGCTGTGCGCGAATCGCGTAACAGGAATGGCCTACCCCTTGACCCCACCGACGGTCAGACCAGATTCCAGGTAGGTCTGCAAATACAGGAACAGGATCAGCACCGGGATGCTGACCATCATCGCACCGGCGGCAAACTGACCCCAGGGTACGTTGATGTCGCTCGCCAGGTTGTACAGACCCACCGGCAGCGTCTTGGCGGATTCGGGTGCCGGGATGATGACCGATGCCAGCACGTACTCGCCCCAACCCGCCAGGAAACCAAAGAGCGCCGTCACGGCGATGGCCGGGCGGGCCAGCGGCAGGGCGATACGGATGAAACTCTGGATCGGGCCGGCCCCGTCGATTTGCGCCGCCTCCTCCATTTCGATGGGGATCGTGTCGAAGTAGCCTTTCAGGTTCCAGGTACAGAAGACCAGCGTGCCCGACGCGTAGGCCAGCACCAGGCCCCAGAGGCTTTTGTACAGACCAAGGGCACTCAGGATCTGGGCGATAGGTACCAGGGCCAGGACGCCCGGGAAGGCCTGGATGGCCAGGAAGAGAATCAAGCCGAAGGACCGTCCCCAGAATTTGAACCGTGAGAAGGCAAAGGCGGCCGAGGTAGCCAGGATCAGACAGGCTACGACGGTGAAGATCGAAACGAACAGGCTGTTGCCGACCCAGGCAAAAAACGGTTTGTCGAACAGCATCACGCGGTAGTTCTCGAGGGTCACCGGCGGCAGCGGCAGGAACATACCCGCCAGATCGGTCGAGTACAGGCTGTTGCCGGGTCGCACTGATGCCAGGAACGCAAAGTAGACCGGGTAGATGGCAAACGCCGCGGCCAGGGTCAGGATCACGTAGAGCATAAAGGTGACGAGTCGGCTGCGGTGTTTCATGCGTTGGCTCCTTGGGTGAGGCGCGTGATGCGCAGACTGTAGAGGGTCGCAATGAACAGCATGATGAACACGATGACGGCAAAGGCGCCGGCCAGACCGTAGGCACCGTTGTTGAACACCTGCTTGTAGGCGTAGACCATCACGAATTCGGTGGCGCCAGGAATACCGGCCCCCTTGATCGGTCCGCCCTTCGTAACCAGGTAAACGGTGTTGAACATCTGGAAGGTGGTGATCGAGCTCAACACGACCGCCGGCAGCACGGCGGGCCGCAGCATTGGCAGCGTCAGGCTGAACAGCTTCTGCCGGTAGTTGGCACCATCGACGTCGGCGGCCTCGTACATGTCCATTGGAATCGACTGCAGCGCACCCAGGATGGTTACCATGAAGAAGGGATAACTCAACCACACGTTGATGATCACCACGGCAGCGAAGGCCAGCAGCGGTTCGTTGAGCCAGGTGGGGCCGTCGATACCAAACAGCGCTAACACCTGGTTGATCGTACCCTCATCGCGGAAGAAGAACTGCCAGATCAAGGCCGTGATGTAGCTTGGCACGGCCCAGGGCACGATGAGCAGCATGCGCCAGGCGCCGCGTCCGCGGATGCCATCTTCGTTCAGGACCAACGCCATCGTCAAGCCCATGATGAAAAAGAGCGGAATACAGGCAATGACGTAGGCGACCGTCGTCGTCATAACGTAGATGAAGGGGCCCGTAGCCATCAGGTCGGCAATACGCTGCGTCGTTCCCATGGCAAACCACAGGACGACCGACGCCGCAATACCAGCCAGCCAGATTGGCCACGCTGCCGGCGGGCTCGTCCGCCGGTTGAGGCGGCGCAGTGCTACGTACGCAATGATGACCGGAATGAAGACGGCCGCGATCAGAAGGATGGCCACCAGCGAATCGACCGAAAACAACTCACCCAACAGATCCTGGTAGTTTTTCCAGGGCGGATCGTTGATCGAATACGGCTCGCCGCGCGGCCGGTAGGTGGTGCTCGTCAAGGTCCAGCAGGTGGGGTCCAGTATCCCGGTGAGTGTATCGCTACAGTCAGGGCCGGGGTGAAAACGGTTGCGGTTGGTAAACGAGATGTAGAGGTTGTAGATCATCGGGTAGAGGCTGACGATGGCCACCCCGATCATCGTCGGCATGATGAACAAGAGTACGGTGAATAACTTGCGCGGTCCAGACCAACCGATCATGAACGACTCTCCTTGCCAGGGGCGCGAATGAAAGGAATCACTGGTGCAGATGGCTTGCCCGCTCTGGGCGTGCGGGGCAAGGCTGCATTCGGTCCGGATGATAGACGCAGCGACCAGGGGTATCGCGTGCACGGCAGCGGGTGCCAGGCGATCGTCGAACGCGTTCGCAGCACCGGCACCAGAATCACAAAGGGCGGCACAACCTGAGTCGTGCCGCCCTTTGTTTGTTGCGTTACTGCATCTGAGCGATGTTCTTCTCGATGGCTTCCTGGGCCGCCGCCATCGCCTCTTCCGGTGTTTGGGCACCGGTCCAGACGGCGGTGGTGGCGTCACCTACGGGGCCCCACTGCGCATCGGCGTACGGCGTATTGGCCGCCGGCACACCGGTGCTGAGCACCTTGGCGAAGCCCTGGATGATCGGCTCTGCCTGCAGCTCGGGCGAGTTGAGCGCCGCGGTGGCTGCCGGCACGGTCTTGTTGATCAGGGCCAGGCTCTTCTGCACGTCGGCGCTGGTGAAGTACTTCATGACTTCAACCGCCGCCGCTGCATTGCCACGATCGACCGCATTCGGGGTCAGCATCAGGGTCTTGATGCCGACAAACGGCTTGCCGAAGGTCAGCAGTTCGTAATCGACGCCAGCCGCTTCGAGGTCGGCGATGGCCCACGGACCACTCCACCAGGCACCGAACTTGCCTTCGATCAGGCCAGCCTTGCAGATTTCGTGGCTGGTTTCCTTGGGCAGGTAGGCGGTGGCCTCCTTCATCCAGGTGGCTGCCGCGATGCCTTCAGGGGTGTTCATGTAGACGGTGCCCTTGTCATCGACGTAACCCGGCATGCCGTGGCCGAAGTAGATGGTGCCGGCGTGGTAGGCGTCGGGGTTGCCCAGACCCTGGTTGCAGAAGAGGGCCTTCTCGGGGTTGGCTTCCTGGAACTTCTTGGCTGCTTCCAGCAGAGCCGCAAAGTCGGTCGGGTCGGTGGGGAAGTCAGCCGCCGTCGCCACGGCCTTGTTCAGGATCAGGGTGATACCTTCCTGGGATTCGGGCAGGCCCCAAATTTCGTTCTGCCAGACCATACCCTGCACGGCGGCGGGCTCGTAGGTCTCCTTGAGGAAGTCCTGGGTGATGCCCTGGTCGTCGAGCGGGACGATGTTGCCGCTGAGGGCGTTCTTGCCAATCTGGTCGTTGACCCAGGCCAGCACGTCGGGGCCTTCGCCGGCCGGCACAGCCACAGCCAGGGCGTCGTTCAGGTTGTCGACCTTGGACAGCTCGATGGTGACGCAGGGATCGACCTTGGCGGTGTAATCAGCAAAGACCGTCTCGATGGCCTCCAGATAGGCGCCGGCCCAGCCGTGCCAGACGGTAATCTTGACCGGCGTACCGGTGCAGGCACCACCGCCGGTGTCGGCTGTGGGCTCTTCGACGGGGGCGGCGGTCGGTTCTTCGACCGGTGCTGTGGTGGGCTCTTCGACAGGGGCAGTGGTCGGTTCTTCAACCGGCGCTGCGGTCGGCGTCGCCGCCGTGCCACCACAGGCCGCCAGGACCAGGCTGGCGATCAACAGGACAGCCAACAATGCAAACGTCTTCTTCATACATTCTCTCCTTGGATTCGAAATTTCGCAACGTACATAATCGACCAGGCAAGCCAGGTTGCTTGCCTGCTTGGGCAGCGGATGTGAGTGCTGCATTCAACAAACCAGGAACGAGCGACAGATGTTTCCGAGGTTGCGTGCTCCTTTCCCAGCATACTGCACGAAGGTCATCGTGCGCTGCCGACTCGGTTGTCGAACCCGATCCAAACCGTGCACGGGGCGGCTCACGAGCACGCCGCGGCAGGTTATGGATCGGCAGTTAGTGAACTGCAACTCGCGCAGCCTGGTCCTCCCAGGCCGGGAGCGCGTTGGCCAATAAACGATCCGCAGAAGCAAGACCGGTTTGGATCGTCGGTCCGTACAAAACGGATTTCAACACCATTGCAACGGCACCCAGGGCGATCGAGTCACGGCCCAACGCTGCGGGCACGATTTCAGTGGCCTGGCCACTCGCCCGCATGGCTCGCGTGCGCACCGTATCGCGCAGTGGTGCCAATAGAAGATCACCCGCCTGGGACAGGCCACCCCCGATGACGATGCGCCCAGGATTGAGCAGGTTGACCAGGTCAGCCAGGGCAATGCCGAGCAGATGGCCCGCCGTGTTCAGGATCTGCCGGCCGAGCGCGTCACCGGCCAGGGCCGCCGCCGCCACGTCACGCGCCGTGATCGTATTGGGGTCGGCGATATTCGACAGGCTGGAACGGTGACCGGCCTTCAGCGCCAGCTTCGCCTGCTGCGCCACCGCCTCGCCACCCGCCATCGCTTCCAGACAGCCGTAGCTCCCGCAGCGGCAGGGTGGCCCGTTCAGGGCCACCATCAGGTGACCGATTTCGCCGGCGTACCCGCGCGCCCCACGGTACACTTCACCGTTGCAGATCAGGCCGCAGCCAATGCCGGTGCCGACCTTCAGATACGCCAGGGCCTCGACGTGTTGGCCCGCACCGTACGTGTATTCACCCAGCACACCCAGCGTAGCATCGTTGTCGATCAAAACCGGCAGGGCAAGTCGTGCGACGAGCTCGGCGCGCAGTGGAAAACCGTCCCACTCGGGGATCAGCGGAGGCGCCACCAACAACCCGTTGGCGATGTCCACCGGCCCGGGTACACCGACCCCGATGCCCGCGATGTGCCAGTGCGCACCGTTACCCAGTGGAATCTGGCTCAACGCGGCCTGTATGCCCATGACCAACCGGTCGATCCCAACCTCGGGCCGTTCCGCCACGTCGAAAGGCACGTCGTAGCGCACCTTCACGTCCGGCGCCAGGTTCGTCACCAGCACCGTCAGGTGCGTGACCCCCATTTCCACGCCGACGACCAGGGCTGCATCGCGGTTGAATTCCAGCAGCACCGGGCGGCGCCCCCCACGCGAGAGGCCGGCACCCGTTTCGCGGACCAACTGCGCCTCGATGAGCTCGGCGGTGATCGCCGAAATCGTTGAGGGACTCAAGCGGGTGTCACGTGCCAGGTCAGCGCGCGAAACCGGCCCAGTGGCGCGCACCAGTTCCAAGACCGCGTCTTTGTTTAGTTTGCGCATCAAGCCTGGGTCGGCAGTTCCTGAATGTGACACAAATCAAACCGAATAGCCCCAAAACGGCCCGCTTATGGTCGAAAAACTGAAGGAATTATAACATTGGCTTGTGAGTTTGTCAACAAACAAAAGAAATAAATCACGTGGTGTTTGTTTGGGATTCCACGCGAGTTTGAGTACAATGGTATCAGCCCTGAGATTGCGTAAAGGAGCCCATGGCATCATGAAAGAGTCTGCAGCCAACGAGCGCGAGTATTTGACCTGGAACGATGTCGACCAGTTGATCGACCATTTGATCCCGCAGTTCCGGCGTGCATACGATGCGCTGGTGTTGATCACGCGGGGCGGGATCGTTCCGGGTGGTCTGATTGCCGAAGCGCTCGACATTCAATACATTCTGACGGCGGCCGTCGAGTTTTTACCTGCGCACCAGCAAAAACTGGCCTGGCCCACGTTTCACCAGTTCCCCAACGATTCGCAGCTGCGCAACCGGTCGATTCTCGTGGTGGACGACATCTGGGACAGCGGGCGCACCATCATGACGGTCAAAGGGCGTGTTGAAACTGCCGGCGGTGACGTCGAGACCGCGGTGCTGCACTACAAAGTCGGGCATTCATTTTTTGCGCGCGAGGCCCCCACGTACTATGCGGCCCTCACCCGCAATTGGATCGTCTACCCCTGGGAGGTAGACCGTGGGGGAGACCGCGTCGTGCGTCCCCTGGTGCCGGAGCTGTCGTAAGGAAACGCCATGACATTCCCAAAAGCGACACTCGTTTGCCATAACGGGCAGCTCGTGCCCGGCAGTGATGCCCAGGTTTCGGTCTTCCATCCGGCGCTGTACGGCGCCTACGGCGTGTACGAGTCGATCGAAGTGCGTGCGGGAGTAGTGTTCCACCTCGAAGATCACCTGGCGCGCCTGGCGGCATCGGCCGCAATCCTGGAGATGGCGCTGCCCGCCACCACCGCCGACATGATGCAGTGGATTGCGGCGCTGCTGCACGCCGCGCAGACCGACACCTGCCTGCTGCGCCTGTTCGTGCTCGGCGCCAACGGTAACTCGCCCGCCGAGGCTTTTATCTGGCCGCAGGCGCTGCCGGTCTATCCGGTTTCATTCTACACGCAGGGTGCTGGCGCGGTTACCTTCGAGGGGGAACGTGCGCTGCCACAGGCGAAGTCGCTCAATACGCTGGTCAACTTCCTGGCGCGGCGCAAAGCCCACGAGGCGGGCGAGCACGAGGGACTGCTGGTCAGCCGCGGCACGGTCAAAGAGGGGTCGAGCTCCAACCTGTTCGTGGTGCGCGGTGACACGCTGCTCGTACCCCCGCCCGGCGAAGTGCTCGCCGGCGTCACCGCAGACGTGGTGCTCACCCTGGCGCACACCCACGCCATCCCCGTGGCAGTGCAAGACCTGCCCGTGGCCGAAATCGGCACCTGGGACGAAGCGTTCCTGACCAGCACCAGCCGCCACGTCATGCCGCTGGTACGCATCGACGACCACCCCATCGGCCCCGGCAAACCAGGCTCCCTGACACAACGCCTGTCCGATCTCTTCGAGGACAATTTCCGCGCAGCGATTTCGTCAGGAAGCAGGTGACAGAGGGCCAGGGGGAAGAGACGAACCATCCAGCTGCTCGTGCGGACAGCAGCGTCATGTTTTCCAAAAGAAGCTCCGGCCCCCGAGGAGTGCCGCCCCCCCCGGGGGGCCACGTTGCCGACAGGCAGAGGAGTTCGCACCTGAGGGTGCGAACTCCTCTGCCTGTCGGGGATGCGCTTTTTGGTAGGCACCAGGGCTTCATCGTTGCGCCATTCGCGTATCCGCACCCCCTCACGAAGCCTTTGCCAATGGACCCGTCGCGCGCCGGTGGCCGGCGTGCGTGACGTCGTAGGCCACGTCGGCGAGCAGCGTGATGTGCGCCGGCGTCGTGCCGCAGCAGCCGCCGATGATCTGTGCACCCACCGTCAGCCAGCCGCGCACGTGACGGGCGTACGCCTGGGGGGAGATGTCTTCCGTGAACTCCCATCCCCACGATTCACGCGCGTGGCCGATGTTGGCGTATGCGCCGACCGGCAGTGCCGTCTGGGAGCGCAGGACATTGAGGAGCGGTAATACCGCGGCGGTCAACACACAGTTGACCATGATCGCCGCCGGTTCCAGGGGTTCGATGGCGCGCACGGCCGCGGCCAGGGGCTCGCCGCTGAGCAGATTTCCATCACGCGTACACACGAAACTGACCACGAATGGCAGCCCCGTCTGTTTGGCCGCACGTACCGCAGCCACCGCTTCACGCACCATCGTCATCGTTTCGACCAACAGCAGGTCGACACCCGCCGCGGCCAGGTTGTTGGCCATTTCCTGATGTTCGACGGCGCACTCGTCGGCCGGCGGTACCCGCTCGGGGTGCTGGCTGTCCTCGAGAGGACCCATCGATCCCGCAATCAATACGCTGCGCGTGAGGCCGGCATCGCGGCGAGCCTGCGTCGCCAACGTCACCGCGCGGTACGCTAGGGTCTGCGCACGATCGGCAATTCCGGCCTGCGCCAGGGTGCGCCGGTGGGTACGAAACGTATTGGTCGTGAGAATGTCGGCACCGGCGGCGAGGTAGTCGAGGTGAACCTGCCGGATGGCACCGGGATGCGACAGCAGGGGCGCGGCCGACCAGAGCGGCAGCGGTGTTGGAAAGTGGCGGCGCTGAAGTTCGGTGCCCGTCGCACCATCCAGAATGAAAATCTCGCCTTGTCGCAGGCGTTCAGAGAACGTCAACATGACACACCCCTTTACGGACCACCCTGGTGCCTGAGCAGGGAACGTATTCGACCATGCACGGTGGCCGACCTCCCGGGGCATTGGTTGGCGTCAGTGTAGCACCGTCAGGGGTACCCGAACATGACACGTATCAGATTGTGACAAAGCGCGCAAGGGATTATGGTTTGAGGGCTTCGTAATGTTTGGGCAAGGTGCGCGCCATGTGCTGGTCGGCGACGGCCCAATTGTGACGGCCATTGGCCACCGCACCGCCGTCATTGATCAGGCCGCGGCGCGCGAGCAGGCCAACCAGGTATTGGCCGCGATAGAAGTTGGAGTCGTGCGGCTCACGCGATTCTGGTCCGTACTCGATGAACCAGCGCAGGTGTTGGTAGGCATCGGGTGCGGTTGACAGCAGCAGGTTGGCCGGGTTGTTGTCCGCCGTAACCAGCAGGTTGCGCGGCAACCCAAACACCGGATCGAACAGCGCGTTCTGATAGGCGCGATCGGTCAGGCTGATGCCGCGTGGTACGGTTACGGTCACCGGCGCAGTGGTGGTGACCGGCACGTCAACGGTGAGCGTAGACGTCACCGTAGTGGTCACGTCGGCGGCATAAAAGAACAGGCCGTCGTAGGCGCCGGCCGAACCGAACCAATCGGGGTGCTGGGCCGCAATTTTGACCGCCATGAAACCACCGAGCGAAAACCCGTCTACCCCACGATGGGCAGCCCCAGGCAGGACCGGGTAATTGGCGTTGATGAACGGAATCAAGTCCTGCAGCAGGTAATCCTCGAAGCGCCCACTGCCGATGCCCCGCGCACCGTGGGTACGCTCTGGCTCGAGCATGTTGACCAGCATGCCGCTGTAGACGTTGTCGTTGCTGGCAATGCCCGGAAAGACCAGAACCATGGGACCGATTTTGCCCTGCGCCAGCAGCTCTTCGTACACATCGATCACGTTGCGGTCGCCGCGTGCCAGGTCTTCGGACGGGTTGATCCACTCACGCTCATGACCGCGAAACAGGTACAGCACCGGGTAGCGTTCTTCTGGGTGTTCGGCGGCGCGGGGTGGTACGTAGAGGAAGAAGGTTTTGGGGATGCCGAGGGAGCGACTGAGGTGCTGTACGCGCTGAACCCGCGCATCGTACGGGTTGACCAGGGCCGGATCGGGGGTTGGTGTCGGACCGGGACCTTCGCTCTGGATGTCACTCCACCCGGCAATCGGCAGCTCCACGGTCTGGGGCCCCTCGACGAGCAAGGCATGGTTTGGCACGGGCTGACCCAGTGCATCGGCTTCACGGCGAACCCAAGACCCGCGCGTAAACGTATATTCCACCGTCGTTCCTTTCGCAAATGGTACCGTCAACGACGCCCGGTCCTGGGTACGTATCAGCTTGAGTGCAGGATCGGCGGCTTCCCAGTTGTTCCAATTGCCACTGAGGAAGATATCGTCGTCGGGTGGCGTCCCGGCGGGCAGCGTGACCGTCCAGCTAATTGCGATGGCTCCCTCGGTCGTGACAGGTGTCGGCGTGGGTGTGCCACACCCCGCCAGCACCAGCAGCGCCAGCCCCAGCAGCAACAGCAGCCGCATCCAACGCCCGCGCTGGCCACGGACCCGAATGGACTGAGAGGTGGCTGCGACAGGCACAGGAGAAAGGGATGGGCTGGTCATTATCCAACCGGCGTGGGTTCGAGGGGAAGCCGGACGGGCGCCAGGTCTATGTGGACGAGTGCCACCCCGGCCTGCGACAAAAAGGCGCGCGCGTTGCTATCGGGGTAGGTGCCGGCGTAGACGACGCGGACCAAACCGGCGTTGATGATCATCTTGGCACACGTCAGGCAGGGCTGGTGGGTCACGTAGATCGTACCGCCGGCCACCGAAACACCGTGCAGCGCCGCCTGCAAGATGGCGTTCTGTTCGGCGTGCAGCGTACGCACGCAGTGCCCATCGATCATCAGGTGACCAACCTCATCACAGTGCGGCAGGCCGGCGGGTGCTCCGTTGTAGCCCGTGGTCAAAATACGGCGATCCTTTACAAGGATGGCGCCGACCTGGGCGCGGTCGCACGTGCTGCGTGTGGCCACCTGCAGGGTGATGCTCATGAAGTATTGATCCCACGGCGGTCGGCCTGGCTGACCCATGGCGCTTGTCACCCCGTGCCAAACTGGCGGTCGCCGGCATCCCCCAGGCCAGGCATGATGTAACCGATCTCGTTGAGGTGGGAATCGATGACGGCGAGGTGAATCGATACGTCGGGATGCGCTTCCTGCAGCGTGGTTATCCCTTCGGGTGCCGCGATGATGCCGACGAATTTGATCCGGCGTGCCCCCCAGCGCTTCAGGATATCGACGCAGGCCACCGCCGATCCGCCCGTCGCCAGCATCGGATCGAGCACCAGGCAAACCTGCACGGTGGGTGCGACCGGCAGCTTGTTGTAGTACTGGACCGGGCGCAGGGTCTTTTCATCGCGGTAGACACCGAGATGCCACACTTCGGAACCGGGCATCATCTCCCACACGCCTTCGACCATGCCCAGGCCGGCGCGCAGGATGGGTACCAGGCCGATCTTTTCGGACAAAACGGCGCCGTCGGCCACCCCCATCGGTGTCGTGACCTTGTTCGATTCCAACGCCAGGTCGGCAGTGGCTTCGTACGCCAACAGAATCGCAATCTCGCGGATCAGCTCGCGGAACTTCTTGGGTTCCGTATTCAGGTCGCGCAGCAGCGTGAGTTTGTGTTGAATCAGTGGATGATTGGAGACATGGATGCCGTTCATGATCAGCGTTCCCAATCGATCGGCGGCGCAGCCAGACCACGCCGCACCAGGCGCTCTACTTCCTGCTGGCAGGGCAGGCACATCGTCGCATCGGGTTTGACTTCCAGTCGTTCGGGGTCGATCGGCTTGCCGCAGCGCTCACAGATGCCGTACAGGCCCTTTTCGATGGCCCGCAGCGCAGTTTGGGTCTGGTCCAGCCGTCGCTCCAGGGTGGTGAGCAGCGCCAGGTGTTTCTCGCGCTCGAACAAATCGGGGTCACCTTCCTCGGCATCGATATCGACTTCGCCCTTGAGCCATTCACGCAGATGCTGGATTTTTGCCTCAATCTCGACCCGCTCGGACTCCAGCTTTTCCCGCTCACGTTCGACAAACTCCTCGGAATTCTGACCCATGGGTAGTGCCACTCCTTATTTTCGATCGATGCGCTTGTATTTGGACAACGAGCTGTGATCGTTCCGGATATCACAGCTGGTTCATTTTTGCGGCCCCTTTATACCATGAATTCGCCGATAAGTCAACAGATTGTAATGGTATCCATCTTGGGCCTTCGCGCAGTTTCTGCTATAATGCGGCGAACAAGAGTTCGTCACGCAGCGAGTCGTTATGGATGAACGTACCGTTTCCGGAAAAAAGAAGCCCGAAGAGATCGCCCTGGATGTCGCCCTGCGTCCGCGGACACTGGCGGACATGGAGGGCCAGGACCGCTTGCGCGACAATTTGCGCATCCTGATCGAAGCAGCGCAGCAGCGGCGCGAACCACTGGACCACATTCTCTTTTATGGTCCACCCGGCCTGGGCAAAACGACCCTCGCCAACGTGCTGGCCAACGAAATGGGCGCCACTTTGAAGGTCACCGCCGGGCCGGCGATCGAACGCGCCGGTGACCTGGCAGCGATTCTGACCAACCTGAGCGGCGGGGACATTCTGTTCATCGACGAGGTACACCGCCTGGGGCGCGCCGTCGAGGAAATCCTCTACCCCGCCATGGAAGACTTTGCCCTGGACATCGTGATCGGCAAAGGTCCCAGCGCCCGCTCGATCCGCCTCAAGCTGCCGCGCTTCAGCGTCATTGGTGCCACTACAAGGCTGGCGCTGCTTACCGCGCCGCTGCGCGCGCGCTTTGGTGCGGTCTACCGCTTCGATTTCTACACGCAAGAGGCGCTCGAACGTATCGTGGTCCGAGCCGCGGGCTTGCTCAACGTCCCCATTACCGGCGACGGTGCGCGCGAGATCGCGCGGCGGTCGCGAGGAACGCCGCGCGTGGCGCTGCGCCTGCTGCGGCGCGTTCGTGACTACGCGCAGGTGCGCGCCGATGGCCACATCGATGCCGCCGTCACCGATGCCGCTCTGCGCCTGCTCGACGTCGACGAGCTGGGGTTGGACGACCTGGACCGGCAGGTGCTGCACGCTATCGTCACCAAATTCGGCGGTGGCCCCGTCGGTCTCGAAACGATCAGCGCTGCGGTCTCCGAAGAGTCGGATACGATCATGGACGTGGTCGAACCGTACCTGCTGCAGCTCGGTTTCCTGGAACGCACCCCACGCGGGCGGACGGTCACCCCGCGTGCCTATTCTCACCTGGGCCTGGTTCCCCCACCAAACACATCGACGCGGCCCGCACAGACAGCGCTGTTCGAGACCGATCTGGACAGCTGATGCCGCTGCAAACCGCCGACTTCGATTACCACCTGCCCGCGACGCGTATCGCGCAAACCCCCATCGAGCCGCGTGATGCGGCGCGCCTGCTCGTGGTCCACCGCCAGACCGGAGAACTCGAGCACCGCACCTTTGCCGACCTGCCCGAATACCTCAACGCCGGGGATGTACTCGTGGCCAACGACAGCCGCGTCCTGCCTGCACGGCTCTCGGGCCAGAAAACGACGGGCGGGCAGGTCGAAATCCTGCTGCTCACGCCGCGGTCCGAACACCAGTGGGAAGCCCTGGTGCGTGGCAAACGACTCCGGCCCGGGAGCGTGATCACGTGTCTTGCCCACATACCTGGTCACAATGAGAGCCTGACCGCCACCGTGGCTGCCGTGCACGACGACGGCACGCGGCTGCTGCATTTCAACCGTTCACCCTTGCCCGAACTCGAACACTACGGCGAAATTCCACTGCCACCGTACATCCATGAGCCGCTGCACGACGCTGAACGGTACCAGACGGTGTACGCACGCGTGCAGGGGTCGGCAGCGGCACCGACCGCCGGCCTGCATTTTACGCCCCGCCTGATTGCGCGGCTCGACGAAGCAGGCGTTGGGTTTGTTTTTGTCACCCTGCACATTGGCCTGGATACCTTCCGCCCCGTGCAGGTCGAGGAGATTCACGCGCACCACATGCACAGCGAATGGGCCGACCTGTCCCTCGTCTGCGCCGAACGAATCCGAACGCAGCGGGCCACCGGTGGTCGCTGTGTCGCGGTGGGCACGACGGCGGTGCGGGTGCTGGAAAGCGCCGCCCACCACGGCTCGCTGGACGATCCGCTGCCCGCCTTCCAGGGATGGACCAACCTCTTCATCACGCCGGGTTATGATTTCCGCGTCACCGATGCGCTGATCACCAATTTCCATCTCCCGCGCTCCACCCTGCTCATGTTGGTGAGTGCCTTTGCAGGCAAGGCGTTGATCGATCGGGCGTACGCCGAGGCACTGCGTCACGAGTATCGTTTCTTTTCGTTCGGCGATGCAATGCTCATTCTCTAGATAGAACACGCATTTCCTGAAACCATGGCCGCTGGTCGATTTTGATTTATGCAAAGCTGTGGTAGAATAACGCACGTAAATGACAAGCACTGGCCAAACGCCGGTCCAGGGATGTGAGGAAAAATGCGAGACACCATGCAGGACGCCATCCAGGCGTTCATCGAACACACTCGTCTGGAGAGCTCTGAAAATACGGTCGCAGCCTACCAGAATGACCTCGGCCAGTTCCTCGACTTCATCCAACACAATCGGCCTGACGGTGCCCCGACGAGTTGGTCTGATGTTCATGCGGGCGATGTGACCGGTTATATTTTGGACCTCAAAGAGCGCGAATACGCACCGGCCAGCGTGGCACGCAAGATGGCTGCGGTGAAGTCGTTTTTCTCCTTCCTGGAGCACAGGGGCCTGATCGCGCACAATCCGGCCAGTGAGATTTCGTCCCCACGCGTGGAAAAACATCTGCCGCATACCATCGAGCGCGAAAAGGTTGAGCGCCTGCTCGCCGAGCCTGCCGGGCAGCACCACCCTAAGGCACTGCGAGACAAAGCCCTGTTGGAGCTGCTCTATGCCACCGGCATGCGCGTCAGCGAAGTGGTCGCCCTGGATGTTGAAGACGTCGATATCGGGGCCGGTGTGGTGGTGTGCAACGGTCGCAAACGCCGTTCGCGGGCCATTACCATCGGCGGGCCGTCGGCCGATGCCCTGGACGTCTACCTGATGGAAGGCCGCGCCCGCCTGATGTCACCTGCCACACCCAACGAACCGGCACTGTTTGTCAACCATCGTGGCCAGCGCCTGACGCGGCAGGGGCTGTGGCTGATCGTCAAATATTATGCGGACCAGGTGGGCATTACCGATGAGGTGACGCCGCACACCCTGCGCCATTCGTTTGCGGCCCACAAACTGGCCAGCGGCGAAGCCGACGTGCAGGAAATACAGCGCACCCTCGGCCACGCCAGCCGCTCCACCACGCAGGTCTACACGATGCTGTCCGCTGGCGACTCTCTGGGTGGAGGCAGTGTCGAGTGATGACTACACCGTGGCTGACCCGCGCCCAGGTCGACGAAGCTGCAGAATACGTGCGCCAGCACACCCGGCATGCACCCCGACTTGGCCTGGTGCTTGGCTCCGGGCTGAGCCTGTTGGCTGATACCATCCAGGACGCCGACCGCATCCCGTTCCACGAGATACCGCACTTCCCGGTAAGCACCGTCGAGGGTCACAGCGGAACTTTGGTGATCGGCCTTCTCGAAGGACAGGCCGTCCTGGCGCTGCAGGGCCGCGTGCACTTCTATGAAGGCTATTCCATGCAACAAATCACCCTGCCGATTCGGGTCATGCAGCGGCTGGGAATCGATGCGGTCATTCTGACCAATGCGGCCGGGGGAATCAACCCGCATTGGCATGCGGGGGACCTGATGCTGCTCACCGATCACATCAACCTGTTGGGCCTGGCCGGCCACAATCCCCTGTTAGGTCCCAACGAGCCGTCCTTTGGACTGCGTTTTCCGAGCATGACTAAGGTGTACGATCCTGAACTGCGCCGCCTTACCGTGGACGTGGCTGCGCGCCTGGGGTTACCCCTGCGTCAGGGTGTTTATGTCAATGTCTCAGGACCGATGTTCGAGACACCGGCGGATATCCGGTTTTTGCGTGCCATCGGGGCGGATGCAGTAGGGATGTCCACCGTACCCGAAGCGATCGTGGCGCGGCATGGGGGTTTGCGTGTGCTGGCTATCTCGGCCATTGCCAACATGGCGATCGATTCGATCGAGACCAGCAGCGAGACCACACACGAAGAGGTTCTCGAGGCCGGCAAAACCATCGTTCCCCGCCTCACCGCCCTCCTGCGCGGTGTCCTCGCGGACCTGCCGCCCGCGCCTGCCAACTCTGGGCCTTAAAGGCGTCGCATGGCGATTGTTGTCAAACTGATTACCGACTACGCCCCGTGGATCTACGCCGTATGTGGGTTGGTGGCGCTGTGGTATTTGCGTGTCGCCATCGTGGCGCGGCGTGAACGTCGCCAGGCGGCGTTTACCCTGGAACGCGAAGCGGCCCTCAACAAGACCTATCAGGCGTTTGCGATGGCCCTGCTGCTGCTGATCGTGATGGGTGTCATCTATTTCATCACCACCTGGCTGGCGACGGCGGTTCAACCGCTGGTGGTTGCTGTCGTTTCCCCCACACCCACGGCGCTGGTGCTGCCCAGCGCGACACCAACCCCCGAACCGGTCACAGCGACGCCGTCACCAACGCCGGTGCCCACCAAAGCACCCACACCGCGACCCACGCCCACACCCGCACCGGTGGTCACGCGTCCACCGGCGATCGTTGCGCCCAGCTGCCCCGACGGACGCGCACGCCTGGTGCAGCCGGGGGTCAATCAGCTGCTGTCTGGGGCGGTGCAGGTCATTGGCACAGCAGCTGTCGATCAGTTTGCCTACTACAAGCTGGAATTCAAGGCAGCTGGTGCGCCGGGAGATCCCACCTTCATCCTGTCGCGCGCGGCGCCGGTGGTCGACGGCCCCCTGGGCACCTGGAACGTCGCCGGCCTGCCCGCCGGCAGTTATACCCTCTATCTGCGCACGGTCGACGCGACAGGCAATTTTGGCGAGTGTACGGTGCAGGTACAGGTGGGTGGCTAGATTCTCGTGTAACTCTTGCGGTTGCTGACTCGTTACATACATGAACCCGCTGGCGATCGACTCTCAAGGCGGCGCCGGCCCATCATCGACGAGGGAGAACAACCGCGACATGACCTATGAGGCGGTGATGTTAGGCCAGGTTCGGCCCACCACGGCAGAGCTGCGTGCACTGGACGAATTATTCGAGCGTTTGTATGCCACGTACAACCGTCCGCTGTACAACTACATCTATCGCCTGGTCGGTAATTGGGAACAGGCCGAAGACCTGACCCAGGAAGCCTTTCTTAAGGCCTACAACGCACTGGGGCGGCTGCCCGCCGACGCCAACCACCGTGCCTGGCTGTACCGGATCGCCACCAACGCGGCGTACGACGTGTTACGCCGCCGCCGGTTGATCCAGTGGTTGCCCTTTTTCGAATCCGACCGCCCCACCGGTTTCGATGATCCCGCCAAACAGACCGCCGATGCCATCGCCGTCCAGAACGCCCTGCAGCGCCTGCCGTCAGACCAACGCACGTGCCTGTTGTTATACGTATGCGACCATTTTACCACGGAAGAGATTGCCGCGATCATGGGCTGCTCGCGCGGTGCCGTCAAAACACGGTTGTTTCGCGCACGTGAGCGTTTTCGCCAGGTCTACGCAAGCGGCGAGGAGGGTTTGTTATGAACACTCCCCACCACGAACAGATTCGACGCCTCCTGGCACACTACCACGAGTTGGACAGCATCGAGCGGCAGCAGGTCGACCTTCACCTGGCGGGCTGTGCCGAGTGCCGCGCCATTCGCGCCGCGTACGAACAGCAGAACCTGGTGCTGCGTGCACTGCCCAGCCGTACGCCAACCACGCAGGTGTACCGTAACCTCACCGCCGAAATCTCGCGCCGCCAGACGGCCCGCCCCTGGTACCGCCGCATGCCGGCCGAGCTGGCTTTTGTGGCCGCCGCAGCGGTGCTGCTGCTGGGGTTTTTCAGCCTGATTCGCCTGCAGAATGCGCCCCAGGAGACAGCTGCCCGCACAGTGACCCCAGATGCCCAAATGGTTGCAGTCAGTGAAACGCAGGAACCGGCTGTGACGCCAAACCCGCCACCGCCCGCCGCCATCGCGATCACCACCACCCTGCCGCTCACGCCATCCGATGCACTGTCAGGTACGGCGCTGGCCGGCAGCCTGCCGTGGATGACGGTCGCCATCGATACGGCTGGCGGCACCTCGGTCGTCACGACACGCGCCGATGGCACGGTGGCCAACCCACCGCACTCGTTCGAGCCAACGTTACGGGCAGCGCCACGTGTCAGTCCGGATGGGCAGTGGACCGCCGTTGGGCACAACGGCGTGACACTGCTGCCGGCCACGGGTGATGCACCGGTCGCACTCCTGGCACCCGATGTCCTCTCCGGCACCGTAACCGCCCTGGCGTGGGCACCGGACAGCTCGGCCCTGGCCATGACGATACGCCGTCCCGATGGCCTCTACCAGGTATCGACGGTGCGGCTGGAGGCCGGTTTGCCGGTCGAATCGTTCGAGTTCGACCAGGGTTATCCGCACCTGCTCGGCTGGGAGGCGTCCGGCCAACAGGTGGTAGTTCTGCTCAGCGCCGATGAAGAGACTCTGTCGAGTGGCCAGATCCAGGTGCTGGCAGCGGGCCAGGCACCGGTTGTACAGCCCTATAGTTACGCAGCGGCACCCGGCCGAACGCTGCGCCAGCCGACGTTGGGACCGCGCGGGCGCTGGGTCTACTACCTGGCAGACCAACCCGGCGGCGGTTCGATCCTCGTCCGCCAGAGCCTGCGCGACGGCAGTCAAACCGTGGCGCTCTCAGCGACCCTGCCCATCGACAGCTACGATCTGGCCGACGACGAAAACCACGTCGCCTACACGTTGACGCCGCCATCGGCGACGACGCCGGCACGGTCCGACGTTCGCCTGCTGACGTTCAGCAGCGGCCGGCCGGTAGCGCTGGCCAGCCTGCCGGACAGCCCCACTACGGTGCTGGCCTGGTCGCCGGCGATGACGTCACCCCTGGACAGCTGGATCGTGCTCGAACAGCCGGCCGTCGACACCAAGGGACCGCGGCTGACGCTGCTGCGCCCGTCGGACGGTATCAGTCTGCCAGTCACCATCGAGGGGTTGGCGGAAACCACGGCCCCGAACGTACGCCTTGCGGGGTGGTCGCAGCCGCTGCGCGCTACCGATGCCGCGATCGACGAAACAGACTTGTTACAGGTGACCCGTGCCATCAGTCAGACGTTGGCCGGTCAGCAGTGGCCCGCGTTGGCCCGGTGGATCGGTGCAGAGACGTTCACACGCTGCCAGTACGGCGGGTCGTGCACCAGTGCGGTATCACCGGCGGACGCGTTGATGACGCTGGCAGGTGCCTTCCGCGATGGTGACAGTCGGGTCGAAGCGGAACGCCAGGTCATGGAACCGCCCGGATTTGTGGCACCGGGTGAAGCAGTTCTCCTGATTCGCCGAACACCGGCGGTGGCCGACGTCGACAGCAGTCACCTGTACCTGCGGCGCAGCGAGGACGGGCGCTGGCGGTTATCGGGCATTCAGACCGGGATTCCGTACTACGATGCACCCAGCCTGGCCGAGGTGCGCGCCGCACCTGCCGCCTTTGCCGGCCTGGAGGTGGTGCTGGAGGGTGAGTATTTCGTAACGAACCTGCCCGCCGATCTGCCCGGCGACGCCCCGCGTCTCGGAGAGTGGGTCCTGCGCGACGCCAGCGGTGCATCGCTCTGGGTGCGCAACGACACGCCCGAACTCGGCCAGGACATCACGGAAGGTGGCAGCGTCCAGGTGCTGGGCGTGCTCAAAGTCGAGCAGGGATGGCCCTTCCTGCAGGTCTCCCTGGTACGCCCATCGACCCCGGACGGTGGCTCGTAACCGTTTGCGGGCCCTCACGCCCGCAGGGGGTGGACACCCAGGTACTGATCGAGGATTTCTGCAGCTTCACCGAGCAGCTCGTAACTCTCCCAGCCACCCGAGGCGACCAGGGCATAGATCGCGGCACCCTTGACGTAGTCGTCCTGACGCAGCTGCTCGTCGTACCAGGCTAACTGCTCGACGTAGTTACCCGCCCCATCCGGACCCATACGCAGCTCTTTGGCCCAATAGTCCACAAAATCGCGCCAGCCGCGACCCTGCGGTCCCGGGCGACCCTGCACCAAACCATCGATACCACATTCGGTCATGATCAGCGGCACGGCCAAACCCGCCGGCGCCAGGTAGTTCCGGTAGGCCTTGCGGTAACGCAGGGTCAGCCACCCTTCATCACCTTCGTCGACGCCGGCTTCAAGCTGGCTCTTACCGGTGCCGAACCACATCTCGGGCGCTGAGTACTCGTGCAGCCCCAGGTAACCGCCGGTGGCCTTCACCGCTTCCAGTGCCGGATAGAACTGCGGCCACAGCGCCAGGTCGGGGTGTCCGGTGCCGAAATTGCCCACGACCGACCGAATGCCTTCGGCGGCCAACAGGCGGGTTCGTTCGGCCTCGAAGTCGGCCAGGCGCTGCATCTGCGCCGGCGACACAGCCACCGGCTCGTTGGCGGCCTCCCAACCCGCATAGGCAGCCATGCGCCGCGGGTCGCTGGCCAGCGGCAGCAGCTGATCGACGAACCGTCGCGCCTCTGGCAGCGGATCCAGGCTTTCGAGATCGAGCTGGTCGGGAAACGGCGGCCGGCCCACGATCAGGGTGTCGGGTGACAGCTGTTTCAGTTCGGATACAAAACTGACGTCGTGCTCAAGCGTTTTGATAACCGCCAGGTTGCGCGTGGCGGCCAGCGCAAAAATCTCCGGCACATTGCGCGTGACGAAGACGCCCAACCGGGTCGGTGGACCGGGCGGAAACGGGGTCGCACGGGGCGTAGGGGTTGCCGTAGGCGGCTCACCGGTGGCGGTCGGGGCGGGTGTGCCGGTCGGGGTTGCGCTTGGATTCAGGGGGGGGCGAATGAAAACCGGATCGGTAGATCGCGTCGGCACGGGGGATGGTGTCGGGGTGCGTCGCACACCACACGCCTGCAGCGCAGCTGCGGCAGACAGCGCAGTCATCAGCGTGAGGAAGCGGCGCCGACTTACCCCTTGACGGTCGTCGGACATATCGGTTGATTGCCTCCTGGCCGCCGCGCGGGGCAGCGTGCCTGGGGCAATGATAACATCGTACAGCCACACGCGCAAACGCAGGGCCACCACGTCATGCCTGGCGTTCCAGGAAATCGGTATAGCCGCCCTCGTATTCGCGCAGGACACCCTGGGTGGGCTCCAACACCGCCACGCGGTCGACCACCTTGTCCAGGAAGTATCGGTCGTGGGAGATGACGAGCACGGTGCCGTTGAAGCGATCGAGCACCTCTTCGAGCACCTCTGCCGAGGCGATGTCCAGGTTGTTCGTGGGTTCGTCGAGCAGCAGAAAATTGGGCTGCTGCAGCATCAGCAGTGCCATTTGCAGACGGCTGCGTTCACCGCCGCTCAAACTGCCTACCGTCTGTTCTTTTGCCTTCTGCCACGGAAACAGGAACTGGGTCAAAAAGGCGGCGGCTTCGTCTTCGTACATCGGTTTGCTGTCGCGCACGACCTGGACCAGGTTCTTGCGATAGTCGAGGTTCTGGTGCTCCTGCGTATAGACGCCCAGTTTGACGCTCGGCCCCACCTTGACCACACCCGCGGTCGGCTGCAGCTGGCCGGTGATGCAGCGCAGCAGCACAGACTTGCCCGCCCCGTTGGGCCCGATGAGTCCCACACGGTCGCCGTGCCACAGCAGCAGGTTCACCCCCGCCAGCACCAGGTCATCGTCGAAGGCCTTGACCAGGTCGACGATTTCCAGCACCTTGGTGGACCCGCGCCAGCCATCGAGCTGCAAGCCCATCGTCTTGAGCTCGGTCACACGGTCGACCTTGTCCATCTGATCGATCTGGCGGCGCTTGTTGCGTGCCTGCACAACGTGACGGCGGTTGGACGCGCGCGGGTCGACCAGGCTGGCCCACAACTCGAGGCGGGCAATCGTCGCCTCCAGGCGGGCGATCTCCTTCTGTTGCGCCGCGTAGAGCTGGGCCTGGCGCAGCCGGCGCAGCTCCCGTTCTGTGACGTAGGCCGAGTAGTTGCCGGTGTAGAAACTGAGCTGGCCACCCTCCAGCTCGACGATGCCATCAGCCACTTCGTCGAGCAGGTAACGATCGTGCGAGACGATGACGATGGCGCCCGCATAGCCGCGAATGAACTTCTCCAGGTAGACTTTGCTTTCCAGGTCGAGGTGGTTGTCGGGTTCGTCGAGCAGCAGCACGGCGGGCTGGTTGACAACCAGCTTGCACAGGGCCAGCAGTTTCTTCTGGCCGCCGCTCAGGACGCCGGTTGGCAGGTCGAAATCGTGATCCTCGAAGCCCAGCTGGCGTAACGCAGCTTTGACGGTATTCTCGAAGCGGGGACCGCCGAGTTCGTCCCAGCGCGCCAGCAGCTGGTGCTGCCGGTCGAGCGTACGCGCCAGGATGGACTCGTCACCGTACACCGCCGGGTCGGCCAGGACGGTCTCGACGGTGTGCAGATCCGCTTCGACGGCGGCCAGGCGCGGGGAAGCGGTGAGGGCTTCGGCGAGCACGGTGTGGGCCGGGTCGAGCACCACTTCCTGCGGCAGGTAGCTCACATTGGCGCCCTTGGCCACCACCACAAAGCCCGCTTCGGGCGACAGCAGCCCGGCCATCAGTTTGAGCACAGTGCTCTTGCCGGCGCCGTTGGGGCCTACGAAACCGACCTTGGCGTTGTCCTGTATCGGCCAGGACAGGTCGGCGAGACGCAGCCCACCGGGATGGCTGAAGGTGACGTTGTCGAGACGCAGCGCAATCATGGCGTTACTATAGGCAGCGCACCGCTTTTTGGCAAATCGGCGTTGACATTCGCCCGGCCAACGTCTATAATCGGCATCTGGCATCCGAAATCTGGAATGCGGCCGCCATGTGGCCGCACGCCCCGTCGATACGGTCTACCTGGTGGGCGGCACGTGCGCTTTTCCCGGCATGGATCGTGTGATCGCGGAATACACCGGGATCCGCACGATCCTGCCGGGCAATCCTTTGTCCGTGACACCGCTGGGCATCGCGATGCACGATGCCAGTTAACGGTCCCAGCCACCTGCGGCGCGCAGCTGCGTGACCTCCTGTTTGGCCAGCTCGGCGATCTGCACATAGTCGGTCTTGGCCACGCGGTTGAGCGGCATCAGGCCCGGTTCCAGGATGACGTAGTGCAGCGGGCGCATGTAGGATGCGATGCCGTTAGCATATTCGGCCAGCTCGTCACCGGTCAGCGTCACGCCAGGCTTCTTCTCGACGAAGGCCACGATCCCTTCGATGAACACCTCGTGCTCGACGCCAACCACCGCACAGGCCGCCACTTTGTCGCGCAGCTCGCACATGAAGTCCTCGACCTGCGCAGGAAAGACCTGGTAGCCCTTCGGTTTGATGACCCACTTGGCGCGGCCGGCGAAGTGCAGCCCGTTTTCATCGCGAAAACCGAGGTCACCCGTATACAGGAATCCATCGCTGGAGATGGCACGCCGCGTCGCATCGGGTGCGCCGACGTAGCCCAGGAATGTCTGCGGCCCGGAGAAGCAGATGTGCCCGATCTCGCCGTCGGCCAGCTCGGCCCCGGCGCTGCCATCTTCGCGCAATGGCTCGCGCACCGACATCGCATACACCGGCATGTCGTGACCAAGGCCGCTGGTCAGGTAATCGATGCTGGCATCCAGCGGCGTGTAAGTGCAGAAACCACCCGACTCGGTCAGGCCGAGGCCGGTGGGGACCTGCGGCGCCATCGCCGCCACCCGCTCCAGCAGCTGGCGCGGCACCTGCTGGCCGGCACAGATCGCCGTGCGCAGGCTGGACAGGTCGTATTCGGCGTAGTTGGGCAGCCGCCATTCCAGGTTGAACAGCGCCGGGATCTGGCCGAGGATCGTCACGTGGTAGTCCTGGATCGCCTGCAGCGATTTGGCCGGATCGAACACGTGCAGCACCACCGCGGTGCCCCCGAAGAACAGGGTGGTCATCAGCTGCTCGGCCTGCCCACCCACGTGTGAGGGTGGGAGGTTGACCAGCATGCGCGTGTCTTCGGTCATGGCGAAGGCGGTGCCCAGGCACATGTTCTGGCAGGTGATGTTGCGGTGCGACAGCAGCGCCGGCTTGGGATAACCGGTGGAGCCGGTCGTGAAGATGACCTGGGCGCCGTCGTTTTCGGTTACCGCCGCCGTGGCAGCCAGGTAGGCATGCAGCATCTCGGAGTGGGCCGGGTCCTGCAGCGCGGCCATGGCCAGGGCCTGGGCGTCAGCCGCCCACGTAAAAGCCGACTGGGCGCCTTCGATGACTTGATCGGGCGGGGAGAACTGCACAAAATGCTGGACGAAGGGGCAGTGCGCCATGACCGCCTTGCCCAGCTCACGAAACTCGGCCAGCGGCGTCTGGCCCAGGAAGGCATAACCTTTGGCCTGGATCAGGCTGAGGCTGCGGATGACCTCGGGTCCCTTGAGCCGCAGATCGAGCGGTGCATGGATAACGCCCAGCTTGAAGCAGGCGTACTCCAGGAAGATGTGCTCGGTCAGGTAGGGCAGCGACGTGGCGAAAAAGTCGCCTTTGCGGAAACCCATCTGCCACAATTTCATGGCCAGGGCGGTCGTGCTGCGATCGAACTGCTCCCAGGTGATCTCGGCCTTCGTATCGGCATTGATGAACGCGATGGCCGTGGGTTTCTCACGCGCCCATTTGGTGATCACCTTGTGCAGCAGGTGCCGATCGGCGAAATCTTCTTCGTAATGGGCCAGGGTCAGCTGCGGTACACCCTGGCGCGTCTCCACAGGAATCATCTGTGTTTCCTCCACCTGCATCTTTGCAGGCAGTTGATCTGATGCTGCGGACACAGTCACAGCAAAGGTCCGCACGTCCGGCACGGTTCCGGCGATGCAGACACGGCGATTACAGTCCAAAAACCGCGCGGGCGTTGGCCGATAAGAACTTCTCCTGCACCGCGGGTGGCAGGTCGAGGGCCAATGCCTGTTCGGTGCACTTCTCGAACGCCAGCATGGGGAAGTCCGTGGCAAACAGAACCTTGTCCTGCCCGTTGGTTTTCATGAACTGAACCAGCTGCGGGGGATAGTAGCGCGGCAAATGGGCCGACGTGTCGATGTAGACGTTGGCATGTTTCCAGGCTAGCGCGATCATCTCGTCGGTCCAGGGATAGCCGATGTGGCCGGCAACGATCTTCAGTTCGGGGAAGATCAGGGCCACCTCGTCCAGGTACGGAATCGGCCGGCCCGGCTCGGACGGCATCAGCGGGCCGGTGTGGCCGGCCTGGGTACAGAATGGGATACCCAGCTCGATGCATTTGACGTACAGGGGGAAGTAGAAGCGGTCGTTGGGTGGCCGGTTCCACAGCCAGGGCAGCATGCGCAGGGCCTTAAAGCCCAGTTCGTGCACGGCGCGGTCCAGCTCATGCACCGCTTCCAACGGCTTTTCCAGGTTGACCGCCGCCACACCGATGAAACGTCCCGGAAACTGGCGCACCATGGCGGCGACATCGTCGTTGGAGAAGACCCAACGCCCCGGCCGGTGCCAGGCGGTCAGCAGCGCGGTCTGGATACCGGCACGATCCATCATGGCCACGACCGTTTCGGGCGGGATGCCGGTGGCGAGCCATGGCGCCGCGCCGGACTGGACAAACAGCCGGGCAATCTCTGGCACGGCCAGGAATCCTTCTGGTGAAGCGGGCTGTGCCCAGGCATCGATAATCGTTGTGGATGATGTGGTCATTGTTCAGCACTCCAGATGCCGGCGGTGGTGGCATCGCCTGCGTGGACACGCCGCGGCACCGCCCCGAAATAACGTCCCAGGAAATGCGCCGCGGGTCGCGTCAGGCGTAAATCCTCCAGAATCTCGGTGCGGGTGTACCAGCCGATCACGTCACCCTCGTCACTGAGGTGCGGCTCCCCCAGGCATTCGCACAGGTAGAGATGCCAGGCATGGTAGTTGGCGCCGCGGCGGCAGGCATCGGCGATCTCTTCGTTGGCGTAGAGCAGCTCGCTGCGTATCACCGCCAGACCGGTCTCTTCATACGTCTCGCGCAGCACGCTGGTCAGCGGTTCTTCACCCACGTCGACGTGCCCGGCCGGGATGGTGTAGTAGCCGATGGGATAGGTTGTACGCCGCAGCAGACAGTAGCGCGGCTCGGAGGCAAAGGTACGCCACAGAATGGCGCCCACCGAGAAGTGCCGCAGCTCACCGTCGGCCCGAAACTCCCACGGCACTTTGGGGTCGAAAACGAAGGCGCGGTCGTGCACGTGACCCGCATGTTCGTAGGCACGCCGCGCATCGGAGTGATGGGCCAGGCGTGCGCCATCGGCGATGCAAAAAGCCACCGTATCACGCACCAGGCCGGCTTCCAGGGTATCCCCCACGAGGGGGCGAATGGTGTTCAGAATCTGCAATCGTGACTGCGCACTTCCCACAAGCTCGTCCTTCTACAATTGGAAACAGCGGGCAAAATCGGGCGTCCAGCCTTCGGGCACGAAGTCACCGGACGCCTGGTCCTGAACGTAGTGGCCGCGGTACTCGCCGCGTACGATGCGCTGCAAGGCATCGATCAGTCCATCCACCTCGGCCAGCGTGTTGTACAACCCAAAACTGACGCGCACCAGCCCCGGCATGTGGCTGCGGTCGTGCGCCAGCATCTCCTGCCGCACACGATCGACTTCGGTGCCTCGCAGTCCCAGCAGGTGCAAAATGTAGGGGTGCGCGCAGAAACAGCCGTTGCGTACGCCAATGCCATATTCATAACCCAGAATCGCGGCGACGAGAAAATGGGGCACACTGTCCAGGTTGAACGGTATCACGCCGAGCCGTTCGTGGGCGCGGGCCGGTTCAGGATCGCCGAAGATTTCGAGACCCGGTATTTGCTGCAGCGCCGTCAAGGCGTAGGCGGTGAGCTCGGCCTCATGCGCCGCCACCTGCGCCATCCCCACTGCGTGCAGCTGCTTGATCGCCGCGGCCAGCGCAACCGCCCCCGGCACGTTGGGGCTGCCTGCCTCGTCCCGATCGGGCGGCCCTGCCCACCAGACACTGTCTTCGGTCACGATTTCCACCGTGCCCCCGCCGCGCAGGTCGGGCTCGCCGCGCTCGAACAGGTCGCGCCGGCCGACGAGGGCGCCGGTACCGTAGGGGGCATACATTTTGTGGGCGGAGAGCGCAATATAATCGAAGTGGGCAGGATCATCCAGTGAGCCCATGCTGACAGAGCGGTGGGGCGCCAGC
The DNA here is from genome assembly GCA_964443225.1 of uncultured Anaerolineae bacterium. Classification (GTDB taxonomy): domain Bacteria; phylum Chloroflexota; class Anaerolineae; order SSC4; family Amarolineaceae; genus SSC4. Next base: position 33,938 of record CAYUCC010000013.1, read on the forward strand.
TGGGCCGCGTCGACCAGGATCTGGGCGCCAGCTGCGTGCGTCTTCTCCGCCAGGCGCCGTACCGGGTTGATGTGGCCGGTGACGTTGCTGGCGCCGGTCAATGCAACCAGGGCCACGCGTCCGGCATACCGGGCCAGCTGACGGTCGAAATCGTCTTCGTCCAGCGTGCCATCGGGCCGCACCGCCACGTGGGAAACGTGGGCCACGGCGCGGAAGGGCAGGTCGTTGGAGTGGTGCTCCATCATCGTGACAAGCACGACGTCACGTTCAGGGGTGAAGGGAAAACGTCGCGCCAGTTTGTTGACCGCCTCGGTGGTGTTTTTGCCAAACACACAGACGTGTGTCGCAGGGTCTGCACCGACAAATTCGAGGGTTGCCTGGCGGGCCGCTTCGTAGGCGTGGGTGGCGAGCTGGCTCTTGTAACCGGTCCCGCGGTGCACCGAGGCATACCAGGGCATGAAGCGGTCCAGCGCAGCGGTGACTGCCCGCAGGGGGGGTGTCGACGCCGCATTGTCGAAGTTGATGTACGGTCCCCAACTGCCGTCGAGGCGCGGCACGTGCTGGTCCACATCGAAGAGCGCACGCAGCGCGTCGGTCGTCGTACCTGGGACGGCAACGTCGGTCATGGTAACCTCACTGTTCTTCCATGTTGAGCGCCGGCAGCGGGGTCACCGGTGAAACGAACCGTCTTCACTATAACATGGTCCGCTGGCTATGACAAGTCAGTCAGCCCAATCCAAAATCAAATCCAAAATCCAAAATCAAATCCAAAATCCAAAATCCAAAATCCAAAATTGCCCAGTCCTGTGGTATACTCGCCGGCAACTGCCACGTGTTGCGACCGGCATGAAACAATCCTGCACCGCGAGGTCACTCATGGAACACTCATCGAAAGGTTTCATTGCCACCTGGCATGTCATCTCCCTGCTGCTCGGTATCACCCTGTTTGCGCTCACCACCAGTGCGGATGCCGGTAAACCGGCCAGCGCAGCCAGCCCGCCACCCCCAGCCACACCGGCCTATCCCTCCCCCCCCGCCACGCGGCCAGGCATCTACGTCGCCGCCGATTATACCGGTTTGATCGACCCCCAGCGCTACGGCCTGACCGGCAGCCTGGTGACGTACACCTGGAGCGGGTTCTACGACAGCAGCGGCAACTTCAAGTGGGACCACCTTGACAGCTGGTTGGCCACCGTGGCTTCCCAGGGCAAAGCCGCGGCGATCGGCATCACGACGTACGATGGCCGCTGCTGCGGCGGGCAGCGTGTGCCCAATTGGGTGCGCCTTCAGCGGCCAAACTCGCTGTTCAACGTGTGCGATTACCTGACCACCGCCTGCACCGAATGGAAGATACCGCGCTACTGGCACGATGATTACCTGGTTCCCTATCGCGCCTTCATCGACGCGTTTGGAGCCCGTTACCGCAACGACCCGCGGATCGAATGGGTCGCGATTGGCCTGGGTACGTTTGGCGAGCTGCACGCCACCGACGTCAACAAACCGTACTACGGTTGGTACGACCGTACGGCGATCGAAAACGCTGGTCTGACGACGAGCCTCTGGCTCTCCACGACCAAAACCATCAGCGACTGGTACATCGAGGCGTTTTCAGAAGAGGGCCAGCTCAGGAAGAACCTGCTGGTGCAAAATGCCTCCTACACCTTTCACCCCAACGAGCGCCGCTTCCTGTCCGATTACGTGGGGCCTAAGGGAGTCGGGTTTTCCAACAACGGACTCTACCCCGATTCCAACAACTCGATCATCGGCAACCAGTCGAACTGCCCGTACTGCGGCCAACACGACCACATCGTCAACTGGAACAGCCAGGTGCCGATTGCGTTCGAGACGTACCACTACATGCTGTGCGACGAAAACTCGGTGTATTGGGGTGTTCTCAACGGGCTCGACAAACGGGTCGATTTTTTCCGTCTGGACCATACCCTGTTCTTTCAGTCCGACCCGAACGGCAACTGGCTGTACGATAAGACGCAGAACATCGCCATTTTCAACCGGTTCCGTTACCACATCGGGGCCACGACCGAAAATGCGCCCAGTGCCTGGGTGGCGATGCGCGAACACCGCGTGCCGCTCAATTACTGCGGCGGTTTGATCACCGAAGCGTCGTGGTATCCCCAAATGGGCAACTTCGATTACCTCATGGAACAGGACGATGGTGTGCCGGGCGGGCGCACCGTGGCCGAAACCAACGATGCGTCGGTGACGTCCGGACTCGGGTGGTGCCCACCCACGTCAGGGAGCCCATCGTGCAATACGGCAGCCTACAACCCGGCCATCCCGCCCGGCAAAGAGGGCTGGGTGACGCGGCGCACCGATCGATCTTCCGGAAACCCCGCCATGTACTTCAAGGTCAACGATGCGTACCTCTACGATACGGCGGGCTACCCCATCACCATTTCGGTGACGTACGCCGACGTCGGAACCGGGCGCTGGCGTTTGACGATCGATGGACCCGGGGGGGCGGCAACTGCGGTCACGCCCGTTGGCGGCAGTAACCCCTTTGTGCAAAAACAGAATACCAACACCTGGCGGCGTGCCGATTTTGCCGTCACCGGTGCGCGGTTCATGAATGGCCTGGCCGGCGGCAGCGATATGTATATCGAGACCCTGGACACCAGCGACACCTGGGTACACTTCGTCGAGGTGATCCCCGGTGCTGGAATCCTTCCCACCCCGACACCCAGCCCGACACCCAACACCACCCCCACGTCCACACCGACACCGACGATGACACCGCTGCCCACGGCTACAGCTACCCCCACCGCCACACCGACACCGGCCGGCCCCCTGATCGAGGGTCTGTGGGAACGGCAAACGACCGCCAGCCAACCCCTCCTGGCCATCGATTTTGTCGACAGCGAAAACGGCTGGGCGGGTGGTGGCCGTTGGTGGATTCAGAACTGTCCCAACCCGGACTGTCCGGGATTGCTGCTGCGCACGACCGACGGCGGCGACACCTGGCAGCCAGCCGATACCGATGCCGCCGGGTTCATTCACGATCTCGATTTCGTATCACCGCACAGCGGTTGGCTGGTAGGACGTTTTGGCACCGTACTGGCATCGAGTGACGGGGGTAGTTCATGGTACGCACAGCCCAAATCGTCGCCCTACTGGCAGTTTCTGTACAGCGTGAAAATGCTGAACGAACTGGAGGGTTGGTTTGGCGGCTCGGCGGGCAAAATCTGGCGTACCACTGATTCGGGGGGCCTCTGGCAAGAAGGCAATGTCGGGGCATCGACGGCGGTGTGGGACATCGACGCGCACGGCAGTCGTGTCTGGATGATCAACGGCGGGCAAACCCTCGCCCGCAGTACCGATCACGGTGCCACGTGGCAAGTCGGTGCACTGCCTTATGCCGACCACGTCAACGCCATCACGTTCGTCGACGACACGCAGGGGTGGGCCGTTGGCTCGGGTGGCAAGGTCATGCACACCACCAATGGCGGCGCCACCTGGAGCGTACAAACGACGCCGGTGATCGATGAACTGATGGCTGTCGCCATGGTGGACAGCACCTTCGGGTGGGCGGCGGGCGCCAACGGCCGGATGATCCACACGACGAACGGCGGCAGCAGCTGGCAGAGCCAATCGACACCGATTACGGCCACGATCCGCAGTCTGTCATTCATCAATCCCAACGAGGGTTGGGCAGCCGCCGAAGACGGCAGCATTCTGCACTATGCGCCGGCACCCCCCGTCAACGGCACGCCGACGGCGACAACCACACCAACGGTAACCGCCACTGCAACATCTACCGCCACGGCGACGCCGACTGCCAGCCCAACCGCCACCAGCACACCCACGCGCACCCCGACTCCCACACCCACTACCCCCGCCTTACTGCCCACGGCGATTGCGCGCCAGGTGGTGGCATCACCCGACGATACGTACGTCAAACCGTCCACTGGTGCGAATTATGTCAATGACATCCTGATACGCCTCGGTGGCCAGTATTTCGGCGGACTGCGGTTCGCCAACCTGGACATTCCCCGGGGTTCGACCGTGGTCAGCGCAACGCTGGAGGGGTTCACACTGTGGCATCGGGGACTGCCCAGGCTGCACATCCATGGTGAGGCCGCCGACGATGCCGCCAGTTTTGCGGATGGTGAGGTGCGCGCCGACCTGCGGCCACGGACCACCGTCGCCCGCACCTGGCAGCCGATCAGCCTCAATTATCCCGTCTGGAACTCAATCGACGGGCTGGGACCCGTGATCCAGGAGGTCATCGACCGGCCGGGCTGGACGGCCAACCATGCCCTGGCGCTGTTGGTGGAAAGCGACGAGAACAACCTGGTCAACAACGACTACCTGGATTTCTACACCGTCGACTACAATCCGGCGCTCGCGCCGCGCCTGCGCGTCAGCTTCTTACCGCCACCGGCGTGCAGCCCGATCACGCTCGATCACCTCGTCCTGGCTGCAGACCAATGGGGTTGGACGAGTGCGATGCCCGGCTTCGATGCGCGGTTCGACCGCGATGGTGATGCCGACATCGACGTGGCGGACCTGACGCTGCTGGCGCAGGGGTGGAGTGATGGGGGGTGTTTGTGAGGGGGTTGGGGGTTGGGGATTGGGGGTTGGGGATTGGGGGTTGGGGGGAACGGATTAGGACGGGTTACTGTCAACGGATTCGGGGAACGGATTGAACGGATTGAACGGATTGGGAACGGATTGGGAACGGATTGGAGCGGATTACCTGGAGTCGGACGCTCGCTAATCCGGATCGGTCTCATCCGTGAAGAAGGGGTTGGTCAGTTTCTCGAAACCCACGGTCGTCGCCGGGCCGTGGCCGGGATAGACCTTTGTGTCGTCGGGCAGGGTGAAGATCTGCGTACGGATGCTGTCGAGCAGCTGGCGCAGGTTGCCGCCCGGGAAATCGGTGCGTCCGATCGAGCCGCGGAAGAGGGCGTCGCCGACGAAGGCCCGGCGTCCTTCGCGATCGACGAAGGTGACGCTGCCCGGTGAGTGCCCAGGCGTCCAGCGGATTTCCAGTTCCTGTTGACCGAAGCGCACGGTTTCACCCGGTACGAGCAGGTCATCGATCACGGGCGGCTCACCAGGGTCGTAGCCGAGCCAGTTTTGGGTGGTGGTGCGCATCCGCTCCAGCACCGGGCGATCGGCGGCGTGCAGACAGAACGGCACAGCGATCGCTGCCTGGAGAGGGCGCACGGCCAGCAGGTGGTCGAAATGGGCGTGGGTGTTGATGATTTTGACCGGGCGCAGGTCGTGCTGCCGGATCAGGTCCAGGATCAGCGGTGCCTCGTCGCCGGGATCGATGATCACGGCGGCGCGCGTTGTTTCGCATCCCAGCACGTAGCAGTTGACCTGGAGCGCACCTACTTCGACGAATTCGACAATCATGCGGCTGTTCCTCTCTTCCGGATCGCATCAAAATCTGATGGCAAATGTACTCAAGGGATCGGTAGATGTCAAATGGGCGCAGGCACCATGGAAATCGACCCTGTTTGACCAACCGGCCTAAAGCCGGTACAATGGCGATACGGCCAGCCATCTGTGTCACCTGGCCTGTCGGCAATTCGCGCAGTCTTGGAGAGTAACAATGGCATCGCCCATCAATGGACCGGCATGGAAGCCGCACAAAATCATCCGACTTGTCAACAATTCCGGCGACAACGTTCACCTCCACATGGATACCGGCACCTACCGCCTCGACGCCCACCGCGGCATGAAGTTCGTGGCGACCATTCTGGACTATCCGGAAGTCAAAGCCCTGGTCGACCAGGGTGTGCTGACCTGGGAAAAAGCGTAGCGGTCCTCCACGGGAGATCCTCATGCCCAAGCTCGTTCTGATCGATGGTTACTCACAGGCGTTTCGCGCGTTCTACGGTCTGCCGCCCGATTTCGTCACCAGCAGCGGTGAACTCACGAACGCCGTGTACGGCTTTGCATCGATGCTGCTCAACGTGATCGCCGAAGAGAAGCCCGAATACATCGCCGTGGCCTTCGATGTGGGACGGACGTTTCGTCACGACCAATACGCCGAGTACAAAAGCACACGCGCCAAAATGCCCGATGAGATGCGGGTGCAGCTGCCGCGCATCCGCGAACTCATCGAAGCCCTCAACATCCCGATCTTCGAAATCGAGGGGTACGAGGCCGACGATTTGATCGGGTCCCTGGTTCAGCAGGCGCAGGCTCAGGACGTCGACAGTGTGCTCGTCAGCGGTGATCGCGACCTGTTTCAGCTGATTACGCCGCGCGTACGTGTGCGCTACACGGCGGGTGGCCCGCGACCAAAAACCGTGTTGTACGACGCCGAGGCCGTGGCCGCCCGTTTTGGCGTGCAGCCCGAACAGCTGCCCGATTTCAAAGCCCTCACCGGCGATACGTCGGACAACATCCCCGGCGTGCCGGGCATTGGTGACAAGACCGCCGCTACCCTGATCAACACCTACGGCTCGATCGATGCGGTCCTGCTGCACAGCCAGGCGCTGAAGCCGCCCCGCCTGCAGACGGTCATCGCCGAACACAACGCCCAGATCCGGCTCAATAAACAGCTGGCGACGATCGTCACCGATCTGCCGATCGCGCTCGATCTGGAACGCTGCCGCACGCGCGATTACGATCGGGCCCGCGTGCTGGCGCTCTTTCGCGAGCTCGAGTTCAAGAGTCTGGTCGAACGTCTGCCGGCCGTCGAAGCGGGTCCGGCCACGGCGGTGGAGCCAGCCACATCGGCCAGCCTGCGCTACCGCCTGGTCGCCACCGAGGCAGACCTGACGGCGGTCATTCACCAGTGCCAGGCCGCACCGCTGATCGCCGTCGACGTCGAAGCCACCAGCACCGACCCGATGCAGGCCCGCCTGGTAGGCATTGCGCTGGCCTGGGACAAGGGTGAAGCAGCCTACGTACCCGTGCAGCTGCCGCCTGACGGGACGACACCTGCCGCCACACCCGCTGGCCTGTCAGGTCTGCCGCTGTTTGCCGAAATGCCGGCGACGCAGCCAACGCCAGCCCAACCAGGTCTGCCATTGGCCGTCGTGCAGAGCGTGCTCGGTCCACTGCTGGCGAGTGACATGCCGCCCAAGGCGGCACACAACGCTTCGTATGATCTGACGGTCCTGCACGAAGCCGGTCTGCCGGTGGGCGGTGTCGCGTTCGACACCTTCCTGGGTGAATGGCTGTGCAGCCCGGGCAGTCACAGTTTGGGGCTCAAAGCGGTGGCCTTTGCGCGGCTTGGCGTCCACATGACCGAAATCACCGAGTTGATCGGCAAAGGCAAGGCCCAGATTACGATGGACCAGGTGCCGGTTGCGCAGGTAACCGACTACGCTGCGGCCGACGTCGACATGACGCTGCAGATCCAGCCGCTCATCGAAGCCGAGCTGGAACAGAAGAACCAGACCCGCCTCTTCCGCGAAGTGGAGATGCCGCTCGTGCCGGTCCTGGTCACCATGGAGCGGGCCGGTGTGCTGCTTAATCTGCCATTCCTCAAGGAGATGGAAAAGACGCTGGAAGCGCGGCTGGCAGCCCTCGAAGCCGAAATCCATGGCCTGGCCGGGTACGCGTTCAACATCAACTCGACGCAGCAGCTGGCCGATGTGCTGTTTGGCAAACTGGCCATCCCCTCGCAGGGACTGCCGCGCACGGGCACCGGCAAAATCAGCCTGGCGGCGGGCGTGTTGGATGGCATGATTGGCCGCCACCCCATCATCGACCTGATCCTGGAACACCGGCAGCTGGGCAAGCTGCAGTCGACCTACGTGGTGGCACTGCCCAACCTGGTCAACCGGCGCACCGGGCGTGTGCACACCAGTTTCAACCAGGCGGGCGCCGAAACGGGCCGTATTTCGAGCTCCAACCCCAATCTGCAGAACATCCCGATCCGGACCGAAATCGGGCGCCAGGTGCGGCGGGCGTTCATTGCACCCTCTGGTTGGAAGCTTATCTCTGCCGACTATTCCCAGGTCGAGCTGCGCATCGTAGCCCACGCCAGCCGCGATCCTAACCTGGTCGGTGCTTTTGAACGCGGCGAAGACGTACACGCCAGTACGGCGGCCGCCGTGTATGGGGTGCCGCTGGAACAGGTCACCAAAGCGCAGCGCGCACGGGCCAAGACGGTGAATTTTGGCCTGGTGTATGGACAAGGCGCCTTCGGCCTGGCGCAGCAGACCGGCATGACTCAGGCCGAAGCGGGTGAGTTCATCACCCGCTATTTCGCCATCTATCCACAGGTCAAGTCGTACCTCGACGGGCTGCGGTCGCAGGCCGCCGAACAGGGCTTCGTCGAGACACTGCTGGGCCGGCGGCGCTATTTTCCTGAGCTGGCGGCGGGCACCCAGACACCGTACAACGTACGGCAGGCCCTGGAGCGAGCCGCCATCAATGCTCCCATCCAGGGCAGTTCGGCCGACATCATCAAAATCGCCATGATCCGCCTGGCCGCACGCCTGCAGGCGGAGGGGCTGCGTTCACGCATGATCATGCAGGTGCACGACGAGCTAGTCCTGGAAGCGCCCGATTCTGAGGTCGAGGTTGTGGTGCCGCTCGTGCGTGACGTGATGTCGGGCGCGTATACGCTCTCGATCCCGCTCCTGGTCGAGGTGGAAGTGGGACAAAACTGGCTCGACATGGAAACAGTCTGACGACATGATTTGCAGAATGGGTTGATTCATGAGGTTGATTGCCGACGAGCTCCGCGAACTGATCCGGGCCGCTGTGGCGGCCGCCCAACAGGCCGGCGAGCTGCCCGCCTTCTCCGTGCCCGACGTCACCGTGGAACGCCCCAAGCGGGCGGACCAGGGCGATTGGGCGACGCCCCTGGCGCTGCAGTCGGTGCGCGCCGTCAATGAGGCGCGGGCCGCCGACAATCTGCCCAAACTGGCGCCCGTGCAGATTGCCCACATCATCGCCCGCCAGATCATGGCGCTGTCACCGCCCCAATTGGCGCGTGCCGAGGCGGCCCCCCCAGGGTTTGTCAACTTGACCCTGTCCCACCGCTGGCTGGTCGGCCAGGTCGCAGCGATCCGAGCCGCGGGGGAGGCCTGGGCAACCCTGACCCTTGGCGCCAACCAGCCTTTGCAGGTCGAGTACGTCAGTGCCAACCCAACGGGACCCGTACACTTCGGCACGGCACGTAATGCCGTGTTTGGTGATACGCTGGCCAACGTGTTGGAGGCTGCCGGTTACGCTGTGCAGCGCGAGTTCTACATCAACGATGCGGGCAGCCAGATCCGGAATTTTGGGGCTTCGCTGCTGGCGCGTTATGGCCAGGCCCTGGGCGAACCCCTGGAAGTGCCGGAAGGGGGCTACCAGGGCAGTTATCTGGCCGGCTGGGGACAGGAGTTGGCCGAACGCCACGGTCGCGTCTTCCTGGAGATGCCGCGCGAAGAAGCCATCTCGGCGCTCACCCAAATTGCCCTGGAAATGGTCCTCGACTCGGTGCGCACCGACCTGGCGCGGCTGAACGTGCACTTCGATAACTGGTTCTCCGAACAGTCGCTCTACACCAACGGCACGTTTGCCAGGGTCTTCGAGTTGTTGCAGAAAGCGGGCTTCACCTACGAACGCGATGGTGCTACCTGGTTTGTCGCCAGCCAGTTTCCGGGCAACGAAAAGGACGAAGTGATCATTCGCCGCACCGGCGATCCAACCTACCTGGCGTCCGACATGGCTTATCATTATGACAAGTTTGTGCGGCGCGGGTTTGCGCGGGTCGTCGACGTCTGGGCCATCGACCACCAGGGCCACGTGGCGCGTATGCACGCCGTCATGCGGGCCTTTGGCCTCGACCCCAAACGTCTCGATATCGCCCTGTATGCCCTGGTCAAACTGAAGCGCGGGGGTGAAGAGGTCAAACTGTCCAAACGCGCGGGCGACATTGTCACGCTGGCCGAGGTCATCGACGAGGTGGGGGCCGACGCCGTGCGCTTCATGCTGCTGACCCGGGCCGCCGAAAGTGAGATGGAGTTCGATCTTCAGCTGGCCGCCGAGCAGAGCAACGAGAACCCGGTCTACTACATCCAGTATGCGCACGCCCGCATCCGCAGTATCCTGCGCCATGCCGCGGATGCGTATGCCGCCGCCGGCCTTGCCGTGGACAACCTGCTCACCGAGGATTCCGCCGGGCTCGAGCTGCTGCAGCATCCATCCGAGATGGCGCTGCTGCGCAAGATGCTGGAGCTGCCGGAGATTATCCAGCTGGGTGCGCAGTACCTGGCGCCCCACCATTTGACGCACTACGCCGTGGAGCTGGCGGGTGCATTTCACGGCTTCTATCGCGACTGCCGCGTCGTCTCGACGGAGCCGGAGCAGGTACCGCTCAGCCGTGCACGCATGCAGCTGGTGGATGCCTGTCGTTTGATCCTGGCGCGAACCCTGCATCTGATGGGGATGTCGGCGCCAGAACAGATGTAACGGCCGGTCCTATCCAGAAAGTCATCCATTCCGGTCGAAAACCAGATCCCGTGCACCGGTTTGTGATAGAGTCCGGCGTAAAACGCTCGAGGTAATTCGTGGATACATTAAAAAGCGCTCAGCCGCGGGTGCTGGTCGCCGATCCAACGGCACCCGTGGGTCTCGATATGCTGCGAAAACACGGGCTGCAGGTCGATGTGCAAACCGGCCTGAGCCCGCAGGCATTGATCGAGACGATCCCCGCGTACGATGCCCTGATCGTACGCAGTGAGAGCAAAGTGACCGCCGAAGTGCTGGCTGCGGGCAGCCAGCTGAAGGTGGTGGCGCGCGCCGGCGTCGGGGTCGATAATATCAACCTGGACGCCGCCACGCAGCTCGGCATCATGGTGGTCAACGCACCGGGCGGCAATACGATTTCGGCCGCCGAACACACCCTCGCCATGCTGCTGGCGTTGGCGCGGCACATTCCGCAGGCGCACCAATCGCTGCACGCCGGGGAGTGGAAACGCAGTCGCTTCATGGGGGTCGAGGTGCGCGGCAAAACGCTGGGCTGTCTCGGATTGGGACGGATTGGCAGCGAGGTGGCCCACCGCGCCCAGGGTTTGGACATGCAGGTTATCGCCTACGACCCGTACATCTCCGCCGAATACGCCGGCCATCTGCACGTGGACCTCGCCTCACTCGATACCGTGCTGCGCACAGCCGATTTCATCACCGTCCACCTGCCCAAAACCGAGGAGACGGCGGGACTGCTCGACGCTGAGACGCTCGCACTGACCAAACCCGGTGTGCGGATCATCAACTGTGCGCGCGGCGGCATCATCAACGAGGAAGCATTACTTGCGGCTGTGGAGAGCGGGCACGTGGCGGGCGCCGCCCTCGACGTGTTCAACCAGGAGCCGCTGGCAGCCGATCATCCCCTCCTGGCCCACCCGCGCATCATCGTCACACCGCACATCGCCGGATCGACGGTCGAGGCGCAGGACCAGGTGGCCATCGACATCGCCGAACAGGTCATCGACGTGTTGGCGGGCCGGCCGGCGCGTTATGCGGTCAATGCCCCGCTGCTGGCACCACACGACCTGCCCTTCCTGACGCCGTACATCGACCTGGGCGAGCGCCTGGGCCGGCTGGCGGTGCAGTTGGGCGGATTGAATCTCAAAGCGGTCGATATTACCTACAGCGGTACCCTGGTCGGACACGACCTGTCGTCGGTGACGGCGGGCGTCATCAAGGGCATGCTGCAGCGCGTGATCGATACACGCGTCAATTTGATCAACGCCGCGCGCCTGGCTGGGCAGCGTGGGCTGTTGATCAGCGAACGCAAGACACACAAGACGTCGCAGTACGAGACGCTAATCACGGTCGAGGTGGTCAACGGTGACGGACCGCGCAACGTCAGCGGTGCGCTGGTGCAGGGTGAACCGCACATTGTCGGCCTGGATGACATCTGGGTCGATTTTCCGGCGCACGGGCACGTGCTGCTCACGCGCCATCACGACCGGCCGGGCATCATCGGCCGCATCGGTACGCTGCTGGGCAACGCCGACATCAACATCTCGTTCATGCACGTCGGGCGCCATTCACCGCGCGGCGAGGCCATCATGGTCGTTGGCGTGGATGAGCCGATACCCGAAGCGCTCTACGATTCGATCAAGGATTCATCGCACACCTACTGGGTGCAGGCGGTGACGCTGTAGAGGCTACTTCAGCGCACACGGCTGGGACCAACATGGGCAAACTCGTCTATTCAACCGACCCCGAACCACCGCCGGAAAAACCGGCACCCGCACCATCCAAACCGCCGCGCCAGCAGACGGCGGTGGTGTCGCGCGACCGTAAACGGCGGCGCGGCAAAACGGTCACGGTGGTTGCCGGCCTGCAGCATAACCCCGATACGCTGCGCGAGCTGCTCAAATCGCTGCAGAAATCGGTCGGTGCGGGCGGCACGGTGAAGGACGGCGAGATCGAAATCCAGGGTGATCACCGCGAGCGCGTGGGGCAGAAGCTGATCGAACTGGGATACAAGGTGAAGTACAGTGGCGGTTGAGGCAGACCGTTCCCGCCCACAGCGGATACGACGCCCCGTGCGCGGCCTGTGGCTGCTGCTGTTCGTGCTGCCGGCACTTGCCTGCGGACGGTTCGAGCCACAGCCTACACCCGCTGTCCCCTCAGCCACGGTGGCACCCACCACGACCCCGACACGCGCCGCCACGGTGACCCCAACCGTAACCCCCGTGCGGGAGGTCATCACCGAGCCCACCGCCACCTTTACCGCAACCCCCGTGCCGGGCGAAACCTTGACGATCGGCCAGCCAGCCCGTATCGTCGCCCCACAGGGTGTCAACATCCGCAGCGAGCCGCAGACCGGGGCGCGGCGGTTGGGACGATTTGGCACCGGTATCAAAGTGACGGTACAGGATGGCCCGGTCGAAGCCGGTGGTTACCGCTGGTGGAAAGTGGTCGACAGCGCCGGCACCGCAGGCTGGATCGCCGACGGGGACGGCCAGACCACCTGGCTGACGCCGAATGTCGGCGAGCCAAGGCCGGTCGATCGGGCCGTACAGCCGGCCGACAAGATCGTGGTGACCCTCACCGGTGTGGCGCTGCGCGCTTTCCCCGGCACCGGCACGACGCTGCTGCGCGAGATGCCGCGCGGTGTGCAGCTCACCCTGGTCGAAGCACCGGTCGATGCCGATGGTCTGCGCTGGTGGCACGTGCGCAACGACACCTACGATGGCTGGGCGGCGGAACGGTCGAGCCGCGAGCGGCTGTTGGCGCCGCTGGAGTAAGGAATCAACGTCCCCGGCACCGGCCTCAAGAATCCTGGTAATCACAAGGCCGTTTGGCCGGTGCCCGGGGACGTTCGCAATCAACGTCCCCGGCACCGGCCTCAAAAATCCTGGTAATCACAAGACCGTCTGGCCGGTGCCGGGGACGTCTACGCCAGCCGGCCGTCCAACCCCAGGTCGCCCGCAATGCCCTGCAGCGCGGTCAGCACGAAGCCGATGTGCTCGTCCAGCGGCTCACCCAGGTCCGCCGTGTAGTGCTCGATCTCCTTACGGTCGATCGCCGCGGCAAACGCTTTGTCCTTCCACTTTTTTTTGACCGACTGCACGGTGACGTCGCGCAGGTCCTTACTGGGGCGGACGTAACCGACCGCCATGATCAAACCCGTCAGTTCATCGACCGCCATCAGGGTCTTATCCAGGCGTGAGACGCGCGGGATGCCCAGGTACTCAGCATGCCCCTCGACGGCATGGATCAGTTCGGGCGGCCAGTCGAGTTGGCGAAAGAGTGCCAGCTCGGTGCGCGGGTGGCCAGCCACGGGGTCATCCATGTCGGGGTGTTTCTCGAAGTCCATGTCGTGGACGAGGCCAGTGATGCCCCACAGGGCTTCGTCTTCACCGTAACGCACCGCATAGGCGCGCATGGCTGCCTCGACGGCCAGCATGTGTTTGCGCAGGCTGTCCGATTCGACCCACTGGCACAGCAGGTTCCACGCGTCGTCGCGCGTCGGTAGTGGCATAAGTTTGTCCTTTCACTTCAGCCCAGCGCATCGAAAAGTGGCAACCGCCGCTGGTGCAGCGCCTCATAGGCATACAGGTACATGCCGGCGGACCAGGCCTGGAACGGGTAGCCCATGGGGTTACCCGTCTGGCCATGCATCCACTCGTTGAATTCCCACGGTTCGTAAACGCCGCGCTGATTGGCTTCGGCCAGATCGTACAACAGCCGCGCAGCATCGTCGGTCCATCCCAGTTTGACCAGCGCGGCGACGTGGAAACCGCCGATGAAGGGCCAGATACCGCCGTTGTGGTACTGGTGTGGCAGGTTCAGATTGCGGCTGCGGAAATACTCGCGCCATTCGGGCTGCCCCGGGTAGATCACCGGGTGGATCGCCTTACTCGGGTAGGGACGGCCTGCACCCACCTGGTACAGGTGACGCAGGATCATCTCGCCGCGTTCGCGGTCGGCCACACCGGTCAGTACGGCGAGCAGGTTGCCCAATACGTCGCAGTAGTCGCCGAACTCGCGAAAGGCGACCCACGGCAGGTAATAGGGCCGGCTCGAGATCGTGCCGACGTTGTGGTACAGCATGTACCACTCCAGGCGCATGGCCTGCAGCTTTGCCAGCTGCTTCGCCCACTCGTCTGCTTCCCAGCAGCGGTTGACCCACAGCAGCAGGTTGAGGCGCTCGTGCACGCCCGCAGCCAGCTGGGTCGAGGTGCCCGGTTCGCGGTCACACACCTGGGCCATGATGCCGACGGCACGCAAACACGCAAAGTAGAGCACGTTGTCGTAGAGCACGTTGTAGCGCACCGACAGCAGGTCCATCCAGTCCCCCGCCTCCGGCACCTCCAACAGTCCACACTCGTTCATGTCCTGGTAACGCAGCCACAACAGGGCACGATCGATCCGGTCGTAATTGGCTGCCAGGTGCGCCGCGTCAGCCGACAACAGGTAGTGGTAGTAGTGACCCAGGATGAACCACAGGTTGGCGTCTGTGGCGCCGGCGTTTTCGGTCGCCACGCGGTGGCTTGCCACGTCGACGTTGAGTGGAATCAGCCCCAGGTCGGACTGGTACGCACCCAGGGTATCGAGCGAGGCGCGCAGCGCGGGCAGAAAGAGGCCCGGCTCGGCCCAGGCCGCCCCCAGCGCCGTGATGACGCTGTCGCGCGCCCAGACGTGCGGATAGCCCCGTTCGAGCCCCGACGCCTTGAAACCAATGGGAGAGCTGCACCTTTGGAGGACTTCGACCGCCCGTGCACGGGCTTCAGCTGTCAGGTCCATCTCATTGCCTCGCAGTCAATTCAAATACTCTGTGGGTCGAACGCATCACGCAGGCCGTCGCCCACGAACGAAAACGCCAGCACCATCGCCATCAGGGCGGCGCTGGGAACCAGCACCTGCAGCCAGTTCGTTTCCAGGTACGGAATCGCCTGCACGATCATGCCGCCGATGCTTGGATCGGGCGGCTGAATGCCCAGGCCCAACAGGCTGAGCACCGCCTCCCCAACCACCACCCCCGCCACATCGAGCGTCGCGGTGACGATGATCATGCCAAGCACGTTGGGCAGCAGGTGACGTACGATGATGGAACGCTCACGATTACCGATCACACGCGCTGCGGTAACGAACTCCTGCTCGCGCAAGACGAGCGTGAGGCTGCGCACCGTGCGCGCCATCAACGGCCAGCTCACCAGGCTCAGGGCGGCGGTCACCAGCAGGAGGCGGCCCATACCGCCAAAGGCCTGCGTCACCGCCTGCCCAAAGACGCCCGCCACCAGGATTGCCAGCAGCAGACCCGGAAATGCAAACAGCATGTCCGCCAGGCGGCTCAGAACCTGGTCCACCCAACCGCCAAAATGACCGGCCACCAGACCAAAGGTGGCACCCAGGGTAATCGTCAGTGATTCCACGAACAGGGCCACCGTCAGCGAAACGGCCAGGCCGCGCATCAGGCGTGCCAGGGTATCGCGCCCCAGGTTATCGGTGCCGAGCGGGTGCGCCAGCGTGGGCCAACCGTTGATCGCATCATAATCCTGGTCGATCGGGCTGGCCCGCCAGAGCAATGGACCAGCCAGGGCCGTGAGCATCAACAGGATGATCACCGCCAGACCCACCACGGCAGCACGGTTGGTAGCAAACCGGTGCCAAAACCCACGCTTGCGCCGCGCAGCAGCGCGCATGGAGTCGGCACTGATCGTCTGTGCACGCGCCAGCTCGGCGGGCGTGGTCCCGTCCGACCAGTCTTGCGGTGGACTGGACGGCGATATGCCCGTGTCGTTCACGCAACACGTACCCGCGGGTCGAGGACAAGGTACGCCAGGTCGGTGATCAGGTTCATGACCACGACCGCCGCCGCCAGTACTACCGTCGTGCCCAACAGCACCGGGTAATCGCGCTGGCCGACCGCCTGGATGGCCAGGAAGCCGATGCCGGGAATGGCAAACAGGGTCTCGACCACAAAAGCCCCGGTGACCAGGAAGGCCAGGCTGGGGCCCAACACCGTGACAACCGGCAGGACGGCGTTGCGAAAGGCGTGCCGCCAGGTTACCTGCTGCGGCGAGAGACCTTTGGCGACCGCCGTCCGCACGTAGTCGCGTCGCAGCACCTCGAGCATCGACGCGCGCGTGAGCCGCGCCAGGTTACCGGTGGTCGCGGCTGCCAGCACCGCCACGGGCAGCACCCAGTGCGCGGGCGTACCCCAGCCCGCCACCGGCAGGTAGGGCAGACCGGCGCGAAACAGGAAGGTATCCGCGGCGCGCAAAACGGGGATCATCACAAAGGTTGGCACCGCATAGAGGGCGAGCATGAAGACAAGGATCGTCCGGTCGGTCCAGGTGTTCTGTTTGAGTGCGGCGAGGACGCCGGCGGGTATGCCGATCAGGACGCTGATCGCCAGGGCAACCCCGCCCAGCGCAATCGACACCCCCAACCCGTTGCGCAGCAGGTCGATCACCGGCCGGCCCGGATAGCGGTAGGACAGGCCCAGGTTGCCCTGGACCAGCCCGCCGAGGTAGCTCAGATACTGCTCCCACCAGGGGCGATCGAGCCCATACTGCTGGAGCAGCTGCTGGTACGTGGCCGGATCGCGGCGCGAACCCATCATGACCAGGATGGGATCACCGGGTGCCAGGTATCCCACCAGGAATGTGATGAAGGTGATGCTGAGCAGCACAAAAATCAGGCTGATCAGCCGTCTGAAAACGATGTTGAGCACGGCCGTGTGATGGGCGCCGGGGATGCAGCGCAGTGGGCGCCGCATCCCCAGGCGGGTTTCATGGTGCGAACGTGACTTTGGACCAGTCGGGGATAGTGATGCCCTGGCCCGTGAAGAAGAGTCCCTGCAGTGCCGGGTTCACCAACACGTTGAGGGTTGGATTGTAGAGCGGCAGCCACCCCACCTCGTCGATGGCAATTTGCTCGGCCTGGTTGTAGAGCTGCATGCGCCCGGCGTCGTCGTCGACAATGACGTCGGCTTCGTCGACCAGTTTGTCGAATTCGGCATTCGACCAGT
Organism: uncultured Anaerolineae bacterium; assembly: GCA_964443225.1. Classification (GTDB taxonomy): domain Bacteria; phylum Chloroflexota; class Anaerolineae; order SSC4; family Amarolineaceae; genus SSC4. The sequence goes on from CAYUCC010000013.1 coordinate 51,354, forward strand.
GACCGTTGTTGTTGCCGACATCGGTGCGCAGCTGCTGCGACAGGAAGTTCTGTGGGTCGGGATAGTCGGCGCCCCAGATGCTGTAGTACATCTGGAGACCCTGCTCGGGGAACTGGAAGGTGGTGTTCAGGCGTTCGCTGAACGCCGCCAGCTCCAGCGGATCGAGCGTCACATCGATGCCCAGGTTCTGCTTCCACTGCGCCTGGAGGAAGGTGGCTACCCGTTCGTTGTCACCTTCGACGCCATAGGAGAGGGCGATGGGGGGCAGGCCCTGACCTTCGGGGAAGCCGGCGTCGGTCAGCAGCTGTTTGGCCGCTGCCGCATCGAAATCCAGCGGCGTGACGTCCAGTTCCGATCCGGGCAGCCCACCGGGCAGAATGCGTCCGGTCGCCGTTACCGTGCCACCCAGCACCTTGCTCGCCAGGGTTTCCTTGTCGACTGCCATGGCAAAGGCCTGGCGCACTTCGACCTTGTCGAACGGTGGCAGCACGTTGTTGAAACCGACGTAGCGTACGGCAAACGACGGTGCCTGGCGGAAGTCGGGCAGTGCCCTGGCCTCTTCGATGCGCGCTGCCGGCACGCCGTTCTGCTGGCTGCCCATGATGTCCAGTCCACCGGTGCGATAGAGCTGGTAGGCGGTTTCGCTGTCCTGGAAGAACGGCATCTCCATGCCCGCCACCTGCAGCTCACCAGCCCAGTAGTACGGGTTCGGCTCCAGAATCAGGGCCTGGTTGTGTTTCCACTCTTTGAGTTTGAATGGCCCTGTCCCTGCGGGATCGTCGGTCCAGTTGGCCGGGTTGGCTTGGACTTTGGCTTTGGGAACAACGAAACCGCTGGCAAACGTCAGTTGGGACAAGAAGTACGCCGAAGGTCTTTTGACCTTGATCTCCAACGTGCTCGGATCGACGGCGCGGACGCCAGCCAGGGCTTCGCTCGTGCCGCTGGCCACTTCGTCAGCGCCTACGATGTTGCTCAGGTAGAATGGTCCGGTCCAGCCACCGGTCGCCGGGTTGAGGGCGCGGGTGAGCGAAAAGACGTAGTCGTCCGCCGTGACAGGCGTGCCATCGCTGAACTTGAGGTCGGGGCGCAGGGTGAAAGTGTAGGTCAGGCCATCGTCGGAAATGGTCCAGCTGGCGGCGTTGTCCGCCGTAATACGCAGCTTGTCGTCCAGGCGCACCAGGCCGGCAAACATCATGTTGGCGGCCAGGATGCCCTGCGAGTCGCTGGCTTTGGGCGGGTCGATCGATGCGAGCTCGTTGATGCCTTCGATCGACCAGCGCAGCGTCGGTGTTTCGGCTGTGGGGGGAGCTGTGGTGGGTTCAACGGCAGGTGGTGCGGTAGGATCGACGGCGGGTGCCGCCGTGGGTGCGGCAACCGGTGTGCAGCCGGCAACCAGCGCCAGCAGCAGGGCAATCACAACCAGTAGCTGATAGTAACGGTGCATCTCTTTCTCCTTTTGATGACCACTAAGGGCTCGTAAAAGAATAACTTCCGCTTTTGGCATGGGAATTCCGGGCGGAAACCGGGAAGTTATTCTTTTACGATGCCTAAGCTGCTCATGAGGCCGGTGGCCTCATGATTTCCACAAGATACTCGAGCGAGGAGTGCCGTACCCTGGTTCCAACGCCGAAGGAACCAGGCACTTGAGAGCATCGTGCGGCGTTGAAACCGAGGTGCAAACTCCTCCGTCGGAGGGGGGGGAGGTCTTAGCAGAACGCACAGGACACAAAGACCTGGTAGTTTTTTGTGTGCGCTGTGCGTTCTTTGTGGTAATACCAGTTAGCGCATTCCGAGAAACCTATGCGTTCAGATAGGCGTCGAGAGCGCTCTTGCTGATGCGGTACTCGCTGCCGATCTTTTTCGCCTTGAGCTCGCCACCGTCGATCAGGGCGACGATGTCCTGCTCCTTGGCCTTGAGGTAGGCTGCGGCTTCGGCCACCGTCATGACATCGGGCACGGCCGCGGCGGCGGGTGCACCGGTGGCTGGCTGCTGCCCGCCGGCCATGGCCTGACCCATCATCTGGGCCATCACACCACCCAGGCCCACGCCAGCGCCCAGGCCAACGCCGGTGCCCATGGCACTGCCCGCATCACCACTGCTGGCCGCCGCGGTACCCAATGCCTGCGCCGCTTTGTACTGCATGTATGCCTGCATGTTACCGATGGCACCCATCGAGGCGCGCTCGTCGATCGCCTTCTGCGTCTCTTCGGTAGGGCTGATTGACTGGATGAAGAACTGCTTGAGCGCAATCCCCAGCGCGGCAAAATCATCCAGCACTTTGGCGCGCATGGCGCCGCCGATCTCATCGAACATCGACGGCAGATCGAGCAGGCCGACGCCCGCTTCGCCCAACACGTCGGTCAGGCGGCTGACGACGATGCTGCGCAGCTGCCCTTCGATCTGCGACGTCTGGTAGATGCCCTGCGTGCCCACGATCTTGTTGACGAAGAGCTGTGGGTCGCTGACCTGCATCGAGTAGTTGCCAAACGCACGCAGCCGCGCCATGCCCAGGTCCTTGTCGCGCAGCGTGACTGGTTCCGACGTGCCCCACTTGAGATCGAGGAACTCACGCAGGTTGACGAAGTAGACTTCGGCGGTGAACACGTTGCGACCGCCGGTCAGGAAACCTTCCAGCAGGTTGGTCAGCAGCGGGATGTTGGCGGTGGTGATGGTATGGCGCCCTGCACCGAATTTGTCCAGCGCCTTGCCATCGCGGAAAAAGACCGCGGTCTGGCTTTCACGCACAATGACCTGCGATCCCATTTTGAAGTCGCCGGACCCGGTTTGGGGTACCCGGACGACCAGCTCATTGGCGCCCTGGTTGGGGGCTTCTACGACATCGATAACAGCCATGGTCGATCATCCTCCTTGAATCATCATGCACTAAGGCTCGTAAAAGAATAACTTCCCGAAATTTGCTGGGAATTCCACCCATAATGCCGGAAGTTATTCTTTTACGATGCCTAAAGCTAACGCGGTTCGTCCCCACCAGGGGTGTATGTGCCTGCGTTGAGGATCGCCTCGTCGCGGTGTCCCCACGTCGTATTCAGTTCATCGAGCAGGTTGTTCAGCGGCGGGATAGCTTCGCCGATACCCTCTTTGCGCATGACTGCGCCCGCCAGGGTGTCGACGGCATCCTTGAGCTCGACGGCCTGCTCGGTCATCTGCTGGTCGAACTGCACCAGCGCATCGAGCTGCGCTTCTTTGACGCGCACGTCATCGAAGAGCGGCGCATAGCCGTAGCTCGCCGTCTTGATACGGTCCGTCAGCAGCTGCAGCTTGGTCACCGCCCGATCGACGTCGTCAACCCAGCGCAGACCACCGCTGTTGACCAGTTCCATCTGGATGCTCCCCAACCGCTGGCGTTGATCACCTAGCTCACGCGCAAGCAGGTCGCGGACGGTTTTGTCGGCCTCGCGCCGCAGTTCTTTTTCCTTGTAGCCCTTCAGGCCGGGCAGCTTGTACATCAGTTCTTCAAGTTTGCCCATACCGCTTTTGGCTTTGTCGAGAAAGTCCATGAGAAACCCCTTTCGATTTTGGATTTTGGATTTTGGATTTTGGATTGGATTTTGGATTGGATTTTGGATTGATTTGGGATTGATTTGGGATTGTCACCTATTGGGCAAGGAAGATGTCGGTGCCGCAGTACTGGCAGGTGACGATGCCCTTGCCGCCGAGCGTCAGCTCGCCGCCGCAGTTGGGGCATTTGCCGCCCTCGCGGATCTGTGACGCCTGTTTGGAATAGAGAATGCCATCGTTCCAGTTGACGTAGCCGCTGAACAGGCCCTTGCCCACCAGATCGTAAACCCACGCCTTGACCTGGTCCACTGACATGCCCATCTCCAGGGCGATGTCGGCAATCGACACCTTGCCCTGGGTCATGACCATGTTGAGCACCTGTTTTTGTTTGGCTACTTCGGCGTATTCCTGTTGCTCGGCACGGCCGCGCGTGAACAGGTAGACCCCGGCACCGATGAACAGCAGGGCCGGCAGCGCGCTAAAAGCGATGCCCAACACCATGCCCCCCACGCTGCCACTCTCCCCGGCCGCCTGCACCGAGGTAATCGCCACCAGACTGCCAATCAGACAGATGGCGAGACCGATGATCACGAGAATCAGGCCCACGATACGTCCCGATCCGGTCATGCACTCCTCCTTGTCTCAACCAAAACCGCCACCGCCGCCACCACCGCCGCCGCCGCCAAAGCCACCACCGCCCGACCAGCCGCCGCCACCACCCGACCAGCCACGCGTGCTGGAACCGGTACCCGACGACGGCTGCGGCCGGCTGGTGAGAGTCGATGCGGCAGATGACAACATGGTGCCCAGGCCGGCGCTCATGGTGCTCAGGCCGCCACCCAGTCCGCGCGACATGTCGCTCAGACTGCCACCCCCGGACATCTCACCCGCCGGACGTCCAAGGCCACCGCTGCCGGGCATACCAGGACCCCCGGTGATGATGACCGGTCCATAGGACGGGTACGGAACCCACCACGTTGGTACCGGTGCGTCGACGCGGGAGAACTTGTTGATCCAACTGCGGTCGATGCCAAAAGCGATCGCATAGGCCAGGTAGGTCTCGAAGATCGACTTGCTTTCTTCGAGATTGCTGTACTTTTCGATGTCCTGCAGATACCGTTTGAACGCCAGCCAGCGCGCCGAGGCCTCGGCACCCTTGTCGGTCTTGCGCGGCATGTAGTGGGCGACGACGATGAAGGCAATGGCGGTGATACCCAGACCCAGTGCCGGTATGAGTGCCAGGCCAGTGAACGCAAACAGGAACGGCGCCAGGCAGAAACCGACGATTGCCGCCAGGACGAGCAGTGCAATTCCCAAACCGGCATAGCTGTTGCGAACCAGGTCGGGGCTGGTCGTGAAAAACCCTTCCTGGACGGTGGCTTCGTACAGCTGTTTCTTCAGCTTGGGAATCGTCGTGTAGAACTTGTCCTTCAATGCGGACAGCTGGCGTGATTCGCCCTTGGCAAACACGGCATCCACGAGCGTCTTTTCGTACTTGCGCAGGGACGCGGTGTCGCCGACCTTCTGATAGGTGAAATCGCCGTCCTTCTCTTCCGTGATGGTGAGCACACCGCGCCGCGCCAGATCGACCAGGGTGGCGATGATGTCCTCCATATCGGCATCTTCATCGACCAGCGTGCCGGCCATGCCGGCGGGCAGGTTGGGATCGGGCGGCTCGGCCAGATAGTCGGTGGGCAGGGCCACCGGCTTGTCGCGGCCCTTGGCGTACCAGAGCAAGTAGACGAGCAAGGGACCGCCTACCACCATCAGAATGCCTAACGCCAGAAACCCAAGGTCGACCAGGGGCCGTACGTTGGCATCATAGGCAGCCTGGCGTTCCTTCTCCGCTGCTTCTTCGTCGGCCACCGCCTGCCAGCGCGAGGCTGAGCCAGCCACGACGCCATGTGTGAACTGCACACGGATCTCGAACTCCTCGCCGGGTGACATCGGGTCCTGCGTATCGAACGTCACGGTCTGGTCGTCGTTCTGCTCGGCCGTACCGCGCACGCCATAATTATCGTAGTTCATCACCACGGCGGGTTCGGGGACGTGCACGACAGCCTGCGCCGAGAGCACGACAAACGACCGGTCTGGCCCGACCGCCTTCCACCAGAATTGGTCGCCATCGTCGTAGTAGCGCAGCGCATCGTACACCGTGTAGGTGATCGTGTAGACGTGACGGCTGTCGGAGGTGGGTTCGGGTAGGAACCACTTGATGCGAACCTCGTCGAACGTTTCGCTGACCACGAAGGTTCCGGGGTCCTCACCGCCGCTGCGTTCGGCCAACAGCTGACCGTCGGCGGTGATCTGGAAATTGCTGATCCCCGAAAGTCGATCGGTGGGAATATCGCGGGTACCAAAACGGAACGGGCCGCCGGAAAAGACGATCTCCTGCGTCTCGGTGATGGTGACCGAGCCATCGGTGTTGATCGTGGCATCGGTGTCCCAGCGTTCCCAATACAAACTGCGGCTGTCCTGGGCCAGGGCCGGACTCGCCAGTAGGATCAGGAGAAGAATTGCCAGGGCGGCAATACTCCGTAAATGTTGTCGTTGCACGTTGCCTCCAAACTCTGCATCTGGCCGCGCCGCCCCTCTTGAATTGCGCGGCATCCTCATGGCAGCGAGCAGGGGTGTATCGCCTGCGCGGCCATTACGTCAGAGCCAGGTTACGCCATGCCATGCGTCAGGCGTCATCGCCAAAAGAGACTGGTTGATTATAGTCCAAACTGAGTCAAATCTCCAATCCTTGTGGTGCGCACGTCAGCCCTGGGTGCAGCGCGCTTACCGCACCACCAACGTAGAGATCGGGCTGTTCAGCACCAGGCGGTTGCACAGATCGTCCATCAACAGGCGGTCCATGCCGAAGGCGGCATGCGCGCCGATGACGAGCAGATCGTATTTCCCATCGACCACTTCGGCGAGAACCTGCTCCGCCACCAGGCCCTCGCGCAGGCGCAATCCGCCAAATACCCCCTGCGCATCCAGCTCGTCGATCGCCTGCTGCAGCAGGGGACGCACTTCTGGTTCGATCGATTCCAGCTCGTCGAGCCGGTGGCGGCCCGGTTCAGCCTCCAGCCCCTGGAACATCAAGGGAAGCTGGGACAGTACGTGCAGAATGGTGACGGGCGCGTCGAAGGCCAGGCCCCAGCGACCCGCCAGGTGCACCGTCTCCAGGCTTGGTGCCATGCCACCGATACTCACCAGAATACGCTCGATTTTGGCCGGCGGGCGGCGCACGACCAATACCGACGTATTGCTCTCACGCACGACGTGTGCGACGCGTGAACCCAGAAACAGCCGCATCAGGCGCGAACGGTCTCCCGCCGTGACCACGATCAAGTCGTAGGCCGCGGCCAGTGACTGGTTGAGAATGACGTCCGCCACCGGCCCCGACTGCACGACGGTGGCGGCGTGATCGTCGGCATTGATCATGAGCTCCGTGCGCAGTGCTTCCAGGCGGCTTGGTCCGGTGTGAGCCCGATCGTCGGTGGTCAACAGCGTGATGTCGGCTGGAAAATGCTGGGTGATCAGGTTGACCACGCGAACAACCTGCTTTTCGTTAGTGGGCCCTTCGACGAATACAAGTACTTTTACCGATGTTTGACTATCCACAATCGCTTTTCACCTACCGCTGCTACAACAGCAGCAAAATCAACGGAACGACCAGCAGCACGGCCAGAAAAATGAAGAGGTTGCGGTTGTTGTGCATGATCGACTCCATCGCCCATTCGACCGTCCGCCGGTAATGACCATAGGTCAACGCCAGCACCAGCAGCGACAAAACCGCCACACTCGCCATTTCGACCAATACGATCGTAAAGGCCTGTGGTGTGTCGAGCAGCAGGGCAGCAAACAAGGTGTCGATGAATGTCGTGATGTTCGCACCCATGATATAGGGAATCAGGTTCTCCCGCCGCACGTAACCACGCACCGACAGTGGCACCAGAATGCCCAACGATACAGACACCGAAAGGGTGACCGAAGTCACCAGCATACCCAGGGCAAACATCACCGTGGGCCGGTAGACGAAGTCGGCTACGCGGCGAATGCCCGTACTGTCGGAACTCATTTCGGGCAGGGCCCGATCGAAGATGTTAAAGGCCAGGAGCAGTACGCCGATACCCAGGATGAACACCATCCACCCCGGCAATACGCCAGTGATCGCCCGCACGATCGGATCGTACAGCACGTCGATGAACGAGGTCAGGAACCGCGGCGAGCCGAACTGGACGCGGCCGAACCAGCCGTTCGTTAATGCCAGGTAACCCAACCCCATCGCGGGCACGTAGATCGTCGCCGTGACCAGAAAAGCCAGCACACCAATCGAAATACTGGCGACGCGCTGGTGCCCACGCAGGTATGAAATGAAACCAACCAACAATACGATAAACGACGCGCCAAGTCGCGAGCCGGTGATCATCGCAAACGATTGGATGTCGGTGATGATGTGCGCACTGAAGAGCGTGAGACTGACCGCCGCCACGGGTGACCCGCTCAGGACGACGTAGGCCATCAACCAGCCCATACCGAGCGTATTGACGACCGAATCGACTGCGAGCGCGGTGAAGAGGGGCGCCAGGCCGCGTGCGCTGGTTTTGAGCAGTTCCAGCGCCAGGATGAAAACGGCCAAACCCACCATCGCGTAACCGATTTTTTTGCCGCGATTCCACACCGGGCTGTGCCTCACGTCGCTGAGTCATCGGACGACAGGCCGGCCTGGTCGATCCGACCCGTGCTTGTTGAATCGTCTTCGGCTGTTTTGTCGTCCCGGCGAAAAAAGACCAGGCGCGTGCTGCCGTACTGGCGGCGGTCGCTGAGCGCCAGCACGTGCAGCGGCAGGTCCTTTTCTTCCTTGGGATGCATCTGCACAACGACCTGACCCTCGCCCGCCAGGAGTTCGGGCCGCGCGTCGATGATCTGCAGCGCCTTTTCCCACAGTCCCTGGTACTGCGGTGGTGCCACGTAGATCAGGTCGAAAGGGTCACCGGGGTAGTGCTGCAGGAAGGCAAAGGCATCACCGCGCACGATTTCGGCACGCGACTGCACACCGGTATGCGCCAGGTTGCGCTGCAGCGTTTCCACGGCACGCCGGTTGCGTTCACAAAACACGGCGTGCGCAGCCCCGCGGCTGAGCGCTTCGATGCCCACCGCCCCTGTACCACCAAACAGATCCAGGAAGCGGCACCCTTCGATGGCATCCTGCGAGGTCAGGATCGAAAACAGCGCCGATTTGGTCCGGTCGGTGATGGGTCGCGTCGAATCGCCGGGCACACTGGCCAACGTGCGTCCCTTGGCTGAGCCGGCGATTACGCGCATCCTGCACCTCCCTGCGTTGGTACTTGGGGTGCGACCAATTTATCACAGCTGGCTGGCTTTGGCAATTCCGACCGGTACTGCAGGTTTGAGAGTTGTTGTTTGCGATTCACGGGCAGTTGGGGTACACTTGACGGTATGGATCAACCCATACGACATTTTCCTGATGGCTTTTTGTGGGGCACAGCCACCTCCAGCCACCAGGTCGAAGGCAACAACCGTAACAACCAGTGGTGGGACTGGGAGCAGCAGCCGGGCCGCATCTACCAGGGTCACAAATCGGGTGCTGCGTGCAACTGGTGGGCCGCGGGGGGTGCCGAGGCCGATTTCGACCGCGCCCGCGCGCTGCACCAGAATGCGCACCGCCTGTCGCTGGAATGGAGCCGGCTCGAACCGGTCGAGGGCCTGTTCGACAGCTCGGCCTATGAACGTTACCGCCAGATGCTGCAAGGGTTGCGCGACCGCGGCATCGAGCCAATGGTCACGCTGCACCATTTTTCGGACCCGCTGTGGCTCAGCGAACAGGGCGGTTGGTTGGGTCCGCGTGCCGTGGCGCTATTCCGGCGTTATGTCGAGCATACGGTGCGCGAACTGGGTGACCTGGTGCACACCTGGTGCACGATCAACGAACCCAACGTCTACGCCCTCGTGGGCTACATCGTCGGTTACTTTCCGCCCGGACGCCGCAACGTCTTCCAGGCTTACACCGTCCTGCGCAACCTGCTGCTCGGCCACGCTGCCGCCTACCGCACCATCCACCGCCTCGACGGACGTGCGCGCGTCGGCCTGGTCGTCAACGTGCGGCCCTTCGTGCCGGCGCGCGCCACCTCGCGCCTCGATCGCAGTGCGGCCGCCTGGTTCGATTTGCTGTTCAACGGCGCGATGCTCAAAGCGCTGGAGAACGGGGTTCTCTCGCCCCCCCTGGGTTATGGGCGCCAGGTTGGCCAGCTGATCGACTCTTTCGACTTCATTGGTTTGAACTACTACACCCGTGAGTTGGTCGAATTCGATCCCCGACGCCCGGCGGAGTTTTTTGCCCATCGCTTCTTCCAACCCGATGGTGAAACCAGCGACCTGACCAGGGACAATGTTCCTTACGGCGAAAACTATCCGCGCGGTCTGATCGATGCCCTGCAGCGGGTGACGTGTTATGGCAAGCCGATCATCATCACCGAATGCGGTCTGCCCGACGCTGACGACGACCAGCGGCCGCGGTTTCTCATCACCCACATTGCCGCCATGCATGACGCGCTGCAGCTGGGCATCCCCGTGAAGGGCTTCTTCCACTGGACGCTGGTCGACAACTTCGAATGGTCCGAAGGCTGGAAACTGCGTTTCGGTCTGTTCGGGCTCGATCCGGCAACGCAAGAACGCACCCTGCGGCGCAGCGGTGAAACCTACGCCGCCATCTGCCAGGCCAACGCCCTGACGCCAGAAATCGTCCGTCGTTTTGCACCTGAGGTTTTCGACCAGGTGTTTACGGCCGATGCCAGTGGTGTCTCTCAGAATAGAAGGTGAGGACGCTCATGCCACGCGTGGGTCCGTTCGATGTCACAACCCAACCCGGTGAGACGGTCACCGTAGATAACGTGCAGCTGACACCCATCGTACGTGTCGTACGGCTGCGCCACCTGGAAAGTATGGTCAGTGCCGCCCAGCAGCGACTGGGCGGGTTTGCCGTCGTCATGGCCACACCGATCGCCATCCAGGTCAACCACGATCAGGACGAAGAGTCGCTGCCCGTTCCTGATCCAACCCGCCAGGCCCTGCTCGGCATGCTGAGCGTCGCAGTCCTGGTGACTCTGTTCAGTCTGCTGATTGCGCGGCCATTTTCCCGCCGCAGCTAACCCACTGGAGGGTATAACGATGGAACTCAACCGCATGTTCGACCAGGTAGAAAAACTGCTGGACAGCGCCAGCTGGCGCACGGTATTTGGTGAGCCTTACAAAGAAGGCGCCGTCACCATCATCCCGCTCGCCCGCCTGAAGTACGGCTTCGGTGCCGGCTTTGGCAGCGGCGAAACGAATACCGAGGAAGCCAACCCGGGCGGCACGGGCGAAGGCGCCGGCTACGGCGGCGGCATTCTCGCCGATCCCGCCGGCGTCGTGCGTATCGCCGATGATGACGTCGAGATCGAACCTTATGTCAATGTCAGCCGCCTGGGCCTGGCCGGCATCCTGCTCACCGCCTGGATCGTCTTCTGGGCCACCTACACCCTCCGTCACCTGCGCAAAAGGTAAGCACTCAATCCAAAATCCAAAATCAAAATCCAAAATCCAAAATCCAAAATCCAAAATGGAAATGTAGGCCTCTCTACTTGCGTTTGGGGGCGGTCCTGGTATAATTCGGGCACTTGGGTACGGTTGACCACCCTGCGGCAGCCAGTATCCAGCACGATCGGCAGTTGACAATACAAGTCGCTTGGATCGAACGACGACCGAGACGGCAAATGACACAAACTCTGTGTGATTTTCCAAACCTCTCGCGCGTGCGAGAGGTTTTTTGTGCCGCAGCAACCAGTTCGGTGTCGCGCTCGATCCAAACCACCAGTACCCTGTGCACAGGGAACACGAAAGGAAGCTGGACCGCATGATCCGAACACTTTTCAAGAGCAAGATTCACCGCGCCGTCGTCACCGAAGCCAACGTGCACTACATCGGCAGCATCACCATCGACGCCGATCTGATGCGCGCGGCCGATCTCCTGGAATACGAAAAAGTGCAGGTCGTCGATGTCGACAACGGGGCACGCCTCGAAACCTACGTGATTGCGGGCGCCCCCGGTAGTGGTGATGTGTGCCTGAACGGTGCCGCCGCCCGCCTGGTCACACCAGGCGATCGGGTCATCATCATGTCCTACGCCCAGGTGGCCGAGCCGATCCCACAACCCTGGACGCCGACGGTTGTGTTTGTCGATCCATCCAACCGCATCGCCGAAATCGCAAGCGAAGAAAAGGCCAATACGCGCTTCGCCGACATCGTGCCCAATCTGAACTGACCGAAAGGTATCACCTCATGAACTATGACACGACAGAACCGCGCACGACGTCCGGCCCGCGGCCGGTGTTGGGCATTGCCGGAGCAGGCCGTGTCGGCAGCGCGCTGGCCCGCCTGCTCACCCAACGTGGCTGGGAGGTCGCTGGGGTGTGGAGCGGTCACACGTCCACTGCCCAGCGCCTGGCCGATCAGATCGGCAGCCGCGCCTGGGATGATGCTGCGCGCCTGCGCGACGCCGACCTCGTCCTGCTCACCGTGCCCGATCATGCCATAGCCGACGTCGCCGCACAGATTGCTGCCGCCGGCGGCTGGCGTGTGAACCAGGGTGTGGTGCACTGTTCGGGTGCGGTGGAGCTCAGTGCCCTGGCGCCGGCCCACGATGCGGGCGCGTGCGTGGGTGGTTTTCATCCGCTGCAGGCCTTTGCTACGATCGAGGCGGCCATGGCCGTGCTGCCCGGCAGCTTCTTCGCCCTGGAGGGTGAAGGGGAACTGCGCGTCTGGCTGCCCGCCCTGGTCGAGACGCTCGACGGCACCTACCAGTGGCTGCGCCCCGGCGCGCGTGCCCTATACCATGCCGCGGCCGTGTTCGCCAGCAACTACCTGGTGACGCTCTTCGACGTCGCCACTCACCTCATGCAAGAGGCTGGCTTCGAAGCCGAAGCGGCGCAGGAGGCGCTGCTGCCGCTGACCGGCGGGACGGTGCGCAATCTCGGTACGGTCGGTTTGCCCGCCGCCCTGACCGGACCCATTCGCCGCGGCGACACCGGCACCGTCGCCCGCCACCTCGAAGCCCTGGTACGTTACGAGCCCTCCGTTGCGCAGCTGTACCTGCACCTGGCGCGCCATACCGTGCCCCTGGCCCGCCAGCTCGATCCTGACTGCGCCCAGCAGATCGATGATCTCCTGGAGCGGCGCATCGCATAGCCAGAAAAGGAGCCTCATGCGCAAGACTATCCGTCACTTTCAGCAATTGAAGGACCGCGGCGAGCGGATTCCGATGGTGACCGCCTACGACTACACCAGCGCGCGGCTGGCCGAAGCGGCCGGCATTCCGATCTTGCTGGTGGGTGATTCGCTGGGCATGGTGATGCTGGGACACTCGTCCACCATACCGGTAACCCTGGAGGACATGATCCACCACGCCAAGGCCGTGGTGCGCGGCACCCAGAATGCCCTGGTCGTCGTGGACATGCCGTTTATGACCTACCACGTCAACCCCGAACAGGCCCTGGTCAACTGTGGCCGCGTGATGCAGGAGACCGGCGCCCAGGCGGTGAAGATCGAAGGCGGCGCCCGCATGGCCGAGACCGTTCGGCGCCTGACCGACAACGGCATTCCGGTGATGGGACACATTGGCCTGACCCCACAGTCGGTCAACCAGTTTGGCGGTTACCGCGTCCAGGGACGTACCCTCGACGCCGCACGCCAGCTGATCAACGATGCCCTGGCGCTCGAGGCGGCGGGCGCCTTTGCGATCGTACTCGAACTCGTGCCGGCGGAGCTGGCGCAGCTGACGTCGCAGCGCCTGCACGTGCCTACGATCGGGATCGGGGCCGGCGTGGGCTGTGACGGGCAGGTCCAGGTGTGGCACGACATGCTCGGTCTCTTCGAGGACTTCGTGCCCAAACACGCTCGACGCTTCGGTGAACTGGGTAAGGCGGCCCGCGAGGCGCTGGCCACCTACGTCGACGAAGTGCAAGCCGCTACCTTTCCCACCGAAGCCCACAGCGTGCACATGGACCCTGAAACCCTGGCAGCACTGCTCGATGACGACGGCTGGACCCCCGGCGCATCGCTGACCGGCACCCCCGCCCTGGGCGAAAGCGAGGCGGTGGGCAGTCTCTACGGGGATGGTGGCCGGCGGCCGCGGTGACATCAGACGTCGGTGCCGTTGATTTGGCAGAGGCAGGTGGGACGATGCAGCGTATCTACACCGTGCAGGATATGCACGCGGTCCGGCGCGGGTTGGCGGGTTCGGTAGGACTGGTGCCGACGATGGGTTTCCTGCATGCAGGTCACCTGGCACTGGTCGCCCGTGCCCGCGCCGAAAACGATCACGTCATTGCCACGATTTTCGTCAATCCGACCCAGTTTGGGCCTCACGAGGATTTTGCGGCCTACCCGCGCGACATGGAAGGCGACCTGGCGCAGCTGGCGGCCAGCGGCTGCACCCTGGTGTTTACACCGGAGACCCATGAGATCTACCCGCCTATGTACCAGACGTTCGTAACCGTGGAGCACGTCAGCCAGCCGCTGGAGGGCGCCCACCGTCCGGGCCATTTTCGCGGCGTTGCCACCGTCGTTGCCAAACTGTTCAACCTCACGCGGCCGACGCGTGCCTATTTTGGACAGAAGGACGCGCAGCAGGTCCGCGTGATCCAGACCATGGCCAACGAGCTCAACTTCGACATCGAGGTGGTGGTATGCCCGACCGTGCGTGAGGCCGATGGCCTGGCGCTCAGCAGCCGCAACAGCTATCTCACCCCCAACCAGCGCGCGGCTGCGCCGGTGCTGTACCGCGCCCTCTCCGCGGCGCGGGATGCCTGGCAGCAGGGCACACGGCACCCCACCCAGCTGCGCCATGTGATGCATACCGTCCTGGCTGCCGAGCCGCTGGCCCAGGTCGAGTACGCCAGCGCGGCCGACGCAGCCACGCTGAAGGAGCTCGACGAGCCGGCCGCCGGCCCCGTTTTGCTTTCGCTGGCGGTGCGCATCGGGCGGACCCGCCTCATCGACAACCTGGTTCTGGATGCGCCTGCACCGCACGAGACCGCGGGTCGGCCAACCGACGAACCTTGAACCGATACCATGACCTGTGGCCGCAACGCCCAGGCGGCGAGGAGCCAGACCCATGCTCTTGACAATCGATATTGGCAACACCAACGTCGTACTCGGTCTGTACGACGGTGAGGAGTTGCGTGGCCACTGGCGGATCAATACGGTCAGCGGCAAAACCGCCGACGAGTACGCCGTCCTCGTGCTCGGTTTGATGGAACGCGCCGGCTACAACGTGCCCGGCAGTGTCACCGGCACGATCATTGCCAGCGTCGTGCCGTCCCTCACCGGCTCATTCACCGAGCTGGCCGAGGAATACCTGCACTGCCGTACCCTGGTCGTTGGGGCGGGCATTCGCACCGGTGTACGCGTGCGGGTCGATAACCCGCGCGAGGTGGGTGCCGATCGGGTGGTCAACACCGCCGCCGTGCACCGGCTCTACGGCGGGCCGGCCTGTGTGGTCGATTTTGGTACGGCCACGACCTTCGACGCCGTCTCGGTCGAGGGGGACTACCTGGGCGGGGCCATTGCACCGGGGCTGGCCATTGCAGCCGACGCCCTGGGCCAGCGCGCCGCACAGCTCTTCCGCGTCGAACTCACCGCACCGCCCGACGTCATCGGCAAAAACACCGTGCAGGCGCTGCAGTCCGGTCTGTTTCTGGGCTACGTGGGCTTGATCGAGGGCCTGGTGGCACGTTTCCGCGAACGCCTGGGCACCGACATGAAAGTGGTCGCGACGGGCGGCCTGGCCGAAGTCATCGCCCTCCATACGCCGGTGCTGGAAATCGTGGACCCCTGGCTGACGCTGGCTGGCCTGCGTCTGATCTGGGAAATGAACAAGTGACCGCCAACAATACGTCGACGCGTATGCGCGCGCAAATCCAAACCTGGCTGACCAACGGCGACCGGCGGTCGATTTTTTTGCAGTGTTACGCCATCATGACGCAAAACATGCAGCAGGCCATCGCCGCCAACCGTTTCCACGATCCGTTGTGGATGGACCGCCTGGTGGCGCACTTTGCGGACTACTATTTCGTGGCACTCGATGCGTACGAGGGTGCAGCTGGCCCCGTGCCCGCCATCTGGCAGCAAACGTTCGACCTGGCGCGTGACCCGGCCGTCTCGGTCATTCACAACCTGCTGTTGGGCGTCAATGCGCACATCAACTACGACCTGGCGCTTGCCGTTAGCGATATGCTCGGCCCCGAAGCAACTACGTCGACGCCGGTTCAATGGGCAGAGCGACGCGCCGATTACGACCTGGTCAACCAGGTCATCGCCGCCAGCATCGACAGCGTGCAGGAGCAGGTGGTCGATGAACACCTCCCTGAGATGCGCATCGTCGACCTGGCGCTGGGCCCCCTGGACGAACACCTCATCGCACGGATGATCGTGCAGTGGCGTGATCGGGTGTGGGACAACGCGCTCGAGCTGGTCACGGCAGGATCGTCAGACGATTACGAAGACACGCGCCGGCGCATCGAACAGGAGACGATCGGGTTCATGGAGAGGCTGCGCACGGGTGAACTTGGCATCGGGCCGCTGGATGCGCTATTGCGTTGGTTAGGCTGATCATCGCAGGTCACAGCCCCAGCTGTGACCTGCGATGCTACTTGCCGCGAAAATTTGCCGTACGTTTTTGCAGCATGGCCTGCACGCCTTCGCTAAAGTCTTCGGTGGTGATGAGCTGGCTCTGCGCCCAACCTTCCAGGGCCAGGCCGCGTGACGTGTCCACCATGCCGTTGAGCAGACGTTTGGCCATGCCCACGGCGAGCGGCGCCGCCTGCTCGATCTCGTGAACCAGCGCCTCCACGTCGGCTGTCAGCTCACCGGCGGGCACGACGCGATTGACGAGGCCCCAACGCGCCGCCACGTCGGCGTTGATCTGGCGCCCCGTGAAAATCAGCTCTTTGGCCCGCGCCAATCCCACCAGCTGCGCCAGTCGGGTCGACCCACCCACGTCGGGCACCAATCCAAGGCGTGTTTCCGGCAGACCCAGCACCGTATCCTCAGCGGCGATACGCAGGTCGCACGCCAGCGCCACCTCCAATCCCAACCCCAGCACGAAACCGTGCAGCACGGCAATCGTGGGGATTTCGATCTGGGCCAGGCTGGAGAGCATCGCCTGGAAATCCTCAGTCACCTGGCGCATGTGCGTACGCCAGTGCGCTCCGTAGAGGGCCTGCAGCTCGAAGAATGCGTTCAGGTCGATACCGGCCGAAAATCCTTTGCCGGCGCCGCGCACCACGATGGCACGCACGCCGGCGGCGCGCTGCGCTTGGGCGACGGCATCGGGTAGGAGTTTGAGCATTTCCCAGTTGAGCGCGTTGCGCTTTTCGGCTCGATCGAGCACAATTTCAAAGAGCGGCCCACGATGTTCTGTGAAGATCAATTGATCGGACATTGGTTTTTTTCCTCTATCGTTGGCAAAACTAAGGGCGTGTAGCGCGCCAGCGCATGCCCAGGAGCGCTGCCTCGTCGGACTGCCGCGTCCATTCGAACGCCGGTGTCACGGTCAGTGCCAACAGGCCATCCTGACCCCGCACCGCCACCGGTGCCGGCTGCGCCTGAAAAACCACCAGGTAACCGGCCGCACGGTTGACGACACCGCGGGTGTTTTCGTCAGCCTCGGCCACCGGCCGCCCGTACAAATCCCAATACGCCGCCGCCGCCCGTCCACCATCGATCAGGTCGACCGCCGAGGGACACAGCTCGTTTTCGATCTCGAGACGTATCATCACCGGTCGCTCGCTTTGAACGACGATTCGATAGGTGGCCTCCAGTCCCCCCTCGTAGAGCTGGAAGGTTTTTTCGATCGTGACGAGACCATGGCGCAGGGTAAAAGTAACCCGCTGTTCGTCCGGGCGCACGTCCCACGACCGGTTCTCCTCGGGTGCCAGTGCCTGCACGCCGTCGATCCAAAGCCGGTCGCTGTGGGCACGCGTCTGGGTCTGTGACAATGTCCACGGCTCCGCCGGCGGGGTATCCGGCAGGAAGTAGGTGGGCAGCGTGCCCGGCTCGCCCGACCACCAATCGTCGGGCAGGTAACGTCCCCAGGACACCCGCGGATCGGCCTCGACCGCCGTGAAACCATGGACCGACGCCTCGAAGGTCTCGGGCAGCCAGCGCGCCGGAAAGGTCCGCGTCGTGACGGGGTAGGCGGCATCGTTTTCGTAGGGCGCCATGGACATCGCGTTCTCGTTGCCCACCCACGACACACCCGCCTGCAGGTCGAACGCGTACAGCACCCGCCCGCCCACCGGCGTCAGCACGACGAACTGGTCGCGACTGGCGAGCAGCACTTCGTCCACTCCATCCTGGTTGACATCCTCCATCCACACGGCGACCGGCGAGGGATCGCCGGCCAGTTCAGCCGCGCGCAGGCAAACCAGCGCCGCGCGTACCATCTCCCACTGCCGGTCCCCAATGCGCCCCACGCCGATGCAGCCAAATTCGAACTGGTGCGCCGCATAGGCCAGGTGCGCCTGGGCAATCAGGCGTCCCGCCGCAGCGTTGGCCGGTGGCTGCACCTGACTAACCTGCAGGCGTTCGCGAATCCGCCCGTACAATGCGCGGAAGTAGTGCAGTTTGGGTGACCGTACATTGAAGTCGAACCAGTCGGCGAAACCCTCTTCGTGGTACGGTGCACCGGTGCGCTGCAGGGAGGCCACCATCCACGCCGCCTGGCCATCGGGAATGACCGGCACATCGCCCCGGGGTGCCGGTGCGTGGGCCGGTGCCGTGATGGCAAGCCATGGCTGCTGTTCGAACAGGGTCAGCAGCTGGTCGAGGTTGGCCCACGCCGACTGCGGCAGGATGCCGCGGGTATACCCCCACAACCCCGTCGCTTCGGCGTCTTCGGCGTACCATACGTAGTAGGTCTCGTGGTCGGGTGCGGCAGCCAGGGCGCGCAGATAGTCCAGGGCCCGCTGCGGCCGGCCGGTCCAGATGGCGTAGTTGATGGCGTGCTTCAGCCCCTCGTCGTCGTCGAAGAGGGTCAGCTGTTGATCCTCCGTGCCCGTACGCCACACCGCATGCGGTTGGGCGCAGCCGGCGGCGCGCAGGATGTGACCTTCGACCAGGGTATGCGAATAACCGCTGCCCGCCAGTACCGGCACCAACGACTGGCGCCAGCAGCGTTCGGAGTTCCAGAAGATGACCGGGCTGACGCCGAAGCCGCGCTGCAGGACGTCGCGGTGCAGCGCCATCTGCAGCAGGTTGTCCCAATCATCACTGGCGTATGGCACGTTCTGTGCATAGGTGCTGCCCAACAGCGTAAACTGGCCCGCCGCCAGTCCATCGGCGATCAGCTGCAGCGGTTCGGGATCGAGCCACTGCAGCGCATGGACGAGCGTGCCCGAGATGTGAATCGCAAAGGGCAGCCGCGCATGCCGGCGCAGAACCTGGAGCAGACCACGGTAACAGGCGCGGCTGGCCACGGCACCGAATTGGTTCAAATTTTGGTTGAAGTGAAAACAGAGGGCAATCCGCAGCGGGTTTGCCGGCGTCATGCGGGTGCCTCCAGTCTCTGTGCAAACCAACCCGCCGCGTCCTGCAGATCGACGTTGCCGCCGCTCAGGATCACGCCGATGCGCTGGCCCTGCGCGGCGTAGACCCGGTTGAAGACGGCGGCGAGACCCAAAACGCCGGTGGGCTCGACGATCGTTTTCAGGCGCGTCCACACGAAATACATCGTACGTACCAGGTCGTCGTCGCTCACGGTCAGCATGTCGTCGACGAACTGCCGAACTAGCGGGAAGGTGATGTCACCCAACGCGGGTGTGCGCGCCCCGTCGGCGATGGTCTGTGGGTTGGATACGGTGTGCAGCACACCGCTGTGGAACGATCGTGTGGCGTCATCCCCGGCCGCGGGCTCGACACCGATGACGCGGCAGGCTGGCAGGAGGTGTTTGCTGGCCAGCGCACAACCGCTCAACAGACCCGCACCCCCACACGGTACCAGCAGTACGTCGAGCTCGCCCACTTCGCGGATAAGCTCGAGGGCAGCGGTACCCTGCCCGGCGATGACGTGCGGATGGTCGTACGGGGGAATCAGCGTGTAGCCGTGTTCGACGGCCAGGGCCTGCGAAATCGTTTCGCGTGTGGCGCGGTTGGGATCGTAGAGCACAACCTCGGCCCCGTAGGCGCGGGTAGCCGCCAGTTTCATGGCCGGTGCGTTGTCGGGCATCACGATCACCGCCTTGATGCCCAACAGCTGGCACACTCGCGCCACGGCCTGGGCGTGGTTACCCGACGAATGCGTAATCACGCCGCGCGCTCTGGCCGCATCATCCAGCCGGCTGATGGCGTTGTAGGCACCGCGAAACTTGAAGGCACCGACACGCTGCAGATTCTCCGCCTTCAGAAACAACCGGTTACCGCACTGCGCGTCCAGCAGACGTGACGTCAGAACCGGGGTGTGTCGCGCAACCCCGAGCAATCGATCATCCGCCGCACGAATGTCATCGAACGTGACCATGGCTCTCCCCGCACATCAGACCATATCCGCCAGCTGTCCACCGCTGATCGCTGCCAGGTCGGTTGGCAGCAGCCTGAACACCGCGTTGGGCGTACCGGCCGCAGCCCAGATCTCCGCATACTGCAACAGATCGTTGTCGATCAGCACGGTCAGCGGCTGGCTGTGGCCGAGAGGCGGCACGCCGCCAATGGCGTAGCCGGTCTGTGCGCGCACAAAATCGGCGTCCGGCTTTTCGACCGGCTCCCCCACCAAGTCGCGCAGCCGTTTTTCATTGACACGGTTGGCGCCGCTGGCTATCACGAGGATCGCCTGGTGCGAACGTTTGCCGCGAAAGACGATCGATTTGGCAATTTGCCCCACGTCACAGCCCACCGCCGCCGCCGCTTCCGCCGACGTGCGCGTCGGCTGCGCAAACTCCACGACCTGATAATCGAACCCCCGCGCCGTCAGGGCATCCTGCACCTTCTGGGCACTTTGTGATAACGCAGATGGCATCTGTGGCCCCCCTACCTCGCATACCGCAGGGTCGTACCCAGGATGTAAACCGCGGCCAGCACCGTGCCGCGCAGCGTGCCGCTGACTTTGGACTTGCCGGCGTAACGCGAACGGTGGCGCACCGGCACCTCGATGACACGATGACCCTGCCGCGCAGCTTTGACCATCATCTCGGTGGGCCAGCCAAAGGTCATTTCGCGCATCTCCAGACGCAGCAGCACGTCCCGTCGCACGGCGCGGAACGGGCTCAGGTCGGTTACCGGCAGACGATAGAGCCGCTGCATGAGCCGGCTGGTCAGCCAGTTGCCGAATCGTTGGTGCGGCGGCATGGCCACCGGATACCCTGCGAGGAGCCGCGATCCCAGGACCAGGTCGGCCTGCCCGGTGCGCAGCGGATTCACGAGATCGACGATCTCTTCGGGGTAGTCGCTGAGGTCGCCGTCCATGAACACAAGAATCTCGGCATTGGCGGCGGCAACGCCGGCCGCGCAGGCGTACCCGTACCCGCGCCGGTTTTCGCGCACGACGCGCGCCCCCCCGGCCAGCGCACGTTGGGCGGTATCGTCGGTCGAGCCATTATCGACAACGATGACTTCATCGGCGATCCCAGGTGGGATCGCCGCCAGTACGGCGCCGATGCTCTCGGCCTCATTGAGCGCGGGGATGATGACGCTCACGCGGCTCATGGCGCCGGCACGGCCCGTCGCCGCCGCCAGCCGTCGAGACCCAATACCAGGCCGGCGCCGGTGACCATGAACACCCCATGCCACATCGCCAACATCACGTAGCTCCACGGCCATTCACCCGGCACGTCCAACAGACCGACGAGCAGGTTCAACGACAACAGCAGGCCGAGCAGCGCGCCCCACCGGACCTGGAATCCCAGCAGAAGCGAAAGTCCGACGAGCAGCTCGGCCAGGAAGATCAACCAGGCAAACAGGGTGAAGTTGGGCAGAACCACGGTCTGCACGAAGCCCGCATAGAAGTCGAACGCTGGGTGCTGAACCTGCAGCTGCATCCAGTCCTGCAGACCACGCAGGCCGGGCGGTGCCGCAAATGCAGGCGGCAGCTTCCAGCGCAGGCTGAACAGCCAGAGAATACCGATCATGATCCGCGCCAGAGCCACCGGCCACAAGGGTCCCTGGGGCTGCAGCAAGTTCTTCAACCGTGTCGTCATCGCTTCGCACTCCTCAAATAACTTCGGCGTCGGGTCCGGATCGCCTGGCGCCCCATGATCGCCATCAGCCGGGTCCATGCCCGTTCAGCCACTGGGGACGCAGGGCGCGCACATAGGCAAAGGTCAGCGGTGCGGCCAGCGGGCCCTCCGCCAGCAGGTGCCGGAGGTCCTCCGCAAAATCGACGTCGTACCATACCGGGAGCACGTGCACGCGCAGACCCAGGCGGCGTGCGTTGGCCAGCGTTTCGTCCATGACACGCTCTGTGCTCCAGGTTACGCCGGTAAAGAGGCCGCGGTGGAGGCGTGACATGCCGATCAGGTAATATCCCCCATCGCGACCCGGCCCCAGCACGACATCGTCCGTCGCCAACGCGGCAAACGCTTCCACCAGGTAATCCACCGGCAGCGTCGGCCCATCGCTGTTCATGATGACCGCACGTTCAATCCCCGGCTGGGCCAGGACGTGCCCCAGTGCATTGGGCAGGCGCTCCCCCAGGTTCTGGCCACGCTGCGGCAGCAGCTCGAAATGGGCGGGGGCAATCTGGCGAAAGTAGCCGTCTGCGTCGTCCGGGGTGTAGGCCACCACCGGTTGGACCGCGGGCACCTGCGCCATCAGACGGAACGTATCGAGCATCAGGCAGCGGTAGATCTCGGCCGCCTCGAACGGGCTGAATTCACCGTGCAGACGCGTCTTCGTATGGCCTGCTTCGGGCCGTTTGGCCACCACCAGCAGTACGTTGGCTGCAGCCGAACGAACGTCGTTCATAGGCCATGCTGCCGCGCGGCCATCAACAGGCCGATGACACTCATGCTGTCGCGAATTTCGCTGGCCAACACCATGTGTACCGCTTCGGCCAATGGAAACGGGCGTATCTCAAAAAACTCCGTGTCGTCCGGCGGCAGGCTGGCGGTCTCCAGGTCCTCGCCGACGTAGATGTGGGCCGTCTCATCGCAGATCGATTTCGACGTGTAGTATTCGCTGACCAGGTGCAGCCGTGCGGCGCGCACCCCCGCCTCTTCCATCAGCTCACGCTGGGCGGCCTGTTCCAGGGTCTCACCTGGTTTGACGCCGCCGGTTGGAATCTCCCAACGCTGATCCTCGCCAAAGACGTAACGATACTGGCGCACCAGGATCACCTGGCCATCCGCCGTGAGTGGGACGACCCCCACGCAGTGCCCAAACGTCACCACGCCGTAGATCGTGGTGCGGCCATCGGGCATTTCGGCGATGTCTTCGCGCAGTGCCATCCACTTGTTCTGATAAATCGGCCGGCTCGAGATCGTTTTCCACGCTTTGGGTGTCACTTGCATTATCCTCCAAGATCATGAGAACGCCAATATTCGATTCGTTGCCAACGGCGCAGACGTGCCCAGGGCCGGTGGCGCACACTGTACCACAAGATCGGAAACAGCATGATGATGGCAAAGGCGGCCACCTCGCGCTGCCAACGCGGCGCAGCCTGCCAGTCGAGCCCGTAGGTTAGATCGAAAAGCAGGTACTTGAACCAGGCCAATACGCTCAGCAGCATGACCCCGCGCAGGGCCCGCGAACGTGGCTGCCAGGCCGCCAGCGGCAGAATCCAGGCCACGTACCAGGCCTGGTACCAGGCCGTGGCCACCAGCAGCGCCGCCACCAGCAGATTGCGCGCCGTGTGCCACGGTCTGACCTGCGGGTCCAACCAGGTAAAGAGGATGCTCGCCAGCGTTATCAACGCCAGCAGCCCGAACGCGAGGATGGCCGCAAGGGTCATGGCGGTGGACGGTTCCACCCAGAACGGCAGTACGAAGCGGACCACGGCGGGTAACGAGGTGGTGTAGAGCCCTGCACGCTGGGCCAGGCGCAGCGGGTCCGTCATGGGCCAGAACGGCGCATAACACAGCCAGACCAGAACCAGGCTGACCGCCGCCCCAGCGACAATCTGGCGCAGGCCGCGCCGCCAGCCAAGCGTGCGCACGGCTGCCAGGATGAATATGGGCACGAGCAGCAGTGTCACGAACTTGAACAGCGTGACCAGCGTAAGTGCCACGAGGGCCAGGCCGTACTGCCGGCGCAGGGCAAAAAACGTCGCCGCCAGGATGCCCAGGGCCAGCCACAGATCGTGGTGCCCGTTGGCGGCGGTCTCGAACAGGAGCAGCGGGTTCCAGAGAACCGCGTACACGGCCAGCTGCACCGTCGACCGGTCACGCGACGCCTGCCAGGCCAGACCCGCCACCGCCGCCGTGGTGAGGAGCAGCGAGACCACCGCGTGTGCCTTGAAGATCAAGATGCCGCGCCACAAATCGCCGCCCGCCCACCGGGCCAACGGCGTCGCCACCAGCTCCCACAGCGGCCCATAGGCCGAGGGGAAGGTGCGCCAGGCGGCGTAATAAACCAGCGCATCGTCGCGAAATTGGGCGGGCACCTGCCAGTACGGATTGGCACCGTAGGCCGCCCGCAGGTGCCCGCGCACCAGGTAATCGAAGATGTCGGCGGCGCCCACCGGGTAGGTGAATACCAGCAGCAGGAGGGCAACCGCGGGAAAGGCCAACACGATCCACCAGGGAATGGGGCGACTGACACGCGCCAGGGTGCGAAAACCGGCCAGGTAAGCCAGGTTCAACCCGGCCACCCCCACGAGGAAGGCGTACCACGCCGCCGGCTGGCGCGTCGTCAGCTTGAACAGGCTCAGCAGCGGCACCAGGTAATACGTGTGCAGCGAAAACGGCCGGTAGAAGCAGGCCCAAAACAGCCCGACCGTCAGCACGCCCAAACCGAGCAGGACAACGGTGGGTGCCGGGCGCATACCGCGTCTGGGCAGCACGGGTGTCATCGATCTCATCCCCTACGCGGTCCGCTCGCTGGCCGCACCGCCCACACGCCGCGTCCGCCGCCGCGCCAGCCAGGGGGGCACGAGCAGGAAAATCAGCAGCGGCACGTACTGCAGCCCAATCGCCCACGCCTGCGGCTGTCTGTGGATGAAATAGATGTAGGAGAGGGCCACCAGGCCGGTGAAGAGCAGCCAGCCGGTGGCGGCGTCGAAACGCAGCCCCCACCGTCCGCGCTGAAGATCGACCACCAGCAGGGGAAGGATGGCGAGGAGATACCAGGAAAACAGGTTCTGCGACAGCAGTACGACCGCCGCCATGATCAACCAAACGCGCTGACGGGCCTGGTCGGCGGATCCGGCCGGCCGCCACACGAACCAGGCGCTCAGCCCGATCAGCACGCCAAACTGCACCAGCTGCATGGCGCCATACGGTGGTTTGTCCAGCTGCATCAGCCACTGCGCGGCTACCGCCAGCCAGTCGGCCGGTCCACCGTTGAACCGTTCGTCGAGGTAATTGGGCAAAAAACCCAGGACGCTGCCACCGTTGCCGAGGAACAACACATACCCGGCGGCCACCGTCGACGCAAACGCCAGGGGCGCTTTCCAATCGCGGCGTGTCCACAGCGCCGGCAGCCACAGCGCCGGGTAGAGCTTGAGCAGCGTCGCCAGGCCAAGGCAGAATCCAAGCCACCCCGTCTGGCGGCGCTCGCGCACCAGCAGCGCGCCGGTGAGGGGCAGCAGCACCAGGGCGTCCATGTGACCGTGACCCGCAATCTCGAACACGGCCAGCGGACTCCAGGCCAGCACCACGATGCGCAGCGGGCTGAGGTGCCGCTGCCGCAGCCACACCGCCAGCAGCGCCAGTGTGGCCAGCTCGGCCAGCGTCATAGCCACCTTGGTCCAGGTGATGCTGTCCGGAACCACGGCGTAGATGCCGCGAAAGGCCAGCTGCGCCGCCGGGGGATAGATTGTCACAGCGCTTTTGCGGTTGATGTTCGGCCAGATTGTGCGGTCGGACAGGCGCAGCTGGATCAGGTCCGGTGCGTTCGGTGGATAGCGGTACGGGCTGATACCCGCCGCCTGCACGCGACCGTCCCACACGTAGCGGTACATGTCATCCGACAGGGTTGGAGCTGTGGGCAGCAGCAGCATACGAAACGCCACGCCGCCCAGCACGATCGTCAGCAGCGCGCCGCGTAAGGAACGCGGGCTGCTGTCGGCGGCGTGCTCCCAGGCCAATACCAGCACGATGGCCACCAGGTACAGGGCAAAGAGCGCAAAATAGACGACCTCGAAGGCCGGGATCGCGCGCCGCAGGTTGGGAATGCGCGCCACCACGCCGTACAGGGCCAGACTGGCCAACCCCAGGCCAACTAGTATCGACAGCCGGTGCCGGAGCATGCGTTCACTGTGGTCTCACATCGCCAGCAGGGTGAGCTTGGCCAGCCGGCTGCCGCGCTCGCCGGCAGCCTTGAGCCGCGGGATCAGCAGCATATCGACGCCCCAGATGCGTCCCGGTGGCAGAAAGAAGAAGATCAGCTGCAGCGTATAGAGCATGCCGTAGGTCCAGTACCACTCGAACGGCAGCGCGGTCAGGCCAATGTACAGATTGACCGCCTGGACGAAACCGAGCAGCGCACCCAGGCGCGAAAAAATGCCGAAGATCAGCGAGACCGCAATGAATACTTCCAGCAGCCAGATCAGCCAACCCATCCACGAGAGATTCGGGATAATGACGTCCCGCACCAGCGCCTGGTGGATGGGCAGCTTCGACGCAATGGCCATCAGGCCGGTCCAGTCGCACAAACCGGACGTGCGGGCATTGAGGGCGGTAGTGACGGCGAAATCACTGGGGCAGCCAAACGCGGGCGGCATCTTCCACAGGAGCTGCGTGAACCACAGGTAGCCAATGATGAGCCGTCCGATGACCAACCCCAGGCCGCCGACGTTGTCGAGTTTGCCGGACAGACCGGGCAGCTGGTGCGAAAATAGTCTGAGCATCTCTGGGTCCTCCCGCCAAGATGGCCCTACAAGCTCCAATACACGCCGCAGCTCGAGCACGCCACGTGCGGTTCGGTGCTCAACAGACGCGTGCGAAACTCCTGGTACAGTTCATCATTCCAGATCTGGGCAAACGGCTGCTCGAACAGATTGCCAAGGATCAAACTGGCATAGTCGTTGGTGGCGAACGGCGAAATGCAGCACGGCAGGCAGTGGCCGTTGGCCGTGATGTACGCCGTGGTCCACGGTCGCAAGCAGGCACGCCACGGCGCCACGTCGGGCGGCCGCGCGGCGGCCAGGCTGTTGCGTGGGTCGCGCGCACCCGAAGCACGAAACTGGATGCCCAACGCGGCACTGAGGGCTTCACATTCGGCGATCACGGTGGCCTGCTCGTCGTCGCGCTGGCCGAAGATGGCAAACTCGGGGCGCGCCATACCAAACTGGTCGGCCTCTTCGCGGGCGAAGTAGGTCATACGCTGCACGTACACTTCGGGCACGCCGACCTGGGCCGCCAGACGGACCAGGTCGGGCAGTTCGCGCAGGTTATCCTGCGTCGCCACACACCAGATCGATACCGCCGGCGTTGGCGAACCCAGCCGCGCTTTGGTGGCCTGCAAACCCGCCAGGCCTTCGATGATCTTATGCAGGAGATCAGCGCCGCGAATCCTGGCGTAGGTCTCGGCCGTGGCGCCGTCGATCGAGCAGCGGAACTGGTCCAGGCCGCTGCGCACGAGAGCCTCCTGCCAGGCGGGTGTGAGCAGCGTGCCGTTGGAGTTGAACAGAACCTCCACCTGCCGCGCTTTGAGGTAGCTGATCATCTCGGGCAGCGCACGATTCAGGAGCGGCTCACCAATGCCATGCAGCACGGCACGCCGCATCTGCGGGAACTGGCTCACGATGTGCACGAACTCGTCGTAGCCCAGGGAGTGCAGCGGCTCGCGCGTAAAGTAGGTGCGCGGGCAGGTTTCACACAACAGGTTGCAGCGGTTCGTTACCTCGATGAACACCACCGTCGGTGACCAGGGCGCTGTAGCCTCGCGCGCGGCTCCGGCGGGCAGCCGGTAGGCATCGGGTAGAAAGTCCTGTTCGGGCAGCACCGTCGATAGGTCCGCAGCCGCCACGTCAGTCCACAGCGTGATGTCTTGTGCCACGGGAGAAATCGCCCTACCAGCTCAGGGTCTGCGCGCCGTTGACCATGGCCTCGATGGCCGCCGCCGCCCCGACCAGTTTGGCCCCCTCGATGAGCTGTTCCTGGGTGATCTCACGCGGTTTGGCACACGCACCGCAGACCCACAGGCTGCCGCCGGCATCGAGGAATTTCTGAATCAGCTCCCCAAGCGGCGCAAAACCGTTCGCCTGCAGACCGTCGGTGTAGCCTTTGGTCGCACACCACACGCCGTCTATCGTCAGCAGCACCGTGACGTCCTGGCCCGACGTCAAACCGGCATTAGCCACGACCATGGCCAACGTGGCGCGCTCGACGTCGTCTCTCCCGCGCGTGTTGTTGATCAGAACATGTCCCATCGTAGGTATCCTCTCGTGAAGTGGTGATTGGTACAGAACCGCTGTCAGGCGTGACGCAGCAGGTAGCGGTCGCGCATCTGCTCCACCAGCTGGTGACCGGTCATCCGGCACCAGGCTGCCAGGTCGACGGCGACACTGGGATCGGTCGCATAGATCTCGAGGGTTTGGCCGGCCTGCAGGCGACGCATCAGGCTGGCGGTTTTTTCGAGCGCACCGTCACCGCACCCCTGGCTGCCCGCATCGAAGAAGGCGTCGGCACCCCACAGGGAAACGTTGGCAGTCGTTGGGTCTGTCGGTAACGTGGCAGGCAGCTGGGCCACTGTTTGCTCCGCAGCGGCCAGCCCCAGGCCAGACCATACGATCAAGGAAGTCTCAGTTCGACGAACGCCCACGGCGTTCGCAATGCCACTGGTCACTCAGTCGCCGAGGGACTGCAGATCGGGACTTTCGATCAGGGCCACCAGGTCGTAACGTCCCGTAACGGCGTAAACCTCCCGGATGACCGAGCTGGCCAGCTGCATGCCCTGCAACTCGGGCAGCAGCTCCTGGACGCGCGTGGGCTCGGCTTCGATGAAGACGAAGGCACGAATCATCTCTGTTCTCCTCTGTTGGCTTCCCACGGAAGCGATGGATCTACCCTCAGGTAAAAGTGCGCAGCACAGCCTGTCCGGTCTGTGCAATGATGTCGAGCTGCTCACGAATCTGATTCACGGCGGTAGCCAGGGGAAAGATCTTACGACTGATCAGCATGTCGCTGTCGGTCGACAGGGGATGCCAGAACACACCATCCAGGTTGACCGTCACCTCGGGCACGAGGTTGGCCATCGTCAGGTCGATGCCCTCTTTGGAGTAACCGCGCCGTGCCAGGGGCCGAACGAAGTGGTACTCATCGGAGATGCCGAGGCTGCGGTGGAACTGGCACACCAGGTCGAGGTGCGGCGCATTGGCGGGCGTCTCGGTGGTGCTCAAACGGACCTGGAACCCGCGCGCCTGGAGCAGCTGGATGCCCTCCACGGTTTTCTGCCAGGTGCCAGCGCCGCGATACGCGTCGTGGTGTTCGGCCACGCCCCCGTCGAGGCTAACCTGGACGGCCAGGTTGTCGTTGGCAATTGCCGCCAGCCGATCCAGACGCGAGCCGCGCAGGATCATGGCGTTGCTTAGCACCGTCGTATGCACGCGTGCCGACGAATAGGCCAGCATGTCGTAGATCTCGTTGAGGATGAAGGGTTCGCCCCCGGTAAAAAAGACCTCGCTGAAACCGAGCGCAACCGCTTCATCGACCAGGCGTTGGGCAGTGGCCAGCCCCAAGGCACGTCGCGGGGCGTTAGGACTCGATTTCGCCACGCAGTACGAGCAGCGCAGATTGCAGTCGTAGTTGGTATACAGCCACAGCCTCCAACGAAAAGCGGGTGCGTGACACGAGGGGTCGGAGACAGACTCACGCGCTGCATCGGGCGGCTGCGCGGGTGCATCCGACGATATCGCCGTCGGCGATGGGTGGGTCATGTGGTTCACCGGTTCATCCAGATTGAAGTGGGGCCGCGCGT
Source organism: uncultured Anaerolineae bacterium (assembly GCA_964443225.1). GTDB lineage: Bacteria > Chloroflexota > Anaerolineae > SSC4 > Amarolineaceae > SSC4. The sequence continues at coordinate 80,989 of CAYUCC010000013.1, forward strand.
CAACCGGCGCAGCACCACAGGAATACCGCAAGTATTGCCGCTATTATGCGGATATTTTGCCAGAGTTAAGTAAGACTGCCTACAGCCGGGGTCAAAGAAAGTCGAACACGCATCGATTCGCCGGGGCGGCGTCTAGCCCACTTTGCGCAAATTGGCAAAACTCGCCAGCAGCTTCTTGATCCCTTTGTTACGGAACGCCACCGTCACTTCCTCGTCGTCTCCGCGCACTTCGCTGCTGATGACGGTGCCTTCACCAAACAGGCCGTGACTGACACGATCGCCGATCTTGAACTGCCCGTTGGCTTTGGGCGAGGGTGCCGGGCGCGGGGCCCTGGTGACGGCTGGGACGGCCGGCGGGCTGTAACGATTGTTGGCGGCGCGATGGCGGGTGCGGCCTTCTGGGAAGTCATCGTCCCAGTCGTCGTCCGCACTGCGCCAGCGTTCGGTTGCGCGGGCGGCGGCGCGTGTGGCATCGACGCGGTGACGCAGTGACTTACCTTCGACCAGGCTAGCCGGGATGTCCTTGAGAAAACGCGATGGCTGGCTGACATCGTCACTGCCCCAGCGCGTACGGCGGAAGGCGTGCGACAGGTACAACCGGTCTTTGGCGCGCGTGATACCGACGTAGGCCAGGCGCCGTTCCTCCTGCAGCTCTTCGGGATCATCCACGCTGCGGGCGTGGGGCAGCAGGCCCTCTTCCATGCCCACCATGAACACCACGGGGAACTCCAACCCCTTGGCGGTGTGCAGCGTCAACAGGGTGGGAACACTGGCCTGTTCGGGTAGGGCATCGGCGTCGGAAACAAGCGAAATTTCCTCGAGAAACAGCGCAAGGGCGTCATCTGTCGGCGCCGTGTCGTACTTGGTGGTCACCGCCCGCAGCTCCAGCACGTTGGCCCAGCGGTCTTCACCCTCAGTCGTTCCATCACGCACGAAGGTCTCATAACCCGCCTCGCGCAGCACCCGATCCACCAGCTGGCCGACGGTCATCGTCAAGCGGGCGGTGCGCCACCCGACCAGCAGCCGGTAGAACTCCTCCAGCGCGTGCCGCGCGCGGGTGGTAAAGGGGTGTTCCGATGGGGTGTTCCCCGCGGCATCCGGTGTTGCGCGTTCGCCCACGAGCAGCGCCAGGGCGTCGAACGGTGTCATGCCGCGGGATCGCGCCCACTGCTCGAGCGTACCCAACGTCTTGCCACCGATGTTGCGCGCTGGTACGTTGATGATCCGCCCCAGGCTGACCCAATCGGCGGGGTTGTGAATGGCGCGCAGGTAACCCAACACATCCCGTACTTCCTTACGCTCGTAGAAGCGCGTCGCACCTACCAGGCGGTAGGGTAGGTTGCGCTGGATGAAAACCTCTTCCAGGGCACGTGATTGGGCATTGGTGCGGTACATGATTGCCATCTCGCCGGGGCGGCGCCCCTCCAGCACCAGGCTGGCGATCGTGTTGACCACAAAGCTGGCTTCCTCGGTTTCGTCGTAGGCTTCGAAGAGGTAAATCTGCTGCCCCTGCCCTTTATCGGTCACCATGCTGATCGGCTTGCGGTGGGGGTTATGCGCAATCACGGCGTTGGCGGTGTCGAGGATTGTTTGCGTCGACCGGTAGTTGCGGTTGAGATTGATGACCTGTGCGTCGGGGTAGTCCTGGCGAAAGCGCTGGATGTTCCGGTAATCGGCTCCCCGGAAACGGTAGATCGATTGGTCCGGATCACCGACCACAAAAATGTTGCGCTGCGGCCCGACCAGCAGCCGTGTGAGTTCATACTGGGCACCGTTCGTATCCTGGAATTCGTCGACCAGCAGGTATTGGTATCGCTCCTGGTACTTACGGCGCACCGGCTCGTTTTCACGAAAGAGCTGAACCGGCACCATCAGGAGGTCATCGAAATCGAGTGCATTCTGGAGTACAAGCAGCTCATGGTAGCGCTGAAAGATGCGGCCGATGACTTCCTCGCGATAGGTGCGCGGGAGGTAGTCATTGGGTCCCACGAGTTCGTTTTTGGCGCGGGAGATGACACTCAACATGGCCCAGGGCGAATAGACCTTCTCGTCGAGGTTCATCTCCTTGAGCACCTGGCGCATCAGGGCAAGCTGGTCGCTGCTGTCGTAGATGACAAAGCCGGCGGTGTAGGTCAGGTAATCGGCTTCACGCCGCAGAAGGCGTGCGCACAGGGCATGAAAGGTCCCAATACTGAGCCCCATCAGATCGGCACCCAGCAGGCTTTCGGTACGTTCGCGCATTTCGCGCGCTGCCTTGTTGGTAAAGGTCACGGCCATGATCTGCCAGGGCGCCGCGCGGCGCACCTGCACGATTTGCGCAATCCGGTGGGTCAGGACGCGTGTTTTGCCCGAACCGGGTCCCGCCAACACCAACACCGGGCCCTCGGTGGCCGTGACGGCGGCACGCTGTTCTGGGTTGAGCCCAGCCAAAATGTCGGTCATATATTCGATGTCCCCTCGCGGGTGGTCTGGCAGCAAACGCCGCGCCAGCCATCACAGGCTTGTTCGGCGGCAACCGGCGGCGTGATGCCGTGTGCCTGCAGCGCCTCGATCACCTGCCCCAACGGAAATCCGACTACACCGCTGTAACAGCCCACCAGGCCGGCGACCGGGTCGAACCCGGCGTGTTGAATGGCATAGGCACCCGCCTTATCGAGCGGATCGCCGGTCGCCACGTAGGCCACGATCTCGGCATCGGTGTAGTCGCGCATCCACACGTCGGTGATGCTGCACGTGGTGAATTCTTTCTGATCGAGGGTATTGAGTGAGGTCACGGCGGTCAACACCTGGTGCTGGCGACCGCGCAGCTGCTGCAGCATCGTCTCCGCGTCGTGCGCACCGTCTGGTTTTCCCATGACCGTGTCACCGAGCGCAACCACCGTATCGCACGCCAGAACGACAGCGCCGGGGCAGCGCGCCGCCACAGCGCGGGCCTTATGTTGGCTCAAACGCTGCGCCATGGCCGCGGGCAATTCCCCGGGCAGTGGGTCTTCCGGCACATCGGCGCTGACCACGACAAATGGCAGGCCCAGCCGTGCCAACAGGTCACGCCGGCGCGGCGATCCGGAAGCGAGAATGAGAAGCGGTGCGGTGTCCGTGGATGCCATGGGGCTGCATTGTAGCAGGGCGCGCCCACAGCGTCAAAACCGCACCCCCACTCCTCAGGGCATTTGCATAGTCTGCGCTTCTGTGGTAGAATCATGCCCAAGTCGCCGTGCCACTAGATGTTGTGTATTCGCCCTACTCATACTACTAGATATAGTATACGTGAATAAGGTCACACAATCGTGAGGCGCTGACCAGATTTCGGCATTATGACAAGTTTCTGCCGTCCCTTTCGTATCCAGCGGGTGAGCGGTCTACAGATGTCAGGTGAGCATGTATTGTCCACATTGCCAGAGCACCAATCATCGCGTGGTCGATACGCGCAGTGTTGGGGATGGGATCCGTCGTCGCCGCGAGTGTCATCACTGTGGCCATCGGTTCACGACCTACGAACAAATCGCCGCAACGCTGATGGTGGTCAAAAGTGATGGCCGCCGCGAGCAGTACGACCGGCAGAAGCTGCTCAACGGGATTCGTATCGCCTGCGCCAAACGTCCGATAGCAATGGCCGATGTCGACCGGCTGGTCGATCGGGTCGAAGAGCAGATCATTAGCTCGGGTCGATCGGAAATCCGCAGCGAGGTCATCGGCGAGGTGGTTCTGCGTGAGCTGAAGGACATCGATTTGGTGGCATACATCCGGTTTGCCACGGTCTACCTCGAGCTCAAAGACCTGAACGCGGTGCGCCACGAGATCGACAAACTGCTGACGACGGCCAGCGGGCGTTGAGGACCGCTGGTAACACCGTGAGGCAGGTGGGGACCGGGTTGGGTCCATGAATGAAATCCGGTTCGCCCTGAGCAGCGACGAGAGTTTCAACAGCGTCGCCTTCGACCGTTTGTTGGCCGGCATCGCACGACGATCACCGGCGTTGGACCGTGACCTGGTCATCGACCTGGGACGTGCGCGTTTCATCGATCCGTATGGCACCGTATGCCTGGTGATGCTTGCACGGGCGCTGCATTCACCCGCACGTCAGGTGGCGTATGTGCTGCCCAACGACGATGCGGCCCAACGGTTTTTGACGGCCATGGGTGCCACCGAGCAGATCGCCCAGTACGGCCAGCTCCGTAATCTGACGCGACTGCACGGCACAACCCGGTCCGATTTTTCCGGCCTGGGATTGACAGCCATCCAGGCGAGTACCGACGTCAACGCCGTCATCGGGCGTTTTTTTGCCCTGGCCCGCGGCGAGCTCGGCTATGGGCCGGGTGACCTGGCCGACAGCGCCAAGATCGTGTCGGAACTGTGCAACAACATCAAGGATCACAGTCAGGACTGGGGCCTGGCGACGGTTCAGTTGTACCGTGATCGCAGCGGGCGACGCTTTGTATCGATCGGCGTCGCCGACCTGGGTGTGGGCATTCGCCACAGCTTGAGCCAACATCGACCTGATGTGGCCGGCTGGCCCCACCAGCAGGCGATCGAACAGGCATTGAGTGGGTTGTCGAGCCGGCCGGCGGGTGGTGGTCTCGGTCTCTCCAGCGTCCGCGAGATCGTGCGCCGCTACACCGGGCATCTGGCCGTGCGTTCGGGGGATGCCAAGGTCCAGGTGACCGCCGGCAAAACGACGAAAGCACTGCACGTGGCCCATTTTGCCGGAACACAGGTGGGGCTGTCGTTTAGCCAGCTCATCAACGCGTAACCCGCTGCCGGCGACTTCGTCGAGGGAGGAATCTGGAGTGCATGGCTCTTTTTGAGAAAGTGATTGCGCTGGACGGTGCAGTTCTCGGGGGTCGCGATCATACGATGGCGCAGCGTCTGGTGGCCGAAGTCGACCGGCTGCCCCGCCGCAGCCTGCTGGCCCTGGACTGCACGAATGCCCAGTTCATGGATTTTTCCTACGCCGACGAGGTCATCAGCGCGGCGGTGGCGGCCTTGAACGACAGCAGTATCACCGAAAAATTCGTGGTCCTGCGTACAGCCTCGGTCCCCGTGGCAGAAAGTATCGAAGTTGCGCTCAACCGTCGCGGATTAGCCTGCGTGCACGTCACGCCCGAAGGTGACGTACACATCCTCGGCGCGCTGAGCCCGGCCCTGCGCGAAACCTTCCAGCAGGCGCTGCAGCTGCAGCAAATCAGTGCCCAGGACCTGCCCGGTGACTTGTCACCGAGTACGAAGAGTAATCGGCTGCGCGATCTGGAGAGTAAAGGATTGCTCTACCGGGTAGGCATCGAAAATGTCGATGGAGGTGGCCGCCGCTTTCTGTACGAAGTCGTACGTTAGAGGCCGGCGCCAGATGGTTCGTTTTCATCTGGCTTTTATTTTCCCGATCGAGTTTGGAATCCGTTACAAAAATCGTAGATACCTTGCCGGGCTCGGCACGCGCTCAGGCAGACTGCAAACCCATGATGTGATGTGAAGGAGATGAATCATGACGACCTTGTTCAAAGATGGCAAAGTGCCCGAGGGACTCTCACCAGAACCGAAGAAGAGCTCGCCGCCCGATGCACCCCGCCGGCCAAAATCGACCAACAAAGCGGCGACCGCCAACGGAACCAACGGTGTCCACGGTCAGGTGACCGACGCGTCGACCGTGGTCTATGGCAGCGGCAGCAAACGTGTCATCGCACCACCCGCCACGATCGTCAAACGGGACGGTCGCGTGGTGCCTTTCGACACGGCACGGATCGAGACCGCCCTCACGCGCTGTTTCGCCAGCCTGAGCCAGGTACCCGCCGCATCGGCGAGTGATTTGGCCCAACAGGTCGTCAACATCATTGCCGCGAAGTACGCCCAACCCACCGTCGAAGAAGTCCAGGATATCGTCGAAATGGTGCTGCAGGCCAACGGCGAGTACGAAGCGGCCAAACATTACATCCTCTACCGTGCCGAACACGCCAAACTGCGCGAGTTCCGCCCAATCCCAGAGCCGGTACGCCAGGCGTTTGCCGAATCCGACCACTATTTTCCGACGCAGCTGCAAAAGTTCCAGTTCTACGACAAATATTCGCGCTTCAACTATGACTTGGGTCGCCGCGAAACCTGGATCGAAACGGTCGATCGTGCCGTCGACTTTCTGGCCGAGCTGTCACAGAACCGCCTCCCCCAGGCAACCTACGCGCGCCTGCGCCGCGGCATTCTGGAAATGCGTACGATGCCGTCCATGCGCCTGCTGGCCATGGCCGGTCCTGCGGCACGGCGCAACAACATCACGATCTACAACTGCTCCTATCAGCCGGTAGAAAGCATCGATTCGTTCGTCGAGGCCCTGATCATCTCGATGAGCGGCTGCGGTGTCGGTTATTCGGTCGAGCGCCGTTACGTGGAGAACTTTCCGCGCATCAAACGGCAGACCGGCGCCACCGCTCTGCCGTACGTTGTCGAAGACTCGGCCGAGGGCTGGGCCGACGCGCTGCGAACCGGCCTGGCCACGTGGTTCGAAGGGGGTGACCTTCGTTTCGATCTGTCGCTGCTGCGGCCAGCGGGTGCCCCACTGCGCACCAAGGGGGGACGCGCCTCGGGACCTGAACCCCTGCGGCGCATGCTCGATTTTGCGCGCACCCGCATCCTCTCGCGCCAGGGCAGCTTCCTGCGCCCCCTCGATGCGCACGACATCATGTGTGCGGTGGGTGGCGCGGCGGTTTCGGGCGGCATGCGCCGCACCGCAATGATCTCCCTCTTCGACTTCGATGACGAAGAGATGCTCCTGTGCAAAAGCGGCGACTTCGAGCGGTCCAACAGCCAGCGCTGGAATGCCAACAATTCGACGGTGTGGCCCGATCGCGAACTGACACAGCTCGAAATCACGCGCTTCATGCTTAACATGGTCGAAACAGGCCGCGGTGAGCCGGGCATCTTCAGCCGGCATGCCGCCAATGCCATGCGCCCCGCCCGACGCCAGGAAGCCGAATTTGGCACCAATCCCTGCGGTGAAATCAACCTGCGGCCGTGGGAGTTCTGTAATCTGACCGCCGCTGTCGCCCGCGCCGACGACGACGTCGACAGCCTGCGCGATAAAATCGAAGTGGCCACCATCATCGGCACTATCCAGTCGATGGCAACCCACTTCCCCGGACTGCGTTCGATGTGGCGGCAAAACTGCGAAGAGGAACGATTGCTCGGTGTCGACGTCACCGGACAGCTCGACAGCCCGGTGACGCAGGACCCGCGCGTCATGGCCCAGATGAAGCAGGTCGCCGTACAGACCAACCGCCAGATCGCAGAGATTCTCGGCATCAATCACTCGGCCAGTATCACCTGCGTCAAACCCAGTGGCAATACCTCGCAGCTGGTAGACTGCGCATCGGGGCTGCACGCACGCTGGGCGCCTCACTACGTGCGCAACGTGCGCGTCAGTGCCCACTCACCCGTCTTCAAGGTGCTGCGCGATGCCAGTGTGCCGATGGACCCTGAAAACGGGCAGACGCCGCAGAATGCGGATACCTGGGTCGTGCACTTCCCGGTCAAGGCGCCCGACGGCGCCATCACGCGGCAGCACCGGTCGGCGCTGACCCAGTGCAACTACTGGCTGCAAAACAAACTGCACTACACCGAACACAACCCCTCCACCACGATCACCTACCACGATGACGAGGTGCTCGACCTGGTCAAGTGGGTGTGGGAACACCAAAACCTGGTCGGCGGCATGGCGTTTTTGCCATCCTACGACGCGCAGTACGACCAGATGCCCTACGAAGAAATCTCGGCCGAGCAGTACGATCTGCTGGCCGCCAGATTCCCCGAGATCGACTTCTCCAAGCTCTACCGCTACGAAGAGCAGGACCTGACCACCGCCGCGCAAGAGCTGGCCTGCCTCGCCGGCTCGTGCGAGGTCCAGATCTGAACGCGGTACTGCAACGAATGGCCGTCAACGAATGAACGAATGGACCCTGTGGTCCATTCGTTCATTCGTTGCCCCCATTCGTTGACGGCCGCGCCCCAGACGTGTGATGCACCCACACCCGCCAGCAATTCCAAATGTAGCCCAGCGTTAACCACATAGAGCGCATAGGACACAAAGCTGCGGCACGAAAGCAATCAAACAAGCGATTTTTTGCGTCCTGTGTGCCCTTTGTGGTTAAGATGGTTGGCTCATTTGGAATTCCTGCATACCCGCGCACACGCTTGATTCCGCTGCCAGGTGTGTTATAATAGCGCCTCACGAATCGTAACTCGATGGGAGACGCAGTACAGCATCCAGCATGAAGTGGAATCAAATTGCACAAGCCAGGTCGCTCCTGGAACGCGAAGCCGGTACAATCTTCAAAGATTGGGGCGGCCGCGTACGGGTTGCCCTGGCCTTTCCAAATACCTATTACGTAGGCATGTCCAGCCTGGCCCTCCAGATCATCTACCAGACCTTCAACGCGCGCGCCGACACGGTGTGTGAGCGCGTCTTCTGGGACAAGGGTGGACTGCAGGCGGGGCGCAGCCTGATTTCGCTGGAATCACAGCGCGCGGTGGCCGATTTCGATCTCCTGGCGTTTACGATTTCCTACGAAATGGACTACTTCAACGTGGTCGAGATGCTGCAGCAGGCGGGCATCCCACCCCTGGCGGCCGATCGTATCGATGACGCAACACCCGACGGTCCCGATTGGCCCCTCCTGATCGCGGGCGGTCCAGGCTTGACGATGAATCCGGAGCCGATGGCGCCCTTCTTCGATGCGATCGTCATCGGTGAGGGGGAAGAGATCATCCCGCAGATCATGGAGGTCCTGCAGGAACACGGTCAGGGCAGCCGCCGCGAGCTCCTGTCTATTCTCGACCGCATGCCGGGCGTCTACGTGCCCCTGCTGGTGCCTGCCATTCCCGAACAGTCGCTGTCGGCGCGGCCGCTACGCACGATCCGCCGCCTGTGGGTGCGTCACCTGGAGGACTACCGCACCGCCTCGTCACTCTATACGCCAGACACCGAGTTTGCCAACCTGCACCTGATGGAAATCGCCCGCGGCTGCGGGCGCGGCTGCCGCTTCTGCCTGGCGGGCTACGTCTATCGCCCGGCACGCGAACAGC
>CAYUCC010000014.1:0-88625 GCA_964443225.1 uncultured Anaerolineae bacterium
CATCGAACTCCCAGCCCACCGCCTTGCCCGTCTTGGGATCGATGAACTGCAAGGGTACGTAGTCGTTCGCCGTCACCGCCTTGATCTCCCGCCCATTCAGGTCGGGCAGGTTGTTATAGGCGGCCTGGTCGATCACGACGGGCGTCGTGTCATCCGCCTCGACAGTCGATTCGGCCGGCGGCACCGTCGTAATGACCGCTTCGGCAGTCGGACCTTCTTCCGCCGGCACGGTCGACTCGGCCGGCGGCACCGTAGTGATGACCGTCTCCGCCGTGGGAGCCGCCGGCGTCGCTGCGCTGCACGCCGCCAACAACACCATCGCCATGATCAGCAGTGCCATCATTGGAATGTGCTTGTGCGTCATACGTATCTTCTCCTCGCATGAGTTGACCATCTGGCGCATCACACCGCGCCCCACCCCACAGTATACCACCCCCACCCCCCACCCCCCAATCCCCGCCTCAGACCCTCAGACCCTCCACCCTCCAACTTCCACCCTCCAACCCCCATCCCCCAACCCCCAATCCCCAATCCCCAACCCCTACCCCCCAGCTTGACGGTTTGATACTGCTGTGATACAATCGGCCTCGTAGGTTGGAGTAAGCATCTGTTCGGACGTACGATTACGCTGTCAGGCTTGCGCGCCGGGCAGCGTTTTTTGTTAGTCAGTGGCAGATGCGTCATGAATCTACGAGCGTATTTCAGGAGGTACGGACGTTTCGATGAGTGACCGTGTAGTTGGAACGGTGAAGTGGTTCAATGGTGCCAAAGGCTACGGCTTCCTTTCGCAAGAAAATGGAGAAGATGTTTTTGTGCACTACTCGGCAATCCAGGCAGATGGCTTCCGCAATCTGCAGCAGGGCGAGCGTGTTGAGTTCGAGGTTTGTCAGGGCTCCAAGGGGCCGCACGCTGCCAACGTGGTCAAACTGTAAGTTTTTTGCCCAAGGCGAAAGTGAGAGAAAGAAATGGGTACCCGTCTTTACATCGGCAATCTCCCCTATTCAATGACCGATGCTGACCTGCACGACCTCTTCAGCAGCGCTGGTCCTGTGAAGGCCGCGGAAGTGATCCGCGACCGCGACACCGGGCAGAGCAAGGGTTTCGGGTTCGTCGAAATGGAAAACCAGGAGGGCGCGGACGAAGCGCTGCGCACTCTGAATGGTACTTCCTTCCAGAATCGTCAAATTCGCGTCGACGAAGCGCGTCCGCGCGAAACACGCAGCAACGATCGCGGTGGTTACGGCGGCGGCGGCGGCGGCAGCCGCAGCGGCGGCAGCCGGAGCAGCAGCGGCGGCAGCCGCAGCGGCGGCAGCCGTGGCAGCAGCAGCTACGATAAGGGCGGTCGCTACTAACCTCCGCCCGGTCACCTGCACCGTATCCAGGTGAAACGAAAAAGGCATCTGCTTGCAGATGCCTTTTTTTGTTCACGTCACGCGGGCCCGGCGATTATTTGTTCACCCGCTCGATGTACGTGCTGGTACGCGTATCGATTTTGATGGTGTCACCTTCGTTGATGAACCCGGGTACGGTGATGACACCACCCGTTTCGAGTGTTGCCGGTTTGGTGATATTCGTAGCCGTGTCACCGCGTACGGCCATCGTTGTTTCGGTAACGGTCAGCACCACAAAGTTGGGCACCTCCATGCCAAGCAGCGTTTCACCTTCCATGATCAGGTAGGCGATGTCGTTCTCGCGCAGGAACTGTGCTTTGTCACCCACCGTCACTGAGGCGACTGAGATCTGCTCGAAGGTTTCGGGGTCCATGAACACAAAGAAGTCACCATCGCGATAGCTGTACACCATCTCACGCCGGTCGACTCGCACCAGGTCGATCTCAGAGCCGGCACGCACACGATCTTCGATTGTGCGTCCGGTTTTGAAGTTTTTCAGACGCAGACGCACGAACGCACGCCAGTTACCTGGGTTGATGTGCTGGTATTCGACCACTTCGTACAGGTCATCGTTGTACCGAATGATGTTACCCGTTCTCAAATCAGACGTAGTTGCCATGTTTTATTTCCCTTCTCAACACCGGACGCCCGACTACTTACGTTCCGGCACAAATCGGCTATAAGTAGGGGCATGCCCGCAATCCGGCGCATTATCGCACGAGATGACCGGTTGGGCAAGTTTGTCAGCCGCCTGCAACCTGCGCCGGCGATGGCCGGAAGTTATTCTGTTGTATGCCCTTGGGGCACAGGAATCGATGGAACGTGTCGAACAAACAAACGATTGTCACCGGATGTCTGATTGGTTTATTGATTTTTGTCCTGTTAGCGGCGGTGGTTGGTCCACTGAGTTTTACCGCTGGCGTGGCCGTGGATCGCATGGGGTTACTGCCCGGTGCTGCGGCGCGCGTGTCGACAGACGATACCGCTTCTTTCGACCTACTGCGCGAAGCACGCGCCCTGATCGAAAAACATTACGTGGATCGTGAGGCGATCCAGGATCGATCCCTGGAATACGGGGCCATCAGCGGTATGGTCGATGCATTGGGTGATACCGGACACAGCCGCTTCATGTCGCCCGAGATGGTGGATGCCGAACAGCAGTCACTATCCGGCGAATTCGAAGGGATTGGCGCCACCCTGACCTACACCAATGGTCAGGCGGTGGTCGTGGCGCCGCTGGAAGGCTCGCCGGCCGAAAAGGCAGGTATCCAACCCGGCGACGTCATCGTCGCTGTGGATGGTGAGGACGTCACCGAATTCAACCTGAGTGAAGTCATTGGCCGCGTACGTGGGCCCAAAGGCACCAGCGTTGTGCTCTCGGTCATCCATGCGGGTGAACAGACGCCCACCGACGTGCGGATCGTGCGCGATACAATCGCGCTGAGCAGCGTGACGTCGACCATCCTGCCTGGTACCAACGTGCTGATGGTTCGTATCGCCAGTTTCAGCGACAATGTGGGTTCCGATCTCGAACAGATCATCATCCAGGCGCGCACCGAGGGGGCCGACAGCATCATCCTCGATTTGCGCGACAGTCCGGGCGGACTGCTGGACGAGGCCGTTGCGGTGGCCAGCCAGTTCCTGGCCGAGGGCGACGTCATGCTCGAACAGGACGCCGACGGTGAGCGCCGCGCACTCAGAGCCCGCCGCGGTGGTGCCGCCACCGATGACATTCCTGTGGTCGTGCTGATCAACGAAGCCACCGCCAGTGCCGCCGAAATCGTGAGCGGCGCGCTGCAAGACAACGACCGCGCAACGCTGGTCGGCACGCAGACCTTCGGCACGGGCACTGTGCTCAATACCTTCGAACTGGACGATGGCTCGGCCCTGCTGCTGGCCACGCGCCAGTGGCTGACGCCCAACGGGCGCGAACTCTGGCACAAGGGCATCGAACCCGACATCGTGATCGAGCTGCCCGCCGGGGTCGATGCCGTCACCCCCACCCGCGCCGGCGAGATGACCGACAACGAGCTGATGGCGGTTCCAGACACCCAGCTGTTCAAAGCGCTCGAGCTCCTGGAAGCGATTCGTGACACCGCCACCAAACCCTAACTCCCCCTTCGTGCTACTTTGTGCTACATCGTTTGCCCAGAGAAAGCACCTTGTGGTATACTCGTAACATCTCGCACAAACCAACGTGTGTGTCCACAAAACGGCCACGCGCGGCGCACGAACCCTGACCGGGTTTGTGTGGTGGATTCGTCTCATCAATTGCAGGGAGGCAAAAACTCAATGAACGATCGTATTCGTGAGATTCTGAGCTGGTACTCAAGCGACAATCCGGGAACCAAAACCAACCTGGCGCGTATTCTCAACCATGGCCGCCTTGGCGGCACCGGCAAAGTTGTGATTCTGCCGGTCGACCAGGGCTTCGAGCATGGCCCGGCACGCAGTTTTGCACCCAACCCGCCCGGCTACAATCCATTCTATCACTTCGAACTGGCAATCGATGCCGGCTGCAACGCCTATGCCGCACCGCTCGGTTTCCTGGAAGCCGGCGCCGCCGAGTACGCTGGTGATATTCCGCTGATTCTGAAAGCCAACAACCACGAGATGCTGCACGGCGACACCGACCCCATCTCGGCCGTCACGGCCAGCGTCGAGGATGCCCTGCGCCTGGGCTGTGTCGGTGTCGGCTTCACCGTTTACCCCGGTTCGATCCATGCCAATACGATGTATCAGCAGCTGCGCCAGTTGGCCTCCGAAGCCAAACGCGTGGGGTTGGTTGTCGTGGTGTGGTCGTACCCGCGCGGCGGTGACCTCAGCAAGGCGGGCGAGACGGCACTCGATGTCGATGGGTATGCCGCCCAGATTGCTGCCCAGCTCGGCGCGCACATCATCAAGGTCAAGCTGCCCTCGGATCACCTGGAGCAGGTCGAAGCCAGGAAGGTCTACGAGAAGTACGCTATCCCACGTGCCACCCTAGCCGAGCGCGTCAGTCACATCATCCAGGGGGCCTTCGATGGCCGCCGCGTCGTGATCTTCTCCGGCGGTGCCAAGGCCAGCGACGACCAGGTCTTCGACGAAGTCCGCGCCATTCGCGATGGCGGCGGTTTTGGCTCCATCATGGGCCGCAACGCCTTCCAGCGCCCGAAGGCAGAAGCCCTGGCCTTCCTTGGCAAGATCATGAGCATCTACGCGGGCGAGATCGAGTAACCAGCGCGTATCAGACACCACAACGGGGCGGTTCTTCCGCCCCGTTTTTTTCCACAGGAGCGGCTATGACGATCGGTATCGTTCCTTCGATCCTTGCGGCCGATTTCACCCAGCTGGGTGCGCAGGTACGGGCTGCCGAGGCCGCTGGTTGTGACCGGATCCAGATCGATGTCATGGACGGCCACTTCGTTCCAAACATCGCGATGGGCCCGCTGATCGTGGATGCCGTGCGCCGCACCTGCACTGTTCCCATCGAAGCGCACCTGATGATCACCCAACCCGAACGTTACGTCGACGACTTTGCCCGCGCGGGCGCCGACGTCATCATCGTGCACGTCGAAGCGGCGACCCACCTGCATCGTATGATTCAACAGATCAGGGCACTGGGCAAACAGGCCGGGGTTGCACTCAACCCCGCCACACCGGCCAGCGCCGTGAGCGAAATTCTGGGTGACGTCGATCTGGTGTTGGTGATGACGGTCAATCCCGGCTTTGGTGGCCAGGCCTTCATTCCGAGCACGCTGCCGAAACTGCGGTATCTCCGTGAAACGGTCGTGCAGCGCGGCCTGACGTGTGACCTGGAAGTCGATGGCGGCATTGGCCTCGATACGATCAGCCTGGCCGCCGCCGCCGGCGCGAATCTGGCGGTGGCAGGTTCCGCAGTGTTCAACGATCGCGCCAGTGTGGCCGACAATGTCGCCGCGCTCAGACGGGCAGCCACGTAGGGCTTGTAAAAGAATAACTCCGTACTCCCTCCCCCCTAATCACTCCACAACAAATCCTTCCCCCCAAACAACCACCCCGCCAGCAAAAAGCACACCAGGGCATAGCCCACAATCAACAGATCTGCGCGCAGCAGATTGGCAGACACGAGCGGATCGAGCGCATCGCCGAAGGGTGCCAGCACGCGCTGCCAGATCTGCACGATCCAGCCGGCATTGGCGCGCGCCAGCTCGTCGCTGTAATCGTAAACGGCGGCGAACAGCGCCACCAGTGCGTAGAACACAATGTGCGAACCCTTGCGGCTGGTCAGGTTAGTCAACAAGAGGGCAAAGCTGCCAGCACAGAGGTACAGCAGCGGCCAGGTCACACCCAGCCGCAGCCACTGATCGGCCGACAGGGTTACGATGCGCTGGATCAATGCCAGAACGCAGACGAGCAGCGTCAGCACTACCGTCACCAGGAACGCGGCCAGCACCAACGCTACCAGGAGTTCGGTGCGGCTGCCCAATCGCGCCACCAGCGGATACGACGCCGCGCGGTTGAGACGCCCGCTGAGCAGCAGGACGGTAATGGCCATGATCAGCACCATGGCCAGGGCGGTCACCGTGGCAAAGTACGCCGGTGTTGCGCCATACTGGAAGGCAATCCCATAGAATGTCAGGGCCAACGCCGGTGGAATGACGACCTGCCAGGTGCTGGAAAATTCACCCAGCACGTACGCAACGAGGGTAGATACGCGACTCAAGAGCGGATTGCCTCCAGATAGACGTCCTCGAGACTGGCCTGCTGCTGCACCAACCCCTGGACATCGACCTCTGCGTCCAGGATGTGTCGTAATACGGCATGCTTCAAGCCAACGGTGTCCCCGAACAGGCTGATCTGGTGCTGGTCAATCACGATGTCGGGCACCAGGGCAGTGAGTTCGCTGACCAGCGTCTCGGGCAGTGAGTCGACGACGATGTGCACCTGGGGACCGGCCGCCAGCACGGTACCGAGCGGTCCCTGCCGCTTGACCAGTCCCTGGGCCAGAACGGCCACGTGCGTGCACAGGCGGGCCACGTCACCCAGCTGATGGCTGCTCAGGAGAACGGTTTTCCCCGCTTCGTGCAGCGTCAGGATAAGATTACGCATCAGAACCTGACCCGCCGGATCGAGACCGGCGGCGGGCTCGTCGAGTATGAGAAAGTCCGGATTCGCCACCAGGGCCTGGGCCACCGCCAGGCGTTGGCGCTCGCCTTTGGAACAGGTGCGGATGCGTTTGTCTGCCATCCCGGTCAGCTCCACCGCCGCCAGCGCCTGCTCGATGGCGCGCCCAACGCCTGCACTGCGCAGTCCGGCCAGGTGGGCCGCCGTGCGCAGGTAGTCGGCGGCGCGACTGCTCTCGGGAAAGGCGGGGCGTTCGGGCACATAGCCGATCCGCGGCGGCGGCAGGTTGCACCGCACCTGGCCGCTGTCGGGAAAGATGAAGCCCATGACCAGGCGGATCAACGTCGATTTGCCGGCACCGTTGGGACCGAGCAGCCCGTAGACAGCGCCGGTTGGCACCTCCAACGTCACGTTACGCAGCGCCGCCGTGCCGTCATAGGTTTTGGACAATTGGGTAACTTGCAGCACAGGTTCCTCTTCAGACAACGAATGAGTGGATCATGCTTTTTGAGCCTATCCGAATAACTGCCCTCAGGCGCCTTTTTGAGGCGAATATCAGGTTATTCGGATAGGCTCTTAGCCCACGTGACGCGCAGCGTGCGCGGCACGCCCCAGGAGTTCCTGGATGTGCGGCACCATGCCCGCCGGATTGGGATGAATGCCTTCCTGCAGGAGGGCACTCTCGTACAGGCTCTCGATTTCCAGAGCAACCAGTTCGGCCTGCTGATCGTGTGCCACCAGGTAGGCAAGGTCCTGCAGCAGCGGATGCGACCGGTTGAGCTCCAGAAGCTTTTTGGGCGCCTCGAAGGTCTGGTCCAGGAGACGATACACGCGCTGAAGTTCCTGATCGGGCATGTTGCCGGGTGAGACCAACCGGCACGGGCTGCCGGTCAGGCGCGTCGAAGGACGTACTTCGCTCACGCGGTCCCCCAGAACCGCCACGAACCGGCTCACCAGGCGGTTGAAGTCGGCTTCGGGTATGGCGTCTGCGTCTGTGGGCTGGCTGTCACCTGCCTCGGGCAGTGGTTCCAGCTCGGCATGGCTCACGTTCTGCAGCGTCTTGCCGTCGACTTCGCGCAGATTCATGATCATGAAACTGTCGACCGGCTCCACCAGGTACAGCACCTCCCAGCCGCGCTGTTTGAACGGGTCGAGGTGCGGGCTGTACTGGATCGACTGCAGGTCGTCACCCAGGCTGTAGTAAATGGCACGCTGTTCGGGTGGCATGCGCGCCACGTACTCGGCGAGCGTCGTCCAGTCATTTTCCCCTGTGGCCTGGCTCGAATGGAAGCGCAGCAGCGGCAGCAGCGGTTCCTTACCTGCCAGGTCGGTGGCCACCCCTTCTTTGAGGTAGATGCCAAATTCGCGCCAGAACTCCAGGTAGGTCTCCGGTTTTTCGGTCGCCAGGGTACCCAGTTCCTTGACCAGGCGCCCCGTGAGGGCACGCTGGATCTGGTTCATCACGCGGCTGTTTTGCACGGTTTCGCGGGATACGTTGAGCGGGATATCCTCGGAATCGAGCACCCCTTCGACGAACCGGAAATACGCGGGCAGTAAATCCTTGTTGTATTCCTGGATGAGCACGTGCCGCGAGTAGAGTTTGATGCCGTAGTCCTGGCGCATGCGCAGCACGCCCTGTTCCCGTTTGTGCGGCACGAACAGGATGCTGTGCAACTCGACCGGCGCGTCGGCCACGTAGTGCACGTGCAGCAGCGGTTTTTCGGCGTCCAACGTGAGTTGGCGATAGAACTCGTCGTACGCGTCGGCCTCGACGGTGCGCGGCGATTGGCGCCAGATCGGCGTGCGCTGGTTGGCCACCTGGTCTTCGATATAGATGGGGAAGGCCACGAAGTCCGAGTGCCGTTTGACGATCTGCTCCAGGCGCCAGCTGCTCATCAAATCGGTCGCATCTTCCTTCAGGTGCAGAATGACATCGGTTCCGCGGCCCGTCTTCTCAGCCGCGCCGACGGCATAGCTGCTGCTGCCGTCCGACGTCCATTCCGCCGCCTCGGACTCCGGTCGATACGACCGCGACTGCACGCGAATGCGGTCTGCCACCATGAAGGCCGAGTAGAAGCCTACCCCAAACTGGCCGATCAGCTCGGTCGCCGGACGCTGGTTGGCCTGCAGCTGCTTCAGGAAGGCGGCGGCTCCTGAGTACGCAATCGTACCCAGGTTCTCGACCAGCTCCTCCTGTGTCATACCGATGCCGGTATCGCTGACGGTCAGCGTCTGCGCGTCTTTGTCGAACGTAATGCGCACGGTGAGCTCCGCATCGGCATCCAGGACCGCAGGATTGGTCAGCATCTCGAACTGCACGCGGCTCAAGGCATCCGATGCGTTGGAAATCAACTCGCGCAGGAAGATCTCGCGGTCTGTGTACAGCGAGTGCACCAGGATGTGCAGCAGTTGTTGGATTTCCGCACGAAATTCGTAGGATTGTGGTGTATGATTGTCCATCAGATTCACTCTCACATCAAGTTGGATTAGCCAGCCGCTATTTTGCCACACCATCCAGGTTGGGACAAAAAGTCACCACCGGTCCATGGATCGATCCGGGCGCGGTCGCCGGTGACGCACGATCGCCAGCAAAAGGACAAACGCCAGGGTGGCGCCGCTGATGACGAGGCCGAGACGCACCGAGTCGGGCTGGTAGACCAGCTCGATCGTGCTGGTGCCCGGCGGTACGGGCACGCCGAGCAGCGTCAGGTCGGCCCGCCACACCGGCACAGGCTGGGCTGCGGTGACCCCATTCGCTGCCAGGGTGGCGCGCCAACCGGGCATCCAGTTTTCGCTGACGACAAGCAGCCCGCCGTTTTCGCTGGTCACGTCGATGCGCAGCCGGTTGGGCGCCGATCGCGCCAACCGGACGTCGTTGGACCCGGGGGTCGTTGCCTGGCTC
Organism: uncultured Anaerolineae bacterium; assembly: GCA_964443225.1. Lineage (GTDB taxonomy): Bacteria > Chloroflexota > Anaerolineae > SSC4 > Amarolineaceae > SSC4. The sequence goes on from CAYUCC010000014.1 coordinate 9,379, forward strand.
ACCGCTTCGTCGCCTACGGCACCTCCGTCCGGATCATCGGGCGGTGGCAGCAGCGCCGTCGTGTCGATGTCGAACGCCGGGTCAGCCAGGCGCATTTTGGCCGTGGCATCGTCGACCTGCATCACCTGCGCAGTCACCCAGGCGCGTTGGGGCTCCTCCGTGAGGCGGTGCAGGTAGGTGGTCTCGTTGCCCTGGGGAAACTCCGCCAGGCGCACCGCCGGCCGCGGCGGGGTATCGGTCCACGTCAGAACGTGCTGCACACCGGTCAGGCGCCACAGCCGGTCCATGGGAAAATTGTCGAACAGGGTGGCATAACGGGCCAGGCGCAGCGGGCTTGCGCCCCAGACGTCTTCGACCTGCGCCAGCATCCCGTAGTTTTCGAACACGCGGTACTCGTTGTGCACACGGCCGCGCAGTCCCTGGGCTGCATCTCCCTGCTGCGCCGCTGCCGCCTGCACAGCGGCTGCCGGCGCCGGCAGGGCGACAGCCGCCGCTGCGCTGCCCGCGGTGGTGCTGGTGCCCCCATTGGTCACGAACAGGTCAACGACGCATAATGCCACGAGTAGACCCATCCGCCGCGATGACCAGCCGCCCGGCCACAGAATCGCCGCGAGCGCCACGGCAGCCATCAAGCTCACCGCGACCGGCAGGGCCAGCGCACCGGTATCCGCCGCGAGTCGTGGATGCGTGACCACAAACGCCGCCAGACCGAGAGTCACCAGGAGCACAAAACCTGCGGCGAGGCGCCGGCGCTGCGCCAGCGGAAGATGAACAACCTGTGCGGCACCACAGCCCGCCAATACACTCAACCCAAATGCCACCAGGTATGCGGCGCGTTCCTGGCCGCGGAACAGGTTCCATCCCGGCAGCCAGCGGTAGAACAACGGATATAAAAAGCTGTTTTGCCCGTAACTGACCAGCAGCGCCACGATCACCAGCACGCCAAAAAATGCAATCACACCCGCCGGCACCGCCAGCTGCACGCGGGTCCACCGGCGCGCCGGCAGGCTTACGATTGCCAACAAAGCCAGGCCCAGCGCCGTGATGCCGGCGTAGAGGGGGGAAAAGAACGTCAGCACCGTGGGTACCAGCATCTGCCACGTGTCCGTGACAGGAAAACCGCCGCTGGCCTGGGCATAATCGACGCTGGCACGCACGCTGAGCCGTGTGAATTCGAGGCTCGGCAGCAGCTGTGCAGCGCAGAGACCGGCTGTCAGCGCATAAAACAATGCGCTGCGGCCCAGCAGCATTCTTCGTTGGGCTGGGGTCGCGCCCGCCAGGCGTGGCCAGGTGACGAGCACCACGATCCACGCGGCGACCACATAACTCGTGTGCAAAAACGACTGGCCATGGCCGGCCAGAAAGGCACTGGCGTAGGCGAGGGCAGCGCCGACCCACCACCGCCACTGGTTGGCTTGGGCAACACCGCGCCACAGCAGCCACAGAATCAACGGCAGCCAGATGACGGCGCGCAGAATCGCCAGCTGGAGGGGTGGGTAGCCGGTGAGGTAGCCGGAGAAGGCAAAGACGCAGCCCGCCAGAAAGGCCGGTCCGTGGCGGTTGGTCAGCGCACGAACCAACAGGTAAGTAAAGAACCCAGCCAGCGCCGTGTGAATGACGACTTCCACCTGGAGCCAATACAAACGTGCGGCGGCTTCGTGCCAGGGCAGGGTCAGCCCCAGCACCAGGTTGCTCAGCGGGTAAAAAATGGCGGCCTGGACATCGGCCAGGAAGGGGTGGCCGGCGTACGTGTACGGATTCCACAATGGCAGGCGACCGGCCAACAGTTCTGCACGCCAAAACAGGTTAAACGGTAGGAAGTGCTGGGTGAAATCGCCCGCCAGCAGTGTGTGGCGACCGAGCAGAACGGGCGCGTAGAACAGCGCAGCCAGCAGTGCGTAACCGAGAAGGGCAAACAAGGTGATCCGGCGCGGCGCGATGCGTAACCCGGCCCGATCTGCGCCGCCCGACGCGATTGTCCCATGAGGGATTTGTTTCATGGGCCGATTATACCACCCGAATTGTGTCGTGGGCAATGCGCACGGGGAGAACGCCACAGAACCTATCCGAATAACCGCGACGAGGCGGCTCTTTTGATGCACCTGCAGGGTTATTCGGTTAGGCTCTTAATAGCCCAGACTGCGAATCGCGTGTTCGTCGAAGCCAAAATGGTGCGCCAGCTCGTGAATCACCGTCTTGCGCACCTGTTCGCGAACCGCCTGAGGTGTGTGGCAGTACTGTTCGATGGGACCCTGGAAGATGGTGATCCGATCCGGTGGCACCAGGTTGTAGTGTGCGCCGCGTTGAGTCAGGGGGACGCCTTCGTACAGACCAAACAGCGTGTAGCCCGGTCTGACCCTGGAGCGCTGCAATTGGGCCGATGTCGGCCACGGCTGCACCGTAATCGCAACGTTGTCCAGGTAACCCAGAATCTGATCGGGGAGATCGGCGACCGCTTCGCCAACCAGGGCTTCGAACTCATGTGGTGTCATGGCTCGCTGCCGTTGGTATTGGACGGTGGGGTGGCTGGTGACGAGCCATTGGTGGCCGGTGCATCGGGGCGCTGGCGCCCGATGCGAATACGGCGCAGCGGTTCGGGCATCTCGATTTCGGGCAGTTCGATACTGGCACCCTTGCGAATGAGCCGGCGCACCGTGGACTGGGCGCGGGCTGCGCTGTAATTGCCCTGGCGCTGTGCCGTCTGCCACCACTTGTGCGGTGTCGCTGTGACCGGTGCACCCCACTTGAGCGCCGCAGCAGCCCAGGTCAGGCCGGCACCAAAACTGACGAAGACCAGGTTATCATTGCGCCGGATACGGCCGGATTCGATGGCTTCGCACAGAGCAATCGGGATCGATGCGGTGGAGGTATTGCCGTAACGATCCACGTTGACGAACACCTTTTCCGGTGGAATCTTGAGCTGGTTGATGACCGCCGACTCGATGATGCGGGCATTGGCCTGGTGGGGGATGATGAGGTCGATGTCGTCCAACGTCAGGCCTGCTTTGGCCACCACATCGCGGGTGGCGCTGGCCATCACGCGTGTGGCAAAACGAAACACAGCGCGGCCATCCATCTGTACGTAGTGCTGGCGTGCCCCCACCGTTTCGATCGATGTGGGTAGTTTGCTGCCGCCGGCGGGCAGGATCAAGGCATCACCACCCGACCCATCTGAGCCGAGCACGCTGGATAGGATTCCCCCCGGCTCTTCGCTGGCCGTGACCAGGACCGCACCGGCGCCATCACCAAAGAGCACACACGTATTGCGGTCGCTCCAATCCACAAAGCGCGAGAGGGTTTCGCTGCCCACGACGAGGATTGTTTGTGCAGCGCCGGTTGCGATCATGCTGTTGGCCAGCGTCAGGGCATAGACGAACCCCGAACACGCGGCACTCAGGTCGAAGGCGCCGGCGCGGCGTGCGCCCAAAGCATCCTGCACCAGGCACGCTGTGGCGGGGAACTGGTGCTCAGGAGATGTCGTGGCACAGATGACCAGATCGACGTCGCCGGCATCAACGTTGGCTCGATCGAGGGCGGCGGCCGCTGCGCGTGTGGCCAGTGACGCCGTCGTCTCTTTGGGACTGTGTACGATGCGGCGCTCACGGATACCGGTGCGCGAAACGATCCATTCGTCGGTGGTATCGACGATCTCTTCGATATCTTTGTTGGTCAGCACCCGGTCAGGGACATACGAGCCCCAACCGACGATCTGCGCGTATCGAGTCATGTCCGGTTCTCCTCATGGGTACCCGCAACGTGCCCGTTGCGCCAGCTGCGGACGATGATCGAGGCGTTGTGCCCGCCAAAGCCGAACGAATTGGATAGCGCCGTATTGACGACAGCACGCCGGGCGTGGTTGGGCGTGTAGTCGAGGTCACACTCCGGATCGGGTGTGTCGTAGTTGATGGTCGGTGGAATGATGCCCTCTTCCATGGTCTTGAGGCAGGCGATGACTTCGAATGTACCCGCGCCGCCGAGCATGTGCGCCGACATCGACTTGGTCGAGCTGATGGGGATGTTGTAGGCGTGTTCACCCAGCACCGTTTTGATGGCCAGCGTTTCACCCCTGTCGTTGAGGCGGGTACTCGTACCGTGGGCATTGATGTAGTCGATTTCTTCGGCACGAATCGCGGCGCGCCGGAGCGCGGCGCGCATGGCGACGACGGCGCCGCGACCATCTTCCGCCGGAGCCGCCATGTGGTAGGCATCCGCACTGCCACCGTAGCCCAGGTATTCACCGTAGATATGTGCACCGCGCGCCAGGGCATGTTCGAGCGTCTCGAGGACCACGATGGCAGCCCCTTCGCCCATGATGAAACCATCACGGTCGGCATCGAACGGACGGCAGGCGCGCTGGGGTTCGTCGTTACGTGTCGACATGGCGCCCATGGCCTCGAAGCCCCCCACGCACAAAGGGTGCATGGCGGCTTCGGCGCCACCCGCCAGCATCACGTCGGCGTCGCCGCGGCGAATGATCTCGGCGGCTTCGCCAACAGACGTCGTGCCGGTCGCACAGGCCGAGATCGTCGCCATGTTGGGGCCACGCGCACCGAGCTGAATGGCGATGTGGCCACCCGCACTGTCGACCAGCATGGCCGGAATGAAAAAAGGGCTGATGCGCCGCAGGCCGCGGGTCTGCATGACTTCGTGCTGATTCAGAATGGTTTGGATACCGCCGACCGCCGAGGAGATGAAGACACCCACGCGGTCGCGGTCCTCATGCGTCATATCCAGGCGGGCGTCGGCCAGCGCTTCCTGGGCAGCAGCCCAGGCGAAGTGGATGTACTGGTCGAGGCGGCGTGCTTCGCGCGAGTCCATGTATCTGGTTGCTTCGAACCCCTTAACTTCGCCCGCGATCTGCGTCTTGAACGGCGAGGGATCGAATGACTGGATACGGTCGACCCCACTCCGCCCGGCGATCAGGGCGGCCCACGACGTGGGGACGTCGAGACCAAGGGGAGAAATGGTGCCGAGACCCGTGAACACGACTCGCGTCATAGAGAGTTCCTTCCTATTCCTCACGACAGACGCCGCCACGTGGACTTACGGTCACCGGCGACCGCATATGCCCCACGCTGGGCGGCGTCTTGCAGGGACGATCAAAATCATCCTATTATAACACGGAGAACCCCCAAAAGACGCGGTGCGATCGATCGAATTAGCCGCGAGTTAGGGCTTGAAAAGAACAACTTCCCGTGATTTGCGGCGAATACCGACCAGTTTGCAGGAAGTTATTCCTTTACAAGCCCTCAGAATGTTCAATTTGGCCCGGATGTGAAGAAGATTTAACTGTACCTTTGCCAGGGCTTAACCTGGTTCTGGTACGATGCGTCTCAGGTACTGTCGCGGCCGCACGGTTGCCACACACCGTGCGGCCGTGGACCGTCTTCGCATGTGTCTGCTCACACGGCTGTAACCATCCGAATCCACCTTGCGTCTAATCCCACAGGAAAATCCAATCGATGACTACGACGGAGGTGATGCTTTGACATTCGATGCACCGATTCACGCCAACGCGCAATCACTCGATCGTGTGCTGGGTGCCGGGTTACCGGTGATGCTGGTATTCGTGACACCCAACTGTGCGCCGTGTGAGACGCTCGGTCCGGCGTTGAAGGAGATAGCTCGCACGTATGCCGGTGACGCCCTCGTCGTCAAGATCGACGCTGTTGAAAACGCGGCTGTGGCGCAGCGCTTTGAGGTTACTGCGGTTCCGTCCGCACTGTTCATCAAGGATGGGCAGGTGGCAGACCAGGTCGTCGGCGCAGCGCCAGCGCAAGGTCTGCAAGCCCACCTGGCGTTCGTTCTGGGGCGGGGTGACCGTCCGCCGACGACGGCAGGCCCCAGTGTGCGATTGGCCGCTCCATCGCCATCGCCGGCTGGAACCACAACCCCCAGCAGCCCAGTCACTGTTTCTGACGGTGACTTCGATCAGGTGGTTCTGCGCAGCAGCCAGCCGGTGCTGGTCGATTTTTGGGCGGCGTGGTGCGGCCCGTGCCGGATGGTGGCCCCTTCGGTAGAACAACTGGCCCGTGAGTTCGCTGGGCGCGCCGTGGTGGCCAAACTCGACGTCGATGCCAACCCGCGCACCGCGGGCCGCTACAACATCCGCGGTATCCCCAGCCTGTTGATCTTTCGTAACGGCCAGGTGGTCGATCAGATCATGGGCGCACAATCGCTGCAGGTTCTGCGCCAGCGCCTGGCCGCAGCGGTCAACTAAGGGCTTGTCAAAGAATAACTTCCGGTATTATGACTGGAATTCGCCGCTCCGAAGGCGGTGGCGATTGCACAGTTGCCATCTTTTTGGAAAGATGGCAACTGTGCAACCGCCAAATTCGATCTAAAAAACACGGTAAGTTAATCTTTTACAAGCCCCAAAAAGGGGCCGGCTGTGCAGCCGGCCCCTGACGAAATCACCAATCTACTTCGTGGCTACCGCAAATCGTTTCGCGACTTCGTCCCAATTGACCACATTCCACCAATTGGCAATGTAATCGGGCCGGCGGTTCTGGTACTTCAGGTAATAGGCGTGTTCCCACAAGTCGAGTCCCAGGATCGGCGTGTGGCCATCCATGTAGGGGCTGTCCTGGTTGGCCGAGCTGTACAGGTCCAGCTTGCCATCCTTGACCACCAGCCAGGCCCAACCGCTGCCGAAGCGCGTGATGCCGGCGTTGCCGAACTTGGCCTTGAAGTCATCGAAGCTGCCGAACGTGCTGCTGATGGCATCCGCCAGCGCTCCGCTGGGTGTACCACCCTTGTTGGGTCCCATGATTTCCCAGAACAGCATGTGGTTCGCATGGCCGCCGCCGTTGTTGCGCACCGCGGTGCGAATGGCATCGGGCACCCGGTTGATGTTGCGCAGCAGCTCTTCCACCGAGAGGGACGCCAGTTCCGGCGCACTCTCCAGCGCCTTGTTCACGTTGGTGACGTAGGCGGCGTGGTGCTTGCCGTGGTGGATCTGCATCGTCATCTCATCGATGAACGGTTCCAGGGCGTTGTGTGCGTACGGTAGGTCAGGTAGTGTGAAGGCCATCGTAGACTGTCTCCTTAGTTTTGATTATTCGGTTTGTTTGATACTCAGCATAATTCGAGCGCATCGATGCGCCGATGGGCGCCCAGGTCCGGTACTGGGCGTCATTGGCAAGCCTGCCCTGTTTGCAGCAGCTTGCCTGGTCAAGCACCCAGGAAGGCACGGTGTTTCGGGCATTGGAATTGTACCCAACCACGACGAATTGTCAACTTTAGCAACGTTCTGGTTTCTAAAGTCGGTTAGAACGGCCCGCCGGGAAAAGTATCGATGGTGCCTGGTTTGTCGAGGCGGCGTACCATGTGGAGTTCCGGCCACGGCTCGCCGAGGATCCCATCGTGAATGGCCCAACTGCGTCCGCGTACGGTGCGCCAGGCATCGGGCGGTCGGAACGTGCTGCCATCGAGGGCGGCTCGCAGGTCGCCGTCGGTGAACCGTGCCTGCAGCGCTTCCATGAAACGCTGGCCGGTCAGGTAGATGAAACCCCACCGTTCGAGCAGGATGGCGTTGTGGTAAGCCAGGGGTTGGGCAAAAATGTACTGTTTGCCCAACTCGAGCAGCAGCTTTTCAGCGGTGGGCAGCAGCCGGCGCACCACGAGACCCAGGCCAGGCCGCACCTGTCCCGGCGACAAGCCGGCGTGCAGTGCGCGTGCTTCTTCGCCCAGGTTGCGCCGCACCAGGCCCAACAGCGTCGGACGACCTTCGTCGTCGTAGTCGATGTTGTAGCGATCGGCATACAGGTTGTTGACGACCACCAGGTAGACGTTGATTTGTCCGTTGGCGGTTTCACCGAAATTGAGCAGCATCGCCGGGTCGATGTCGGTTTTGTTGCGCCACAGCGAGAGCTCGACCAGGCCCGCATCGATATCTGCTGAAACGTGGAGCGCCAGGTCGCCATGGGCCGTGCGCAGCGTCTCCTCGTCGATCGCGTAATAGGTCAGGATCGATGGTGGAAGGAGACGGCGGAAAAGTTTGAGCTGCTCACTCAACGGCTGCTGAATGATCTGGCGAATGGGCACATACTTCTGTTCGGAAGTCGGTGCTGTGGACTCATTATCGGATAGTTCATCGAGGGACCCAGAGAATACGTGTTCTTTCAAGTGTCGCAGGTACTCGGGAAAAGCCGGCAAATGGTCCAGGTCCTGCAGAATCTCGTGCGCCTCGATTCGTACCTCGGGTTTCCAATGATCCAGAAAGGGTGTCACCAGTTCGCGAATCGACTTTTCCATCTGGCGGGCCAGGGGACTGCGCACAAGAAGGTGGATGCTGACCAGCATATCACCCACGTGATGGGAGCTCACCTGGTGCTCGATGGCGGTCACCAGGTCATTCCAGATCTCGGGCCGCACCCGCCGCTGCGTTATCATGAGACGCGCCAGGGTTTGGGCAGCAAACGCACGGGCACTGGCGTTGTGCGAATCGAACAGGGTACGCCGCAGCTGATCGCTCGTCGCGTCGAAGGCCAGCACCTGTCGCTGGGCAATTCTTTCCAGCACCTGGCGCAGGGCCGCAGTCGTATCGGGATCATCCCACGTATGTAATGCCTCGAGCAGCTGTGGAATGAGTGGAAGCACCGTGTCCACATCGTGTGCCGCCATTCGATCCAGATCGGCTGCGGCAGCCACGCGGACGGCGACCCCCTCATCGTGCAGTTGGGCCAGTACGGGCTGCAGCGCTAGGGGAGGGGCCACGAGCGCCGGCACGCCGTCGGACGCCGACCTGGAATTGGCCTTGGCGGCTGTATCCTCCAGACGCTTGATTTGCGGTATCTGACTCATACCACCTCCGTAGGGCTGAGTGTAACACGGATGACGCGTTGCGTCAAGAAGTCCTGTGAGTTGCCCTGCGTGACGTTGCCAAGTTCAGGGGGGCGTGATATACTGCACACGTGATTGCAGGTCGTGTCGAGGCGATGGTTCGCCAGAACCCAACCAACAGAGGAGGTGTCCATGCGCCGGCAGCTGTGGCTGCAGAAACGCAGCGTCGAACCGGTAACCCTCGAAATTGCCCTCGTCAACTACGATCGCTGTTCGTACTGTGGCGCCTGCGTCCCGGTCTGCCCGCCCAATTGTATCACACTCCACGACGCCACGCTGCAAATCGTGACCGAACTGTGCACCGGCTGTCATCGCTGTGTGCGCGTGTGTCCCACCGCAGCTCTCAGCATGTCGAGCCCTGCGGTCGTATGAAATCGGCGTACGACATCATCGTGATTGGCGGCGGGCCCGCCGGTGCCATGGCGGCACGCACGACGGCGCAGTCTGGTCTGGCCACGCTGCTGCTCGAAAAGCGCCAGGACATTGGCTCCCCCGTTCGCTGTGGTGAGGCCGTGGGCCGCGACACTGTTGCCCAGTTTCTTCCCCTTGACCCGCGCTGGATCGCCGCCGAAATCGACACCTTCAGCGTAACCAACGCCCAGGGCGACTGCGTGGTGCTGCCGCCGCTGGAAGAGACGCTGATCCTGGAACGTAAAATCTTCGATCGCGAGCTCGTGCATGCGGCGCGGCGCGCCGGAGCCGAGGTCAGGGTCAAGGCGCGCGTCACCGGGCTGCTGCGTGACGAGCAGGGCATCGCCGGTGTGTCGGCTGTCGTACAAGGCGAACCGGTTGAATGGCGGGCGCGCCTGGTGATTGGTGCCGATGGGACCGAAGCGCAGAGCACACGGTGGGCAGGATTGTCGGGTAATCCTCGCCTGGGCGACTACTTCAGCGCCGTGCAGTATTTACTTAGCGGTGTCGAGATCACCCCACGCATTTGCCAGTATCACCTGGGTGATGTCCTGGCGCCTGGCGGTTATGCCTGGGTCTTTCCCAAGGGTGAAGACAAAGCCAACGTCGGGCTGGTGGTGGCGGCCGATGCGCATGCGTCGGCGCTCAGTCTGTTGGACACCTTCGTGGCCGCCCATTTTCCCAACGCTTCGCCCCTGGCCCAGATCGTGGGCGGTATCCACGTGACCAATACGCTGTCCCCGATGGTCACCGACGGCTACATGGCGGTGGGTGACGCGGCGCACCAGGCCGATCCCCTGACGGGTGGTGGCATCACCAACGGTATGCATGGCGGCCTCTTTGCCGGTGAGGTGGCGGTGGCCGCCCTCCGTGCCGGCGATGTTTCGGCGCAGTTCCTGCATCGTTACGAGGAACGTTGGGAAGCCGAATTTGGCCGGCTCTACCGCCGGCTGCTGCGCATCCGGCGTGCCCTGCGCAAGATGCCACCCGAAGCGATCACACGCATGGTGACCCAGGCGGCACGCCTCGATACGTCGCAGTTCACGATGCGTGATCTGTTCGCCGTGGTGCTCAAATCTTACCCGCCATTGTTGATCGAAGCGCTGCCGTATTTTCTGGGGCAGTGAGGCGGGTTTGGATTTTAGATTTTGGATTTTGGATTTTTTCGAATCACGCAGGTATAATCTGTGCCCATGCAAGAACGCGGCTATCGTTACCTCAACCTGGTGACAGCGGTTTTCGTCACCACCTTGATTACCGCCAACATCATGGCCGTCAGATACGGAATCATCGCCACCCCGCTGACCTACGGTGTGGTCGGTGCCTTGAAACGGGCCGAACACAAAGACTACTACGATACCGACACCCATTTTAATCCGTTCAGGCTGAATTCCTGAGCGTACGGAGCAAGACCGAATGAATACGAACGCCGCGCCATCGACGACGCCCGAAAACCTCTATGCCGATCTGACCCTGTTGGGACACGAGGTGAAGGGTGTCGTGCGTCGCCTGGAGACAGTGCCCAACCAACACCCCCAGCGCAACTACACGGTAACGCTGGTGTGTCCCGAGTTCACCTGCCTATGCCCGATCACCGGCCAGCCCGATTTCGCCACGATTACCATTGACTACATCCCCGATCAGCGCATCGTCGAATCGAAATCGCTCAAGCTCTACCTCTGGTCGTACCGCGACGAAGGCGCCTTTCACGAGGACGTCACCAACCGTATCCTGGATGACCTGGTGACCGCCATGCAGCCGCGCTGGTGTGCGGTTACGGGGGTGTTCAACGTGCGTGGGGGAATTACGATTACCGTGCATGCTGAGTATGATGCGCCGGGTGCGTGAGCACGCCTGGCGTTCAAGCCTGGCGCTCAAGCGCCAGGCTAACAGCTGAAGTCCGCTCAAGCGGACTCGATGAACTCAGTCGGCTTTTAGCCGACTTTAGCTATGAGCCTGGCGCTTTAGCTATGAGCCTGGCGTTCAAGCGCCAGGCTAACAGCTGAAGTCCGCTCAAGCGGACTGGATGAACTCAGTCGGCTTTTAGCCGACTTTAGCTATGAGCCTGGCGCTCAAGCGCACGCCTGGCGCTCAAGCGCCAGGCTAACAGCTGAAGTCCGCTCAAGCGGACTCGATGAACTCAGTCGGCTTTTAGCCGACTTTAGCTATGAGCCTGGCGCTTTAGCTATGAGCCTGGCGTTCAAGCGCCAGGCTAACAGCTGAAGTCCGCTCAAGCGGACTGGATGAACTCAGTCGGCTTTTAGCCGACTTTAGCTATGAGCCTGGCGCTCAAGCGCACGCCTGGCGCTCAAGCGCCAGGCTAACAGCTGAAGTCCGCTCAAGCCTGGCGCTTGAGCGCCAGGCTTGAGCGCCAGGCTCGAAGGCAATCCATGACCTTTTTCACAACTCGCCTGATGCAGTGGTTTCGCTGGCTTCTCCAAATGGACGTGCCGGTACTGGTGCGCAGCGACAGTGAGATTGCGGCCGAAGTCGAGCGCAACTACCGCTGGAACTTCGTCGTCAACCTGTTGGACGGCGGCTTCTTCTGGCTGAGCATCAGTTTTGCCTCCTCGGCGACGATCCTGCCGCTGTTTATCAGCAAGATCACCCCCAGCCCGCTGGCGATTGGTCTCCTGGCCGTGATCGCCCAGAGCGCCTGGTTCCTGCCCCAACTGCTGACGGCCAACCCCATGGAGCGCCTGGCCCGCAAGAAGCCGGTAGTGGTCAATCTCGGCTTTTTCACCGAGCGCGTGCCAATGTGGTTCATGGTGCTGGCGGCGTTGATTGCGATTCCGGCACCGACGTTGTCGCTGGTGATCTTGCTGGGTAGTTACGCCTGGCACTCGTTGGGTGCCGGGGTGGTGGCTATTTCCTGGCAGGATCTCATCGCCCGCTGCTTTCCGGTGGACCGGCGCGGACGGTTTTTTGGCACTACGATGTTCGTGGGCAGCGCCACCGCCGCGGTTGGCGCCTTGTTCAGCGCCTGGCTGCTGCAGACCTACCCGTTTTCGCTCAATTTTGTGCTGGCTTTTTCGATCGCGGCGGTGGGTGTGACGATCAGCTGGTTCTTTCTGGCGCTGACGCGCGAACCGGTGCAGCCGGTCAACGTGCCCAAACGCAGTACGCGCGAATACCTGGACAGCCTGCTGCCCCTGCTGCACGAGGACCATAATTTTCGCCGCTTCATGCTGTCGCGCCTGTTGATGGCGCTGGGGGCCATGGGCGCCGGCTTTCTCACCGTATCGGCCGTCCAGCGCTGGCAAATTCCCGACAGCACCGCCGGTCTGTTCACGGTGGCCATTCTCGTGGGTCAAACCGCCGGTAATCTCGGCTTCGGCTTCATGGCCGATCGGCGGGGGCACAAATTATCCCTGGAGATCGGCTGCCTGGCCTATGGTGCGGCCTTTGTCGTTGCGCTGCTGGCACCGTCACCAGCCTGGTACTATGCGGCCTTCGCCCTGATCGGCGTTGGCAGCAGTGCTACGATCGTTTCCGGCATCCTGGTCGTCATGGAATTCAGCGCGCCAGAACGTCGCCCGACGTACATCGGCCTGGCCAACACCGGGGTTGGCGTGGTCAGCGCCGTGGCACCACTGCTCGGTGCCCTTCTCGCCAGCATCGGTTACGGCTGGCTGTTTGCCCTCAGCGCCCTGGCCAGTTTTTTGGCGTTTCCCTTGATGCGCTGGTGGGTACGCGAGCCGCGCTGGGAACAGCAGCTCAATCCACAAAATCCCTGATGAACGCATCGATGAACTGCTGCGCCAGATAGCGCCCATTGATGACGTCCCATAACCCTTTGGCGAGGGGAAGCGAGACGTGCATCTTCTCGGCGATGAACAGGGTCACTTTTAACGTGTTATAACCCTCGGGCAGCACCTGCATCTCGGTTTTGATCTCCGCCAACGTACGGCCCTTGGCCAGTTGTTCGCCGAGATGGCGGTTGTGGCTGTGGGTACTCAACGAGGTGGCCATCAAGTCGCCCAGGCCCGCCAGGTAGGAAAAGGTTTCGGCCATGGCCCCCATCGCCACACCCAGGCGCGTGATCTCCTCCAGGGCCAGGGTCAAATAGGCCGCTCGAAAATTCACGCTGCGAATGTCGGCACCGTCGAACAGCCCCAGGCCAATGGCATAGATGTTCTTCAGAATGCCACCCAACTCGACGCCGATCGTATCTGCGGAAAATCGTGTACGAAAACTACGATTGTCCAACACACTGGCCACTGGTACCAGGTTGGACATGTGGTCACTGGCAATCACCACGACCGTCGGCAGGCCGCGCGCAAACTCGGTCGCAATCGACGGTCCAGACAGCATCACCAGCCGGTTGTGCGGGAAGAGTTGGCGCATCACCTGGAAGGAGGTCTGGCCCGTATCGGCCTGGATCCCCTTGGCCATATTGACGATAATGGTGGAGGTCGGCACCAGCGAGCGTCCGGGAGCCAGGGTGCGCTCGATGAAGACCGATGGCAGGGCAATGAACACCAGGGACGTCTCTTGCCAGACACGAGACAAATCAGTGGTCGCTTCGATGTCAGGCGAGAGGTCGATGCCGGGCAGATAGGCCGCATTCGTGTGCGCCTGGTTGATTTCGTCAACCACCTCGCTGTTGTACTCCCACCCGATGACCGGATGACCGTTGTTGGCCGCCAGGTTGGCGATGGCGCTGCCCAGGTTGCCCAGGCCGACGAGACCGACGATCATGGAGTAACTTCCTTTCCTTCGTGTTCTTCAGGCGAATCTGGCGGCTGGGCCGCGTCTTCCTGCTGCGCTGCTTCGAACTCGGCTTCGCTCACGAACTTGCCCCCGCTGACCTCGCGCGACAGCAGCTGGCGTTTGACATCGAACACCAGGCTCATGTCCAGGCGAGCGTAACAGCGCCGCGTGCCGCCCACCAGCGTCTTGTGGATGACGTAGTGGCCTTCGTCGTCCTCGCTCAAATCGTTGTTGAGATTGATGCGCGTACGGATTACCTCACCGCAGCGCTGGCAGCGCACGTAGACGACGTAACCCCCCTGCTGTGCCGTCTTTCCCTCACCCATCAACGACTTTTTCAACGAGTCCCAAAACCCCATACCAACAATCCTCCCCTCCAAAATCAAGCTCGGGCACGCGGCGCATGGCTGCGCCATACGAGCGGCAGCAGCAGCGGTACACCAAACTGCCACGGAATCAACACAAGATGAAGCGCCAGGAGGTTGGTGCCGGGTACCAACCATTGCCACGCAAAATACAGGATGACCACCGACAGTTCGGTGACCAGGCAAAACAGAACTGTGCGGTGATGGGCCGCCGGCGCCGGGCTGAGGGCCGCCAGGGGCACCAGCCACATCGGATACCACAGGCGGAAGTTGCCCCCGGTCACCAGGTAGGCGAAGAAGGCCAGAAAGCCGGCCGAGGCCACGTCCAGCCGGCCGCGCCATACCTGGCGCAGCAACCAGATGAAAAGGACACCGAACAGAATCTGGCCGGTCAGGCGCAGGCTGGGCCACAGGACGTTTTCGTGCAGCACCGTCTCCAGGCCGATGCGCAGAGTGCCGGTGATCGTAAACAGATAGTTGTTGGCCAGCTCGGCCTGCAGGCCGCCGATGTTTTGCCAGGGTGGCCAAAACGGCACAAAAACGAGGAGCGTCATGGCCACGGCGATCGCCGCCGCCCCCACGGTTACCCCCACGCGCCGGGTTCGGGTCGGTTGGTCGCGTAAGGTGGCCACCCACCAGAGCGGGACCAGCAGCACCGCGGCGGCTTTGGTGAGAACCGACAGTGCGAGTGCAGCCGCAGCCAGGGCCCAGGCGCCGCTGCGCCTACCGGCCGCCGGGCGAACCCGGTGTACGGCTGGCAGCCCTACGACCAGACCCAGCAGCAGCCACGCCAGCATCACCAGGTCGTTGTGCCCGTTGCCAATACCCTGGATCAGAACCAGCGGGTTCCAGGCAAAAAAGAGCAGGGCCCGCCCGTTACCGTACGGCTGCGCTGGTGACCGTTGCGCCACCGCCAGCAGCACGATGCAGACCGCATACGCCAGGAAAGCAACCCCCTTGTAGGCCAGGGCACCCGAAACGGCCCCCGTAAAACCGAGACGCGCCACCGATCCGGCCAGCACTTCCCAGGCGGGTCCGTAGGGCGATACCGAATCGCGCCATACCCCAGTGAACGGAAGCAGCGGATCGTTGGGGAATGTGCTGGGCGGCACGGCCAGGGGATTTGCCCCATGAACCGCCCCCACGCGGGCGCGCATGACGTACTGAAACAGGTCGGTTGCCGTGACCGGATACAGCCAGATAAGGATCAGGCCAAACACCAGGCCAAACCCGACGACCCAGCCAGGCGGCAGCGGCACCTTTCCCACGCGGTAGAACGCAGCGCCGTACAGGCCAAACAGAACCACCAACGTACTGACCCACACCACGGCTTTCCACGGTTCTGGCCTGGTAATGCCGCCCAGGTCGGTGGGAGTGCCCAGGCTGCCCCACTGCGGCAGCGGCGCCAGCAGAACCAGCACGAGATACAACAGCGCGCTGGTGCTGCCGATGAGAATCAGGGTGTACCGTGCCCGGCCTGTCGTACTGGGAAGTGTAATGAGTAGACCTCTGCCGATGATTCGGCTGCTTGATTATCGGGTTATTCGGATAGGCGCTGAGCAGCGGAACCGCGCCATCCCATCACGCGCACCACGATCCAGGCCGACGTCATGAGTGGAATCATGCGCGTGAACGGAATCAGAGCCTCGACGACCGTGATGGGCCGTAGAGGTCCCAGGCCAAGCCGGGTGAGCAGCAGCCAGCCAATGGGTGCCGCCAGGAAATCGAGTGACAAATCCAGCAGATCGAGTACGACCACCACGATAAACGGAGTTGCGCGCAGGGCCGTGATCCAGTCGGCATCCGGTGGCAGGTCGATGCGACGCACGGCAATAATCACCCAGGCCAGGAGCGCGATGGCAATCACCAGGGCGATGCCGAAAATCACACCGGCTGCGGTCAGGACAGCCTGCCAGTCAATGGGTGTTGGTTCCATCGGTTTTTCGACTCTTCTCAGCCGGCAAAAAAGGCTTGCCAGGCAAACAGGGCCACCATGAGCAGTGCAAAAAACAACTGTACCGCACTGCTCATCAGGTAACCCACGATGTACCCGGTGCTGGCACGAATCGCCTGGCGCAGATTGCGCTTGTCATAATACTCGAAGAGAATCATGCCAACGCAGGCGCCAATGATCGTACCGATGAGGGTGCCGATCACCGGCAGCTCGCTCAGCAGAATGCCCCCCAGGATGCCAACGCCGATACTAGCGGCGATCGCCTTCCAACTGGCACCCACCCGCCGGCTGAGCAGCACTGTCAGGCCGGTGTTGCTGGCATAACTCAGGATGGCCAGCAGTCCCATCACGATCAGCGTGGGCCAGCCAACCGTGGCAAAATCGTCGAGCAGCGCCCACAACAGGGCGCCGAACCAGATCAGGAATGCGCCCGGGACGATCGGCAGCACCGAGCCGGCCAGGCCGATGCCAATCAGCAGAAGAGCAAAGGCCTGGCCGATCGAGGTAGGGGTAATTGGCGGCGGCATATACCAGTTTCGTTTCCATTCTGCAAGTGGTTGCCGGTCTTGACGCGCTTCCATTATACGCCATCGCCCATGGCGGGTCAAGCAGTGGAACGGATTGGAACGGATTGAACGGATGACTGTCAACGGATTCGGGGAACGGATTGAACGGATGATTGGGAACGGATTGGAACGGATTGAACGGATGATTGGGAACGGATTGGAACGGATTACTGTCAGCGCGGCCGTCATCGGATTTGGGGCGGCGGATGTGCGATTCGTTGATTCGTTGCACTCATTCGTTGACGGCCGCGCTGGGAGCGGATTGAGTGGAGCGGCCGACTGCGCCGGGCGGGCGATGGCCGACCGGGTGGGCGGTGGTGTGGCGTCAGGCCTGGTGCGGCTGGCGGTTGCGCACAGGCTGCGAGCAGGAGCAGGCCAACGAGGCTGGCAACGGGCAGACGTTTTTTGCTCCTGGGTGTACACCGGAGTCTCATGAGTGTGCTGCGTGGCCTGTGTTCCCATATGTTCCCGCCAATTTCCTGCCGCGTTGGGAATGTATCCCTGGACTTTGGGAAAGCGCGCGTGCTATTGTAGATTCTGTTCGCGTGGGCTATCTCTTGAGAGGAGCACGTCATGAGACAACCGGTTTCGATTGTGAGCGCTCTATGAATAAGATACTGCTATTACTGCTGTGCCTGCTTGCGCTGGCGCTGCCATCCGCCGCCCTGGGCCAGAGCGGAGGACCCTATGACCTGACCTGGAGCAACATCGGTGCGGGCGGCAGCGTCAGCGGCGGAGGTTACACGCTCTCCGGCACCGCCGGCCAGCCCGATGCGGGCGCGCTGAGCGGCGGATCGTACACGCTCACCGGCGGCTTCTGGGGCAGCGGCCCGTCCTGTTTGCTCCCCGAGGACATCGACGGCGATGGCCAGGTGACGGTGCTCGACGTCCAGGCGGATGCATCGGCGTGGGGCACAGCGACCCCGGCCTTCCCCTACGATCAAAACAACGACGGCGACGTGGACGTGCAGGACGTGATGCTCGTCGCCGCGGCGTTTGGTGGTGTGTGTTGATAGTTGCCTGACTTTAACCGAGTGGAGGTGGTTATGTTTTGTATTCGTCGCTTCGGACTTTTCGCACTTGTCCTTCTGCTCATGCTCACGACAACGGCCGTGCCAGCCAGCCGCGCCGCATTGCTCGAAGCGCAGC
The DNA here is from genome assembly GCA_964443225.1 of uncultured Anaerolineae bacterium. GTDB lineage: Bacteria > Chloroflexota > Anaerolineae > SSC4 > Amarolineaceae > SSC4. Next base: position 27,381 of record CAYUCC010000014.1, read on the forward strand.
CGCAGGGACCTGCCGGCACTGCGTTCACCTACCAGGGACAGCTCAACAGCGCTGGCACGCCGGTCAACGCGAGCTGCGATTTCCAATTCAGTCTGTGGGACGATGCCGCCGCCGGCACCCAGATGGGCGCCACCCTGGCGCCGACGCTGAATGTCGTCGATGGCCTGTTTACGGCCACGCTCGACTTCGGCGACCAGTTTACTGGCGACGCGCGCTGGCTGGAGATCGCCTTACAGTGTCCCGGCGATCCGGGCGTTACCGTGCTCAGCCCGCGCACGGCGCTCCTGGGCGTGCCGTACGCCAACGGCCTGCGGCCCGGCATCAGCGTGACCGACAGCACGACCGGGTCCAGTGCCTTGATCGCCGTGCCCGACTACGGCCTGGCTGGTTCCAGCGGCGGCGCCACCGGCGTCTATGGATCGAGCATCCACGGGACAGGTGTCAACGGCGTGAGCACCAACAGCACCGGCGTGTTGGGTGAGACCCAAGCTGCGGTCGAGGCCGGGGTGCGAGGCACGAACAGCGCGGCCAGCGGGATCGGCGTGCGCGGCGAGGCCAACGCCACCGGCGGCGTCGGTGTGTGGGGGCAGAGCAATGCCAACACCGGCGTCTACGGTCTCAGCACCAGCGGCAGCGGCGTCTGGGGTCAAAGCACGAGCGGCGATGCCATCTACGCCGTGAGCGCCAACGGCGCAGGCGTCCTGGCTACCAGCACGAGCTACTTCGGTGTCAGCGGTTCAACGAACAGCGCCAGCCTGGCCGGGGTACACGGGGTCAATCTGTCAACGGGTCTTGACGGCTCGGGCGTATCAGGATCGAGCACGAATGGTCCGGGCGTCAAAGGGACGAGCGACAGTGGTTACGGCGTCAAGGCTACGAGCACGTACAGTTACGGCGTGTACGGAACCAGCACGAACGCCAGCGGCGTCCGCGGTTTCAGCACCTACGGCAGCGGTGTACTCGGCCTAACTGTGGCATCCAACCAGCCTGGCGTGAGAGGCTTCAACCCTGAGTCGAGCGGGATCGGCGTGCACGGCGAGGCCAACGCTACTGGTAGCATTGGCGTTTGGGGCGAGAGTAGAACCAACACCGGCGTGTATGGTCTGAGCACGGACGGCAACGGTGTGTGGGGCCAAAGCACCAACGGGATAGCGGTCAGAGCCGTGTCGACGAACAACTGGGCCGGCTACTTCGCCGGCAATGTATACGTCAGCGGCGGGTGTACCGGCTGCCTGCTGGCCAACTTTGCCGTCAACGCGGGAGAGCATCCGCTTCAACCTGGGGACGTGGTAAGCATTCAGTCCACGACGCCTACCGACTTCGACACGGGGCCGGTCCTTTGGCAGGTCACGCAAGCCGAGCCAGGCCAGGCAGTTGTCGGCGTGGTCGCTGGACGGGCTGAGCTGGTCGCCGCTTCAGAACACCAGCCCGACGAAACCGGCAAGCGCCTCGTGCCGCGCGAGGGCGCGGCCCAACCCGGAGAGTACGTGTCTATCGTCTACAACGGGCCGATGCGGGTCAAGGTCGCCGGTTCTGTCGCCGCGGGCGAGAAACTGGCCGTCGGCGAGGATGGCAACGCCCGCAGGGTGCGCAAGATCGAAGTCGGTGGTGTGCCTGTAGCGGAGGACGCCCCGGTGCTGGGTATTGCCCTGAGCGAGCCACAAGATGGTCGCGTGTGGGTACTTGTCAATCCACAATAAGGAAGGCAGACGTGAAACACACATTCCTCCTCATTCTCACCTTGGCCATAATCTCCCACGCTTCCACCGTGGCGACCAACGCCGCCTCGCTCATCGGCCCGTGCAGTCCCAGCGCCACTTATGACCCGGCCTGCGACGTCGATCATGATGGCAATGTGGATATCGTCGACATTCAACTGACCGCCGGTCACTGGAACCAGGCGGGCACCTGGACTGGCGGCGACGGCTGGGCGCTGACCGGCAACGCTGGCACCAACCCGGCGACGAACTTCGTCGGCACCACCGACGGCCAGGATTTGATCATTCAGCCCGGCGCGGGCCGGGTGGGTGTCGGCACGACCAGTCCGGCTGATGGCAAGGTGCACGTGGCCGGCGACGGCGGTCTCGCTCTCTATGCGACGAGCATGGGCGCAGACGCGGTACATGGCGAGGCCGCTGCGGCCAGCCAGGCCGGGGTAAGAGGAACGAACAGCGCGGCCAGCGGGATCGGCGTGCGCGGTGAGGCCAACGCCACGGGCGGCGTTGGTGTGTGGGGCCAGAGCAATGCCAACACTGGGGTGTACGGCTTGAGCAGCAGCGGGTCGGGCGTCTGGGGCCAAAGCACCAGCGGCGATGCCGTCTACGCCGTGAGCACCAGCGGCGCCGGCGTTTTGGCCACCAGTCAAAGCTACCACGGGGTGCTCGCCTCGACCAACAGCGCCAACTTCGCCGCCGTGGCCGGCATCAACCTGACGACGAGCGTGAACGGGGTAGGAGTCTACGGTTCCAGCACCAACGGCCCGGGGGTGAGCGGCAGCAGTGAAACCGGCAACGGCATCAAGGGTGTGAGCGACGTCAGCGCGGGCGTCTACGGGGTCAGCACCAGCGGCAGCGGGCTCTACGGTTCCAGCACCAACAGCAACGGCGTCTACGGCCAGACTGCAGCCTCCAACCAGCCGGGCGTGCGCGGGGTCAACGCCGCCGCCAGCGGGATCGGCGTGCGCGGCGAGGCCAATGCCGCAGGGGGCGTCGGCGTGTGGGGCCAGAGCAACATCAACACCGGTGTGTACGGGCTGAGCACCAGCGGCATCGGCGTCTGGGGCCAGAGCACCACAGGACCAGCAATGCGCGCGGATGGCAACGCAGTGCAGGCCGCGGATAAGGGCGGGTGGGTGAAGGCAATGGCTGCGGTTGGGGCCGATGGTACGATATTCAGCTGTTATAATGGCCTGACTGGCGCATCGAACAACGGGTGCGGCTTCTCGGTCAATCACTGGACGGCTGGCGGCTACGGGATTGACGTCGGTTTTTATGTGAGGGATCGTTTCGTATCCATCACACCCGCCAGGCGGGCATGCTTCTTCTTCGGCGACTGCAACGTGGGCGCAAACTATGATTTCCCGGATTCGGACAATGTCATCAATGTGCGGATCTTCGAGAATACCCAGGCTGACGAGACAACGGACGGCGACTTTATGATCATCGTCTTTTGAGAGTCAATGGTTACGCTCGTCTCAGACCTTCGAGGTCTTCGAAGACCTCGAAGGTTTGAGACCATGATTTGCGAAAACGGCACGGCGAATGATAATTGCAGTCCTATGAGCGAATCGCCGTCACCGGGAATACGACTGTGGGTAAGGATCAGTTGGATCGTCGCCATCTCGGTCTGGCTGCTGACCGCGGGCCTCCTGCTGCAGCGGCCAGGCGTGGCGTGGGATGGTGCCTGGATTTCGCTGGGAACCCCGCGCTTCGGCGAGGTGACGGTGGTGGCGGCGCTGCCCGATTCGGCCCTACGCGTCGGCGATCAGATCGTGGCGGTCAACGGCTATCCGATGACCGCCGGTTCGCCGGCCGCCCTGGGACGGCCTGAGCCGGCGCCGTGGTCCTGGCGGGTTGGCGAGACCCTGACCTACCGACTCGTGCGCGACGGCCAGCCCCTGGAAGTCGCCGTCGTCCTGCGGCCGGGCTCGCTGGTCTGGCCGCACAAGCCGTGGGGCATCCTGCTGTTCGGCATGGTATTCTGCCTGCTCGGCGGCTACGTCCTCTTTCGTCGCCCGGCCGAGCCGGCGGCGCGCTGGATGTTTTTGATCGGTGCGCTGTTGGTCAGCTTCGGTGTGGTGCGCAGCTTTCAGTGGACGCTGGGCGAATACCTGACCGGGCCTGTCCCGGCCGCCTACATGGCCCTGACCCTCGGAACCGTGCAGGCGGCTTTCCTGGCAACGGTCTTTTTGGCCCTGGTCTTTCCCGGCCGGCACCGCCTGGTGCAGCGCTGGCCTTGGCTTACACCGGCCCTGGGCGTGATCCTTGCCATCGTCTTGGTGGCCAGCGGCCTGGCGCTGACCCACCCAAGCCATGATTGGCTGTCCAGGCTGGCGGCGATGATGGGCCTTTACTTTCGGCTGCAATTATCGCTCTGCATCCTGGCCGCCGTGCTGTTCATCACGAACATCGCGACCCAGCCCCCAGCCGATCGCCAGCCGGCCAGGTGGGTGGCGCTGGGCGCGGCCCTGGCTTTGACCTTCGGCGCGCTTCTGTCCGTGGTTCCTATCGCGCTGGAAGCCGCGGGATGGCTCCCAACCGACTCGGTCCAGGCCATGACCCTCCGCCAGGAGCTGACCTGGGTCGTGGCGCTGGTGGTGCCTGCCTCGTTTGCCGCAGCCATTCTGCGCTATCGCCTGTTCGACATCGACCTGGTCCTGAATCGGACCCTGGTGTACGGCATGTTAACCGCAATCACCATCGGAATCTACGTTGTCTTAGTGAGTACTCTGAGCGCACGGTTGCCCACCGGCAACAACCAACTGGCGCTCTTCCTGGGCACGGGTGTCGTGGCGGTTCTGTTCCAACCGTTACGGGAGCGCCTGCAGCGCGGGGTGAACCGGCTCATGTACGGCAAACGCGACGATCCCTATGCGGTGTTGTCGCACCTTGGACAGCAGCTGGGCGGGACGCTGGCACCCGACGCAGTGGCGCCCAACATTGTACAGACCATGGGGCAGACCCTAAAGCTGCCCTACGTTACGCTCAGCCTGGCGATCGCCGGCGCGGCCGGCGAAGAGGCCCGCATGGAACCGGCAGCCACATGGGGGACACGGCCTGCCTATCCCCTGGTGGATTTTCCCCTGCTGTACCAGCAGCGATCGGTAGGGCTCTTGCAGGTAGCGCCGCGCGCCACCGGCGAGCGCTTTTCGGCCAACGAACGACGGCTGCTGAACGACCTGGCGGCGCAGGTTGGCGTGGCGGTTGCGGCACTGCAGCAGACGCGGCAGGCGCAGCATCTGGCAGCGGACCTGCAGCACGCGCGCGAGCGCCTGGTGGTCGCCCGCGAGGAAGAACGCCGTCGCTTGCGCCGCGACCTGCACGATGGGCTGGGCCCGGCCCTGGCCAGTCTGACTCTCAAGACGGACGCCGCGCACGATGAGCTGGCTTATGATGTGCCCGCAGCCGCAACCATGCTGGTCGACCTGAAGGGGGACATCCAGGCCGCCGTAGCCGACATCCGCCGCCTGGTCTATGACCTGCGCCCGCCGGCGCTCGATGACCTGGGGCTGGTCACCAGCCTGCGCATGCAGGCATCGCACCACGAAAGCCGAGGCCTGGCCATCACCGTGGATGCACCGGACAGCGTGCCGGCGCTGCCGGCGGCGGTCGAGGTGGCCCTGTATCGTATCGCCGGTGAGGCCTTGACGAACGTCGTGCGCCACGCCAATGCCCATACCTGCCTGGTGCGCCTGGCGCTGGGTGGAGATCGCGTCGAGCTCGAGATCGTCGACGACGGCCGCGGTTTGCCCGTCCCCATCGTATCTGGCGTTGGATTGGTGTCGATGCGCGAGCGGGCTACCGAGCTGGGCGGCACATGCACGCTTACCTCGGGTCCTGGCCAGGGAACCTGCGTGCACGTCCAGCTGCCGCGGCACATCTCATCATAGTACGAGGAGAGTGAATACGATGGACAAGATCTCCATCCTGGTTGCTGACGACTCCACCCCATTTCGCGCGGGCATGCGTGCGATGCTGCGCCGGGAGACCGACCTGGCTATTGTTGGCGAAGCCGCTACCGGCGCCGAGGCGGTCAAAGCCGCGGTCGCGCTGCAGCCGGATGTGGTCCTGATGGATTTGCAGATGCCCGAAGGCAACGGCATCGACGCGACACGCGCAATCGTCGCAGCCTCGCCGCACATCCGTGTGCTGGTGCTGACCATGTTCGAGGATGACGACTCGGTGTTTGCCGCGCTGCAGGCCGGTGCCCGCGGGTATATCTTGAAAGGGGCCGACAAGGGTGAAGTGCTGCGGGCGATTCGCGCTCTTTACAACGGCGAAGCGATCTTCGGGCCGGCCATCGCCCAGCGGCTGATGCAGTACTTCGCAGTCCTGCGCCAGCCCACCACAACCCAGCCCCCGTTCCCTGAGCTAAGCGACCGTGAGCGCGAGATCCTGGGCATGATTGCCGGGGGCCGCACCAACCAGGAGATCGCCGACGATCTGGTGGTCAGCCTCAAGACCGTGCGCAACCACGTGTCGAACATCTTCGCCAAGCTGGAGGTCGCTGACCGGGCCCAGGCCATGGCAGTCGCGCGGCAGGCGGGGCTGGGCAAACAAATCCGGCCACCCCAATTACCAACCCCTGGAACCACCGCCTGAACCAACCCCTGGGATTTGACAAAAGACTGGCTTGCGGATATTATAGGACTAATCCTATATAGGATTGATCTAGCTTTGAAATGAGGCAACCGCGCCATGTCTCTCGATTACGCCATCCTCGGGTTTCTGAACTACAGCCCGTTTTCGGGCTACGACCTGAAGAAGGTTTTCGACGGTTCCGTGCGCCACTTCTGGCCGGCTGACCAGAGCCAGATCTACCGGACGCTGGCCCGGCTGGCGGAACGGGGCCTGGTGGAGCAGGAGGTGTTCCGCGGCGTCGACCGCCCCGACCGCAAGGAATACCGCATCACGCCGGCCGGCCAGGAGGCGCTGCGCGCCTGGCTGCTCAGCCCCCTGCCCTCGCAGGAGGTGCGCATCGCCGCGCTGATCCAGGTGTTTTTCGCCGGCCAGCTGACCGACGAACAGATCCTTGCGCTGTTCGAGCGCCTGGCTGCCGACACACGTGCTGCGCTGGCGGCCTATGATCAGATTCCACAAGCCGCCGGCACGGACGATCCGGCCATGGGGCCGCCGCGCGAGCGTTTCTTCTGGCAGTTGACGCTCGACTACGGCATGATGTCGGCGCGCGCCGACCTGGTCTGGCTCGAAAACGTCCTTGCGCGCCTCAGGGCCGGCGAGCTACCGCCGGCGCCCCCAGCATCCTGACAGGAGATGACCGTGTCAAACAATTCAACGACAGGCCTGGAAAGCAAGCTCACGCGCTTGCTGGAGCAGTACGATGCGCGCCCCGACACCAACGGCGTGCGCTTTGCCTTCGCCTCTCCCCAGCGCGGCTGGCGCTGGGAATGGTCGTCCCCCGGATCGGTCGAGCAGTATTTCATCGCCAGCACGACCAAACTCTACGTCGCCGCGCTGGTGATGCAGCTGCGGGCCGAGGGTCGGATCGAGTTGGATGCGCCCGCGGCGAGGTATCTCGATCATTCCGTCATGGCCGGCATCCACGTGCTGCGCGGTGCCGACGCCAGCGACCGCATCACGATTCGCGAGCTGCTCAGCCACACCTCCGGCATCGCTGACTACTTCGAGCAGCGCCAGCGCGACGGCTCGACCCAGTTTGGCAGGGCCTTGCAGGCCGACTTCGCCTGGACCTTCGACGACGTCCTGCGTATCACCCGGGACGAGCTGACGCCGAAATTCGCGCCGTCGACGCCGGGCAAGGCTTTCTACTCGGACACCAATTACCAGCTCCTGGGCGCCGTCATCGAGGCAATCACCGGCACCAGTTACGAAGACGCGCTGCAGCAGCGCATCCTGGCCCCGTTGGCGCTGGCGGACACGTACCCGTTCACCGTGGATACCCTCGATTGTTACGATTCGGTGGCCGCAATGCTGTACGACAAGAAATATGTCGCCATACCCAATGCCATGGCCTCGGTCAGAGCCGATGGTGGGATGGTATCCACGGCGCGCGATGGCCTCGTCTTTCTCGAGGCCTTCATGACCGGCCGGCTGTTCCCGCGCACGTACCTGGACGAGATGCAGCGCCAGTGGAACGCGATCTTCCCGCCCCTGCAGTATGGGATGGGGCTGATGCGCTTTGCCCTGCCGCGCTACTACACCCTGTTCAAGAAAGTCCCACCTATGATCGGGCATTCGGGGGCCTCTGGCGCCGTGCTTTTTTACATCCCGGCGCTCGACCTCTACGTCTCGGGAACCGTCAACCAGATCAAAAAACGCAGTCTCTCGTACAACCTGCTGGCGCGACTTGTCATGACATATCAGGGGGCATGGTGAAGCGTTTACCGCGTGCCATCTTCAATCTCGAAGGCTCCAGTCCCCCACACTGACCCGGCGGATCACGCCGCGCCCAGCATCATCTCCAGGTTGAGCGCGGCGGTCTGCGGGGGGGGCCTTTGCCAGACTCCGGCTCATGGGCTACAATTTGGTCAGGAATTCCCAGTTTCTCCAGACCCTGGTGCACCGATCACGGAGGCAACGTATGCCCGGACGCAACGATCCCTGCCCTTGCGGCAGTGGCAAAAAGTACAAGCACTGTTGTCTGAAGAAGGATGAAGCGGCTCGCCGCACCGCCTACGAGGAGGCCGCGCTCGCCGCGGAGGCTGCGCCGCCTGCGATCCCACAACCCACACCGCCGCGCATCCCGTCCATGGCCGAGGTGTACGACGCGCTCAGGGCTGAGTCTGAGCCAATAGCCGCAGCGAACGACGCTTACTCGGATGAGCCAGACGCAAGCGACGATCTCGCCCCCTTCGAGGCACGCTGGAGGGAGTTCGAGGCCGCCGGGAACTACGAGGAGCAGATCACCATCTTTCTGGCGACGCTGGACGATGGGCTGATGGACGACGAGAACGCCTTCGAGATGCTCAACGCCATCTACGCAACCACCGCAGCCGCCGGCGCGCGCGAGCGCTTCGACCCATTGCTCGCCCTGTTGCGCCAGCGTGTACCGGACGTCTACGCAGAGGATGCTCATGTCTATCTCGACTGGCTGATCACGAATGCCCTCGTGGCCGGACGCCCGGACGTGCTGCCGGCCCTGGCCGATGAGCTGGCCGACACGGCCGACAAACAGCTCGACACCGTCAGCTGCGTCTACGATCAACTGGCGTACCACGGCCAGCTGTCGGTGCTCGCCGCGGCCGCGCGCCGCGCTTGGCCGCGGGTGCGGGATGGCAAGGGGTACTTCGAGTGGGCGATCCGCGAATTTGGCGTACGCGCGATGACCCTCGCGATGTTGGATTACCTTGAGCACACCACAGCCCCCAACGCCGCCGATTTGGAGGCGCTGATCGCTGACTTCGGCGTCGCGGAGGTACGGCCAGGCGGCGCGGCCCAATTCCTGGCACTCATCACCGGGCAGGCCGGGCGGCGTTGGACGTTGGACGACTTCCACCGTCCAGCGCACCGGCGGCGCAAGGGCAAATCGGCACCTCCGGCAAACGATGGCCAGACCAATGTGTACGACCTGACCCTCGAGTTCCTGAGCACCCTGCACCGCGAGGAGGGCGTGTCGTATGCCAAAGGCGAGCTGGCGCGCGACCAGATCGAGCGGTACATCCTGGATCGGCAGGCCGGGGAGCTGGACGGCGAAAACGACCGGCGCGCGGCCAATGCACTTGCAGCGACGCCAGTGCATCCGCTCTGTCCAGACTTTGCCACGCTCGATCGTTATCTGGGTGGTCTACTGCATCTATTCAACATGCAGCTGCACAAGGCCGCAGCACTGTTCGAGATGATCCCGGCCTGGCTGCGTTTCTTGGAAACGCGCGGGCTGATCGACGCTGCGCAGCGTGAGCGCACCCTGAGCGACTTGAGCAGTCTGGTTCCTACCCTGAGCGAGTTCTGGGGCACATTTCGTTCCGACCCGGGACTACAGCGCGCAGCAGAACGCTGGCCCGAAGGGGAGGGTACCACGAGCGCAGCCTGACGTCCGATCACGGCGCATCATCGTGTAGATGCCGTCTGTACTGTACACGAAGATTCGTGCCCCGACCAGCGATCGGTTTTGTGGCGTACAGGAGTTAATTTCGCCCTGGAGACGTTCTACAAACCGGGGATGCGGTCGAGTTGCCGCCAGCTGATCAATGCACCGGTGCTGGTCTGCATGGTCTGCTCACCACCATAAACAACATAGCCTTCATTTTCCGGCATTCCTGCCAACTGGCGCCACTGTTTGAGATTGTCGAAGTAGCTGCTGACCATCGTCTTGCCAGATTTGATCTCAATCGGCACCATGCTCTCGCCTTCGATCAGCAAACAATCGATCTCTTTGCCCTGGCTATCTTGCCAGAAATAAGGCTGGCGATACTCGCCGTGATGAAACCTGCGTTTGATGAACTCGGTGATGATCAGGTTCTCGAAGAGTGCACCTTTCATGAAATGTAGTCTGACTTGATTCTCATCGCGGATTCCGAGCAAGGAGCAAGCGACACCGGTATCGTAGAAATAGAGTTTGGGCGACTTCACCAGCCGTTTGTTGAAGTTGCGATGAAAGGGCTGTAAACGAAAAAGAATGTAGGAACTCTCCAAAATGGAGAGCCAGGCTTTAGCCGTGTTGGGGCTGACGCCGGCATCATTGGCCAGACTGGTGTAGTTGAGCAATTGCCCTGTGCGTCCTGCACACAACTGGGTGAACTGGATGAAAGCATTGCTGTCGCCTATGTTTTTCAGCAGGCGTACATCCTTTTCAATGTAGGTCTGTATGTAAGACGGATAAAAATCGGTGGGCGCGATGCCCCGGTCGTAAATGCGGGGATATAGACCCTTGAAGATCACAGCTTCATACTGTTCTGCACCAGGTGCCAGTTCGGCCAGAGAAAATGGCAGCAAGTGCAAAACTGCGGTACGGCCGGCCAGTGTCTGGCTGATTTTTTCCATCAACAGAAAGTTCGATGAGCCCGTCAGGATGAACAAAACCTGCCGGTTCTCATCCACTATGCGTTGGATGTACGAAAACAGGTTGGGGGTATTTTGGACCTCATCGAGTACGGCGCCCGCGGGATAATTCGACAGGAATCCGCGCGGATCTGTCAGCGCAAACTGGCGGATGTCTGGCTCTTCCAAAGAGACATAGGGCAGCGCGGGAAAAGCGGCCTTGACCAGGGTGGTCTTGCCGGCCTGTCGCGGACCGGTCAGGGTGATCACCTGAAATTTGTCCGCGAGTGCGATTATTCTGGGTGTCATGGTTCTTTCAATCATGCTAACGCTCCTGGGGAAGAATCGTGACCTGTCAAGATTATATCACAAGCCATACAAATCCGCAATACGATTGCGGATTTGTATGGCTTGTCGTTGGCATCGATCAGATCTCCCCTGATCGTGACGGCCCTGGGCGGCCCGGCGTACCTACGCCATGAACGACAGCAGCGCGGCCGCCAGGAACCCAAAGACGGTGAACAGGCCTACCAGCTTGCCACCGTGCTCGAACGCTTCCGGCATCATCGCGTCCGACAGCATGGTGAGCATGGCCCCCGCGGCAAAGGCCTGGGCGTAGCGCCCGTCGATACCGGGCAGCGCATGGGCCGCAACATAACCGAGCCCGGCCGACGCGGCGGAGACGAGCACGAGCAGGATCCACATCCAGAGGACGCTGCGTCGCGAGTATCCCGCCGCCGCCAGGTTGATCGATCCCGCCACACCTTCGGGCAGGTTCGAGACGAACACCGCAGCCAGAAACGCAACGTTGATCGCACCACCCAGGGCCAGGCTCATGCCCAGGATGATCGACTCGGGCACGTTGTCGAGCAGCGTGCCAATGAAAATGGCGGCACCCGATCCGGCCGGTTCCTGGCTGGCAATCGCCTTGCGCGCGGCGCCACCGCGGTGATCGATCAGCCAGTCGCCGGCGAAAAACGCCAGCGCACCCAGTGCCAGGGCGAGGACCGTGCCCCAGCCGGCCACCATCGACTCAGGAATCAGCTCGTAAGCGATGGCGCTGAGCAGGGCACCGGCGCCGATGCCCATCACCATGCCGATGGTGCGGTTGGAGAGGCCACGCATGGACAGCGCATAACCGACAAGCAGCGAAGCGGATGCCAGACCGCCCCACCAGGCGGCCGCTAACACGGGGCGACTCCTCTCACCACGTCTTCTCCCAGGCATATCCGCGATACGCCTCGGTGAAGCCCAGGCTGTCGTACAGCCGGTTGGCCGGTGTCATGTCACCCGTGTCGACGGTGACGTCGACCGCACCGCGCGCCCGCAGCCGCAGCAAGCCTTCCTGCATCAGAGCCTGCGCCAGCCCTTTGCGCTGGTGATTGGGATGCGTGCACACCGGCTCGAAGATGCCGCGCCGGTTGACGTCATCGTAAGGGACGGCCGCGTAGGCGGCAAACGTGCCGTCGGGTGCCACGGCGACCAGGTCCAGCTCCGGCGTGAAACAAGGTGCCAGCCGGCAGAAGTTCTGGTACTCCAGCGCATTGTGGAAGGTGCGGCGAAACGCAGCGTTGAGCAGGTCGGCGATGCACTGGCAGTCGGCAAGATCGTCTGGATTGGTGGTGCGCATCGTATAGCCGGCATACACCTGCGGTTGGGCCAGCGGCTGCTGGCCCAACCGCAGGTGGCGGACCATGCCCCAATTTTCGGTTTTGACGAAGCCCCGCGCGGCAAGCAGGCGCTGGCGCAGAGCATCGTACTCCATGGTGTAGATTTCCAGGTGCATGCCGCCACCGTCGGGCTGTGGGGTGCCCAGGTTGGCCACTGCCCAGTCGATCATCTCACCTTCGAGGTGGCGAAAATCGGGATGCACCTGCAAGTGTGCATCCCCTGCACTTTCGGACAGCACGCAGCCGACGAGCTCGCCGCCGCGCGTCTCCCACAGCTGTACGGGCCGCACCTGCAGGCGGTTGGCCACCAGGTCGGCGTTATAGAAACGTTTGCCGTCCAGGCGACGCATGTCCCAGTTGAAGCCGACCGGCGTGATCGGTACGGTCTGGACGAGCAGGTTGCGCAGGCGCCAGTAGTCCTGGTCGTCGCGCAGCGGGCGCGTCACAGCCTGTGCACCTGGGGTGGTTGTTTGCTCAAACATGGTGAAAGTAATCCTCGTTCGCGATTCAGAGAAACATGCAACCAGCATGTCGATTCAACCAGATTATAGCCTGCACGTTGCCAACCGCAAATGCGCACAGGTTGCGGCATTGTGGGGCATTTCCGGATATCTCGGATATCCCACATTCGGGTATAATGGATGGGTATCATGAGAAAGTCGTGCAGCCATCAGGTTGTGCGCATCATCCCTGGCCGAAAGGAAGGAACCACTGAAATGATTCACCAGAAACGATCCGCACCGCTTACCCTCGTTGTCCTTGCGCTCGCATTGCTGCTCATGCTGTCGGGCTGCGGCTCATCCGCGCCGGAACCGGTGGCCGAGCCGCCTACCGCTACCGCAGTTCCGACGCCGGACCTGCCCGCAGGTTGGGTCAGACACCAGGGCGGCGACTTCAGCGTCGCGCTGCCTGAGGATTGGCAGATCAAGGAGTTCAGCCAGGGTGACAGCGAAGCGCTGTTTGCCGAGCTGCAGAAGACCAACCCCCAGATGGCTGAGGTCATCGGCAGCGCCGAACAGCTGCAAGGTGTGGCGCTGTGGGCCTTTGCGCCGCTCGCAGAAAACACCGACTTTGTCGACAACCTGAACATCCGCCGCACCCCGCTTGAAGGGCAGGAGGTGGGCGATCTGGAAGAGGTCACGGGCGTGCTGGTCGATCAATACCGTCAGTACAACTTCGAGGATGTCTCAGCTGAGGCCGGCCTCGAGATTGGCGGCCACCCGGCGGCCTACGCGACCTACCGCATGCCGCTGGCCACCGCTGATGGCGGCCAGGTCATGATCCAGGGACACCAGTACCTCGTGGTGACCGATTCCGATTTCTGGATCTTGAGCTATTCTTTTGGGCCGGACAGCACAGCGGCGGATGTCCACGAGGAAAGTGGAAACTCGTTCGAGACCAACTGAGGTCTGGTCTTTCGTCATTCAGCGAAGGGCTTATAAAGGAATTGCTTCCACAAAGCTGCCCGTAAGGCCAGTGGCCCCATGTTTTCTACAGAAAACTTGGCAACGAGGAGTGCCGCACGCCCACGTGCGGCACGGCCTCTCCACGAAGGCGGGTCCGCACCTGGGGGTGCGGACTCCTCAATACCGGGGAGTTACTTAAAGCCTATCCGAATAACTGCCTCCAGGCGCCTTATTGAGGCAAATATCCGGTTATTCGGATAGGCTCTAAGTAGATGGCCGGAATTCGCCGCAAATTACGATAAGCTATTCTGTTACAAGCCCTAACAATCCGTTCGAGGAGTCACGATGGCAAGTACAGTTTTTTATGGTTCACCCCGGCAGTCCCGGTTGGATGCCAAAGAATCGCTGCCGGCCAAGCTCGACCTGATCCTGGAGCAGCTGAACGTGCGCGAGCGCGTCAAGGATGAAACGGTCGCGATCAAAATCCATTCCGGCAACAACCTGGGCTATTCGACAGTCCATCCGCTGTTTGTACGCCGGCTGGTGAAGGCGGTCGTGGATGGCGGTGGGCGTCCTTTCATCACCGATGTCGATTGGGACGTGCGCGGCGCCGAATCACGCGGGTACACCGCCGAGGTGATTGGCTGCCCCATCTACCCTTCCGCCGGGTTGGGTGAGCGCTACCGGTACACCCACACCGAGCATCCCTACAAGTCGATCAAGGAATGGCACGTGGCGGGCATGATCGAGGATGCCAGCTTCCTGATCAACTTCGCCCACGCCAAGGGCCACCCCAGCTGTGGCTACGGCGGCGCGATCAAAAATCTGGCGCTGGGCTGCATGACCGGCCCCACGCGCGGTGCGATGCACGACGTCATGCATCACGATCCCTACTGGTTCCCGGCGTTCTGCCCCGATCCGGCGACAGTCCAGGCTATCGTGGCGGCGTGCCCGCACAACGGCATGGTGGAGGACCGCCATCACCCGGGCAACATCCATATGCATTTCGAGGAGTGCAACCAATGCGGCCGCTGCCTCCAGGTGGCGCCCGCCGGCAGCCTGAAGATCGACGCCGTAAACTTCCATGCCTTTCAGGAGGCCTGCGCGATCAGCACCCAGGTCACCCTTTCCACCTTTGCCCCAGGGAAATACACGCACCTGGTGCTGGCCACGCACATGACCCCGGTCTGTGACTGTTTTGGCTTCACCAGCATGCCGATCTTGCCCGATGCGGGCATCTTCGGCTCCGACGACATCATCGCCCTGGACACGGCGGTGCTGGATATGATCGCCACGACCCAGCTGATCGAGGAGAACCTGCCCGCCAGCTTCGAGGTTCACACGCGCGAAGGACATCCCCTGCGCTGGCTCCATGGGCCGTTGAAGGATCCCTACGTGGCCCCCACGTATGGAGAGCAGTTGGGTCTTGGCTCGCGTACGTACGAGCTGGTGGATGTCCTGCCGGTCGAGAAGCCGCTCTATTCCGAGGCGGTCTACATCCCGGCCAGGTAAAAAGCCGCTTTGGTGCTGCCTCACGCGAAGCCGCGCACACGCGAAAGGGATGGTTTCTGGCCATCGTCGTTTCGTCTCTGCGCGGCTTTGCGTATACGCTGCGAGCAGTCTTCGAGCGGTCAGGCCAGCACCAGCGGCAGCCGGCGCAGCCGTTGACCCGTGACAGCAAACACGGCGTTTGCCACGGCTGGCGCGACCGGTCCCAGAGGCGGTTCGCCAATGCCGCTGGGAGTGCTTGCACCTTGCAGCAGCACTACCTCGATTTCAGGCGCAGCCGAGAGCGGCAGGATACGGTAGGCGCCGAAGTTGGCCGGATTGAGCACACCGTCCGCGACGGTCGTCTCCTCCAGCAGGGCCGAGCTGATCCCCATGATCACGTTGCCCTCCACCTGCGCCGTCACCCCGTCGGGATTGATGATCAGGCCCGGATCGACAACTGCGGTGACCTTGTGCACACGAATCTGGCCGCCCTCGATCGAGACCTCGGCAATGTTGGCCACCACCGTGCCGTAGTCGATGCAGCAGGCGACACCGCGACCCCGGCCGGCGGGCACCGGCGTGTTCCAGCCCGCCCGGTCGGCCGCGGTCAGCAGCGCGGTCTGCAAACGCAGGCCGACGTTACCTTCTGGCAGGTGGCGCAGGCGCAGCTCGATAGGGTCGACCCCGGCCGCCACGGCGACCTCATCCATGAAGCATTCGATGGCGAAGGTGTTGGGCAGCAGACCCAGGCCGCGCCACCACCCGGTTAGGAAAGGCAGCTGGGCCACCCAGGTGATCGTCTCACGGTTGGTGACGCCGTACATGATGCGCCCACCGCGCCAGGCGCCGAAATCGTGCCCAAGGATGGTGCCGGCGATGGCCGGCAGGAAGGGCAGCGCAACCTTGCCGCTGGCCTGTTCGTGGACGAGCGCGTCGATGCGCCCATCCACAGCCAGGCTGGCGCGCAGGACATGGTGCGTCGGCGGGCGTACGAAGCTGTTGCGGAAATCCTCCGGCCGGCTCCAGACCAGGTGCACCGGCCGGCCCACGGCCCGCGAGAGACGGGCGGCTTCGACCGCGGCCCGCGTCTCGACCTTGTGCCCCAGGCCGGCACCGACGTAAGCCTGGTGAACCACCACCGCCTTCTCATCCAGGCCCACCGCCTGGGCGACGTCGCCGCGCACCATCACCGCCGCCTGGGTAGAGGTGTAGATCTCGGCGGCGTCCGCCTTGACGTCGGCCACCGCTGTCATCGGCTCAAAATGGGCGTGGTAGACCATGGGCACGCGGTACTCGGCCTCGACCGATGCGGTGCCGCGCAGATGGTTGCGCACGCGGCCCTCTTTTTGGATGGTGACACCGCCCGTGCCGCCGGCGGTGACCGCTGCTTCGACCTCGGCCTGCGTCCAAAGATGGCCAGGGTCCCACTCCAGGTCCAGTGCTTCCAGGGCGGCATAGGCCTGTGCGCGGCTCTCGGCCACCACGCCGGCGAAATCGTGCTGGGTATCGATCACGACCGATACCACCCCTGGCAGCGAACCGGCCTGGCCTGGGGCGGCGCGCGTGAGTTTGCCCTCCACGGTCGGCGAGTGTGCCACCGCCCCATACAGCATGCCGGGCAGGCGCACGTCGATGCCGTAGACGGCCTGGCCGAGCACCTTGGCCCGCAGGTCGACGCGCGGCATGGGCTGGCCGATGTAGCGCAGCTCGGCTGCGGCCTTGAGCGGTGCAGGCTGTTCGGGCACGGTCAGCGTCCCGGCCGCAGCAACGATCTCGCCGTAGGCAAGGCGCACGGTTGGCTCGGCCTTGACGAAGACGTAACCCTGCTCGGCCGCCGTATCGGCCACGGACCGGCCCAGCTGACGCGCCCCTTCCTGGTGCAGGATCTGGCGCACCGTGGCCCCGGCCTGGCGCAGCGTCAGGTAGAGCGAAGAGACCGAGTTGCTGGCGCTGGTGCCAATGGGGTCATCCAGGCCCTGCCCGGTGGGTGCGTGCACCACCTCCAGCTGCGCCCAGGCGGCCTCCAGCTCATCGGCGGCGGCCTGGGCCAGGGCGGTGTGCACCCCCTGCCCCATCTCGACCTTGGGCAGAAAGAGGCGGACGCGGTTGTCGGGCAGGATCTCGAACCAGGCGGTGGGAATGGCGTCGATGCCCATCGGTGGACCGCCCCCTGAATCCAGGAATTCGGCAACCTGCAGGCGGGCAAAGGGCACGCCAACGATCCCCAGCCCGACGCAGGCGGCTGCGCCCCCGACGCCGGCAAATACCAGGAACTGGCGGCGGCTGATGGCGCGCGGCTTCTTTTCGGTATCGATTGGCTCGCTCATAGCCCACCCTCCTGTGCTGCGATCGCAGCCGCGCGCGCCACGGCCCGCTTGATGCGCACGTGGGCGCCGCAGCGGCACAGCACGCGGTCCATGCCGGCAATGATCTCAGCCTCGCTGGGCCGGGGATTGCTGCGCAGCAGTGCCACGGCCGTCAGCATCTGGCCGGTCATGCAGTAACCGCACTGGTGGACCTGCTCCTCCTCGAACGCCTGCTGCACCGGGTGCAGGACTGGTGCGCCATCGGGGCCGGTGCGGGCCAGCCCTTCCAGGGTCAGAATCGGTTTGTTTCCCACGGCTGAGAGCGGGGTGATGCAGGTGCGGGTGGGCTGGCCGGCCAGCAGGACCGTGCACGAGCCACACATCCCGACCCCGCAGCCGAACTTGGTGCCGGTCAGGCCCAGCTCGTCGCGCAGCACCCAGAGCAGGGTGCGGCTGTTGGGTGCGTCGGCCACGGTGTAGACCTGGCCGTTGATCGATAGATTCATAGTCATCACCCTGCCGCGCCGCCGGCCGTGGAGGGTTCGCCCTTGGGGCCGCGCAGTTTGCCGTACACCCACAGGCCACCGCCGAAGATCAGCGCCAGCACGACGACGCCCAGGTAGAGGATGGCCGGCACGCGCACGATCTCGTTGAGCCGGTCCCAGCCGACCTGGCTGTAGACCAGCGTCACGCCGCCGATGTAGAGACCCAGGATCACCCATTTGTGCCACAGCTTCAGCCCCAGCCCGTACATCTGGGTAATGACGAACATGCCGGCGAAGCCGAAGAGGAACATGGGCCACAGGCCATTGCCCTGCATCACTGCGACCAGCGTGCCGTGGATCAGCACGGTGAACTCCATGAACAGCGTCCACCAGCGGTTGATGTGGACGCGGGTGAAGAACAGGCTGCCCTGCAACAGCAGCAGGAACATGTAGAGGAAGCCGATCAGGTGGGCGCTGGGGTTGACCATCGGGTGATACCAGAAGGTGTAGATGGTCGCCCAGGCGAAGAAATAGCCGTGGTACTTGCGGGCGAAGCGGATGATCTCCTGCTTGATGGGCAGCTTCTTGCCGAAGAACATGCCGCGCCGGTTGTTCTCCATCAACAGCACCCAGACCAGCAGCACGATCACCGATCCCTGCGAGCTAAAGATGCTCACATCCTGGGCCAGGCCATCGTAGAAGAGGTGGGTCTGGACGAAATGCAGGAAGATGAATAGAGCAGAGGCGGCCAGGGCCCAGACGTTGACTTTGTGCAGGCCGGTTGTGTAGCGCAGTTGTTTCTTCTGCGCGTACCAGATCAGCCCCCACATCGTGAACTGGTGTGCCAGATAGAGGATCCACACCGAGGCGCGCGTGATCCAGGTCGGCTCGGGCAGTTTCCAGTAATACCAGGTGTAGCCCGTATCGGGCAGTAGGGGGACGCTGTTCAGCCGCTCGCCGGCCAGCCAGATGATGGCAGTGAAGATGAAGCTGAAGGCAATGCCGGCCCACAAGGCAATCAGGTCTTTGCGGCGGGGTTTCGGCGGCTGGGAGGAGGTCATGGATGGGGATGCAGTGGCCATAGGTGCATTTCTCCAACATAGGGCTGCGAACTGGGGGGGACGATATGGAGACATTATACCATAGGGCCGGCAATTCAGCGGCATCGGTACCAGGAATTCCAAATGTAGCCAACCATCTTAACCGCAAAGAGCACACAGGACGCAAAGAATCGCTTGTTTGATTGCTTGCGTGCCGCAGCTTTGTGTCCTATGCGCTCCATGTGGTTAACCCTGGGCTACATTTGGAATTGCAGCGTCGGGCGGCCGGATGAGCACATCAATGGGGTATCCGGAATTGTTGCTGGCCCAGGCACGCCAGTTGGCTGACGGAGGATGGGAGGTGCGGGCCGGTATGCCACGCGTGGCAGGCCGGGGTGAAATGACCCACCCCGGCCTGTACAACGTCAACCTGGAACTGGCGGAAGGTCAGCGCTCGACCTTCCGCACTGGCAGCCAGCAGCTGGACTACCTGTTCGTTTCCCAGGCTCTGCGCGGCCACCTGACCGCCGTGCACATCGAGCGGCGCGGCATTTACACCAAAACCAAGTGGCCGCACTATCCCGAAGTTACCAGCACGCGCACCCAGGCGTCGGACCATGGGGCTGTGGTGGCAGATTTTAGTTTGTGATTGTAGTGCGATCCTTTTTTGCCACACCAGGAGTCCGTCCGGCTGCGCCGTTTGCTGCGTGATTTTCGCATACCGATCGATGTGGTGGTGGTGGGTGAAGGATTTGCCAACCGTTATTGGGATATTCCTGGCAGCGTGTTGTATCCCGCGTTTAGGGAAGGTAAGGTTCTCTATGGCTGACGATCAGGAAGCTCGTCCAGGATCTGGCTCGTTTGATGATCCGCAGGGCACGCCAGGATCTTGCTTTCGTGGAGAACCTGGTTGAATCAATGGTCATTGCAGACGAAATCTTCGGCTTTGATGTTCAGCAAGCGATCGAGAAGGCACTAAAAGCGACACTAACGCGCTTTGGCAGACCCTATGCCTTTACGCACGACCTATCGATACTGTACGAAGAGGTCGAAGACCTGGGTATCGAACTGCCAGCCACCTTGGAGCAAGGGGAGCGCATGACCTCGTTCGACGAGGGCGGTTTTTTGTGGATCGCTAACGCACTGCGCGAGCCTGGCGTACGATCTCGGCCAGCTGGCCGAGGTGTGCGTGATCGTGTCTGAGCCCCAGTACAAACCGTCCCACGGCATTCACCGGGTCTGGCGTCCACCCGTAGGTCACGGTGACATCCAGGTGCGGTAAATCGGGCCACACCTCCAGGCTGGCCAGGCGCATGCGCCGGCTTTCCTCCAACCGCTGCCGGCACTGCCCGATCGTCCAGATTTGCTGCCACGGCACTTCGTAGCGCGAGCGCCCATGCAGCGGAACGCCGCGCGCCAGCTCGGCCGCCAGAAAGGCCGACTCCTCGGCGCTGGCGGTCGTATGCACGATGACGTGCCCCAGGGTCCAGGCCAGGTTGGCCTCCTCGATGGTTTCGGCATACGGGTCGTCCGCCTCCGGATCGACCGGCACAAACGTCACAGCCTCATCACCGCATTCCGCAATTAACGTCTGCATCGTATCGACCATCTCGGTGGTCAGGTCGCGCAGATCAGCGACGGTCAACTCTGCCGTCAACTCTGCCAGTGTCAATTGCCCATCGTTCAACTGCCCGAACCTCAGCATGGGGTCACTTCCTCTCTCTGTCGTATTGCGATGCTGCGCAGTTGGACGGCCTCTTTGCCGGTTAGTCACGACCTCACCGCACCCCACTCGCTCCCCCAAAACCCCAACCCCTATCCCCCAACCCCTATCCCCCAAATCCCCAAAGTTGCGAGAGCGGTGAGAGAGGTATGATAGACCACTGAGAGTACCACGCGTGTACACTGTGAGCACCGGTACAACCTAATCCTGCTCGTTGGGGAAAGCACGTGCACCGCCTACGCGGTGGGGATCCCCAGTACTCGATGAGCCTCTTGGACCTGGTCCAGGGAGGTCAGTTGAGATGCGTGCAGGTCATGTGTGGTTCGTTGTGTTGTTGTTGCTGGTTCTGGCGGTGGTGTTGTCCCCAGGCATGCTGCCCATGTCTGCGGGTGTGGCGTTCGACCTGCCCGGTGTGCCAGCCCTCACCGGTTGGGGTCTGTCAAGCACCCAGGCACCCGTGCCGATCGTCCTGGCCAGGCTGGATACCTGTCGTGACATCAGCTGCGGCTGAGTGAATCCGCGTTCACATCACAGCGGCTTCGGAGGACTTGGGCTTGTTTCCGAAGTTGCTTTCCACGAATCCGCCGCCCTGAGGCGCCCAGTCTACGACGTGGCTTCGTCCAGCACGGCCAGATGCGCCTGGACCATCGTCAGATAGCTGGTATAGCCTGGCATGGTCTCTCGCGGAGCCAGCTCGGCCAGCGCCTCTGTGTAAGCGACGCGGGCACGATCGGGCAGGCCCATGGCCTGATAGGCCAGCCCCATGCCGTCGAGCGCGTTGACCACGCCGATGTGATCGTTCAGCTGGCGCAGTGCGGCAAGTACCTGCTGGTAGTACGACACTGCGCTGTCATAACGCCCCAAAAGGCGCAGCGCGCGTGCGATACCCTGCCACGTCAGGGCGGCACGCCCTTCACCGTAGCTGCGTAGTATGGCCTCGGCCTGCACATAACGTTCCAGTGCCTTCTCGGCATCACCCTGTGTGATGTACAGGTTACCCAGCGTGTATGCGGCAGCCCCCAGATTGACGGGATCGCCCACCTCTTCGAAAAGCCGAAGGGCACGCTCGCCACAAGTACCGGCCTCGGCCAGACGATCTGCATAACGATAAGCCATGCTCAGGTTGTTCAGGGCAAACGCAGCCGTACGTCGCTCACCATGCCGCTCGCACAGCGCCACGGCCCGCTCTCCCCAGGTGATGGCCGCTGCCCAGTTTTCCTCATCGAAGGCCAGCATGCCCCGCACCAGGCAGCAGTATGCAAATTGAGGATCATCTTCGGTGAGTAAGGCCACGGCAGTATCGAGCAGCGGCTGGCCTTCCTGAGGGCGGTTTTGCAGGTGGGCGATGTACGCGGTACGGCTCAAGGCCCGTGCCTGTCCCCCGGGTTGGCCGGCCTGCGCAAATGCGTCAGCCGCAGCAGCCAGACAGTCGCAGGCCCGGGCATATTCGCCAATGGCCTGCAGCAAAATACCCTGCTGCAGGCGCAGCTCGGCACCGGTCGCTGTATCCCCCTGGACATCGCTGGTGAGGATGCCCTTCTCCAGGAACGGCATCCAATCCTCGCGCACGCCCGCCTGCTCCAGCTGCGGTGCCAGCGTCTGCAGCAGGTCCCGCGTCAGCGGCCAGATGGCCGGCAGGTCCAGGGCAAAACTCAGGACGTGCAGCGTCTGCTCGCGCGTCTCCTCCGGCAGCGGCGTTCCGGCGTGCTGTACGTCCGCATGCACACGGGTCGTACTGCGTTGGATGTGCTGGCGAAATAAGGTTGGATAATCAGGTTCCTGGGGAATCTCGGCCATGCGCGTCAGACCTGGGCTGGGACGTGCCAGCGTGCAACCTGTTCCTGTAAGAAGGTCCGCGTCAAATTGTGAATGGTGTAGCGGCGTGCGTGCAAGTCACCGCGGCTGTCGACCAGGTTCAAGGCAACGAGGCGTTCGAGGGCCGACCGAACTGCGGAGACATCCAGATTGCTCACGTCGGCCAGAAAATCGATCGTGCCGCCGCGCGCGCTCACCAGCGGCATGGCCAGAAACGCCTCGCGTGTCGCATCATCCAGCTGTTCCCAGGCGCGGCGGTAAATGAACAGATACAGGTTTTCGACCGTGGCGCCACGCGCCGCGGCCAGATCGGCCAGCACCGTATCCAGGGCGTGGGTATGCGTCAAACCAACCACCAGGCGCAGTGCCAGCGGGTTGCCACCCACTGTATCGTAAATGGGATGCAGGTCATGGTCAGCGGCCTGCTGGAGGGCCGGCAGATTACGCAGCGCAGCTTCCCAGCGGACGAAAGCCAGGGCGCTTGGCTCGTCCAGCTCGGGAATCGGGTAATGGAAGATGTCCGCTTCCTCGAACAGACTCTGGCGTGAGGTCAGGACAAAGCGTGTGGGGTTGGCGATACTGCGCAGCATGGGCAGCAAACTGCTCACGTCGGTGACCGTTTCCAGGTTGTCGACCACGATCACGTGCGCTTTTTCCTTGAGATACGACCGCAGGGCGGCCAGACGTTCCGTCGGCGGACGCAGCTCCAGACCGGGCAGGTTGGTCAACAGCTGCCCAACCAGCGCATCCACCAGCGCATCGGCCGTCAGGGCCGGCTTTTCGATGGGCCGGATGGCCCCGCCCAGGCTGAAGGCCTGGGTGCGGGCGCTGACCCAACCGATTTCGGCATCCAGGTTGGTGTCGATCCACTGTCGAATGAGGGCATCGGCCAGGGAAGTTTTTCCGATACCGCCCGTGCCCTCCAGTGCCAGCAGCCAGGGTGGTTCCGGTGCGGCCAGCAGGGCAGAAAGGCGCGCCAGGTGCGTTTCGGCCCCAATCAGACGCGTATAGGTCGAGGCCTCCAGGCGTGTGGTGATCGCGCTGAGGCGTTCCGTACGTGCGACATTTTCCTGTTGCTGAATGATGGTTGTGAGCAGGGCGAGTGCGTCGTTCTGGTGCCGGAATAACGTCGCTTCTGACAGATTTACGCGGTTGGCCACACTGTGGGCAGACTGGCCGTCCAGGTAGCGCTGGCGCAGAATGGTTGTTTCCCGACTGTGCGTCTGTTCCATCGTCTGCAGGGCGCGCAGCAGCACCTGGTTGGTGGCCAGGCGATCACTCGTGTGCGGTACCGCGCGCGCCTGCTGGAAGAGAAGCAGGCCGTGCAGCGGGCTGCCCGCAGCGGGTGGCTTGTGCCACAGTTTGAGGGCCTCATGCACAGCTTCGACCGCGACAGGGAATGGGCGGGCCACGGCTTCGGTCATCGAACTTCCTCAGCGCCTGGATTACGGGGGCGCTGGCGTGGGTCCGATGATAACACGTGCCGCCTGTGATGTCAACCTGGAATTTCCAGTGATATGGTAATATATATTACAAATTTGCGATGATGGGTAGCGCTGTGCGTTGCGTGATTTGACCACGTTTGGAATACATGTTACACTTTCATCCCTTGCTGAACAACCAATCTCGACTGTGGTCCGAATCTGCGAATCGTCTTCGCGTGGGACCCACAGTCCACGTCACACAGTGATCCTGTGCGTGACCAACCGTACAACCTGAACACCAAACACACAAAGGGGATACAAGCGTATGAGCGAACCATTCCTGGCCGAGATTCGAATGTTTTCATTCAACTTTGCACCTCGGGGCTGGGCGTTGTGTAACGGGCAGCTTCTGCCCATCAACCAGAATCAGGCCCTGTTTTCGCTGCTGGGCACCATGTACGGTGGCAATGGCCAGACCACGTTTGCCCTGCCCGATCTGCGCGGGCGGGTGCCGGTCGATTTCGGTGACGGTTTCAGCCTTGGGCAGAGCGGCGGTGAGGAAAACCACACGCTCCTGATATCGGAGATACCCGGACACGGCCATACGGCCCAGGCGTCGAGCCAGACCGCCAACGCAGCCACCCCCACGGCGAACGTCCTGGCCCAGTCGGGGCAGATCTATGGGCCAGCCAGCAGCCTGGTCGCAATGCGCGCCACGTCCATCGCCCCCACGGGCGGCAGCCAGCCCCATGCGAACATGCAGCCTTTCGCCGTGCTGAACTTCGCCATCGCCCTGCAGGGCATTTTCCCGTCGCCTAGCTAAGGGCTTGTAAAAGAATAACTTCCTGCAAAATGGCCGGAATTCGCCGCAAATAACGGTAAGTTATTCTTTTACAAGCCCTGAAAAAGAGGAGAAACCATGTCTCAACCGTATGTTGGTGAAATCAGAATGTTCGGCGGCAACTTCGCCCCCGCCGGGTGGGCCTTTTGTGATGGGCAGCTGGTCAGTATCAGCGACAACGAAACACTTTTCCAATTGATCGGGACGACCTACGGAGGTGATGGGCAGGTCAGCTTTGGTTTGCCTGACCTGCGCGGGCGCCTCCCGGTGCACATGGGCAGTGGCCCAGGTTTGACGCCGCGCACCATCGGGGAAATGGGGGGTCAGGAATCGGTCACAGTCACCACCAGCCAGATCCCGGCGCACAGCCATGCACTCCTGGCGTCTTCCGCCACGGCCAATGCCGGCAGCCCGTCCGGTAATGTCCCGGCGGCATCCACCTCGATCGACCTCTACACCACAGCCGATCCGACGGATGCAATGGCCGCCACCGCGCTGGCTGGCACCGGCGGTTCACAGCCGCACGACAACATGATGCCCTATTTGTGCATCAGCTTCATCATCTCGTTCTTCGGCATCTTCCCATCGCCGAGCTAAGGGCTGGCAAAAGAATAACTTCCTGCAAAATAGCCGGAATTCGCCGCAAAGAACGGTAAGTTATTCTTTTACAAGCCCTAAGTCGCCAGCAATACAGCGTCTTCGCTGCAGCCTGTGACAAGGTTGGCGCAGCGATACGCGATGATTCGCTGGCTCCCAAGGAGTCGAAAATGGATCCTTTTGTCGCTGAGATTCGCATGTTTGCCGGTAACTTCGCACCGCGCGGGTGGGCTTTCTGCCGCGGGCAGTTAGTGTCAATTTCACAAAACACCGCCCTGTTCTCGCTGTTGGGTACGACGTACGGCGGCGACGGCAGGTCAACGTTTGCCCTGCCAAATCTGCAGGGTCGCGCACCGATGCAGCCGGGCAGTGGTCCTGGATTGTCCGACCGCTTCCTGGGCGAGCAGGGTGGCACAAACAGCGTGTCGCTGCTCACATCTGAAATGCCCTACCACAGCCACACCCTGCTCGGCACCAATGCCCGCGCCGGGGTGGGTTCGCCCGACGGGAATGTGCTCAACCGTTCGGTCGGCGAAAACGGTTACCAGACCACATCGGCGAGCAGCCTGGTGCCTATGGCCGGTCAAATGGTGGCACCGACCGGTGGTGACCAACCACACAACAACATGCAGCCTTACCTTGCACTCAACTTCATCATTGCCCTGCAAGGCATTTACCCACCGCGCTCCTGAGAGTCTATCTGACGACCTGGAACACCACACTGCGTGCGGCCACGGATCGTCTGCTCGATCCTGACAGCAGCCGGGCAGCCGTTCGGACGGCCATCACGGAACTGCATACGCTGTTTGCCTCGATCACCGGCATCCGCGGGGATGCCACCGAGCCGCGTTTTGACGTCGAATCGTGGCTCGACCAGGGGTATGCCGTGTCGCCTTTCCTGGCTGCCCGCTGCCTGGTTGAGGTCTTCCGCACGCAGCAGTTTTTGCGTGGTATGCACGCCGCGCTGCACGCGGCACACCAACGTTTTCCCGGCCAGCGGCTGCACATCCTGTATCCCGGATGCGGACCCTATGCCACGCTGGTTTTGCCACTGACCACACAGTTCAGCCCGGCCGATTTTCAGGTCACGCTGATCGACGTGCACGAGCCCGCCGTGGTCGCCGTGCGTAAGCTCGTTCAAGCCCTTGACGTGGCAGACTACGTGTGCGATATTGTCCGGGCCGACGCCATGACCTACCAGCCACCCGCGGGCCAACAGTATCACCTGCTTGTTTTGGAGGTGATGCAGGGCGCGCTGGCCAGAGAGCCACAGGTGGCGTTGACCCTGCGCTTTTTGCCCTGGCTGCTGCCGGGTGGCCTGTTGGTGCCGGCCCGCATTACGGTCGACGCCTGCCTGACCAGCCAGACGCATGAAAATTTTGCCACGCTGGTGCGGCGTGACCCCGACGGTTTCCCGGTAGATCATAGTGACCTGGCGCGCCGGCGCATTCACCTGGTGCCGGTGCAGGGAAGCTGTTCGGTGTCGT
Source organism: uncultured Anaerolineae bacterium (assembly GCA_964443225.1). Classification (GTDB taxonomy): domain Bacteria; phylum Chloroflexota; class Anaerolineae; order SSC4; family Amarolineaceae; genus SSC4. The sequence goes on from CAYUCC010000014.1 coordinate 54,342, forward strand.
GCCCCGCTGAAAACAAGGCAGATTCACCGAGTATGTTCCCTGCACCGGCACTGGGGCAGATTCTTGCCCTGGACGTCGATGCCGGACGAACGTACCACCGCGCGCAGCCGGACGCCGAAGAGACTTTGCCGGCGGTGACGGTGCGGGTACCTTCACGGCCACCGGGTATCGACCAGTTCATGCTGGTGACGGGCGTAGATGTCTACCCGCCCTTTTCCATTATTGACTACCAATCCGAAGTGTCGCACCCGGTGATCCTGCCAGAGCTGAACGGGATTGCCAGCGGGTCCGAAATCACATTTGCCTACACGTTGGGGCCCAAACCAGGCTTTCGTTACCAGCACTCGAACAGGGCACCTGGTCGGTAACAGGTCAACCACATGCATCGTGACATTCACCTACGTCCAGCCACCAATCAGGACCTGGAGTTCCTGTACGACGTGTACGCCAGCAGCCGTGCTGCTGAGATGGCCCTTGTTCCCTGGGATGAGACACAAAAAACGGCGTTCCTGCGCATGCAGTTTCATGCGCAGCACACCTACTACCATCAGCACTTCACCCAGGCGCATTACGATCTAATCGAGCTCGACGGTGAGCCGATTGGACGTTTGTACGTGGACGAACGCCCCGATGAGATTCGTATCATCGATATCGCGCTCCTGCATGACTATCGCGGCCGGGGAATCGGGTCCCAACTGCTGTACAACGTCCTGGCGCGCGGCCAGGCATTGGGTGTACCGGTGCGTATTCACGTGGAAAAGAACAACCCGGCCCTGCATCTTTACCACCGCCTGGTGTTTCGTGTGATCGAAGACCAGGGTGTGTATTATCTCATGGAGTGGCGGCCGCAGCCGCCCGCGGCTAACCTGCTTTCAGAATAGGACCGGCACCTTCCCGGCATCTCGGTCAGTGGATTCGATCCGGGAAACAGCATAGGAGAACGTAGACGTGCTCGAAACTCTGCAGATATCGGACTTCGCCGAACACCTTCACCAATCGTATACGGTCATGCTGGCGTCGGGTGACACCCTGGAACTGCAACTGGCCGAAATCAGTGCCCTGGGCACGCCGGCCGATGACCGGCGCCGGTCGTTTTCACTCATTTTTCGTCATGCGCGCACCGATGCCTACCTGCCCCAGGGTATCCATACGCTCCACCACCCCGAAATGGGGCCAATCGAGCTGTTTTTGGTCCCGCTGGGGCCGGCGAGTGATGGCATGCGCTATGAAGTCGTTTTTGCCTGATCGATTTCCGTGTATGCGTGTGCCGGGCGGGTTGTGCCGCACCTGGGGGTGCGGCACTCCTCACGCCGGTGGGAATGCGGCACTCCTCACGCCAGTGGGAATGCGGCACCCCTCGCACAAGTGGGAATGCGGCACTCCTCTGCAGCCAGGGTGCCCACAACGTAGGACAGAAAGGACTGTACCATGAATCAATCCCTCGCTCAGCGTCGCCTGGCGGGCTGGCTCCGCGGCCTGCTTGTCCTCCTGTTGGTTTTTATGGTGGCCCCGCAGCCTGTGCAGCACGTGTCTGCAGCGGCTGGGGACCAGGCGACCCACCTGAATCCGAAATCGGTCGGCCCGATTTTGGAGCGTGCCGACCGGCGTAGTCTGCGCCAGCCAGCGGTATCGATTCCCGACGCCGTGACCATGACGGCAACCAAAACCGATGCCCTGCAGAATGACGCCGATCTAAGCGGTGGCCCCACGCCCGGCGACACCATCCGCTACACGGTGGTGATTACGAACAGCGGGGACACGAATGCCACCGGCGTGATCTTCGACGACACCCCTGACCCCAACACCACGCTCGCCGGCACGCTGCACGCCGGCCCCGTGGCCTTCAATGACACCTACACATCCCTGGGCAATGTGGGGATCGATGTGCCCGTGGGCAGCGGTTTGCTCGCCAACGATATCGACCCGGACAACGTCGTGAGCCTGGCGGTGGCCGCGTTCGACCCCACCAGTGCCAATGGGGGCATTGTCACCGCCGCGGCCAATGGCAGCTTTGCCTACACACCGGCGCCTGGCTTTCGGGGCACGGACAGCTTCGGTTACAGCCTGACCGACAACGATCCCCTCACCCCGAACAGCACGGGCCAGGTAACCATCCAGGTGGGCCCGGTGATCTGGTTTATCAGCAACACCGCGGCTGGCCCCGGAAGTGGAACCCTGGCTGCACCGTACAACAGCATTGCCAACTTCACCTCCCTGGCGGCCGACCAGGCCGGCGACGTGATCTTCATCTACCAGGGAGATGGCAGCAGCACCAATCATGACACCGGCATCACCCTGCTGGCCAACCAACAGCTCATTGGCCAGGGTGTCAGCCTGGCGACAGCGGCCGGCCTGACTGTGCCGCCACACAGCCTGCCTTTGCCCGGCGCCACGAGCAACCCAACCCTGGTGCACAACGCGGGTGACAGTGTGACCCTGGGCACCGGCAACACACTCAAGGGATTCACGATCGGCAACACGAGCGGAGCCGCCATCAAGGGCAGCAGTTTTGGCACCTTAACAGTGGCCACCGTCACGGTCAACGGCAGCGGCCAGATCGTCGACCTGAACAGCGGCACCCTGGCCGTCACCTTCGACGGCCTGTCGTCGAGCGGCACGACCGGCGGGCGCCGGGCGATCGATGTCCAGAACGTGACCGGCAGTTTCGTCAGCGGCCAGACGACGATCAGCGGACCGGCGAATGACGCGATTCGCTTGTTAACCAGCAGCGGCACCACCTTCACCTTCAACGGCCTGACGGTCTCCACCACCGGGCAGCGCGGTTTGCTTGCCAGCAACGCGGGCACGCTCAACGTCACCGGTGCTGCCAACACCGCCAGCACCACCAACAACGTGGCCGTCGAGATCAGCAACACCACCATCGGCGCCAGCGGTGTCACCTGGTTGAGTGTCTCGGCCAACGGCGGTGACAAGGGCATCGTATTGAACAACACCGGCACCGGCAGCTTCACGGTGAGCGGCACCGGCACGACGGCGGGCAGCGGCGGTACGATTCAAAACATCAACAAACGCGGCGTCGAAGTCACCAACGCCCAGAATGTCACCCTGAAGAATATGAATCTCACTAACGCCACGCTGGTGCAGGACGTCGCGCCCAATACACCGACCTGTACCGACGAACCGGCCGGCACCAACCTCGGCTGCAACGCGCCGGTCTACCTGGTCGATGCCACCAACGTCGTGTTGAACAACCTGGTCATCAACGGCAGCGTGCAGCACGGCATCAACGGCAACAACGTCAACGGCTTGAGCCTGACGACCATCACAGGCAGCAACATCGGCAACGAAAACAAAGAAAATGGCCTGCACGTCATCAACCTGGTGGGCACCAACCCGTGGACCACGGTGAACATCAGTGGATCACGCACACGGAACGTGCTGATCGAAAACAACCGCGGCACCTCCGCCATTACGGTCAACAGCTCGACGTTCAACAACGCCGTGTTGGAAGACGGCTTCCACGTGATTGGCGGCAGTGCCAGCGGCCAGAATGCCATAATCAACCTGACCGTGCAGAACAGCACGTTTTCGCAGAATCACAGCGTGCAGCTCAAGGCCCATGCCGAGGACAACAGCACGGTCACCTTCGGCATGGCCAACAATACGATCAACGGCATCGCCAACCAGGTCGGAAATTTCGGTGTCGACCTGGTCGCACGCGACACGGCCGATTTGAACCTGGATGTGACGAACTCGACGTTCAACACCATGCGCAGCCACGACATCAACCTGTTTGTCTCCGGCGGTGGTGGCGCGGTGGGCACCATCAGCGGTAATATCCTCAACGGTTCGGCAGTGGGCGCCGGTATCCGCGTGATTGCCGAGGTGACGACCAACGCCAACCCGACCATCGTGGTCAATATTGCCAACAACGATATCAACGCCATCGCCGGCACCGGACTGGCGGGGATCGATATCCGGGCGCGGCGGGGCGTGCTGGGCGCCACGGGCCTGGCCAATATCCAGGCCACCGTCAACAGCAACCAGGTCGACGTGACCAACACCGCCGATGCCAATATCCAGTTCTACATCAACCATGGCAACACCCTGTGCGGCAATGTCATTAACAACACGGCGAGCGGGACACCGTTTTATGGGGATGCCTTCTACGTCGGAAACCCGGTGGCGGGCAGCGGGGACCCGGCAGGCATTGCCCAACTGCAGGGGTGGACAGGGAACATCGATACCACCTGGAACAACAACGGCAACTCGCCCGTAAACTCGGCCTTCCTCGACGGCACAGCCAGCAGCGGCACGTGTGCCACGGTACTCCTGGCTCCGCCCCCGGGTGCGGCGGGCTCATCACCTCACGGAGTGCCGGCTGTGAGCCAGACCTCATCGCGCACCACTGCGGCCGTGTCACATGAAGCGCCGCGGCCGGCGGCTGGCGCCAACGTCGCAAGACCGTCTGATGCCGCAGCTGCCCGTCTTGCCGCTATGACACCGCATGCGCAGGTCGGTCCCTTCACCCTACCGGCCGGCCAGCACGTCACCATCGTTTTCGACGTAGTCATCAATGCACCGCCGCCGATCGCCAGCCAGGTGTGCAACCAGGGATCGGTTGCCGGCAGCAATTTCACCACAGTGTTTACCGATGACCCGGCCACCGGCACACCGGCGGACCCAACCTGTACACCGCTGCAGGCCGGTACGATCCGCATCCACAAGGTCACGGCACCGGCGGGCGGCACAGGCTATGGGTTTGCCTCCACGGTTTCGGGCAACACCAGCTTCACGCTCGATGATGGCCAAACGCAGGAGATGTTGGCTGTTGTACCGGGCATCTATACGGTCAGCGAGAATGATCCTGCGCCAGGTGCGGTCCTGATCGGCCTGGTGTGCGACGATGGGGCAAGCACCGTACCCAGTACACCCGACGTCGGTACGCGTACGGCGACCATTCGCCTGGAGCCAAACGAGACCGTCGAGTGTACCTTCACCAATCATCTGCTGCCGCTGGCCATGCTGCTGAGTAAGGCGGTCAATGGACCAACCAGCGTCACGCTGCCAGGGGGTGTAGGCCAGGTCGGCTACACCGTGGGGTATACCAACACGAACATCATCGCCGCCGCGCTCACCTTCACCGACACACCCAGTATCACGTCTGGCCTCGTGAGCTGCTCGACACCGTCACCAGCCAACCTGGGGGCGGGGCTTGCGGGTGCCCAAACGGTCACGTGCAACGTGGCGATCACACCCGACCGTTGCGCCCCGATCACGGCGACGCTGCAGAACACGGTGACAGCCTCGATCATACCGGCAGAACTGCTGCCGCTGAACAATTCGGCCAGCGCGCCACCGGTGACGATCACCGTGCCCCCGAGTGACCCCACGAACCCCGTGTGCAATCCGCAGTTCAGCGTTGTCCTGACCAAGACGGTTGGCCTGAGCCCACTGGCGTGCGCCGCGACGAGCAGTATCACCGTGCCGCCCGGCGGGGTCGATGTCACTTATTGTTACACGGTGCAAAACACCGGCAACATCACGTTGTCCACGCACAGCCTGGTTGACACACAGCTGGGGGGCATTCTAAACAACTTCCCGTATGTGTTGTTGCCCGGCGCCAGCACCTTCGTCACGGCGACGGCGAACATCACCGAAACGACAGTCAACACCGCCACCTGGACGGCGACGCATGCCGATCCGCCGGGCATGGCTTCGGCGATGGCCAGTGCGACGGTGGTGGTCGAGCCGCCCACCGCGGTGACGTTGAGCGCCTGGAGAGTCACGGCCGACCGCGGGCCGCTGCCGCTTGGCGCTCCGCTGGCCGTGCTGCCGATTGCGGCTGGGTTGACCCTGGCCGCCGCCTGGTTGTCCGGGCGCCGTCGTTGGCGTTAGCCGGAACGGACGATGTTTCTCAAAACTCGTGCATTCCGCACCGGAATATCGCCGCCATGTGCGTTTAGAGTGTCAGAAGCGCACCAGACATCCCATCAGGGAACAACAGACACAGAGCGTTTCCAGTATATTCACATAAAGGAGAGCACCAATGTTTCGTCGACAGGTTGTAACACGACTTCTGGTCTCGGCCGCACTGCTGGCTTCCATCGCCACCAGCGCCGTCGGGCCGGCCCTTGCGCAGGTCAATGGCGAGGGCGGTGACATTGCCAACACGGGCCAGGCCGTGCGCGAAATCCGCGCCGATGTGCCCTACGGGAAGGACGATGCCAGCTTTGGTGTCATACGCGAAACCCCTGAAGGTCTGCTGACACCGGCCTCGACGCCGCTCGCCGTGCGCCTGCTGGCCAGTGACATGCCGCAGCTCGGTAAACCATTCACCGTATCGCTGCAAGTGCACGCCTATCGCGCCGCAGCCGCCACGCAGAGCAAAATCGAGCTGCCGGCGGGTGCCGAAATGCTGGAAGGGGTCACCGAAGCCACCATGGACATGGCCGAGGGTGAGACCCGTGAACTGACGACACAAATCGTCTTCAAGGAACCCGGTGAGTACGCCATCACCGGCCGCGCGCTGAGCACGATCAGCGAAGACATGGTCTACGGTGACATGGACACCCTGTTCGTGACCGTGGGTAAGACCGAGAGTTTCGCCGGCTTTGCATCAGGTGCACAGTTGGAGCTGGCCGCCGGCCAGGCCGACGTGACGGCACCGGAAGTGACCGAAGCCGCGGTCGAAGCAACGGAAGCCATGGACGAAGAGGCTCTGGCCATCGTCGACGAGCCCGCCGAAGAGGCCGGCCCGCTCGCCGATCAGCCGCAGCCTGACCGCCCCGGGCCGGGTAAGGATGCCGTGGAAGGCAACATCGCCGTGCCCAATGCCAACGTCAACGTCTCCATCTGCTGGCGCCTGGGCAGCGACCGTGACGGCAGCCAGCCCCGCCTGCGTGATGCACGCATCGAGCTGTGGGACAACGATAACGGCCCCGACGATCTGCTGGCCACCAACTACACCGACAGCAATGGCTGCCGCACCTTCACCGTCAACAACGCCGACGGCGACGAAGGTGGCACCATCGACGTCTACTTCCGGGTCCTTCTGTACCGGTCGGGCCGCTACCGTGTGACCACCTACGGCAATGCGATCTATAACTGCCAGACCAACACGACTAACAACGTCGGCGCCAACGTCAACTACGGCCTGTGGTGGTGCGGTGGTGGAGCCGGCAACGATCGCTCGGTGCGCATCTTCAACGACCTGTATCGCTCGCTGCGCTTCGTACGGGAACATGCAGTCCTCGAAGGCATGGGCGGCAGCCCTGGTGAAGTCTGGGTCCTGTGGCAGACCGGCGGCAACGACGGCACCTACTACAGCGGTGGTGACGGCAAGGTGCACTTGAAGGATGCCGATGCCGCCTCCCGTGACACCGTCGTGCACGAAGCCAATCACAGCTACATGGATGACATCTACACCGGCTGGCCTATCTCCGACTGCCCGTCACCCCACTTCATCAACGGCGTCAGCGGCAAGGGCTGCGCCCTGAGCGAAGGCTGGACGTATGCGATCGTGGCCGCCGCCGATGGCAACCCGGTCTACACCTGGCCGAGCGGTGCCTCACTCAACCTCGAAACCCCCACGTGCAGCACAGCGGGTTGGGATGACGGTGGACGTGTCGAAGGACGTGTCGGTGGCGTGTTGATCGACCTCATGGACCCGTTCGACATCTCCTTCGGCTCCGTAAGTGGGTTCAGCAACGAAAACTATGTCGCAGCCTGCGGTGGTGACGATCGTGCCTCCGGTATGTTCGACGCCATCTGGGACCTCTTCTACGACCAGGATGACAAGGTCTTCGTGACCCTGGACGGCAACACCGATTCGTTCTCGAATGCCTGGGAGAGCCGTGCGTACCCCCGCTACGCCCCGCACCGGGTGGGTCACCTGAACTCGATTGCCAGCTTCACGCACGACTAATCTGAACCACGCACCTGGTTCCCCCAAGACCAGGACGTAGCACACGAAGTCCGGCCTCCAATAGAGGCCGGACTTCTGTTGTCTGCGAAGCCGGCCGTCCGCGAATGGGATCGCGAATGCGCAAATGGCCGTCCGCGGAACAAAGCCTTTCCCGAATCCGTCTTGAATGCAGTTGAAACGGGAGGTCTCACATGAAAACGCAGCGTCTGATCGGTATTTTGCTCGTGACAGCCATCGCAGGCATAGTCTTGCCTGGCTGCACAGTGTTCGGTATTTCGACTGTCATCGAGACGCCGGTGCCTGTGGCAAGCCCAGGGGCACCCACGCCCACCCTGCAAACCGCACCCCCACCTGGCCGGCCCGACGATGCCCCGTCGACGCCGCTGGTCGTGACACTGAGCATGCCCAAGGCGCCGAAAGTTGGTGAAGCAGTGGAAGTAACGCTGGAGGTCAAGGCCTACCAGGATGCGCCCGGCACGACCGCCAGCATAATCCTGCCCGCGGGCGCGCAGTTACTGGAGGGAGAGCTGACCTGGCAGGGTGATGTGGTGGTCGAAACCCCGGTGCGCCTGGTCGCAACCATCGTATTCCCGCAGGCCGGTGAATATGCCATCGAAGGCAAGGCCCTGGCCGTCATCAATGCCGATATGACGTGGGGCGACCTGGAGGCAATTTATCTGACGGTGAAGCAGGACAGTGGGGCGTTCGGGTACGAATCGGGAGGTGGCGCCGGTCTATCGGCCAGCCCGGTGCCTGGGGGACAGAAGTAGGCCGCTTTCGTGATCAGGGCTGATGACCTGGCTCTGAAAATGGAGCACGCACGAAACTCGATAAGAAACGCAGCGCCGATGCGGGGTCATTATTGTGCGTTGCACAGTCGTCGGCTGATCAAAAATCACGTCAGTTGCCGTCGCCTTTGCAGAGACTTACATGCAGTGTTATACTGTTGTCAATAGGAGATAGGCGAGCATTAAGAGGCTTGTTACGGCATGATGACCATTACACCGGAGCGCATGCAAGCATACAAAGAGGGTGCGCGTGCGCGCAAGTCGCATCGCATGCAGGAAATCGAGGATCGCCGTCAGCGTGCCCTGGAAGTAGCCTCCGAGGCTGCCAGGGAGCTGAAGACCAAGTTCGGCGCGACCTCAGTTATTCTTTACGGTTCTCTGGCGCACGGCAACTGGTTCAGCGCTCGCTCTGACATCGACATTGCAGCGGCAGGAATTGCTCCCGAACAATTCTGGCGCGCCTGGTGTGCACTAGATCGAATCGACCGCACACTGGAGATCGAATTGATTGCTCTGGAATCAGCACCGGGTCCCCTGCTGCGGCAGATCATGCAAGAGGGCATCACGCTATGACCGATCCTTACCAGGCATTGGCGCGCCGTATCGATGCGGAAATCCTCGACCTTGATCGTACGGCTGCCGCAATTAGCCGTCACTGGCAGAAGTCTGAGAAAGCCAGCGCAGACCAGGACGCGTATCAGAACTCAGTCGCCTTAAACCTGCACAGCTTCTATTCTGCCTTGGAGCGTATTCTCGAACTGATTGCCACCGAACTCGATGGCGGCACATTGGGAGGAGAAGCATGGCATAGCGAGCTGCTGCGCCAGATGACGCTTGACCTTCCTGGCACACGCCCACCCGTCATAGAGCAGAACACAGCCATGCGGCTGGATGAGTATCGCAAATTCAGACATCGCATCCGCAATATCTATGCTACCAATCTTGACGCCACACGGATGAAACCACTGGTATTGGAATTGCCGGATTTATGGGCACAGGTTCGGCTGGAACTCAGAGAATTTGCGCATTTCCTGGACGAGTTGGCTGAAGGCTGAAATACAGAATCCGCAGCACAGGCAAGGTCGCCACGACCACGAGCAGGTAACCGATGGTCACCAGCGGGCGGGCGGTTGGCCAGGGCAGCAGGATGCTGGCCAGCCAGATCACCGCCACCGCCAGGTTGAGCAGCACCAGGGTGAACCAGCTCCCTTCGCGCCGGCCAATGATCCGCCAGGTATCGCCCGTGCGCTGCCGCAGCACGGCCACTGGCAGCAGCGCCAGTACCAACTGCAAGATCCAGCCATAGACCAGCCCCTGCATCACACCTGCTTCGACCGTAGCCCGCGGTAAACGATTGGGACCCAGCAGGACATAAACCAGCGTCGCCACCGCCGGTGCGGCGATCCACAGGTAGCTAATGAGAATCTGGGCCCCGTTGACGATGCGCACCGGGTGCGGCCGGTGCGTGGTGATGAAGAGGTTGGCCAGCATGAGCACGGTGCCGCTGACGTAGAGCAGCAACCCACCGCCCATGATCGGGATCACGCCGATGTAGGGTCCCAGCCACAGGGCAAACGCACCGATCAGCATCAACCAGAAAATCGGCTTGATCCACTGCGGGCGGGCCAATGTGCGCCCAAACAGAGCCGGCAGCCGGTCCAGGGCCAGCCCCGCAATCGCGAGGCCGGTAAAGCCAAAGATGTTGGCGTGGATGTGTGACTCTTTCGTCGCCTGGTAGCCCGCAGGCGACCACCAGCCGAGGAGCATGGTCAGCGCCATGAGCACCCCCAGCAGCAGGAACCCGGGTGCGGCCAGGTAGAAGCCGGTCACCAATGGGCGTGGTGCCGCGGCGCGCCGCCACAACCACAGCAGCAGTCCCACTTCGACCGTGACCGCAGCCAGCAGCAGCATACCGCCGCTGTGAATCGGCCCGGCTGTCACGGTCACCTGTCCAATCTCGAGCAGCAGCAGGCCGCTGTTCAGCAGGACAAAAACCGTCCACAGTACCCACCGCGGCGGTGCCGGACTACGCAGCCGCTGGGCAGACAGCGCCGGCAAAACGCCCAGCAGCGCCTGGGCCAGGACACCAATCGTCAGGGCGTGCATGCGCAGCCAGTATAGGTTGGGAATCGTCCCGATCCAGCCAAACTGGGCCAGCGCATAGGCCAACACCGTCAACAAAGCAAACACCAGGTAGAGGGCTGCGGTGATAAAGTACGCCGACGTGGGTGAACGAGCCACGGATCACACCTCCAGGCAGACAACGACCGTTGGACAACGGCTATGTGCCGAATGATAGCCCAGGGGAGAATGCAAGTCGCCGACTTATGTCGGGTTTGGTGAATGGGGCTAACCCTTCGGGTTTGCAAGACCCGAAGAGTTTTCACTCATCCAAATCGGCACGCGCCACCAGCCCGGCGCGGTCGAGAATGGTGATCTGCTGGCGTTCCACGCGGATCAGCCCGGCATCGGCCAGGCTGCGCAGGGCGCGGCTCAACACGTCGGGCACGGTGCCGAGGCGGGCGGCGAGTTCGGCCTGGGTTGTCCAGCGCTGGCGGGTGATGATGTCGCCCGCGGCGCGGGTCAGCAGCAGACGGGCCAGGCGGGTTTCGACGGTGTGCAGGGAGAGCTCGGCGACCATGCCGGCCAGATAAGCGATGCGCTCGGCCATGTTTTCGACGACCTGCAGCAGAATCTCGGGATGGGCGGTCAGCAGGGGCTGTACGGTGCTACGGTGCAGCAGCCACATGCTGGCCGGCTCGAGGGCAATCGCCGTGGCGGGGTTGGTGCGGCGGACAAAGACGCCCGCATCATTGAAGACTTCGTTGGGCCCAATGAAGCGCAGGATCTGTTCCCGCCCGTCTGCCGCATACTTGACTACCTTCAGCCAGCCGGTATGCAGCACGTAAAGGCTCGATGACTCGTCCCCTTCCAGGAATACGATCGCACCCGGTGCATACTCCTGCCAGATCGCCACCCCCGCCAGGCGCGTGAGCAGATCAGGGGCAAGGCGCTGGAAGTAGGGGATCGTCTGTAGCGTTGTGATGAGCGTACTGGCGTGAGGTTTTGGCATGGTCCGCTGCTTGTGATCTGTGGCACGTCGACAATGCGCCCGCAGGTACGATTATAGACCTGGCTGCACAAACTGGCAAGTGTCCGCTTGCTCAACGAACTTGCCACCCATGCCGGCTTTTGATACAATGCTGTTTCTAAACTCATGCAGCCGTAGAGCCAGCCGAGGAATCATCCATGCACCCACGCGGTCAGACGCCCCCTTGGGCCACAATTGGGCTACTCATCGTTCTGCTGGTGGCTCTGCTGCCAGCGGCATCACACGTGCCCGTGGCCCAGGCAAACACAACAATCCTGGTGACCACGACGACCGACCAGGTCAATACTGACGGCCTGTGCTCGCTGCGCGAAGCGGTCATTGCGGCCAACAAAGACCTGGGTTCGAGCAGCCGGCCCGGTGAATGCCCGGCCGGCAGCGGCGCCGATACCATCGAAGTACCCGCGGGTACTTACGTCTTGACTCGCAGCGATAACGGGAACGAAGATTCCAGTGCCACCGGCGACCTCGACATCCGCGGTGACGTCACGATCCGCGGCAGTGGCCGCGTGACGATTGGCACCGTGGCGGGTTTTCGCGATCGCGTCTTCCACATCCTGTACGGCACGGTCCACATCAGCGGCATGACCATCAGCGGCGGCAGCACCACCAGCAGCGGTGGGGCTATTCTCAACGCCGGTCAGCTGACCGTGCAGCAGACCACCTTCAGTGGCAACCGCGCACGCGTCCACGGTGGTGGCCTGGCCAACACCGGCACGGCCGTCCTGGAAAACGTGACGATCAGCGGCAATGCGGCCAACCGTGATGGCGGTGGCCTCGTTCACAGCGCTGGCAGCCTGTCACTGCGCAGCGTGACGATTGCGGCCAACACGGCCGACGCCGATCGTAACGGTTCAGGAAACGGCGGCGGCCTGGCGGTGGGCGGTGGCACGGCTCGCCTGCGCGGGACGCTCCTGGCCACCAACAACGACCTCAGTGCCGCGACAAACCATCCCGACTGCAGCGGCCCGGTGACGTCCGACGGCTACAACCTGGTGCAGCAGACCACCGGCTGCAGCCTGACGACCGGTCCCGGCGATCGTCTGGGGATTTCTGCCCAGATCGGCAGCCTGCAGGACAACGGTGGCACGACGTGGACGCATGCCCTGTTGGCGGACAGCCCGGCCATCGACGGTGTATCACTGGACAACTGCGCGGCCAGCGATCAGCGCGGGATCAGCCGCCCCCAGGGCGCTGCCTGTGACATCGGCGCGTTCGAGGCGGAGAATCCGCTGCAGATGGGTCCTGTGTTCACGGCCAATTCGGCCTTCGATGTCACCGCAGCCGATTGTACGATGACACAGTGCACGCTGCGCGCGGCGATTCTGGCCGCCAACGCCCGGCCCAACGATGCTGCACCTGACCAGATCATTTTTGCGGTACCTGGCGGTGCGGTGACCATAACCCCAGCCAGCCCGCTGCCACCCATTACCGACGCAGTGCTCATCGATGGCACTACTCAGCCGGGTGGGCGCATCACGCTCGACGGCGGCCAGGCGGGTGCCGGCGCGCATGGCCTCACGATTGCCGCCAGCGGTGTCACGATACGCGGGCTGATCATCACCGGCTTCCAGGGTGATGGACTCCACGTGTCGGGCGGCACGGGCAACACTTTCACCGACAATTCCCTGTTTGCTAACGATGGTCTCGGCATTGGCCTGGGCGACGACGGGCCGACCCCCAACGATCCAGCCGACAGCGACAGCGGCCCTAACCACCAACAAAATACACCCGTGCTGCTGCAGGCCATCTCGACGACGGGCCGTGTGCATGGCCGTCTCAACAGCGTACCTGACGGGGTGTACACGCTCGACTTCTACGCCTCGACGACGTGCGATCCATCCGGTTTTGGCGAGGGCGCAACCTACCTGGGGGCTGCTGCCGTGGCGACCGATGCCACAGGCGACGTCTATTTCAATGCTGAGCCGGTCAATGGGGTGCCCGACGGCAGCTTCGTCACCGCCACGGCAACCGCCGCCGATGGCAGTACGTCCGAATTCTCCAACTGCCAGCGTGCGGGCGCGGACAACGTCTCCTGGCCGCAGGCCCTGCCCTTGACATTGAACGGCCCACCCCTCTCGGCTGCTGCTGAAGGCTATCTCGACCGTCAGGGCCAGTCGCGCTGGTACCGCGTGGCGGTCCAACCCGGCGCCCGTGTGACCGTCACCCTGACCGGGCTGCCCGCCAATTACGACCTGACGGTGTACCGCGACATTGCCGCTGCGTTCGCCAGTCTCGCCACACCACAGGACCTGGTTCGTCTCGGTGCCGAGTTCGCACCCGACGCGTTCAGCCCTGACGCGTTCAGCCCCGATGCCTTCAGTCCGGACGCGTTCAGCCCCGATGCCTTCAGTCCCGATGCGTTCAGTCCGGACGCGTTCAGCCCCGATGCGTTTTCCCCGGACGCGTTCAGCCCTGACGCGTTCAGCCCCGATGCCTTCAGTCCGGATGCGTTCAGTCCCGACGCCTTCAGTCCGGATGCGTTCAGTCCCGACGCGTTCAGTCCCGATGCGTTCAGCCCCGATGCGTTTAGCCCTGATGCCTTTTCGCCCGACGCCTTTTCGAGTGCGCAGAGTCGCAGCCTGGTGGCCGTTTCGGCGTTTCCGGGCGTTGCTAGTGAAGGCGTTGCGCTCAATACGTGGGACAACACGGGTGATTTTTACGTGCGCGTACGCGGGCGCAACGGCGCCTTCGATCCAGCGGCACCGTTCCAGCTCCATGTCACGCTCAGCGAAGGGGTGTGCGCCGGTGTGGGTCCCATCACCGTGCCGCCCAGCCTGCCGGCCAACGCCGGTGATTACCAGACCATCGTACTCCTGGCGGATCCGCGCTTGCCTGGAACGGCGGCTGAAAAAGCAGTATTGAGCGCCCAGCTCGCGGCGTTCGCCGCGCAACCGGAAGTCAACGGCGTGATCGTCGACGTCGACGCCGATGCCCGCGTGGCGGCTGCGTATGCCCAGGCCGATCAGCACCCTGCCTGCCCCTACGCACAAAACCTGGTGGCCACGGCGATCAAGGACGTTGTCGATCGCCATCGGGCCGTAAATCCTCTGGCCTACGTGGTGATCATCGGCGGTGATGCGGCGATCCCGTTCTTCCGTCATCCCGACCATGCGCTGCTGGCCAACGAAAAGAACTACGTCCCACCGGTGCGCGACAATACGGCGTCACAGAGCAGTCTGCGCCTCGGTTACGTGCTGAGCCAGGACGACTACGGCGCCATCACCCAGGTTGCGCACAAGGACGACGATCAGCTGCCGCTGCCCGGCCTGGCCATCGGCCGCCTGGTGGAAACGGCGGGTGAAATCACTGGCCAGCTCGAAGCCTACCTGGCCACCCCTGATGGCATCCTGCCAACCCCGGACCAGGCCCTGGTCACCGGGTACGATTTCCTGGAAGACGCTGCCCAGGCCGTCTCAACAGAGCTGACCGCCGGCCTGGGTGGTCCCATCGATACCCTGATCGCACCGCGCACCCTGTCACCGCAGGACCCGGCGGCGTGGACCGCCAACGACCTGCGCGCGGCGCTGTTCGGTGTGCGGCACGACATCATCTTCCTTGCCGGTCATTTCAGCGCCAGCAGCGCCCTGGCCGCCGACTACTCGACGCGTGTGACGACGCAGGACCTGCTGGCAGCGCCGGTCGACCTGGAGAATGCGTTGATCTACAGCGCCGGTTGTCACGCCGGTTACAACATCGTCGATGCCCACGGGGTGCCTGGTGTCACGCGCGAACCGGATTGGGCCCAGGCGTTTGCCCGCCAACGGGCGATCTTCATCGGCGGCACCGGTTACCAGTACGGCGATACCGACTTCATCGAGTACAGCGAGCGGCTCTACCTGGAATTCACCCGCCAACTGCGTACGGGCAGCGGACCGGTGGCAGTTGGCCAGGCCCTGGCTTCAGCCAAACAGGTGTACCTGGCGGCGACGCCGCAGCTGCGCGGCATTCACGAAAAAGCCTACCTCGAGGCCACTCTGTTTGGGCTGCCCATGGTCAGGATCGACTTGCCGGGTACCCGCCGGCCGCTGCCACCCGGTACACCCAGTATTGCAGCACCTACCCCGGTGGCAGCGGGACCGGGACAGGTGCTCGGGCTTTCCCAGGCCGACGTGCACCTGGCGCCGGCGCTGACGATGAACCAGGTTACCCTGACCGACGTCAGTGGTGGGCCGCCGGTTGCGGCGCACTACCTGTCAGGCCCTGACGGCATCGTGGCCGCCCCGGCCGAGCCGGCCCTACCGCTGGCCGTGTACAACGTCACGGCGGCGGAGGGGGTCTTGCGCGGCGTCGGTTTCCGCGGTGGCACCACCGTCGATCATCCGTCGATCGTGCCGCTGATTGGGGCACCGACCACCGAAGTGCGGGGAGTGCACGCTCCCTTCGTCACCGACGTGTGGTTCCCGATTCGCCCCTGGAGCGTCAACTACGTCGATGCGCTCGCCGGCGGTGCCACCCGCCTGGCGCTGACTCCGGCACAGTTCCTGGGTAACGAACCGCTGGCACTGGCCGGCACGCTGCGCCAGTTTACCGGCATGGACCTGCGCCTGTACTACAGCGCCAACGTCGAAAGTTACGGCGGCGGCAGCGTGCCGGCGCTGAGTGATGCCCCGACACTCGTATCGGTTACGGCGACACCGGTGGGCAGCACGATTTCCTTCGATGTCCGCGTCACCGGCAATCCGGCCGCGGGTGTACACGAGGCCTGGGTCGTCTACACAGCCACGACCGGTCCGCTCGCCGGGACCTGGACGGCACTCGACCTCGTTCAGGACCCCGGCGATTCGACGCGGTGGACCGGCCAGCTGAACGTGGGCAGCACGACGGCTGCGGACGTACGTTTTGTGGTCCAGGCGGTCAACGGGGTTGGGCTGGTGGCATTGAATACCAACCAGGGCGCATATTACATCCCGGGCGACAGCCAGGAGCCCGATCAGCCCACCGAGCTCACGCTGTGGGCGCCGCCGTCCACGGGCGCCTACGGTACACGCATCAACCTGACGGCGCGCCTGACCAGCGCAGGTTTGCCGCTGGCCGACCAGATTGTTTTGCTGCGCGTGGGTCCACAGAGCCGCCAGGCCCGCACCGATGCCGATGGGCGGGCCACGGCCACCCTGTCGCTGCTGGGTTGGCCCGGTCCGTACGAGGTGCGGGCGACGTTCGATGGCACGGCCACCTACCTGCCGGCCGCCGCCAGCAGTCCGATGGCGATCACCAAACAGGCGACGGTACTGACCCTGACGCCAACCGCCGCCAGCGGTTATCTGGGCGACGACGTTTTGCTCACCGCCACCCTGGGTGACGTCACCGGCCGCCGGCTGGGTGAAAAGACGGTATTTTTTGTTATCAGCGGCAGCGGTGGTACGCACGCCGAAGCGGTCATTACCGACTACGCCGGCCGCGCGCCGCTTGGGTCGTTGGCACTGCCGCCGGGTGACTACACCGTCGCGGCCTACTTTGCGGGCACGGTTCCGCTGCCGGGCGAACCGTTGGTGCTGACCGATGAACGTTACCTGCCCGCAATCGCGAACGGGACGTTGGAACTGCGTGCCAACCAGCCGCCCGTGTGCGGCGGCGCCCTGCCCAGCCAGCGGGCCCTGTGGCCGCCGGATAAAACACTGCGCCCGGTGTCGGTGTTGGGCGTTAGCGATCCCGATGGCGATCCGATCACGATCACGATCCTCAGTATTCGTCAGGACGAGCCAGTGGGCAACGACGCCAATAGCCCCGATGGTTTTGGCGTGGGCACCGCATCAAGCCAGGTTCGCGCCGAGCGCGACGGTAACGGCGACGGGCGCGTTTACCACATCTATTTTATGGCCAGTGATCACCGTGGCGCCACCTGTACCGGAGAGGTCCTGACCGGCACGGTGTCTCACGACCAGGGCGGCAACCTGGGGCCGATCGACGGCGGTCCGCTGTATGATTCGACCGTGCCGGACCCGCCATGAGACCGGGGCGTTGGTTGGCTTGGGTTGAAACGAAGAATGTAAGTCTGTACTCCGCTCGTGTGGCGCGGGGGCTTTGTGCTGTCTGGCAGACCAGGCAGTGAAATCGAAACGTGCAAGGAGCACAGTGACCGATGCCCACAACCGTGGAGTTTTTGCGTAACGAGAAGAATCCGCTGTTATTTACTGCTGGCCAGGTTATCTTTCACCAGGGCGATGCGGGGGATTTTATGTATGGTGTCGTGGAGGGCACCGTCGAGCTGCTGCGTCAGGGCACCGTGATCGCCACCCTGGGACCGGGGGAGGTTTTTGGTGAGATGGCGATCCTCGACCGCCAGCCGCGCAGCGCCGATGCGATGGCCAAAACCGACGTGAAGCTGGCCCCCGTCGATGAGCGGCGGTTTCTGATGCTGGTTCAGAATCACCCGTATTTTGCACTTACCGTGATGCGGATCATGGCCGAACGCCTGCGGCGTTAGGCATCGCAAAAGAATAACTTCCGGCATTATGACTGGAATGCCCGGCAAACCACGGGACGTTATTCATTTGCGAGCCCTTAGTGTGTGACAGTGGGGTCGCCCATACCAAGAGAATCGTCTGTCTTCTATCTGCCGATCGATCGGCGCCTGGCACTTGCCGAAGGCCGTGAACTCCCCGACTGGGCCAGCGGAGCGGCCCTGTTTGCAGACATCTCCGGGTTCACGGCTTTGACCGAAGCGCTTGCGCACGAAATGGGTCCTCAGCAGGGCGCCGATGTGTTGTCGCGCCATCTGAACGCCGTCTACGATGCACTGATCGCCGAGGCGCATCGTTTCGGGTTTAGTGCTATCTCGTTTGCGGGTGACGGTGTCACCTGTTGGCGGTACGGCGACAACGGCCTGACCGGCGTGGCCTGTGCGCTGGCGATGCAGCAGGCCATGGCTCCGCTGGCGTCGATGACCCTGACTTCCGGCCAGTCGATGGTGCTGACGTTGAAGGTCGCCGTAGCAGCAGGTACCGCGCGGCGCTTCATCGCTGGTGATAACCACATCCAGGTCTTCGACGTTCTGGCCGGAAGTCTGCTCGACCGCCTGGCCGTCGCCGAGCGCTGTGCGCACCCCGGCGAGGTGGTGCTCGATCCCGCCACAGCCGCTGCACTGGCAGACCACATCGACCTGGACCGGCCAACCCACGCCGATGAAACGCATCCGTGTGCTGTGGTGCGCGCCCTGCGCACCACCGTTACTGCGAAACCCTGGGACGATGCGGCCGCGGCGGCGCTGGATGCGAGCCAGGTGCGCGCCTGGGTTTTACCCGCCGTGCACGAACGGCTGCGTACCGGCCTGGGTGAATTCCTGGGCGATCTGCGACCGGTCACGGCGCTGTTTCTGCAGTTCAGCGGCATCGACTACGATAGTGACCCGGCGGCTGGCCATCACCTCGACCGGTTCTTGTGCGCGGTGCAAAGCACCGTCGAGCGCTACGGTGGGCACGTGATGCAGCTCATGATGGGTGACAAAGGCAGTGCCATCTGCGCTGCGTTTGGTGCCCCCGAGGCCTACGAGGACGACGCCCAGCGTGCCGTCACGGCAGCCGTTGAGTTGAAGACCCTGGCGTACCCGACCGTGACCGTTGTGCGTATTGGCATTGCCCAGGGTCTGGTACGTGCCGGCGCCTACGGCGGCGTCACCCGCCGCACCTACGGCATCCTGGGTGATGGCGTCAACCTGGCAGCACGTTTGATGCAGGCGGCCGCGGCGGGCCAGATTCTGGCCAGCGACACGGTGACCCATGCGACCAGCGGTCTGTTTCATTGGGATTCCTTACTCTCCATCCAGGTGAAGGGCAAACAGGCCGCCGTCGATGCGGCGGTCCTGGTGGGGCCCTGGGCACAGCGCACCCGCCGCTCGAACCGATGGGGCGGCAGTCCGCTGGTAGGCCGGCAGGCCGAGGTCGCTCAGATTGGTGAAAAACTGGATCGGGCCAGCCAGGGCCAGGGCCAGGTGGTTGGGATCACCGCCGAGGCTGGGATGGGCAAGTCGCGCCTGCTTGCCGAAGCGGTACGCCTGGCCGAGGCCCGCGGATTCACCGGTTACAGCGGCCAGGCTGAATCGTACGGCACGCAGATCAGCTACCTGGCCTGGCACGAGATCTGGCGCCGCTTTTTCGGGTGCGATCCGGAGCAGTCAGCCGCCGAGCAGGCGCAGCAATTGGCGGAGGCCCTGGCGCGTATCGAGCCACCGCTGGCGGCACGCGTACCGCTGCTGGGCGCAGTTCTGAACATTTCCCTGGCCGACAACGAGTTGACGCGCAGTTTCGACGCCAAACTGCGCAAGGCGTCGCTGGAATCTCTCCTGGTCGACTGCGTACGCGCTCGGGCTCAACAGGCACCGTTGATGCTGGCGCTCGACGAGTGTCACTGGCTGGATGCCCTCTCGATTGACCTGCTGGAAGCCATTGCACGCGCCGTGGTGCGGTTGCCCGTTGTGATTCTGCTGGCCTACCGCCCGCCCGATAGCGAACGACGGCAGGTCTCTCAGCTTGCCAGGCTCCCACATTTCACCAAGATTCTGCTCGATGCCCTCGATGCCGCACAGGTTGGTACGTTGATTGCCTACCACATGACGCAGCTGCACCAGGGCGCGATGGAGGTGCCAGAGGCGTTGGTGGCGCGCATTGCGGCGCGCGCCCAGGGAAATCCGTTCTACATCGAGGAGCTGATCAAGGACGTGCAGGAGCGCGGCATCGATCCTCACGACACCGCCGCGCTGATGGCCATGGAACTACCGGTCAGCCTCCACCGGCTGATGCTCTCGCGCATCGACCGCCTGGCGGAAGGACCCAAGACGACGCTGCGGTTCGCCAGTGTGATTGGCCGCCAGTTCGACAGAGCCACCCTGCGCGGCGCCTGTGTCCAGTGCGGAGGCGCCCAGGCGGTGCAAATTGGCCTCGACAGCCTCAGTGCCGTCGATCTGATTATGCTGGAGATACCCGCCGAGCAGGGTTACGTTTTCAAACACACGATCACGCAGGAAGCGGCCTACGAGACGTTGTTGTCCGCAACCCGCGCCCAGCTGCACGAGCAGGTTGCAGTCTACCTGGAGCGCACCTACCCCGACACTACCGATCAGTTGACCAACCTGTTGGCCTATCACTACGGCCGCAGCGAAAACCTGGCGAAAAAACGTCACTACCTGCTGCAGGCGGGGCGTGTGGCCCAGGCCAATTATGACAATGCCTCAGCCCTGGCGTACTACCGGCGTGCCCTGCCGTTGGTACACGGCATCGAGCGGGTAGAGGTTTTGTTGGCCCTGGGCCAGGTGCTGGAACTCCTCGGTGACTGGGAGCAGGCCGGTGTCAACTACCGTGATGCCCTGGCCCTGGCGCAGGCCACCGAAGAATCACCGGCCCAGGCGCGCTGCCAGATCGCCCTGGGTGAGTTGGACCGCAAACGCGGCGCATATGACGAGGCCAGCACGTGGCTGGCGCATGCGCGGCAGGTCTGCACGGACGTCGGCGACGAAGCAGGCGTTGGCCGTGCCCTGCATTCGGCGGGCAGTGTTGCTGCCCAACGCGGCGATTATGCCGCAGCGGTGCAGCTCTACGAAGCCAGCCTGGCCATCCGGCGGCGCCTGAATGACCAGCCCCAGGTGGCGGCGTTGTTGAGCAACCTGGGCATCGTGGCCCGCCTGCGCGGCGATCTGGACGAGGCCCGCACCCTGCACGAAGAGAGCCTGGGCATTCGTCGCGTACTGGGTGATCGTCGCGCCATTGCGGTGTCGCTCAACAACCTGGGTAATGTTGCGCTGGACCAGCACGATACCACAACGGCGCGTGAACGGCTCGAAGAGGCTGTGGCCATCCAGCGCGTCGTGGGTGACAAACAGTATCTGGCCAATGCCCTCAACAACCTGGGCAACGTGATCCGCGCCCAGGGAGACTGGACAGCCGCCCACGACCTGTATATCGAAAGTCTGACCCTCAACCAGGAGCTTGGCGACACCTGGGCGCTGGCCTACGTGCTGGCCGACCTGGGTGTCCTGGCGGCGTGCGAGGGGCGATCGGACCGTGCGCTGCGCCTGGTCGGTGCGGCATCGGCGCTGCGCGACCAGATCGGTGCCACCCTGTCGCCGGCGGAACGGGCGCAGCTGGTGGCCTGGCTGGCACCGGCGCGTGACGCCCTGGGTGATGCCGCGGCCAACCGGGCTGAGGATGAAGGCCGGGCACTCCCACTGGATGTGGCTATCGAGTACGCCCGTTTCGATCGCTGGCTGTCGAATTGACTTGACAGGGCAGCCATGCGCAAACATCCGTGCCCGACCACCGACCTGGTGCACCTCTCCTGACTTCCTGTCTTCATGATGGTCAAGCTGGTACGGCACCCCGCCGGCAGGCACAATTTGACAGCAGCAGTGTTTGCATTATAGTAATTCACAGTGACTATCCCGTCCCGTCCCCTACACCATTGGAAACGCGCACATTGAACACGTATCTAGCCATCGATTTGGGTGCCGAGAGTGGGCGCGTGATGGCGGTCCACCTCGACGGCGATCATCTGACTTTGTCCGAAGTGTACCGTTTTGCCAATGAGCCGGTGCGCCTGCCCGCCAACCTTCACTGGGATGTGCTGCGACTGTGGCATGACATCAAACAAGGGCTGGCCATGGCGGTGGCGCGCCATTCGCACATCGCCAGCCTCGGTGTCGACACCTGGGGCGTCGACTTTGCGCTGCTGGCCGCCGATGACACCCTGCTGGGCAACCCGATCCATTACCGTGACACCCGGACCCAGGGTGTGCTGGAACGAACGCTCGCACGGGTGCCGCGCATCGACATCTTCGCACACACCGGTATCCAGTTTATGGCCATCAACACGTTGTACCAGTTGGTGGCCATGGTCGAGGCTCGATCACCCCTGCTGGCTGCGGCCGATTCATTCCTCACGATACCCGATCTCTTCAATTTCTGGCTCAGCGGCCGCAAAGTCAACGAGTTCAGCAACGCGACCACGACCCAGTGCTACGATCCAACCACGGGCAATTGGGCATACGGCTTGCTGGCCGGGTTGGACATTCCCACGGCGATGTTTGGTGAGATCGTTGCCCCGGGAACAGTGTTGGAAACACTGCAGCCGGCGGTGGCGGCGGAGATACAGGGTCGCGCGCTACCGGTCATTGCGCCGGCCACGCACGACACAGGCTCGGCCGTGGCGGCCGTCCCCATGCAGGACGAACCGGCGATCTATCTCAGCTCCGGAACCTGGTCGCTCATGGGCGTCGAAGTGCCGGCACCAGTGCTCAGTGATGCCGCGTTGAGGTACAATTTCACCAACGAGGGCGGCGTTGGTGGTGTTTTTCGTCTACTCAAAAACATCATGGGGTTGTGGCTGGTACAGGAGTGCCGCCGCTGCTGGGCCGCGCACGGCGAGGAGCTGTCGTACGCCGAACTGGTTCAGATGGCCGCGGCCGCGCCGGCGTTTACCGGCATCATTCTACCCAGCGCATCCCGCTTCCTCGCACCGAGCGATATGCCGACCGCCGTGGTTGACTTTCTGACGGAGACAGGCCAGCCGGTTCCACCGAACCGGGGCGCACTGCTGCGCACCATCTTCGAAAGCCTGGCCCTCGAATACCGCTGGGTGGCCGAACGCCTGGATGAGCTGGCCGGGCGCAAGCACCCGGTCATTCATATCATCGGCGGCGGTGCGCAAAATCAGTTCCTCAATCAGCTCACTGCCAACGCCAGCGGGCGCAGCGTTGTGGCCGGCCCCGTGGAAGCCACGGCGTTGGGCAACGCGCTGGTTCAGGCATTGGCCCTGGGGCACATTGGCTCATTGGCCGAGGGGCGTGCCCTCATTGGCCGCTCTTTCCCGGCAACACGGTTCGATCCACAGCACAGTGACCGCTGGCAGGCTGCATACGCCCGATACGTGCAGCTGCATTCGGTCTACGCAGGAGAATGACCATCCATGACACTCGATCAACCCTATCCTGACCTTGAAGAGCTGCTCACCCTGATCGGCGAAGCCGGTCTGCGCCTCTCCGAGATCAATGCCAGCGAGGGAGCTGCGGGCAACATCTCGATCTATGTCGGCTGGCCGCTCGAAGTGCGGCGCCGTTTCCCTGTCGTGGAGACGATGCCGCTGCCAACGACCTGCCCGGAACTCGCCGGCCGCTTGTTCATCGTCACCGGATCGGGCCGCCGTTTGCGCGAGATCATCCACGACCCAGCAGCCAACCTGGCAGCACTGGTGGTCGACCCCGGCGGCGCCACCGCCCAGATATATACGTCACCGCGTCGGTTGTTTGCCCGTGTCACCAGCGAGTTCAACTCGCACCTGGCCGTGCACATGGATCAGGTGGAACGCACCGGCACCAACTTTCACGCCGTGATCCACGCCCAACCACCCTACCTGACCTACTTGAGCCACATCGCGCGTTACCGTGACGTTGCCTATTTGAACCAACATCTGCTGCGCTGGCAGCCCGAAACCATCGTCAACCTGCCGGAAGGAATCGGTGTGGTGCCGTTCCTCATGCCCGGTTCGGCGCCATTGATGCAGGCTACCATGGAACGTCTGCGTACACACCGCATCGTCATCTGGAGCAAACACGGGGTGATGGCGCGCTCCGAGATTTCGGCCAAACGGGCCTCGGACCGTATCGAATATGCCGAGACGGCCGCGCGCTACGAGTACATGAACCTGGTCAATCACGAGATCGGCGAGGGACTGAGCGCCGAAGAGCTGCGCGCCATCGCTGCGACGTTTGGTGCACCACAGACGGTGTTCGAATAATCTATCGCTCTGACTGTTGTGAGGAACGTATGCCAAAAAACTTGTGGAACGATGCCGATGTCGCCGGTTTGACCGGGCTCGACCTGCTGGTCTACCGCTCCCACCTCCTGGGGGCCGATCGCAGTGTCTGCAACATCTACGGCGGGAATACGGGCAGCAAGGTCATGGAAACCGATTTCCGTGGCCTACCCGTGTATACCTTGTGGGTCAAGGGTTCGGGTTCGGACCTGGCGACGATGGGGCGCAAGGACTTCGCCGGCCTGCGCCTGGACGACGTGCTGCCGCTCATGGCGCGCGCAGCCATGAGCGACGAAGAGATGACCACGTATCTCGCACACACCCTGCTGGCACCGAACATGGTACGCCAGTCGATCGAGACCCTGCTGCACGCCTTTGTGCCGGCGCCGCATACGGATCACACCCATCCCGATGCCGTCATCAGCCTGGCCTGTGCCGCTGATGGCGAGCGCCTGGCGCGTGAAGTCTACGGTGGCCGCATGGCCTGGGTGCCGTACATCCGGCCAGGTTTCACCTTGAGCCAATGGATTGGGCAGAAGGTGCGTGACAACCCACAGGTTGAGTGTGTGATCATGGGCAAACACGGTCTCGTGACCTGGGGAGACGACCCGAAGACCTGTTACGACCATACGATCCGCATCATTCAAGAGGCCGAAGATTACATCACACAGCGAGCCGCGGGGCGCGCCGTGTTTGGCCGCGTGGCTGTGCCGGCCCTGTCCGCGGCGCAGCGGCAGGCCGCAGCCGCCGAGGTGATGCCGGTGCTGCGCGGTGCGGCGGGGCGCTGTTTGCTGGCGTTCGACGACCGCGCTGAAGTCCTCGACTTCATTGGCAGTGCGCGTGCGCCCGCGGTGGCCGCGCGCGGCGCAGCCTGCCCGGATCACCTGGTGCACACGAAGCGTGTGCCATTGTTCATCGACTGGCGGCCGGAAGAGGGGATCGATGAGCTCAAAACGCGCCTGCGCAGCGGTGTAGAACGGTACATCGAGGACTATCAGGCCTATTTTGCCGCCAACCAGACGGTGGGCGACAAGATGGGCGACCCGGCACCGCGTATCGTCTTGATTCCTGGCATGGGCATGTTCAATACGGGCAAAGACGCCTTTGCCGCGAACGTCTCGCACGACCTGTACCTGCGGGCCATCCAGGTGATGCGCGGCTCGGAGGCGGTCGATCGTTTCACCTCGCTCACCCCTGAAGAGTCGTATGCCATCGAATACTGGCCGTTGGAACTGTACAAGCTGACACTACGCCCGCCCGATCGCGAGCTGGCGCGACGGGTGGCCTTCGTGACGGGTGGTGCGTCTGGCATCGGTCGTGCCATTGCCTACCGCCTGGCGGCCGAAGGCGCGCATGTGGCCGTGGCCGACATCGACGGCGTCGGCGCCCAACGCGTGGCCGATGACATCGTAAGCAAACACGGCTATCGGCGCGCCGTTGCTGTGCCGTGTAATGTCAGCGACGAAGCGCACGTGCTGGAGGCCTTCCGTCAGACGACGTTGGCGTACGGCGGTGTGGACATCGTAGTCAGCAACGCCGGCATTGCGTCGTCATCGCACATCACCGAAACGTCGTTGCCCGAGTGGCAGCGCCTGTTCGACGTCCTCGCGCAGGGCTATTTCCTGGTGAGTCGGGAGGCCTTCCGCCTGTGGCAGGCACAGGGGTTGGGAGGAAGTCTTGTCTTCGTTGCCAGTAAAAATGCCATGATCGGCAGCAAAAATGCCGCCGCCTACGGTGCGGCCAAAGCAGCCGAAGTCAACCTGGCGCGCTGCCTGGCTGAAGATGGTGGTGCCCTGGGTGTACGCGTCAACGTTGTCAACCCGGATGCGGTCTTGCAGGGGTCGGGCATCTGGGATGCTGGTTGGCGTGAGGCCCGCGCGCGGGGCATGGGCATTGCACCAGAGCGGTTGGAAGAGGCCTATCGCCAGCGCTGCACGCTGAAGGTGAATGTGTACCCGGAGGATGTGGCCGAAGCCGTGTTTTTCCTGGCATCAGACCGCGCCGCCAAGACGACGGGTGGCATTGTGAACGTAGATGGTGGCATAGCGGCTGCCTTTGTCCGGTAGGCACCAGGGCTGGGTAGTCGATATCGCGGCGGGTGAAATTCGTCACGCTATCCGTTTTACGGTCCCGCAGACGCGGCGTGCCTACGTGTGGCCGGCGCGCCACCACGCCTCGACACTGACCGGCACGCAGTATCCACCGATGGGGCAGCGTTTCCGGCTCAAAGCAAGTTTCGACATCTCGGGGTTCGCGCCCGATGTACAAGTTATCCTGCAGGCATTCAAGACCTAATCGACCTGCCCTTCTTCGTTTCTTCGTTTCTCCATTACCTGTCCTTAACCTGCTCATAGTACGCCCTTTACCCACGACCGGTGCATTTAGTGCATAATGGTGTGGACTTGAACAGGAGGTGACACATGAACCAGCGCTTGAATCGGAAGGCTATCGCACTGTCGGCGATCGTAACGACGGTGGTTTTGGTTGGAATCGGTGCGGCCACGTTCGTGGCCAACCCAACGGCGGTCGACGCCAACACGGCACAGATCGATGGTCAGACCGCAGCAGCCGATCAGACGTACGGGGTGACATCGGCGCAAACAGACGCAGCGATCACCCCTGAGCGCGTGCCGTGGGCCACAGGGCACCACGCGCACGAATCGGTCCAAACGACCTTTGCGCACGGGCATGACCACGATCACGCTGACGAACACGAACATGAATACGAGGACCATCATGACTGAAGAAACTCAACTGCCGGTAACCCCACGGTCGAATCGGCGATCACAGAAAACCCCGGCCTGGAAAAGCGCGCTGCTGGCATCGGCCCTGGGTACCGTTATCCTGGGCTGGGGAATCCTGGGCTGCACCGAAACGCCCGCCGATGACCAGGCTGAGCAGCAGGTCACGCCGAGCTCAACGTTTCAGGAGACCGAACTGCTCGCCGATGACAGTGACGACGGGATCGTGCTGGAAGACGACGAGAATGACGATGAGGATGCCCCGGCATCGAAGAGCACGACTACCCAGAGCATCCCGCAGGCCCCGACTTTCCGGCAGCCGCCGGCGCGGACACGTGGCTCGTGAACCGTCTGTTCGGGCACCACTTTCGGGCGATGAACACCGGGGTGGCGGCCTGGTTGTGGACCCGTGAACCGTTGGCTGACCTGTGGCTGCACGACGTGCAGCGGTTCTTCGCTGACGTGGAGGCCGAGTTGAGCCGCTTTCGGGCCACGTCCGGTCTCAGCCGCTTGAATGCGGCGGCCGGGCGGGGCCCGCAGCCGGTGTCTCCCACCCTGCTGACTGTCCTGGCGCGAGCCTTGACCGCGGCCCGTGCCAGTGGTGGCCTGTTCGACCCCACCGTGCTGGCAGACCTGCATCGCGCAGGGTATGATCGCAGCTTCGAACAGCTGCCGGCCAACCGTGGGGGTCATCGGCCCGACCAGAACAGGGTGGGTGTACGTAAGGGCACGATGATTCGGCAGGGAGCCTGGCAGCAGGTCGTTCTGGACCCCATCGACCATACGGTCACCCTCCCGGCGGGGGTTGGTCTGGACCTGGGCGGGATCACCAAGGGCTGGGCGGTGGATCGGGCCGTCGAGATGCTGAGTGTGCATGGGGCGGCCCTGGTGGATGCCGGGGGCGACATCCGCGTCAGCGCCGCGCCGGGGGGCAAACCCTGGCCCATCGCCGTGGCCGATCCGTTCGACGACAGCCGCGATGTGGGAATTCTGCACCTTTCGACTGGTGCCGTGGCGACGAGCACGGTCGGCCGGCGGCATTGGCAGCAGAATGGCAGCCCGATGCACCATCTCATCGACCCGCGCAATGGGCAGCCGAGCCGGAGCGACCTGCATACCGTGACCGTCATCGCGCCCACCGCGGTCGCGGCCGAGGTCGCGGCCAAGGTGGCCCTCATTCGGGGCCGGCAGGAAGGTCAGGCCTACCTGGAAGCGGAGGGCTGGTCGGGGCTGCTCGTGGGCTATGATGGCACGTCCCACGCAGTCGGACGGTTCATGATCGAGCCGGGGTCCGGCGAATTACCTGACGAATCGACTGCGCCGACACAAAACGTCGATGCGCTTGTGGTATAGGCACATGACTGGGAGCGTTGACATGACAAACTCGAAAATCACCCTTGCGCCAAGGACCCTGGGTCTGCCAGATGCGACGACCGCGCGCGATCCATGGGGCACAATCCTGGGCACGCTGATCGGCAGCGGGCTGGCCATCGCAGGTTTTGCGATCGGCATAGGCGTGGTTGGCCTGGGCAGCGAGACCCATTCGTATTGGTACCTGAGTCGAGCTGCCGGTTTCGTGGCCTATTTTCTGCTGTGGGGTTCCATGCTCTGGGGGCTGCTGCTCAGCTCCAAAATCGGGCAGGGGCGGCTGCGCCCGCCGGTGCTGCTGGACGCACACGAGTTCCTCAGCTACCTGGCACTCGGATTCACCCTGTTTCACGGCCTGATTTTGATGGGTGACAGCTACCTGAGCTTTCCACTCCAGGCGGTTCTGGTGCCGTTTGCCAGTAGTTACGAGCCGGTGCTGGTTGCGGCGGGCCAAATCGGATTGTGGCTGTCGCTGATCGTCGGACTGAGCTACCTGGTGCGGCGGCAGCTGGGCCAACGCCGCTGGCGAATGCTGCACTACCTGAGCTTTGTGGCCTACCTGGTGGCCTTGCTGCACGCCGCTTTTTTGGGCACGAGCAGCCAGTACCTGGCGGTTCAGCTGATGTACGTCATCACGGCAGCGCCGGTGTTGTTTCTGAGCTTCTATCGGTTGTTTGCGGCGCGACAGCGAGTCTCGGCCGGCGAATAGCGCGCACGGACGGCCGTCAATTCGACCGTTCGGGAATCACCGGACATTATGGTAAAATAGGTGCTATGACGCAGGCGACGATCCTACTGGCCGATGACGAAGAGATGATCGTAGATGTCCTCCGCGATCGCCTGGTTGCGGAGGACTACACGGTCATCGTGGCGCGCGATGGGGAAGAGGCGCTGCAGCTGGCGCGTTCGGCAAATCCCGACCTGGTGGTGCTCGACGTGATGATGCCCCGCCTGCAGGGGTGGGAGGTGTGTCGCGAGCTGCGGCGCACCAGCACCGTGCCGATTCTGATGCTCACGGCACGCGGGGAGGAAATGGACCGCGTGTTGGGTCTCGAGCTGGGGGCCGACGATTACGTGGTCAAACCGTTCAGCTTTCGTGAGCTGCTGGCACGGGTCCACGCCCAGCTTAGGCGCGCCAGCCTGGCCCAGCAGCCATCTACACCTCCCGATGACGAGGATCGCGTGGTCCTGGGTGACGTGTTCGTGGACCGCCGGCGACGCAACGTGACGCGCGCGGGGGTGCCGGTCGGCCTGTCCCCGCGCGAGTATGCCCTCTTGCTGGCTTTGATGGATGCCCACGGGGCCGTGATGCCGCGCGATCAGCTGCTCGACAGCGTATGGGGTGAAGCGTGGATCGGCAATCCGCGCACGCTCGACGTCCACATTCGTTGGTTGCGCGAAAAACTGGAGGCCGATCCGGCGGCACCGCGGCTGATTCTGACGGTACGTGGTGCCGGTTACCGCCTGGTAACGGCGGCCGAGCTTTTGACCCATGGATGAGACGCTGTCAGCCACACCCGCGGCACGCTGGCCGTGGCAGCGCAGCCTGCAGGCCCGCATCGTGCTCACGTACGGTGCAGTGTTTGTTGTGGTATTGGCGTTGCTCCTGCTCGTCATCGGCCAGGTCGTTTACCAGGCCCAGGTGGCCGAAGCCGAACGTGCGCTGGAGGTCGAAGCGTTTCTTGCGGCCAATACCTTGCAGGACCCATTGAGCGGCTTTGTGGTCGAGTTCGAGGCATATGCCCGTACCGAGCATGAGCGCCGGCCGGTGGTGACTGGTATTCCGGCCGAAAACGGCTCGTCGGACAACGACGAGGACCACGAGCGGCCTTTGGCACGCGCAACACCGGTCCCCATCACAGCGCCCGCCGAGGTCGCGAGCCGGCTGCAGCAGGTTGCCATCCGCTATGCCGCCGACACCGGCGCGCGAGTCACGATTCTCGGTCCCTCGGGTGAGCCTGTGGCCGACAGCGCCTTCGCTGCGGCACAGATACCCAACCAGCTGACACAGCCTGAAGTGCAGGCAGCCCTGCGGGGTGACGTGCAGCAGGACGTGCGCATCGATCCGCTGACCGGCGCTGCCACCCTGTTTGTGGCCACACCGATTCGCCAGGGTGAACGGGTGTTGGGCCTGGTACAGCTGGGGCGATCGATGTCGGCCGTGACGGCCAGCGCCTGGTCGCTGCTGCTGCGCATGGTGGTGATCGGTCTGGTGGCCCTGGTTGTCGCTACGCTGTTGGCAATTGGCCTGGCACGGCGCCTCGTGCGTCCGGTGCAGACGCTGGAGGGTGCGGCATTGGCGGTGGCGGGCGGTGATCTGACCCAACGTGTGCCGGTCACTACCGCCGACGAGCTGGGGTCACTGGCGCATGCCTTCAATACGATGGTCGACAGTCTGCGGCGCATGTTGGAGCAGCAGCGGCTGTTCGTAGCCAACGCCAGCCACGAGCTGCGCACCCCGCTGACCAACATCAAACTGCGCAGTGAGGCACTGCTCGATGCGCCGGCGTTGCATCTGGCGGTTCACCGCCGCTACCTGGTCGAGATCGACCGTGAGGCCGACCGCCTGGGGCGGTTGGCGACGGCTCTGCTGGATCTGTCACGCCTGACAGAGACTGGTCCGCGCGTCGAACGGGTGCCGGTGGACGTCATGCCGGTGCTGCACGAGGTGATCGACATCATGCATCTGCGCACGGCACAGGCTGGTCTGACACTGACGCTGACCGTGCCGGATGCGCTGCCGCGGCTGCGGGTGGTGCCGGAGCAGTTGGAGGCGATTTTGCTCAATCTGCTGGATAATGCGGTCAAGTATACCCCGGCGCCCGGCACGATCGAACTGACGGCGCAGGCCGACAGCAGCCGGTTTGTGCTGCGGCTGCAGGATAGTGGGCCGGGCATCACCGCTGAGGATTTGCCCTTCATTTTCGAACGTTTTTATCGCGCAGACAAAGCGCGTACTCGCGCCGCGCCGGGGCTTGGCGTGGGCAGCGGGGCTGGCTTGGGGCTGTCCATCGTCAAAGCCCTGGTCGAGCAGAATGGGGGAACGATCGGCGTCGAGAGTGTGGTTGGGCAAGGCACCACGTTCGAGATCGTTTTTCCGGTGGTGGATCTGGATTAGCTTGGAATACACCGTATGAAATATGCCAGCAAATACCGTCCGCTGTTCGAGTACCTGTGTCTCCAACAGACCGACGAGGTGACCCTCACCTTCGACGAGATCGAGACGATCTTGGGCGTGTCACTGCCGGCTTCTGCCCGCACGCGCGGCTGGTGGAGCAACCGTGGGCGCGGGTCGTTGCAGGCGGCGGCCTGGCTCGATGCGGGCTATGGCGTGCAGGATATCGACGTGGCGGTGGGTTGCATCGTATGGCGCAAGCTGCAGCGGCGTTACACCGTGCGCCGTGTGGGTGAGACGATCATGTGGGATGGTGAGCTCGTGCACGCCCTGCGCGAGTACATGGACGTCAGCCAGGCCGAACTGGCCGACATCCTGGGTGTGCGCCAGCAAACGGTCAGCGAATGGGAAAATCAGGTCTACACTCCGACGCGTGCCACCTCGAAGTTTCTTACCCTGGTCGCGGAACGGGCCGGCTTCAACTTTGGCGAGCAGCCGGGCGAACCGTCCCAATCTGAGTCCTAACCCCAACAGAATCTGGCATAGCCGCACTTGACAAACGAACCATTAGCGTGTAAAATGTAGTATAAATACACGCTAGCGCAACACAGACATGGTTCAGGAGTCACAAACATGCCGATCGACACCGTATCTCCATACGATTTGGGCGAGATTGTGATCTATGAGGCCGCGGACGGTTCGGCTGCATTCGACGTTCGATTGCAGAACGAGGCGCTTTGGCTCAACGTGAATCAGATGGCTGATCTGTTTGGTCGCGATAAATCTGTCATTTCTCGGCACTTACGCAACATTTTTGCTTCAGGTGAATTGGACCGTGACACAACGGTTGCACTGTTTGCCACCGTCCAGGTGGAGAACCCGCGTAGGGTGCTCCGGCCAATCGAGTACTTCAACCTCGACGCCATTCTCTCCGTTGGGTATCGCGTAAACTCCAGGCGTGGCACGCAGTTTCGTACCTGGGCGGCCACTGTCGTGCGCGACCACTTGCTCAAAGGTTATTCGGTCAACGAGCGCCGGCTCAACGAGCTGCACCAATCGCTGCGGCTGGTCGAGCAGGTGTTGGACCGCGGTGAAGTCACGTCTGATGAAGCGACGGCACTGCTGCGCGTGGTGGCGGGTTACGCCTATGCGCTCGACCTCCTGGACGATTACGACCAGCAGCGGGTCGCGGCTGCACCGACGCAGACAGGGACGGCGGTTGGTATCGATTACGTCGAAGCGCTGGAGGTCGTCGAGCAGCTGCGGGCATATTTTGGCGGGTCGCCGCTGTTTGGCCTGGAATTGAACGACAGCCTGCACAGTTCGCTCAACGCCATCATGCAGACCTCCGAAGGGCGCGATGTGTATCCAAGCCGCGAGGAAAAGGCGGCGCATCTGCTCTATTTCCTGGTCAAGAATCATAGTTTCGTCGATGGCAACAAACGGATTGCGGCCGCGTTGTTTCTGTGGTTTTTGCACAAGAATGCACTGCTGCGTCGGGCGGATGGCAGCAAACGGGTGGCCGATAATGCGCTGGTGGCGATGACGCTGCTGGTTGCTGTGAGCGAGCCGGCGGAGAAGCGGGTCATCATTGCAGTGTTGGTGAATTTGATCAATGAGCGGGGGTAGGGAGGGTTGGACGTTTGACAAACCAGTCAGGACCGGCTAAAATGGCCATCAATATAGCCATCTGGAGCCACAAGATGATCAGACAATACTCGATTGCTGAAGCTCGCAATCATTTGGCGGCCATCGTCCACGATCTCGAAGCCAGTCCTTCGATTCAGCTGACTCGACGAGGTAAGCCAGTAGCAGTTCTGCTGGGCATCGATGAATACGAGCGACTGGTGGCTGGCACGGTCGGTTTCTGGGAGCGTTACACCGCATTCAAGGAAGCGGTCGACCTGGCGCAACTGAACATCGAGCCGGCCGTTTTCGAAGGCTTGCGGGATCGTTCACCAGGCCGGGAGGTGACCTGGTGACACTGCGCTTTCTCCTCGACACCAACGTCCTGGCAGAACCACTGCGATCCCGGCCCAATGAAGCTGTCCTGGACCATCTCAGACACCATCAAAGTGAAATTGCCACCGCCTCGGTTGTGTGGCATGAGATGTGGTTTGGCTGCTATCGTTTGCCCCCTTCTGCCAGACGCGCAACCATTGAATCCTATTTGACCCAAATCGTCGCGCCCGGCATCCCAGTTTTGCCCTACGACCAACTGGCAGCCAATTGGCATGCCGCGGAACGTGCACGTCTCACTGCCTTGGGCAAAACACCGCCCTTCGCCGATGGGATGATCGCCGCCGTGGCCAGGGCCAACCACCTTGTATTGGTTACATTCAACCTCGACGACTTCCGCAGTTTTCAGGACCTCGAGATCACCAACTGGCAGGCGTAATCGACGCCAGCGCCTCTCCGAACAACTTCGACGCGGCAGCCCTCTGCGGCATAGACTGGGTTGTCCGGAGAGGCATCATTTCAGTAGTCTTGCACATTTAACAATTGAGCTCGATTAAGCCAGAGCCGGTCTCAAT
>CAYUCC010000015.1:0-3570 GCA_964443225.1 uncultured Anaerolineae bacterium
GCCAGGCGATCGCCGATGCCGGCCTGGCGCAGGATGTCCGCGTGCTGGGTGCCGTGGCGGAAGCGGACCTGCCCGCCCTCTACAGCGGCGCGGCGCTGTTCGTGCTGCCGTCGTTGTACGAAGGGTTTGGTTTGCCAGTGCTGGAGGCGATGGCCTGTGGTACGGCGGTGGCGTGCAGCAATACCTCCAGCCTGCCGGAGGTGGTGGGCGCCCACGCTGGTCTGTTGTTCGATCCGACGGATGCGGATGACGTGGCAGCGGTGATTGGGCGTGCGTTGACGGAGCCGGGGTTGTTGGACCACCTGCGCGACCAGGCCCTGCGGCGGGCGCGCGAGTTCACCTGGCAGCGCACCGCCGAACAAACCATTGCCGCGTATGCCCGCGTCCTGCATCGTTAAGCCACCGCCACCGCCAAATTCGATCAAAGAAGCACGGGAAGTTATTCTCTTACAACCCCAAAAGCCAATAGGCGTGTGGTATACTGTGTGCGAGGAGGAACTACGCACCTATGACCACACGACTTTTTCTGATTCGTCACGGCGCGACGGTGCTCACCGCTGAAGATCGTTTTGCGGGTGCCACCGACGTCGAGCTCTCGGAGATTGGCCGCGCACAGGCGGACGCCTTGGGCCGGCGCCTGGCGGATGACCACATCACGGCAGTCTACGCCAGCCCCCTGCGTCGCACGATGGCGACGGCCGCGTTGATCGCGCAGCCGCTTGGGCTGCTGCCCATTCCGCGCGATGGACTGCGCGAGATCGACCACGGTCACTGGGAAGGGCTGCGCCGCGCCGACGTCGAGATCGAGTTTGCCGAGGAGTACGCAGCCTGGGAAGAAGATCCGTATCTGTTTGCGCCGGTGGGTGGTGAATCGGGCATCAGTGTGCTGGCACGGTCACTGCCCGTCATCCGCGAGATCGTGGTGCAGCACCGCGGGGAGAACGTTGCGGTTGTGTCGCACAAGGCGACCATTCGG
The DNA here is from genome assembly GCA_964443225.1 of uncultured Anaerolineae bacterium. GTDB lineage: Bacteria > Chloroflexota > Anaerolineae > SSC4 > Amarolineaceae > SSC4. Next base: position 977 of record CAYUCC010000015.1, read on the forward strand.
TTGATCATCAGCAGCCTGCTCGGCTTCGATGCGCGCGGCTATCGCGATCGCCTGGACCAGTCGCCGGCGTGCCTAAACGTGCTGGACTTCAAAAGCCCCGTGCGGGTACGTTTGATGCTGTTCAACGACGTCTCGCATTACATCGACCAGCCGCTGCGTTCGGACGGGCGTCTGTCGAAATGGTGGGATCAAGAGCAGGCGGGGTAGGTTTGGACAACCCTGGCACGGTCCACTGCGGACCGTGCCAGGGTTGTGTTTTTACTTCGGTGCAAAGGGCAAATAGTACAGCCGCGCCGACGGAGTGACGGTTGGGGTCGGTGTTGGAGTTGGTGTGAACGCGGGCGTCGGCGTCATCGTCGGTGTGGGCGATGGGGTCGGCGTGGGCAGCTGGGTCGAGCGTGCCACGACCAGACCGGTGTCCCGATTGGCGACCAGCACCAGGTCTGCGACCGTATCGACCGCGGTGGCATAGCCGTTGCGCAAGGTCAGCGACCCCTGCGCGAGCGGGGCACCGGAGCCAACGACGGCAACCGCCTGCACACCACCGCGCCCGCCATCGGCTACGAAGGCGAGGCCATCGTCCACGTGCACACCCACCGCCCAGTTGGGTGTATTGAACACGCCTGCGATTTGGGGGGTAGCCGGATTGTTGGCATCGACGATGTACAGGTTACCACCACCCGCCACGTAGGCACGATTGTCGATCGCCTGTACGGCGTAGCTGTTGAAGAGACCACTGGCTGTGCCGAGCAGGGTGGGTGCCGCCGGGTTGCTGACGTCGATGATCGCAAGTTTACCGTTGCTGCCATCGGCCACGTAGGCGCGATTGCCGTCCACGGACACGTCGAGTGCGTAACCGGGTGTGTTGTAGGTGCCACGCAGCGTGGGTGCTGTCGGGCTGCTGACATCGATGATTTGCAGACCGCCGGTATAACCATCGGCGACATAAGCCAGGTTGCCTACGATTTCCACCGCCGAGGCATAACCGGGTGTTTCATACTGCCCGCGCAGAATCGGTGCCGCCGGATTACCCACGTCGATGATGCTCAGACCGGCATAGCCGTCTGCTATGAAGGCCAGATTGCCCGCAGCGGCCACCCCACGGGCCTGACCCGTCGTATTGTAGCTGCCCAGGCGTGCCGGTACGGCGGGATTGCTGAGATCGATCATCTGCAGGCCACCTGTTCCACCCGCCACGTACGCGCGGGCGCCATCAACGACCACGTCCCAGGCGCTGCCGGGCGCGAACCAGGTACCTTGCAGATCGAGTTGCGCGGGGTTGGTCACGTCAATCAGACCGGCGCCGCCATCTTCCAGGGCCAGGACGGCGCGGCTGCCAGCCATGGCAATGCCGCCGCTGGCACCGGGCGCATTGTACGTACCCAGGCGGGATGGATTGTTGGGATTGTTGACGAACACCGTCTCCATGCCGCGATCGGTGGCTACGTAGGCGATGGCGCCCACCACCTCGACGGCGGTGGATGCGCCGTACGTGTCGAAGCGGCCAAGGGTAATCGGCCCCGCCGGGTTGCTGACGTCGGCCATCTGCAGGCCGCGCTCGCCATCGGCCACGTAGGCAATGTTGCCCACCACCTGCACACGTACCGCCGAGCCAGGGGTTGCCAGCGAGCCCCGCAGCACGGGCGCCAGCGGGTTGCTGACGTCGATTAGTTTCAGGCCGCCGTTCGAACCGGCCGCCACATACACCATGGCGCCAACCACCTGCACACCACGCGCTGTACTCGCTGCCAGGGTTAAGCTGTTGATCACGGTGGGCGCCGCGGGATTGTTGGCGTCGATAATGTGCAGGGCACTGGTGCTGCTGCTGCCGGTTTCCACCACGTACACGAGACCGCCGCTGACCGCGACGCCGGTGGCTGTGCCTGGTGTGTCCAGTGATCCGCGCAGCTGCGGCGTCGCGGGACTGCTGACGTCCAGGATCTGCAGGCCGCCCATCTGGTCGGCCGCAACGTAGGCCAGGCCATCGACCACCTTCACGTCACGGACGAGGTCGGGCAAAAGGGGGCTCAGTCCCACGAGCGTTGGGTTGGATGGATGGGTGATATTGACCACGGCCACCCGTGGTCCGACTCCCACGTAGGCATAACTGCCCGCAACGGTCACTGCGTAGCCAGGGCCACCGATTTGGCCAATCACCTGGATGTCCAGGTCTTCGGGTAGAGAACCAAGACGGGGTGAACTCGAACCAGCAGCAGGCGCCACCACACTGGTCATCAGCAGCGTTGCCACCAGCGCCAGCAGAGGAATGGCAGCCAGGCGGGATCGTGAAGTCATCGTACGCTCTCACTCAGTTGGATTGTTTTCGCCGGGGAGCGCGAGAGGGCATTATAGCAGGGGAACCGCGGGGGCGCAAATCATTTTGGATTTTGGATTTTGGATTTTAGATTGGTGGAGAGTGCGGCGGCCAGCGCGATGTTGGGTTTTGCCAGTAACAGGGGCCTACCTGCGGTGGCTCGATGTGGGCCTGCGCAGGTAGGCCGGGTGGGGGTTGCTGTGATTTCAGGCGTCTTGCGCAGGCATCGGCTGCTTGCAGCCGCTTGCCGACAAGCAGCCGATTGCCGGCAAGCAGCCGA
>CAYUCC010000015.1:3670-68610 GCA_964443225.1 uncultured Anaerolineae bacterium
TCGCTGGCAAGCAGCCGATCGCTGGCAAGCAGCCGATCGCTGGCAAGCAGCCGATCGCTGGCAAGCAGCCGATTGCCGGCAAGCAGCCGATTGCCGGCAAGCAGCCGATCGCTGGCAAGCAGCCGATTGCCGGTACGGGTTGGTGGCCGGTGTCATGCCTGCTGAGGAGCGGGCAATTTTACCGGGTGCGTTTCCGGTACCGGCCCTACGCGGTGGGTTTCTCTTCGCCGGCGGCCTCGGCATCGATGGCTTCCTGGTACCACGGTGCGTTGGTCTGTACGACTTCCACGTTCTCGGTCACCGCTTCATCGACCACCGGCTCGGCCGGTGCCTGGTCTGCAGATGCCGCTTCGGGTGGTTTACCGCTTTGACCCAGTTTGTCACTGAACTTCTCCAGGCGCACGTTGGCTTCTTTGAGCGTCGCCACCAACACGTCACGCACGTCGTCGATCACCTTGCTCTGTTTGACGGTCTCGGCCGCTTTGGTGGCGGTATCGGAGACATCGTGGCCAATCCTGGAGTCTTTGGCCTGCTTGAACGCCGTGTCGATGGTTTTGGTCAGCTCGTTGAACCCGGTTTCGAGTTCGTCTGTGATTTCTTTGCGTTTCGGGCTTGTCCATGCTGACTGCACGGTGCTCACGATTTGGTTGGCCAGGCGGTTGAGTTCGCTCAGGATATCGCCCGTGGTCGTGCTCTTGGTTTCCTCGTGTGTCTCCGCTGCGGGTGACGCAGCTTCGAGAGCCTGTTCGACAATTTCTGGGGTTGTGGTTTCGTCGGTCATCTCAAACTCCTTTGAATCTTTACCCTGGGCACGCCGAAGTGGGTCCGTGCCATTTCTGTGGTATCAATACGCCGTGCGGCGCAAAAAGTTGCACGGTGGGTGCTACTCGTCCAGCTCGAGAGGTGGCTGCAGCGTGACGTGGTCCCCCACGACCTGACCCTGGTCATCGACGACCGGCAGGCGTGTGCCGTCAGCAAAGTAGAACCCGACCTCCCAGCGGTACTCCCCGCGCGGCAGATCAGCCGGTAACTGTACCGAATGCGCATCCGCCAGGTATTCGCCGGGCAGCCAACCCGTGGTGGGCAGCTGGCCGCGGCCCGGTTCGCTGTCTCCGGATGCCACGATGTCTCCTGCTGCATCGAGCAGGTGCACGAACACACTGGCGCGCGCGGCCCATGGCTCGCCGGCCTGCCAGTGTAGGGTGAGGGTCACCGGTTTGCCCGCCTCGATGTGAGCCGGGGTGAGGTCGGTACCGACCAGGCGTGCGCTGCGGCCAAACTGCGCATCCTGGCCCACCTGCGGCGTAGGTGGATCCTGGTTGTGCCTGCGGGCCTGCACGTCGACCATGCCCAGGTCCAGGTAATCGGCCGTCTGTCCGGCGGGTGCCAGGCGCTGACCGCTGGTGCGATCGAACAGACCGCTGATGAGACGGTAGCGACCCGTCTCGACACTGGCCGGGATGCGCAGTGCGAGCGGTGTACGCAACACGTCGCCAACCTGCCAGGCCGTACTTGGCAGCCCAGCCAGGGCCGGCCCTTCCCACGCCGCCACCACCTGTTCGCGCGCGTCCAGCAGCTGCACAAAGGCCACCAGATCCCGATCGATGGGTGCTGTCACCTGCCATCCGAGATCGACAGCGATGTCTTCACCGGGCTGCCAGGGTCCTGCGGGCACGTCGTACCCCATGAAACGTAGGGATGGTCCGATGGCCACATCGCGCGGCTCGGTCATGGTCAGGCGGTGCGTGTCCAAGGGTGGAACGGGTCGTTCCACCGTCACCTGGCCCAGCGTCAATTCGGTTCCCTGCGGGCTGCCATCCGCATCCAGCACGTCCAAAGGCCGAGCCGGCCCGTTTTCTGGCTGCTGATACACACTCAGCTTGAGGTCGTAGGTGCCGGGCGGGGTACCCGCCGGTATCCACAGCGCGTGGCGGTCGCTGGTAGAACCCGCAGGCGTCATCCGGCTGAAGGGCAGCTGGCCGTTGGCGGGTGCACTGTCACGCTGGGCCCAGGTCTGCCCCTGCGCATCGACCAGTGAGAGACGCACCTGGGTCACAGGCACTTCCGGTGGTGGCGTGGTCACCTGCCAGGTGAGTTCCACCGGCAGCGCGCCATCACCGCTGGTGACCGCATCGGCACTCACCTGGGCAGCGGTCAGCCGCAGCCACGATCCGAATTGGGCCGCTGGGCCCGGCTGCCAGGTTGCTGGCGGTGGTACGAAGAAGGTCAACCGTGTGCTGGGGCTGATCCAGCGGTTGGACACGGGGTAACCGCGGTGCAGCAGGCTGGATTCTACTTCGGTCTCCAATAATCCACCCAGGCTCAGGTGCGCCGGGAACCAGACACGGCGACCGGCAGCCAGGGCGTCGGTCAGGAACTGCGCGGCAGTGGCATTCCAGGTCTGGGTGGGGCTCAAGCTGGCCTGTGGACCGTTGGGCAGGTAGGCACGAACGTAACCGACCTGCCAGGGGTAAACGCTGAAAACCAGGTCGTCCGGCTGGCCGCGTTCCGCCATCTCCTGCATGATTGGGCGGTAGTCCTCACCGGCATAACGCGGGGTCAGATAGTAGGCGCCGAGGGCCACCGTCATACAAAGCGCCAATACGATGCCGGTACCCAACCGGATGCGGCGGTTCGTGAGTGCCGCCGAACCGGCTGGCATCAGGAGTTCGCTCAGCCACAGCCACAACACCGGTGCCACGAACAACAACAGCCGTTCGCCGTGCACGGGTGCAAACGGAAAGCGCAGGTTGAGCAGGTAACCGGTGAAAAATACGCTGCCGAGCACCCACAGGGCAAACCCTGTCCACCGACCACCCATCCGCTGTCGAACCACCAGGACCAGCAGCACCACCAGCGCGGCCAGACTGACCGCCGCCAGCACCCAGGCCAGATCGGGCTGTTCGACGTGACCCACCAGGAAGGCGCTGAGGTGACGCAGCACGTAGGTAAACGGATCGATGGGCACGTCGGCGTCCTGCGTGACTTTGTACGCCACGTAGGCATTGAGGCGCGGCGCCGCGTACACCAGCCAGGGTACAAAGAGCAGAACGGCACCCACCTGGGTCGTTATGAAGAGCCGCCACCGTGGCTGACGCGAAGATGGTGCACGGCGCGCGTGCAGCCAACGCAGGATGGCGAACAGCGTCACCGCAGCGGGCAGGAGGGCGGCGAAGTACTGCGTGTACAGCAGGGCCGTCGTCACGCCCAACAAACCGGCGGCGCGCAGAACCGTGTGCCTGACCTGCGCCGTAGGTTCCAGGAATGGCACGAGGAGCCAGAGATAGGCCATGGCCAGTGTGCCCACCAGCCCGTACATGCGGATTTCCTGGCTGTAGAAAATGTGGAAGGGGTTGATCGTTACGACGGCCGCCGCGAGCAGGGCCACACCCACGGAAGATGGGTGGTCCAGCCCACGAGGGCCGGTGGACCCGCGCCGGCTGCGGATCACCAGGTAGGCCAGTGCAATGGCGGGCAGGCTGGCGACGACCGAAAAAAGGCGCAGGGCAACGGGTGAGGTGCCAAAAAGCTGGATCCAGCCATGCAGCAGGGCGTAATACAACGGTGGATGAATGTCCTGCGCCGTGAGAGCGGCCATTTCCGCCAGGCTGTGGGTGGCAAACCAGACGCTGTAGCCTTCGTCCCACCACAGGGGCTGATAGTCGATCTGAAACAGACGCAGAATCAAGCCGGCCAGAATGATGCCAGGCAGCAGCCAGCGCTGGCGGAGAGCATCGTTTTTCAGCACGTTGGGCATGGCTGCAGCATCCGGTTTGCCAGAGGATCAGGGTGTTGGGTTGGGGGATGGCCCTGCGGGTCGTCCCCCCCAACCTTGACTCCTACCGGCGCACCCAGGTCATGATCACGTCGTGGGTACGGTCGTTGAGGTTACCGGTAATTGGGTCGGAGACCTCCTGACCGCTGCCATCGATGACGACGGCACGGTACGAGCCGGCCGTGCGAGGCAGCTCGATTTTGGCATTGTAACGGAACTCGGCCGAGCCATAGCCAGAGTAGGCAATTTCCCAGACGGTGCCGTAGTTGGATTCACCGGTACCGGTGGGTGCTGTGACGCGCAGGCGATACCCTCCAGTCAGCGGTGGTTCGGTGGCACGGCCCAGCCGGCCCCAAAATGTCACCAGGTTGAAGTTCGAATCGTCGGCATCACGCTGCTCGGTGCCGGCCTGGGTGAAGATGCCCGTGACGGGCGGGGACGTCGGCGGTGCCGGGGGGCTGGTCGGACGCGGCGTGGGTCGGACCACCACCCGCGTGGGGGCGGCGGTGGGTACGGGTGGGAGCGCCACGTCACCGACCACTTCGACGTTGGTCGTATTGCCGGTCACGTTGACCAGGCGACCAACCACCCAGCCATTCTGGTTATTGACACAGCACACCTGCCACCAGTCACCCGCCGCGTTGCGGCCCGTGATCTCGAAGCGTGTCCCGCGCGCGACGCGCCCGGTGATGGGATAGTTGGTTCCGGGCCCACTGCGCACGTTCATCGTATTGGTATTGACCACGGCCTGCGCCGGTGGTTCGGGGATGGGTGTGGAGGCCGCCAGGGTGGGCGTCACCGTATCGGTCGCCAGGGGGGCCTGGACTTCGGGTGGTGCGGTTGGTTCGGGGGTGTTGGTCGGCTGTTCGGGCGTGGGGGTGAATGTTGGCACCAGGGTGCGCGTCACGACCGCCGCTTGCTGGGGCGGTGTGGCCAGTGCGCCACAGCCCAGGATAAACAGAAGCGCAAATGGCATGATCAGGAGAACCCATCGGCGGTTCACTTGCATCAGATGTCTCCTTGTAAACGAATAGGTGTGCAAGACCAGGTGACGCGATTGGCAGGCAGAATACGGGCGACACCCGGTCGTATATCGTCGCACGGAGTCAAAATCACCCGGGTGCGACCGTGCTGCCAGTATAGCACGCGCCTCGCGGACGCCGCAAATCGGGTTTCATACCTCAGAAACGCCGTTTGAACTGAACATAATACCACTTGGGCTGTGCCTGGCTGGTCGTGACTCGTACGATCGACGATTCACGAATGTTACCGCCGCCGTCGACCACGTGAATTTGCCAGCGCGAATCGCCCATGGCACTCAGACCGTTCGTGTCGAACTGCAGGTTGACCCGCCGGAAGTCGGGGGCCGGTGTTCCGCCAAATACGCGGTAGTCCACCGTGGAAAAATGCCAGCTCGAGTCGGAAACCAACGGGCTGGTGAACGACTCGCCCGTGGCTTCGTTGACCAGGCGCAGCCGGTAGCCCCACAGCGGTGCACCGCCCACCGACTTGATCTCGGCACCCACTTTGAGCCAATTCTGGTCGGCGCTCACCGGGAACTCTTCCACCAACTCGACGTCGAAATTGACGTTTTCCCTCGGCGTCGGGGTTATGGTGGGCGTGGCGGTGGGTGGTCCCGGGGTGGGTGTCGGTGGGGGTGGCGGTGCGACCTGGATGAACTGCACGTCCGTGGCGTCACCGACGACGCGCACGAGCCGCGACGTGACCCACACCTGCTGTCCGTCGACGCAGCAGATCAGCCACCACGAATAGTCCGCATTGCGCCCAACGATCTGGTAAGTTTCACCCTGACGAATTGTATTGGCCAGCTGGTAGTCGATACCGGGGCCCTGCCGTGTATTGATTTCAGCCACCGGGACCTCGACAAGCGGGCCGGTGGGGGTCGGGCTGGTCACCGTCACGGCGGCGAAGGCTGAATCGGGTAAGGGGGTGGGGGTATCGGTGGGTGTGGGAGTCACGGTGGGTGTCGGCGGTACGGGGGTGTCGGTCGGCACAGGCACCGTTGGTGTGAACGTCGGAAAGACGGTTGGCGTCAGAAAGGCCAACGAGGGTGCGCTCGGCGTCGACGGTGGGATCAGGCGGATGAAACTGGTCAGCGAGCAGCCCATCGTACCCAGGGCCAGCAGGCAGAACAGGATCAGCATGGCTGCCGACGCAGCACGTGGGCGGGGTGATTGGGCTGCCGGAGATAGGTTATGGCGGTTGGATGGCGTTTCCATTCCCTACTCCTAGCGGATGTGACGGAAGCCCATGTAGACTTCGCGGTTCGGATTGGTGGGTTCGGTCGTGAAGGTCACGAGGTCCGAAACCCGATTGCCGGCGGCGTCGGCCAGATAGACGACGTAGGTGCCGGTTCCCGGATCGGGATACTGGGTAAACTCCAGGTTGAATGCCTGCCGGTCACCAAAGCCCGGCGGTTGGCTCCACAGGAACTCGCTGCGCGACAGGGTGCCTGTGCTCATATTGATCCAGGGTGCCTGTGCCAGGTCAGGCGTCGCCGTGGGTGCGGCGGTTGGCGCCGGTGTCCATACACCGGTGGGCGTGGGGGTGGGCGTGGGTGTCCACAGGGGGGGCGCACCACCGGGCCGGTCCACCCCTTCACGGCGGAAGACCATCAGCTGGTAACCCGGCATGGGGTCACCATTGGCGAATTCGACTTTGACCCACACCTTGAGATACGGATTGTTGGTAGCATAGAACTGCGGGCCAATCCCACGATAGAACAGCGGCGACGGCGTCGGCGTCAGTGTTGGCGTGGGGGTTGGCGTCCAGGGCGGGGTAGGTGTCGGTGGTGGCCCCGTTTGCTGCACCGGCGCGCCGCTGGGGTCACCGGTTACCAGTACGCTGGTGGCTTTGACCCAGCCCCGCCGGCCGTTGACGCAGCAGATCTGGTACCAGGCTTCGTTGGGATCGGACGCGTCATTGCGGCCGATAATCGGGTAGGTCTCGTCGGGCTGGATACGGCCAATGATCGGGTAGTCGGTCCCCGGCCCTTCGCGCACAACGATGTTGACCTGCAGTGCCTCGACCTGCGGTCGCGGGGTGGCGGTCGGTGTCGCGCTGGCGGTCGGCGTGATGGTGGGCGTTTCCGTGGGAGGGCTGGTGTTGGTGGGGACCGGGGTGGGCGGCACGTACGGCGTCGGCGTAAAGGTAGACAGCAGCACGCGCGTGGGGCCTGACGTCGGATTGGGGCTGGCCGTGGTGGTTGTGGCCGCGCGGGGCAGGAGCGACGTCGCGCCGCCAATCGAGCAGCCCAAAATCCCCAGGCTCAACACCATCATCAGCAGCACAAAGCGCAGGCCGGCCGGGCGCGCCGAAACACGGCGGGACGGCAACACGGAACGGGAACGAGCTGCTGGAAACGCAGGAACCTGAGCAGAAAGACGTGTTTCGTGCTCGGTGTTATGGTTGGTACCGGTCGGCTGGTCGTGTGTATTATGCAATCGCGTCAGAGCACGGCTTGGGGCGAGAAAGAATTCTGTGATTTCATGGTATGGTCGAATCTTGGGCCAAGTATAACACAGGTGCTTGCGGATGACAATTCGATGGTTGTACGCCAGTAACGGCGTTGGCCTCGACATGACGCTGCATGAACAACAATAGATTTGGCCAAACCGCCGATTTCGGGTAAGATGACCCCCTGATTACACAAGTCGTCAACCGGTGAGGAGTAAATAATCGATCATGGAAGTGTTATTGTTGAAGGACGTTCCGACCCTGGGTCATGCGGGTGACGTAAAGCAGGTGGCAGGTGGGTACGCCTCCAACTATTTGATCCCGCGTGGACTCGCCGCAGTGGTGACGGGCGGTGTCCGCAAGCAGGTCAAGGATCTCCAGGATGCCACGACGCGCCGTCAGGCACGCGAACGGGCTCAGGCGCAGGCCCTGGCCGATCAGCTTTCGGGTTTAACGCTGAACTTCAAGGCACGCGCGGGTGAAGGCGATCGCCTCTATGGTTCGATCACCAATTCCGACATTGCCCTGGCCATCGAGCAGGCGCTCGGCCGGTCGATGGACAAACGCGACGTGCTCCTCGAGCACCCGCTGCGCGAACTCGGCACCCACCACGTGCCCGTCAAGCTCATGGGCGACATCAAGCCCCAGGTCACCGTCGTCATCCAGCGCGAGGGCGAAGCCTGAGGAGGGAGTACGGAGTAGGGAGTACGGAGTAGGGGAACTGCAGATCGCAGCTCTTGCTGCGACAACCCGCTGCTCCCTACTCCCTCCTCCCTACACCGTACTCCCTACTCCGTACTCCCTACTCCCTCCTCCCCCAAATTCTCGAACGAGCCATCCGCCAGCCTCCGGTACACCACCACCGTCACGCCATCGACCGCGGCTCCAGCCGGTATGACCAGCCGGTAGATTTCATCAACCCGTTCGCCCGGCGACCACTGGCCCGTCGGATACTGCCCGTACACCGGGTGCTGCACGTCCATTTGTACGGGCACGCCGTCGACGCGCAGCGGCTGTCCCTGGATCGTTGGTCGCAGTGAGATCGACCAATCGTGCTGCGGTGTCTGGGATACCTGCCAGGTGAGACGCACGTCGAGCCCCGGCGCCGATGGTGCTTGAGCCGGGTCGCGCCACGGTGCAGCGGGTGGTAACGGCGCCCACTGGATGCTGGCGTCACGCAGGGTCAATCCATCACCTAGCGGTCGGGCCTGCCCGTTGAGGTCGTCGATGGCGGGCGCGGGCAGCACCTGCAGCAACCCCGGTGCCACCGCCCGCCAGTGTGGGGCAGCGAGCACTTCTTGCACGACCAGCGGTGCTGCGTCCGGGGTGACGTAAACCGGCTGATCCGCGGCCAGGCGGGTTCTTGCTTGTGCCGTGGTGATGGGCTGCATATCGGGGCGCACACCCCCCACAGTACCCAGGTAGCGCAGGGCATCGGCCTCGGGTTGTGTGGCCAGGATGGCCGCGCCAGCGGGTGGTTCGCTGGCCAGGACCGCCCAGCCAGGCAGCAGCGCGCGGTCCTCAGGGCGGTTCGACTGGTCAGCGTGCGGGAAGTTTTGCGCCAGTTGGAAAACAATCAACCCGGCGAGTGTGACCACGAGCAGGCCACGGACGAGCGCCTGGCGACGCGTGTTCCCCGGTGTGCCGGCCGCAGCCCAGCGCCAGACCGCATCGGCGGCAGCGCCGATACCCAATGCCAGCATGGCATACACCGGCATCACCACCTGGTACCAGTTGCCCAGGCGGTCGACGAAACTGAACAGCACATAGATGATGCTGGTAGCCGCAAGCAGTACACCCCGGCGTCCCAGGCGGATCCAACCGAAGACCCCGACCACCGTACCGACCACGGTCAGCTCGCGCCAAAGAAGTGCCGGCCATTCGGCGGTCCACAATGGCCGCAGCGACCAGGTCAGCTCGCTGCGGCCCTGGCCCGTGCTGACGAAGCTCCAGAACCAGTCCCAGGTATTGGCCCACTCGCCCGCGCCGCGCCATTCGGGGTGCTGGGCGCCGCGCACGTAGATGAACAGATAACTCAGGAGCGGCAGTAGGGTCACAATCAGCAGGATCAGCAGCCGGCGCGGCTGGCGCAGCAGCCCCGGCTGGCGGGTGAGCACGAACCAGACCAGCGGCGGTAGGATCGCCAGCACCGTCACCAGGTGGGCCAGGGCGATGCCGGCCAGCAGCGCCATGAGCAGCAGGAGGTGGTCGGCGCTCAGGCGGTAGCGTGTGCCAGGTGGCGCCGTGTTGCCCTGGCGTGCGTCCCACGTCCAGGCCAGCCAGACGAAGAGCAGGGTTTGCAGGACGGCGGAGGTGTACTGCTCGGTGGTGACGGCGTAATACCAGAAGAAGTAGCTCACGGCGTAGAGCAGGGTCACCAGGCTGGTCAACAGCCAGTTACGCCGTGTGATCTGCGCCAGGAGAACGAACAGCACCGTCAGGGCCAGCAGGGCCCACAGCGTGGAGAAGCTGCCCAGCAGGGAAATCGGGCTCGCCTGTGGCAGGATGGCCCGCAGCGACTGAAACCACGCCCACCCGCCCAGCGTGTACAGCGGGTACCCGGGCGCATTACTCGGCCGCGCCAGCACCTGGGCATACTGGTGGGTGATCAGGTCGCCGCCGGTCAGCTCACCGGGGCGCAGACCGTTGTCGAGGGTCGCCAGGTACAGGAGACCCACCAGAATCAGAACCAGGCATGCCGAGCCCAGCCCCCAAACAGCCGAACGGTTCACACGTTGACCCCCCCATACACTGCGTTCACTCTAGCAGAGGCCACGGCTCCTGTCAAAATCCTCGCCAATTCCTGCCGCCGATTCGGCGGCAGGAATCGACTGCGGTGCGGCCAGCGGGCCACGGTGAGCGTGGAGCGATTATGGCAGGCATATCAAAGAAGTAGCAGAAGATAGACATCTTTTGGCGTGGCAAATGAGCAGTGCACGGGTGTAGGATGAACAGCGACAAAGGAAACCAAGGAGGGTTACATGGGGCAGGTTGACAAGGTTGAGATGCGCGTCTACCGCCGGGCTGGGGCGATCGGGGCACTGCTGCTGGCGCTGAGCATTGCCGGCTATGCGGTCTACGAGCTGATTCTGCGACCGCAGGCCGGTTTTCCCAGCGACGACATGGCGGTCATTCTGGGCGGCATCGACACGCTGCGGGTGGGTCACTGGCTGAAGTTCGGGTATGCAGCCAGCCTGGCCCTGTTGACGGTGGGGCTGCGGGCGCGTCTGACCAAGGGCAGTCCCGCGGTAATGGACCTGGCGGTGCTGGCCGGTGGTGGTGCGGTGGCGTTGTTCGTGGCAAGTGGGGTGCTCGGTCTGCGCATTCTGGAGGAGGCGGACCTGTTCTACCCGGCCAACCTGGCCGATGCACGGGCGACGATCCTGATCCGCGTCGTGACGCAGTCGCTGCAGCAGGCGGGGTTGTTCCTGGCGGCCTGGCTGATTGTGTTGAGCAGCGTGGCCGGGCTGCGCGCCCGGGTGTGGAACCGGGGTTTGCACGGGTTTGGTGTGCTGGTGGGGGTATTGGTGATGGCGGCACTGGTGCTGCCCGAGCCGTGGTACGTGGTAGGGCCGCTGCTGGCGATCGTGTATGCAGGTTGCTTGGGCTGGGTGATCTGGCGCGAGTGAAGAAACAATGGGCAGCCTTTGAACGGGCAACGACACCGGGCGTAGTGACACCCTGGTGTCTTTCTTTGCATCGCGCCCACTTCGTGTTATCATCCCGCCACAAATCCATGCCTGGAGAGTGATCCATGACCAACCAAGAAGCCCTGGCCTTGATCCGCCAATTGTTGCAGGCGCCCAATGAGGAAGAGCTAACCAAGTTAGTGACGACGAATCTGCCGCATCTGGACGGGAATTTTTTCCACGTGCTCAATCTGTCGGTCGAGCAGCTGCAGCGTGAGGGCAAAAACCAAGCCGCCGAGGCGTTACGTGGCCTCGGCGACAAGATGCTCAGGATGAAGACGCTGATTTAGCGACGCCTACTCCTGAAAATCGGTATGTGATTGAACACTGCCGGCCTGTTCCAGGCCACGTTCATACAACCGATCGGCGCCCAGGTCGATCTCGTCACTCCAAACCAGGCTGTGTCCCCACTCGCCGACTTGAACGCGTGCAAAAATGGCCGGATCGCGCAGCGGTGCCAGCGTATGGTGCCGGCCGATTGGCTCGGCCAGGTCGACGTCGAAGCACTCACCACTGTTCCAGGTGATACGCAACTGAGCAGAACCCACGACCTCGACAGTTTCGATCCGTGGTGGTTTGGTCATTTCAGCTTTCCAGCGCCTCTGCAAGAAAATGTGCGATGCGCTCGTGGTTTCCGTACAGGTTGGAATACTGTTTCTCGCACACATCGCTGAAGCGGGCCAACACCTTGCGGTTGATTTCTTCCTGGTTCTCGAACACGCTGAGCGAACGAAACGCCAGCTCCCAGCGCTCGAACTGATGGAGTGCAATCGTGGCATCGCGCGTCTTGTTGTCGTTGAGCAAAGCGAACACCAGGATCGGTTTGTCCGCACCGTTGATCCGGCAATCGACCGCATACGTCCCATCGGGATCGTATTGTGGGTGATGCCAATCGAAAGTACGCCGGTTGGCAGGTACCTCCTGCTCGATAAAGGCCCGAAAATCATCCATGAAGGTCGATCTTACGCGTTCGCGGGACAAATACGTAACATCGCTAATGCGCAGGATGGCCTGGATGAAGTCAAAGAGCGCGTCGCCATACCGCTCGTCGCTGATGGTGACGCGCAGCTCTCCCTCGACATCCTCGACCGAAAAGGCATTCAAGGGTATTGCTGATAATCTGCTGGCGCGTGCCCTGGGTCAGCTCTTCTCGTCCAAGTCATACGTCAGGTGCATGATAGTGCACCTCCGTTGCGGGGGAGGCTCACACCCCGGGACCCTACCCATCGATGCGGAAAAAGTGCGCCGCGGCGTTGAACAGGTTCTTCACGTTGAACCGCGTCGGATGCACCCGCCGGTTGATCGCGTACCCCTTGAACAACTTGTGGATGATCCAGAAGGCGTTGTCGACCAGCCAGTTGTGCGGTAGCTTGACCATCCGCCGGATGAGTGGCTCCATCCAGGGATACTCCACACCAATGGCAAACCAGCGCTGCAGATGCGCCAGCTGCTTCTGCTGCTGGGGATCGTCGAAGACCAGGATCGACGAGTCCCAGGCAATCGTCGGAATATCCTCGAACGAACCGACCATGAAGTCGTTGTCCTGCGTAAACTGACCCAGTTCGGTGCCCGGGTACGGCTGAAACAGGAAGATGTGGGCGTAAGAGATGCGCGCTTGCGCATTCAGCCGCATGGTGGCAAAATCATCCTCAATCGTGCTGGTGGGCAGACCGGCGATGTTCGTCGAGGTGACGTGGATGCCTCCCTCGCGGATCATCCGCCCCGCCTGGATGATGTGCTCCTGCGTCATGTGCCGTTTGAGCAGATCGGTGCGGATGCGGTCGTTCGCCGCTTCCACGCCCATGCTCACCGTGGCACAGCCGGCACGCTTCAGCAGGCCAATCTTGTGCGGCCCGCGCACGATCAGGTCGGCACGCACGTTGCAGAAGAAGGGCAGCCCGACCTGCTGTGGCCACTTCTCGGCGAACTCCTCCAGCCAGTCGTCGAAGATGATGAAGAGGTCGTCGATGAAGACGACGTGCTCCAACGACCACCGCGAACGCACCCAGTTGACTTCGTCGATGATCGTGTCGACCGGACGCTGGTAACCGCGTTTTTCACGCTTGTAAATCTGGTAGTAGGCGTGGTTGAAGCAGTAGGTGCACTGGTACGGGCAGCCGCGCGACCCCATGAAGTGTTTGATCGGGGCGTTACGCGAGTAGACGTGTTTGTTGTATACCAGCTCACGATCCGGCCTGGGGAAGGTGCCCAGGTCGCGCGTCAACGGTCGCACCGGGTTTTTGATGACCTCGCCATCGATTTTGAACCACCAGTTGGGGATGTCTGGTTTCAGGCCACCGTTGCCCAGGGCATTGGCCAGGTCCACAAGCGGGCCTTCGCCTTCGCCCACACAAATGCCGTCTACTCCCGGTTCTTCGATCATATCGGGAAAGAAGGTGGGATGGGGACCCCCGAAGGCGGTGAAGACTGGCTTCCCGTTGAGTGCGCTGCGAATCTGCTGGTTCAAATCGAAATAATAACGCTGCGAACCGGTCATCACGCTGTAGCCCAGGATGTCGGGTTCGAACTCACGCGCCACCTGGACCGGGTCTTCCTGGGCGGCAATCGCCAGGGCGACGTCGTGGCCCGCCTCACGCAGAATCGATGACAGCTGCATGATACCCTGGGGTTCGTAGTCGATCTGTTTTTCTACAAAGAGCACTCGCATGGCGCAGTACCTCCGTTCAATGGTTGGCGAAAGGCGGGGTTTTTCTCATGAATGTTACAAAAATATGGGTCAGTATAACGACCACTGGCAGGCTTGTCAAGTGCTGGACAAACGGTTTGCCAGGAGACCCTGCCGGCCAGGTGTAACAGGCTGGGGTGGATGACGTCAAGATAAGCAAGCAGGGCGCGAACGGCCATCGGCCACGATCGGGCGAATGGCGGTCGGGGAGTGTGGGCAAGTCGTAGGAGTCACATACAATGTCTCGAAAAGTTGCCGTTGTGATGAGTGGTGGGGGCTCGAAAGGGGCCTTTCAGGTCGGTGTGCTCAAGCGCATGGTCGAAGTCGGTATCCGGCCGCAGATCATCTGTGGTACGTCGGTGGGGGCGCTGATTGGGGCCAAACTGGCGGAGAATACCGAGACGGTGATTCCTGAGCTGGAAGCGCTGTGGCTGTCGTTGCGCGGTAACGAAGATGTGCTGACGCTGAGCCCTTCGGTGCAGACGCTGCTGCGGGCCGTGGGGCGTCTGGCGGGGCAGGAGGTAACCAGCCTGGCCGACGTCGACAAGCTGCAGGCCGCACTCGAACGTTCACTGCTGTGGCGCGGGGTGGTGCTGGTCGCGCTGGGCCTGCTGCCGGGACCCATTGGCGCTGCGGCGCAGGTGATCCAGCTGCTCGGTTTGCGGCGCCAGGTCGTCGACGTGGTGGATGGTGTCGGGGCGGCGCTCAACGGCACTTCGCTCTTCGTCACCGATCCGCTGCGGGCAAAAATGGTGCAGCACCTCGATGTCAGCAAGGTGCGCGCATCCGGGGTAGAGCTGCGTGTGACTGCCGTCGATTTTCAGACCGGTGAGCTGCTCCTGATGGACCAGAACCACCCTGACCTGCTGGAAGCGGTGCTGGCTTCATCGGTGCAGCCGGTCTTCATGGAGCCGCGTCACCCCGTGGCACCAGTCCCCGGCCAGCTGCCGCACCAGGTCTACGACGGCGGCGTGCGCGAGATCTCACCACTGCAGGCGGCCATCGACCTGGGGGCCGACGAGGTCTACATGATCCTGGCCGGCTCGCTGACGATTCCACCCATCGGGCCACTACAGGGACTCTTTCCGATCGTCAGCCGTACGATCGAGCTGTTCACCAACGAAATCGCCCGCAACGACCTGCGCGTGCAGCAAGAGGTTAACCGTCTGGCCGCCGTAGCCCGCGCCCTGCAGGCGGAGATGCCGCCCACCCTGGCGCCCGACAGCCCCGCCAGCCAGGCCCTGCAAAACCTGCAGGAGCAACCGGTCATGGGACGGCGCCCCGTCGACCTGACCGTTTTCGAGCCCACCTTCGATCCCTTCGATGGCTCGCTCGACTTCGACCCCGTCAAGATCCGCCAGTCGATGGCGCATGGCTACGAGGTGGCGTCGCAGATTTTGCCCGGCTAAGGGCTTGTAAAAGAATAACTTCCCATGCTTTTTGATCGAATTTGGCGGTGGCGGTTGCATAGTTGCCATCTTTCCAAAAGATGGCAACTATGCAACTGCCACCGCCTTCGGAGCGGCGAATTCCCGCCATTTTGCCGGAGGTTATTCTCTTACAAGCCCCTACGCACGGCACTGCGCACAGCGGCCGTTCAGCACCACGTGGTGCATCTCGACGTCGAAGCCGTGCGCCTGCGTCACGGCGCTGAAAAAGGCCTGCACGAGACCCGGTTCGATGTGTTCCTCACGACCACAGACCTGGCACACCAGGTGGTGGTGCGGCGTCGGCCCGGCAATTTCGTACACGGTGTGCCCGCCGATGTCAGCGGCGACGATGAGGCCCGCCTGCTGCAGGAAGTCGAGCGTGCGGTAGACCGTGGCCAGGTTGATGGCGGGTGACGTGGCCTGCACCCGCGCGTAAATTTCCGGCAGGGTGGTGTGACCACCGCCGGCGCAGACAGCGTCCAGGATTGTCTGGCGCTGGGGCGTGACGCGAAACCCCTGGGCGCGCAACGACGTGACATAATCTTGTTCGTGGTGTGACATGGGTCGTGCCGACCTCTACGGTTTTTCGAGCCCGTGAGCCTCCAGGAGCTCGCCGTTGTTCAGGATCTCGCCGGTTGGTCCATCGGCAACGATCTGGCCGTGGTCCATGATGATCATACGCGGAAACAGCTCGCGTACCAACAGGAGATCATGCGTCGAAGCCAGGATCGTCTGCGGCAGCTCGTGCAGCAGGTGGATCAGGCCGCGCCGCGCCCGCGGATCGAGACCCGCCGAGGGCTCGTCGAGCACGAGTACCTCGGGATGCATCGAGAGCACGGTGGCGATCGCGATGCGCTTCTTTTCGCCTACGCTGAGATGGTGCGAGACGCGCGCAGCGTAGTCGCCCATGGTCACGGCATCGAGCGCCTCGCTCACGCGGCGCCGCACCTCGGCCTCTTTCAGCCCCTGGTAGATAGGGCCAAACGCCACGTCGTCGAACACGGTGGGGGAAAACAGCTGATCGTCGGGGTTCTGGAAGACGAGACCCACCGCGGCGCGCACCCGTCCCAGGTTTCCGTCACTTACGTCGAGCCCCGCCACGCGGACCGAACCGTGCCCGCGCAAAATCCCATTGAGGTGCAGCATCAAGGTCGACTTGCCCGCACCGTTGGGGCCAACCAGGGCCACTTTTTCGCCCGGCGCAATCACCAGCGACACGTCGCGTAGGGCGGGATGCCCGTCGGGGTATGAAAACGAGAGTTGATTGACTTCGATCGTATGATGCATGGATTCTATCACTTCTGGATCAGGATACAAAACGAACGTCAGGCGGCAAGCAGCACACCCAGCAGATAGATCAGAACCAGCAGTCCCAATCCAATCGCCAGTACGGCCCACTGTGCCTGGCGGATGGGGTGGAGGGGAAAGCCACGTATCTCCCCGTCGTAGCCGCGTGAAATCATCGCCGCGTAGATGTGGTCGCCGCGCTCGATGGAACGAATGAACAGATTGCCCGCCATGCCGCCGGCCACCTGCGCCCGCCAGCGGAGGCTGCCACCGGTCTTGAGGGTAGGATCGCTGCTGTGACCGCTGCGGGCGGCGCGGGCCCGCAGCAGCCGGCCCACCTCATCGACCATCACGAACAGATAACGCCACATCAGGCCAAAAACCGCCACCAGGATGCGCGGCACCTTGAGCGCCCGCATCGCCATCAGCAGATCGGGAAACGTCGTCGTCGATGCCAGCACGATCGCCATCTGTACCGCCAGCCACGAACGGATGGCGATGCTGACGAAACGCTCTACACCCTGCCAGGTCATGGTCAACGTCCATGGCCCAATGGCCACCGAAAAAATGGGTGTTCCATCGACCGTAAACAACAGCGGTACCGCGGCCAGAATGAACGGCGCCGCCAGCATGGCGCGCTTGAGTACGTAACCGACACCCAATTCCGATGCGATCTCGATGCTGAGCATGACCGCAAAGAGCAAGATGTAGATCGGCCAGGCGCCGACGGGGGTCAGCGTGGTGACGACGATGAAGGCAATCGCCAGCACCAGCTTGATGCGCGCATCGAGCTGGTGAATCGGACTGGCTTTGGGCCGGTAGGGATCGAGAAAATGAACATGCATGCTGGTCTGACCTAGGCAGTCCCGTTCAACTCGTGGCCGTGGTGCGGCTGCGGCGGGCGCGTGCAATCAAAAATGCAACCGCCCCCACCAACAGCGCACCGATCACGCCGGCGACGATGGTGGCCAGGGCTTCGTTGGAGACACCCGGCACCAGGTAGTCGGGAATCAGGTTATACTGCGGGGCCTGGGCCGCAGCCAGAAAGCCCTGGTCCTCGGCGACCCGTTCGAGACCGTCAGGATTGCTCGATGCCAGCGGTGAGAGCACCGCCAGAATCAGGGCAATGCTCAACCCCCCAATCCAGATCGCGCGACTGCCCGTGGTTTTGGCCGTGCCGGCCACCAGCAAATCCGGACGCGCTGCATACACGAATCCCAAGGCGCCCACCGTAATCAGCCCTTCCCCAATGCCGATCAGGGCATGGACGGCGGCCATGGCCGGAATGGCGATGTTGGCCGGCGAGATGCCCGATATGGCCAGCTCGAGCGCTACGGCAAGCGAGGCCACGAACACCGACAGCCAGGCCGCGCTGAAACCGCCTGTAAAAATACCCCAGCGCGCCCCGCGGGCCACCCGCAAGATCGCCGTGTAGGCCATGTATGACACGGCCACGCCAACGATACCCATGTTGAAGATGTTGGCACCCAATACGATCAGCCCGCCATCCTGGAAGATCAGAGCCTGGATGCCCACCACACACGTCATGACGACGATCGCCGCCCAGGGACCGAGCAGAATCGTTGCGATGGCCGCTCCCATCAGGTGCCCCGACGTACCACCCGCCACCGTGAAGTTCAACATCTGCCCGGCGAAAATCGCCGCCGCCAAAACACCCATCAACGGGACCTGGCGTTCGTTGAGGTCTCTGCCGACGCGCCTTAACGCGTACGCCACCACCACGATCGAAACCGCCCATAAGAGCAGCGACACGACGAGCGACAAAAAGCCGTCGGGAATGTGCATTGCCGGCCTGGCCAGAAACATAGCGCCTCCTTGTATCAAGAACGACGTCGCAGATTACAAAATTTGTTGTTGCAAAGTTTCGCAGGAAGTGAGGGGTATTGTAGCACGCGAGGTGGGGTGCGTCAAGGGGATTGGGGGTTGGGGATTGGGGGATGGGGGATGGGGGATGGGGGATTGGGGGTTGGGGGTTGGGGGCAGGCTTGCGTATGCAGGGGGGGTGCTGTCGATTATGGTTCTGTCACCCACTCGGCGTAGAGCGCATCGAGCTGGCAGTTGCAGGTCTTTTCGGCCAGGGCCAGGAAATCCTCGCCGCGGGCGATGCGCCAGCGGAAGTTGGTGAGGTAGTCTTTGAGGAGCTGGGCGAAGGCCTCGTCGCCCATTTCGGCACGCAGCGCTTCGAGAAACAGAGGTCCTTTGCCGTAGACGATGGCACCGTAGGCACGATCGGCGTAGGCGTCGACCGGCAGACCGACGGGTTGGTCATTTTCGGCGCGGACGCGGTCCCAGCGCTCGATGAACGACTGCCGCGCGCCCTCGCGCCCGCGTGCACCGTACTGGTCGGCGTAATAGAGCATGGTGCTGTACTGCGCCAGGGCTTCGTCCAGCCAGGGTTCTTCCACCTGGTCGTTGCCGACTTCGTTGTACCACCACTGATGGGCCACTTCGTGGGCTGTCGCAAACTCGAAGTAGGTGTCCTCTCCTTCGTAGATGCGGCTGGCCATTGCGATCAATCCGGGGTATTCGACCCCCAGGGCTTCGTTGGGCGTGGCCACAACGTCGAGTTCGCGGTAGGGGTAGGGTCCAAACTGCGTCTCGAACGTCTCCAGGGCATCGACAGACCAGGACAGGGCGCGCTCGCCGCCCTCGGCGCTGGCGGGCGGATAGTACGAATTGACCGTGACGCCACCCACCTGCTGGCTCGACTTCTGGTAGTCGGCGCTGGCCACGATGTTGAACTCGCGCGCCGGTCCTGAAACCAGATGCCAGGTGGTTGTACCATCGCTGTTGGACGTAGTGGTGAGGGTCGAACCGGTGCTGGCAACGACCATGCCGGTCGGCACGGTGAAAAGTACCTCGTACAGACCGGCATCGGCGGTGGTCACGTCACCCAGCGGTGACGGCACCTCAAGATCCCAACCGTTCGATCCGTAGGCGGGCACCGTGGGGTAGAACTGGGCCAGGGCCACGACGTTCTCATTGAAGCTGTAAGTGCCGTAGTTACCGCCCGACCCCGACGGAACCGTCGCACCAAACTCCAGGTAGATGTCGGTGGTGGCCCCGGGTGCCAGCGGCGTGGTCAACGGTACCAGCAGCGCTGTGTCGGCTGCAGTGAGTTCGGTCGTCACCGGTTGCCCATCCACGGTGACTTCGGACACGGTCAGGTTGGGGGGTGACGTGCGCAGGTTGGGGTAGAGGCGCAGCGGCAGCTGGGTCAGGGTTTCCCCAGTTTGATTGGTGTAATGAATCCACTGGGTGCCGTGCAATCGTTGGGTGTCGGGATCGAAAGCCACCTCGATGCGGTACTGCACCGGGTTTGCCAGGGTCTCGAGTGCCGACTGGGCCTCGGGTCGCAGCGCAGCCTGGTAACGGCTCCAGTCCTGCCAGTCGGGCAGTCCGGCCTGTGGGCTGGCGGTTGGGCTGACTGTGGGCGTGACAGCCGGTGGCGTGTCTTTTGCAGCGGTGGGTGGGGCGGGTGGCGGTGTTGTTCGATCACCAGGCGGCACCACGGGCGCGCAGGCTGCCAGTCCCAGCATTACCACGAGGACGACGGCCATCTGCCGGTAACGCCTGGCCGTGGAGCGATACATCCGGGTCAACTTCATAGTCGGTATCCTCATTGGGCGGCTGGTGCTGCTGCCAGGATCCATTCCTGGTAGATCGTCTGCAGGGATTTGCCACTCATCTGTTCCGCCATGCTGATGAATGCTGCAGGATTGGCTTCGTCGAAGCGGTACCGTGCCACGTAGGCGCGCAGGATGCGGAAGAACGCATCGTCACCCACGGTCTGACGGACAGCGTGGAAGAACAGGGCCGCCTTGGCGTAAACCATCGTTTCGTAGGTGCCGGGTGCAAAGGCGGTCGCCGGCTGATCGAGCGGTGCGTCGAGTCCGTTGCGGCGCGCGTAATCGACCGGTATTTGCCAGCGGGTCGTGAGCAGCTCGTCGGCCGCGGCCTTACCATGCACCGCTTCCTCGTACAGGTAGGTCGAGTATTCGGCGAGACCCTCATCCAACCACGGCAGCCGCACGGGATCACTGCCCACCAGGTTGTACCACCACTGGTGCGCCACTTCGTGGGCGATCAGAAACTCCAGGTCCTCCTGACGCTCGCGGTACAGGTCGATGCCCAACAGGTCCAGCCCCGGATATTCCATGCCGCGGTATTCGAGCGGTGAAGCTACGATGTCCATTTGTGGGTACGGATAGCGGCCAAAGGTGTCATGGTAGACGCGCAGCGCGGCCGCGGCGTAGGTCAGCGCCTTTTCGCCCGCGGCTTCGTCACCGGGCAGAAAGTAGGAGTTGACGGTTGTGCTGTAGGCCTGGGTGGAGCGCACCTGGAAGTCGGGTCCCATGGTCATCATGAACTCGCGATTGGGACCGCTCACCCAGCGCCAGGTGTTCGTGCCGTCCTGGTTATCGGTGCGATCGAGCGGTGTGCCGGTGGCAATCACGGTGAAACTCGCCGGCACGGTAGCCGTCACCTGGTACAGCGCCGATTGTGAAAAGGCCAGGTCCCCGAAGGGGGCCGGCGCATCCAGATTCCAGGGCGGGGTTGTCTGTGACGCCGGTGCCGTTTCGTCGAAGACGGCCAACATGGGATACGCGACAGGCAAATTGACGATGCCAGACTTTTCGCCAAAGAGGACGTAGTCACTGGCCGGTGCCGGATAGCTTACCTCGAAATCGAACTCGACGCGCACCGCACTGCCGGGTGCCAGCGGCTCGCTGAGGTTGAGCCGCAGTGCCGACCGGTCGGCGGCGTAGGTGTAGGGTACCGCCTCACCGTTGACCGTCACGTTGGACACTTCCATGTCCCCGGCCAGCTGGGGCAGATTCGGGAAAAGGCGAAAATAGAGGTCGTACCACAATTGAGCGCTCGGGTTGGTGACTCGTGTCACCTGGTGACCCTGAATGGTGTTCGTCGTCGTGTCGACGTCAAAATCGATGGAATACTCGGTCCAATCGCTGCGCGTATCCAGAACATAGCGCACGCTCTCGGCCAGGGCAGGACGGTAGGTGGCCCAGGGATCGGTTGGTTCGCGTCCCAACAGCGTACAGCCCGCCAGGGCCGCCAACAACACCGCGGCCAGACCCAGGCTCCGCGTCAACGCACACAGGCGACCGGACAAAATAATCTCGCGGATCATGACGCGGGTGGGTGCGGGCGACGCAGCAGTATACCCGCGGCGATCAACCCGCCCGCGGCCAGGAGTGCCAGCATCACCAGCGATGGCAGCGGCAGATCACCACCCGCCGTGGGTGGTGTGGTGGGGCTGGGGACGCTGGGATCGGGTATGTCGACGATGGTGATGTCGGAATCGGGTCTACCGGGGTTGGGTGAGCTGGGCGTCACCGAACAATCGGGGTTCACCGCATAAGTGACGTAACCGCCGGTGAACAGGAAGTGGAGGGTGCCGCCGCCGGCGCGACACACGTCGGCCACGCGCGCGTTGAACTGGTCGACGGTCACGCATGCCCAGGGTTCCGCTGCGGTACCCTGCCCCCCGGTCAAAACGTCGGCACTGCAGTAATAGTCTCCGGCGGCGCTCATGGCAGGTACCATCAACAAACTCACGAGAAGCACACCCATGCAGACTGCGAGGTATTTCATCGATTCTTTCTCCCCGTCACTCGATCGGGCCGGTTTGGACATTACGCGCGGGTGGGCCGCCAGCGCAGAGCAACACCAACGGCTAATACCACCACACCGATCACCGCTGCGCCCATCAGGATCAGCGGCAGCAGCGACTCACCACCGGCGGTTGGAGGTTGGTCAGGACTGACGGCAGACTGCACAGTACACGCAGCATTTTCGAGCAGTTGTACCTCGTAGGTGACGAAACTGTCACCCACGCTCCGGTATAGGGTGCCGCCGCCGTTGGTGCAAATCGTATTGAGCACCGCCTCCAGCTGCGTTTCGTCTGCGCAGGCCCATGGGGCGGTGGCCGATCCGTTGCCCCCCGGGCCTGCGCTCGCATTGCAGAAGTAGACATTTTCGGCACTGGCCGCTAACGGCAGCATGCACAGCCCAACCAGGGCCACGATGATGCAAAGCCAGTACGCCGTGTGTGATCTGTTGTCTGATATCACTGAATATGCCTCCTGCCGACCTTCTGATCTTCTCTTCTTCGCGACCATCGTGGCTTCGCGTGAGACAATGGCATCTTTTGTGAACAATGGTCTTACCGGTTCGTATCCGGCTCGGGTGATGGTGCGGGCTCGACCGGATTGGATTGTCCGTACAGCGTCAGCAGTTCGGCCCGTGCCCGCCGCGTGAGGCGCGTATCCTGGCTGTGAACGGCAGCTTTCTCGAAAGCGGCTGCCGCATCGTCCACGCGGGCGAGATCACGGTAGGCAAGGCCCATGTAGTAGGCGGCTACCGCATCGTTGGGTGATTCTTCCAACACGCGAACGAGCAGCCTCACTGCCTCCTGCGAACGATTCTGAAGTGCCGCCACGGCTCCCAGGCCGCGCCGCGCTGCCAGGTGTTGGGAGTTCTGGTTCAGCACCGTTTGCCAGGCCTGTGCCGCTTGATCCAGCCGGCCCCATTCGAACTGGATGGCAGCCCACTGGGCCCGCGCATCCGCCTGCGTTGGATCGAGTTCGAACGCACGCTGGTAGGCGGTCAGGGCGGCATCGAGCTGGGCGGCTCGGTAGTAGGCATGGCCTAAGTTTGCAAACGCCACCGCCTGGCCCGGGTTGAGCGTTACCGCCGCCTGCAGATACGGAATCGCCGCCGCGGGCTGCTGCAGGCTCAACAAGGCGGCCCCCACGTTGTTCTGTGCGGAGGCCAGGGACCCATCCAGGCGAATCGCCTGCTGAAAATGGTCCAATGCCTCGGCGGCGCGGCCCTCGGCAAACAACAGGGTGCCCAGGCTGTCGTGCAAATCGGCCGAGCGGGCGTGTAAACGCAGCCCAATGCGCAGCCACGGCTCGCCACGCGCTGGTTCCCCCGCATCCAGGGCCTGGTTGGCGACCCAACGGCCCCCAGAGGCCACCAACAAAGGCGTGGCCAAGGCGCTCAGCAGGATCACCAACCCCACAACGGCCACGAGCCACGCCCATCGACGCCAGCGTAATGGTTGGGGCGTAGAACTGGCTATCGATTCGGTGTCAGGCATGGGCATCGATCCATTGCACCCGCAGCAGATGAACCCGGCGGCGTGGGAACGGTTTTAGTGAGCTGTTGAAAATATACCATGGTTTGTCTTTGCGTGCAAGCTGGTTTGGGGGATGGGGGATGGGGATTGGGGGATGGGGACTGGGGGTTGGGGGATGGGGGGGGAATCTCAGATTGCGGGTTGATCACGACGCGATGTTGACGGGAGGCGGTGAGTGGATATAATACGCCAATCAACAACGATTTTTGAGCATGGAGAAAATACGTGAGTGGTGCTTCTGGTGCGTGGCGGCGTGGGGCGAGCACGGTTCTGATGGGTGCTGGGGTAGTCATCCTCCTCGCGACGGGTATCGTCTGGCTGCAAAGTCGTCTCACGGAACAGAGTCTGGCCCAGGCTCGCTACCTGGCCGCGACACCGGAGGCCTCGCTGACACTTCCCCAGGCGATGCCCACGGTCACACCGCTGCCCATCATCGCGCCAACCGCTACACCGCTGCCGCCGGCCGAGCCGGTGGTGCGTCTGCAAATCCCCCGCCTCAAGGCAGACCGCGCCGTGATTCCCATCGGCATGCGTCCCGACAAGGATGGCAGCCTGATTTGGGACACCGAGGCCCTTTTCGCCAACCGCAGCCGGCCAGACCTGGTTGGCCAGCTGGTCGGCTCGGCCAATCCCGGCCAAAACGGTAACGTAATCCTCACCGGGCACAATTACAACCAGGGGCGTTTCAACTGGAAGGGTGTGTTCCTCAACCTGGAGAGCCTGCAGCCGGGAGACGAAATTTTGGTCGACGTCCAGGGTGGCCAACGTTTTACGTACCGCGTCGAGAGTGTGAACGAGGTACCCTGGCGAGACAAGTCGGATGCCGAATGGGCGCGGCACGTGCAGTTTCTGGGGGCCTCGGACAACGAGCAGCTGACCCTGGTCACGTGCGGTGGCGCGGCGTTCTACCCGTTCCCCGCGCGCGTCTACGTGGTGGCGCACCTCGCCGAGACGGCTGCGCCGTAGAGACGCCATCACACCTCACGTCTCCAACCGCTGCACGCTGCCCGTCTCGCGGGTGTCATAACCGCCCAACCCCTCCAACGCCGACTTAGCCTCCGCCGAGTTGAGCCACAGGGCCAATGCCTGCACAGCCACCGTTTCCCACACGTCGTCGCGTATCACCAGGTCATACCGCTCGGCGGTGAGGGGTACAAATTCGAGACCCAGGGCCTGCGCGATGGTGGCGATACCGATCCCGGTGTCGGCCTCGCCGGTGAGCAGCGCGCGCCCAACCTCGGTGTGAGTAGATACGACCCGCGCATAACCATCGATGGTCGATCGATCGAGGTGTCGGTTTTTCAGCTGCACGTCGAGCCACACCCGCGTACCCGCCCCCGACTGCCGGTTAATGAAACGAACGCCCGGCCGCACCAGGTCGGCCAGGTCCTGGATGTGCAGCGGATTGCCGGGCCGGACCAGGAATCCCAGGTGACGGTGGGCGAGGGTCAGCAGGGTCACGGACCGGCCGGGCAACAGCCGTTTGATGAACGGCACGTTGTAGGTATCGGTCTCGGCATCCCACAGGTGGCAGCCGGCCAGTTCAGCGTCACCGGCGGCCAGGCTCATCAAACCACCCAGGCTGCCCGCAAATGTAATGTCGAACCGGGTACCGGGAACGAGTTCAGCCACACGGGCGGCCAGCAGGCTGAGCGCCGGGTCGTGGCTTCCGACAAAACGCAGTGGGTGGGAAACAACCGGTGTTTCGGCAGCGGCCAAAACACGCCAGCGGTCCAGGTTGACACGCACGGCTTGTTCGACTTCAGCCGGCGTATAACCGGCGGTGATGACGTCGAGCAAAAAGGACTCGACCTGGTGCAGAAGCGTGGTTTGCCGGAGAAGGGGCAGGTCGCCCGTCGCCGGTCTGCCCATGACACGTGTCCCCTGTCCCGGCCGTCCATCGACCAGGTGCTGACGCGCAAGGCAACGATAGGCCTGCTGGACGGTACCAGGGGTGCAGTGCCAGCGTTGGGCCATCTCGCGGATGGTGGGAAGGGCATCATCCGGCTGCAAACGCCCGTAGAGAATGTCTTCGCGCACCGATTCGGCGATCTGTTGGTAAATGGGTGTTTTGTCCATAGGTGTCGATCCGTTGGACAATGATAACACACGCGATCTTTCCCAGGAAATCAGACCCGTGATCTCTCCCCCACCAACGGGGGAGAGATCACGGCGTTGCGGATCGCCCCAGGGGATGGGTTGATTCTACTGGGTGGCCCGCCAGGGAGTCGAATCGGGTATGAAGAGGGACTGGCCGAACTTGTCCTGGCCAAACTGACCGATCTTTTCCTGGACAGGGACCGAAATCAGCCAGTCGATGAAGCTGTTGGCCAGGGCGGCCTGGATGTGATCGCCTTTTTCTGGATCGACGGCGATGACGCCGTAGGGGTTGAACAGGACTTTGTCGCCTTCGACCATAATGGCCAGGTCGAGGCCTTCCAGGGTGCGGGCCAGGTACGTGGCACGATCGCTCAGTGTATAGGCCTGGCTTTCGTCCGCCATCGTCAGGACGGCGCCCATACCCTGACCCGCCGACACGTACCAGTCACCGGCCGGCTCGATGCCCGCCGCTTTCCAGAGGGCCTTTTCTTTGCTGTGCGTGCCCGAATCATCGCCACGTGAGATGAACTTCGTTTGACTATCTGCGATCTTCTGGAGTGCCGCGGCGGCGTCGGTCATACCTTTGATGCCCGCCGGGTCGCTTTCAGGACCTACGATCACGAAGTCATTGTACATCACGTCCTCGCGCCGCACACCGTGACCGGCGGCCATGAACGCATCCTCTTTTGCGCGATCGTGCACCAGGAGCACGTCGGCATTGCCATCCTCGCCCAGTTTGATGGCCTGACCGGTGCCCACCGCCACCACCGACACCTCGGCATTGGCGGTCTGCTCGAAATCGGGCAGGATGACTTCCAGCAGACCGGAGTCCTCGGTACTCGTTGTGGTGGCCAGGATCAACTTGGTGGCAGTTGCCGGCGCGGCGGCGGTGGGTTCTGGCACCACCGTTGCCGCGACGGTCGGTGTCGCCGGCGTGGTCGTGCATCCCGTGACGGCGATCAGGCAGAGTACACAACACACAATGAAAGTGAGCGTTCGTTGCGACATAACGATGAATGATCCTCCTCGTGGCTAAACGTGTTTCGGAGACCAGGGGGTGTGTGACCGGGTCACCATACCACTGATTGATTAAATGTAACAGTACAAGTATAACAATCGGTGGGTGAATTTGTCAATTAGAGGTCGCCGCGGGTGAGGATGGTTGGTTGGGAGCTGGCGGGTGACGTCAGGAGATCTGAATGTTAGGACCAGGCGTGTTGGGAGGCAGTTGAACAGGACCCCAGGCGCGCACGCGTGTGCCGTGGCCCGGTGCCGCGGTCACTTCGAGCTGGCCCTGGATGGCCGCCATCCGTTCGCGCATGGTCACCAGCCCAAAGTGTTCCTTGAGGGCAAGCGTCTCCAGGCGGGCGGGCACCGTGAAGCCACGGCCTTCATCCCACACCTGGAGCTCGTAGGCGTCGTCATCGAACTGCAGACTTACCCAGATTTCTTTGGCCTGGGCGTGTACGAGGGCGTTATTGAGAGATTCCTGGAATACTTTGAAGAGGGTGATGCCCAGGGGGTCGGCGAGCATCATGCCGTGGTGCGATACGTCCAGGTAGACCACCACATCAGACTTTTGCATGATCATGTAGACGACCTGCGCCATGGCTGCATCGATGCCCATGACGTCCAGGACATCGGAGCGCAGCGTGCCACAGATATTGCGCGTGACTGCCATGATGCGGTTTGTTTCGCGACGTACCTTCTCCAGAGTTTGAGCCAGTGCCGGCTCGAGAACAGCTGCCTGATCGCGGCACTCGCAGAGCTGGTAACCCAGGGCCAATAGATCCTGCACGGGTCCATCGTGCAGATCCCAGGCCAGGGTCCGTCGTTCTTCCTCGCGTGCGGTGAGCAAACGCTGCTGGGCTGTCTCGAGCGCCTGCAGCGCTTCCTCAAGGCTGGTCATCAAGATCACGTTCGATGCGGCCAATGCCGCTTGTTCGCCCAGGGTGGATAGGATGGGCAGATCGGCCGCCTCGAAAAAATCATCATCCCGTTTTTTGCCCAATGTCAGCAAACCAACGAGCTGGTCCTCGCGTACGAGGGGAATGATCCAGGCCACGCCGGGATCGGTACTGAGCGGCTGGTGTTGGCTGGTCGCGCGGAGCGGCGTGGATGCCCTGACCGGTCCCAGGGCGGTTTGCACAGTCTCCAGGGGGAGTGCGGCAGGTAGATCCAGGCCCAGGGTGCGCTCCAGTACCAGGTGGCCGTCCGGGGTCGCCAGATAGAGGGCGGCACCGCGCAAACGGAGCCCTTCCACCGTCGGTGGCACCAGCCGTTCCGCCAGTTCCCGACGGGTAGTGACCCCACCGAGGGCACGACTGACCTGGGCAATGACGGTGCGGTAATCATACCAGCCTCCATAAAAGAGTTTGTCTACCAACCGCTGGACCCCGTCGCGCAGCGGGATGAAGATGGCTGCCAGCACCATGGCCACGACCGCACCGATCAGCGGATCGATGGCCCGCGTATTGGCCAGCAGGGGGCGAAAAACAGAGACGCCAAACCAGGTGCCGATTAGGAACAGCCCGGCCCAGATGAGACCCAAGGTGAAGATGACCAGGCTGCGATTGAGGAAGCGGTCGAAGGGTGAGAGGTCATGTTTCACGATCACGTAGGCGTAACTGATCGGCACCAGCAGCAGAAACAGGAAACTAATCTGGTAGGGCACGCCGGCACCGGTACCCCAGAGGACATCAGGCAGCAGGGATAACAACAGCAGCGGCATGAACCCCAGGGCGGTACTGACGACCAGTCCGCGAACACGCCGGCGGACGGTGGCCGACGTGGTTGTGAAGTAGGTGTGCGCCATCATCAAGGTGATGCCCAACAAGGCGGCACCCACGAACAACCGGATCAGCGTCCGGATTGCATTGTGCGTCTCACTGTTGGGCAGTGTCGTCAAGCGCACGGTGGTATAGGTCAGTGCCAGGACGGCGCTGATCACCACAAGCACGTACCAGGCATGGCGCGGCCTCACGGTACGAATCAGGTCTTGGGTGTCCTGGAAATAGAACAACAGCAAGGGGATACTGATCAGGCCAAGGTTGAAGACGGGACCAGCCCAGGCAATACCGAGGCCGGACAGTTGACCGGCGGCCAGGGTGACCGTCACGGCCTGTCCCAGGGCAAAATAGGCGGAGTGGCCTGGCGCCGCGGGTCGAACCGCAAACACAATCACCGCCGACAGCCAGAACGTAAACCCGACTACGACCGGAATCAAACGCCACAATTGGTTGCCTGCATCAGGAGCCGCCGCAGTGAGCGCTACGCCCACAGACTGGCCATCGCGTCGCAGAACCAGGTCGGTCTGTTGGCCAACGTACTGCGGAAAGGACAAGCCAATCGCAGGTGTGCCATCGATGTGGGTGAGGATGTCGCCCGGCCAAACACCTGCGCTCAAGGCTGGTTCTTCGACAGACACAATGATCATCTGTCCATTGACGAGGCGCCAGGTCAGACCATTGCTCGGCCAGTTGATGGCCAGGGTGGCTTCGACGAGCAGAAGGAGTGTAAAAAACGAAATCAGAAAGCGCGGCAAGTAGAGCCTGAGGGTGCCCTCTTGCCAGGTTGCGCGCTCACGCCTGAACCAACTGCTCAGTGAAGTGAGGGTGGTGCCCATCGATTCTCATCCGTAGGCGGCAACACCGTGCCGATCGGTCAAAATTACCGCTTGCCCACGCGCTGGAGGGCGGGTCGTACAACGTGCGATCGATCAAGGGCCGCAGCGGCAGTCCGTTGTGACCCGCGAGGTACACCCCCGGTCACCAGACAAGGGTGGCGCCGTGCTGCATCATGCCCGCGGCGGTGCACACCTACACTTGAGGGCTTGCGTGTTATGCCCCTTCGGCATGCACGGGGGTCATCGAATCCCACCAGATTGGACCATCCGGCGGTATTTCGAGCAGCAAGCGTGTCAACAGTGCGTGCGGTGTGTGTACGAGCAGTGAGCGGCTCTTTACAAGCAGTCGCCGCTCAGACTCGGTGAGCTCATACCCAACCAGCACCGCCTCGGGGTCTCTCTCGAATTCTGCCCGCAAATCTGGGTTCGAGGCCAGGCGCAACAGGACGGTTTCTAATGTGTTCACAACAACCTCCGTTCCCTCAACAAGGACTCCCTGCGGATAGCGGCACGCATGTTCTGGAGAAACCAGGCGTTTTCGGGATACCGTATCGCCTCAACACCCCGGGTTTCAACAGAACATGAGTTCAGGTGGGGCCAGCGGGCTACGAACGTTCGGCGATTTCGCCGTGACGCCATGCCCAGGCCACCGCTTCCGCACGCGTGCGGACACCCAGTTTCGTGTAGATGCTGGTGACATGGTTTTTGACCGTGCCCTCAGTGATCCGCAGTTCTTTGGCAATCCGTTGGTTGTCCCAACCACGGGCCAGCAGACGCAGCACGCCAACCTCGCGGTCGGTCAGACCAATTTGTTCCAGGGTCGTGTTGGTGCTGCCACGCGCCAGGGCAGCCACTTGCGACATGACCTCACGGCTGTACCATACCTCGCCCCGGTGTACGGCACGAATGGCGTCGATGACAGTGTCGAGTGCTTCCTCCTTGAGGAGGTAACCCACGGCACCGGCCTGAAGCATGCTCTGGATGTAGTGTTCGTCCGCATACGCACTCAATGCCAACACGCGGGTATCCACACCGCGCGCGTTGATGAGCTGCGCGACCTTGGTACCATCGATGCCAGGCAACCGGCAATCCATCAGGACCACATCGGGACGCAGTTGATCGATGAGGTAGAGCGCGTCATCGCCGCGCGCCGCTTCACCGACCACCTCGATGTCTCCTGCTTTGCCCAGGGCACTGCGAATCCCGGTTCGTATCGCTGGATGATCATCGATGATTACAACCCGAATGCTCATCACCGTTAATCCTGACGTGAACGTTGGAGGCTCTCCTCGTGCGTCGTCTGTATCATAACATGCCTGACGCGCAGCGGCAAAATCATCCAGACTGTGGTAAACTAGTGTTGGCGTAAGGTTCTCTTGTCTGGGGTGCAGGGGGGCGGAATGGCCCGTCGACGACAAGACCCGCGAAAGGATGGTGGCGCGTGACAGTTGTGTGGTTTGTTCAGCGGCTCATCGACTGGCTGACTACCCTGGCAACCTGGTACTACCATCGAAAATACGGCGCTCTTGCCTCACGGTTAGGGGGCGGCGTGCTTCCCGGCGACGGTCGCCGCGGTTTTGTGGTCATTCAAATCGATGGCCTGGCCCATGAGTACCTGCAAACCGCACTCGACCTGGGGTGGGCACCCTACCTGAAGCGGCTCCAGCAGCGTGATGGATTTCGTTTGCAGCCATGGCGCTGTGGCTTACCCAGCAGCACACCCGCCGTGCAGGCTGGAATTCTGTTTGGCAACAACTGGAATATCCCCTCGTTTCGTTGGTTCGACAAAACCAGCGGCCAATCGATCGTGTGCAAAGTGCCCGCCCAACTGCGACGTCTGCAGGCCCGCCTGGAGGTGGGCCGTTACGGCCTGCTGACCGGCGGGTCCAGTTATTTCAACCTGTTCGATGGTGGTGCGCGCACCTCGTTCATGACGCTGTCGGCCCTGGGACGCAACCGCCTGTTCGAGAACGTGCGCGGCTCGTTCTTTTTTCTGCTGTTCGTATTGAGCCCGCGCCGCTCGCTGCGGATGTTGTGGCTGGCCGCCAGCGAATATCGCCGCGAGCTGTGGCACCAGATGCGTGCACACTCCGACCGGTTGACGCCTGCCCGCACGCGGGATCGGCTGCGCACGGCATTGTCAGCGCCGCTGACCACCCTGTTGGCTCCGCTCCCCGCAGTGACGCTCAACGTGGTGTTTCGCGAGATCCAGACCTTTGCCGTGGGCCTCGATATCTACCGCGGTGTGCCCGCCATCTACACCGACTACTACGGCTACGACGAACAGTCCCATCACCACGGCCCCCTGTCGCCGGAAGCGCTGCGCGCCCTGCGTGCCATCGACAACTGCATTCAGCAGATCGACCATGCCCGTCGTCAGTTTCGTCACCGGAGACCTTATGACCTGATCATTCTGTCCGATCACGGTATGAGCTGCTGCCGGCCGTTCGAAACGGTCTATGGCCTGGCTCTGGGCGAGTTTGTCCGCCGGCACGTGGGGCGCGCCGTGGTCGATGCGCAGCGCGGCTCCACCTCCTGGACGTCACTGCAGGACCAGGGCCTCCTGGAGGAGCTGCAGCTGGCCGAATCCAACGTCTCACCCCGCGCCCAGCCCCTGGTGCGCATCCTGCGCCGCGCCATGCTCAAGGGGATGACGCACGACCCCGAGCTGCAGCACAGTTACGACCTGGCGCGGCACAGTGATGTCGTCGTGCGCGCCGCCGGCAGCCTGGCCCACGTCTATTTCAACGTGACACCCGAACAGATGGATGTGAGTGAAATCGCACTCCTGTATCCAGAGCTGCTGCACGCCCTGGTCACGCATCCCGGCGTTGGCCTTGTGTTGGGACGCGAAGGGGACCACAGCGTGGCCGTCACGGCGCAGGGCGTGCTGCACCTGGATCACCTGAACGCCCAACATGCTTTACCCTATCTCAAAGATCCGCAGCTCGAAATCCAGCAGATGGATCGTCTCGTGCGTTTTCCCAACAGCGGCGACCTGGTGATCCTGGGCGCCTGGTATGCCGATGGTTCGGTGGTCGGCTTCGAGGACCACCAGGCCAGTCACGGCGGTTTGGGTGGGCCGCAGGACTACGCCTTTTTCCTGGCCGAACCGGAACTGACCTGGGAATTGGGTCAGGTCAGTAATGCCTCCCAGCTGCACAGTCTGTTCATCCAGTGGTACGGCGACGCCGCGTCGCGTGCAGCCAATGTCAGCCAGAGCCGCACCAACCAGGCCAATTGACAACACCCCTACCTCTGGGGTAAAATCCAGCCCACACGATACTGCATCCTGTTTCGTAGGAGTGCCGCGTTGAGCAAGTTCTATTATGGTGGCCAGGCTGTCGTCGAAGGGGTCATGATGCGCGGACGGCGTATGATGGCGGTTGCGGTACGCAATTCCGACGGCGAAATCGTAGTACATCAAGAACCGTTGAAGGCCAAAATTTACACCAGTTCCTGGGGACAGTGGCCATTCGTGCGCGGCATCAGCATGCTGTGGGACACGTTGGGCCTGGGTATGCGGGCGTTGTTGTGGTCGGCCAACGTGGCCATGAGCACCGAAGAAGAGAAGGTGGAATTCACCGGCCCCCTGGCCTGGACGACGATTGCCGCCTCGCTGCTGCTGTCGGTCGCTATCTTCTTTTTACTGCCATCCGCCGTGGCGCAGTTGGCAGAACGCTGGTTTCCCGGCCAGTGGGCCAGCGCGGTCATCGAGGGCGTCGTGCGGTTGGCGCTGTTCATCACCTACCTCTGGCTGATTGGCTTCATGCCCGATATCCGGCGTGTCTTCATGAACCATGGCGCCGAACACAAGACCATCAACGCCTACGAAGCGGGTGCGCGTATGGTGGCCTCCGAAGTGCGCCGCTTCAGCCTGGTGCATCCGCGCTGCGGCACGAGCTTTTTGTTCATCGTGGTGGCCCTGTCGATCGTGCTGTTTGCCCCCTTCCACTTCGACCAGTGGTACCTGCGGTTGGCCTCGCGCCTGCTGTTGATCCCGATACTGGCCGGCATTGCCTATGAGTTCATCCGATTCAGCGCCGGCCACCTCGACAACCGCCTGGTGCGCCTGGTCATTCAACCCGGCCTGTGGCTGCAGAGCCTGACCACCCGCGAACCCGATGACAGCATGCTCGAGTGTGCCATTGCCGCCCTGGTGCCAGTCCTGGCGGCTGACGGGATCGAAGTGGAAACGCCGGTCATGGCCAGCGTACGGCCCGCCGAAGTCGCCGTGCCGGCCTGAGACGTGCCCGGCACCCGGTGTGGGATGTGGTGCGATCAGCAATGGAGCTGTACACGTGAGGATGCACGAGTGTTCTGAAGACGATGCGAGGGCAGCCCGGCCGCAGTGACGGCGGAGGCTGGCCCTCGTTTTTTGAATTCTGGTCCGTGCGCTGCAGACAAGTCACGCCCGTGCGACGTGTCTGCGCTGCGCAGACTGCCACCTGGAACCTGAGATTAGTCCGCAAAGGAGCAAAGAACATCAACATGCGCAACAAAATTACGGTTGTCGGTGCCGGCATGGTCGGCGCCAGCACAGCCCTGTGGCTCGCCGAACGTGAACTGGGTGATATTGTCCTGGTCGATATCCCACAGACGGGCGACATGCCCAAGGGTAAAGGACTGGACCTGCTGCAGGCTGGGCCCATCGTGGGTTACGATACCCGCATCACCGGCACCACGTCCTACGAAGCCACGGCAAACTCGGATGTGGTGGTCATCACCGCCGGTATCCCGCGCAAGCCGGGCATGAGCCGCGAAGACCTGGTGGGTACCAACGCCAATATCGTGGCGAGCGTCGCCCGCCAAATCGCCGCAACGTCACCCAACGCCATCATCATCGTGGTCACCAATCCACTGGATACGATGTGTTACGTGGCGAAAAAGGCCAGTGGTTTTCCCAAAGAACGTGTGTTAGGCCAGGCGGGCGTATTGGACAGTGCCCGCATGCGGGCGTTCATCGCCATGGAAATGAACGTCAGCGTAGAAAACACGCATGCATTTGTTTTGGGTGGGCACGGTGACGAAATGGTGCCGCTGGTGCGCTATTCGACCGTGGCGGGCATTCCGATCAGCGAACTGCTGCCGGCTGACCGCGTGGCCGCCATCGTCGAGCGGACACGTAAGGGCGGCGGTGAGATCGTCCAGCTCATGGGGACCAGCGCGTACTACGCCCCCGGTGCCGCATCGGCGGAAATGGTCGAAGCCATTCTCAAGGACAAAAAACTGATTCGCCCCTGTGCTGCCTACCTGGAGGGCGAATACGGCCTCAACGACGTCTACTTTGGCGTGCCGGTGGTCCTGGGGCGCAGCGGTGTGGAAAAGATCATCGAGGTCACCCTGGCCGACGACGAGCGCGCCATGTTCCAGAAATCAGCCGACCTGATCCGCAGCACGATGACTGTGCTGCCCCAGAGCTGAGCCGGCTTCGACGAGGAACATCAAAAGGGCCTGGCGAACCGCCAGGCCCTTTTGTCAAACGTTTGCCATCAGGCGAAATGCTTCGACCGCGCTGATCGTTTTGGCGCCGGACGGAGGAAAGAGCCAATCGCGCTGCAGCCAGTAACCGGCCAGGATCTCGGATTGTACGCGGTCGCTCGTGCTCGCAACGGGTACGAATTGGCCGTTGACCTGACTGTAGAACACGGCCTGGCGTGTAAGCGGATCGATGAGCCAGTATTCGCCAACACCGAAGCGCGCATAGTTGATCTTCTTTTCTACTTCGTCATAGTGACGGCTGCTGGGCGATACGATCTCGACGGCAATATCGGGGGGACCGGCAAAATAGACCTCGCGGGCGAGGTGCAGCCGGTCTCGACGAATGAATGAAACATCGGGTTGATACACGTTGACATCTGACATGCGAAACGCCAGATTCGATCCCATCACCTGACCAAGACCGCGAGTTTCCACAAACAGACCCATGGTCAGCATGATGAAGGACTGCAATCGTTCGTGCTCGTACGACGCCGGCGTTGCCACGATCATGACTCCTTCGATCAGATCGGATTTTTCATCGCTGAACGGCGAGTCGATATAATCGTCGGCCAACAGTCGAGCTGCTGCTGGTGTCTCGAAAAGTGTGCGTAGAGCGACCATCGTCTATACCCTCCAGCCAGAATGCGGGTGCGCGGCGAGTGGCACGATCATAGCACATTTGAGCGGCTTTGTCTATTCGTTCGCTTTTCTGAATGGAATTCTAAAACACCATGGAAATTCGAGGCAGCGTTGCGTTCGTCACTGGCGGCGCGGTGCGCGTGGGCCGGGCGATTGCACTGAGCCTGGCCCAGGCCGGCGCCGACGTGGCGATCGGCTACCACACCTCGGCGGACGCTGCAGCCGAAACCGTGCACGACATCGAGGCACTGGGCGGGCGGGGCCTGGCGGTGCACGCCGATCTGGCGGATGTTTACCAGGTCCGCGCGGCGGTCGCTTGCGTGCACGATCACTTCGGTGCGCTGGACATTGTGGTCAACAGCGCCTCGCACTTCGTCACAACACCTCTCCTGACCACGACCTACGACGAGTGGCGCCGCGTCCTGGCGGTTCTGCTGGATGGTCCCCTTTTTCTGCTGCAGGCCGCCGCACCCTTGATGCAGGCCCGCGGGGAGGGCGTCATCGTCAACGTGCTCGATGGATCGATCGATACACCGTGGCCGCATTTTCTGGCCCACGCCGCCGGCAAGATGGGCCTGCTCTCACTGACGCGCAACCTGGCGGTGGAACTGGCCCCCGCTATTCGGGTCAACGCCGTAGTGCCGGGACCGGTGCTGCCGCCCGACGGTTATCCACCAGACAAGACCGAACGAACAGCCAGACAGACGCTGCTTCGGCGTTGGGGAACACCGCAGGATGTGGCCGATGCCGTCAGCTTTTTGATCCGCGCCGATTACGTAACCGGCGCCGTGCTCCACGTCGACGGTGGACAACGGTGGGCGGCTTGACGGTCAGGTCCACCGGCGAGAACCGCAAACACAGAGATGCCGCAGGGAACCAGATTCCCTACGGCATCTTCTGAAAGGAGGAGAAAACTACATGCTTATTCGCTCGGCGGCAGAAGCACCGTATCGATGACGTGGATCACGCCGTTGGATGTTTCGATGTCGGTCACGGTGACCAGAGCGTCGTTGATCATCACCTTGTCACCGTCAACCTTGATCGTTATGGGCTTGCCGAGCGCAGTACCCGCTGCGGTCATCTTCACCACATCGGCGGCCATGGCCTTACCCGACAACACGTGGTACAGCAGGATGTCCTTCAACTTCTCCGGCTCGGCCAGCAGTGCCTCGATGGTGCCCGCCGGCAGTTTGGCGAACGCTTCGTCGGTGGGGGCGAGGACCGTGAACGGACCTTCACCCTTCAGGGTCTCGACCAGGCCAGCAGCCTCGACGGCAGCAACCAGCGTCTTGAACTGACCCGCAGCCACGGCCGTATCGACGATATCCTTCAACTCAGATGCCGGTGACGCCGGTGGCAGAAGCACCGTGTCGATGACGTGAATCACGCCGTTCAACGCTTCGATGTCCGCAGCCGTAACCAGGGCATCGTTGATGCGGATCGAATCGCCGTCAACCGTAATCGTCACTGGCTGGCCGAACACGGTGTCGGCGCTGTTCAGCTGGGCCACGTCGGTCGACATCGCCTTGGCAGCAATGACGTGGTACAGCAGGATTTCCTTCAGTTTCTCAGGCTCGGCCAACAGCGCCTCGACGGTGCCCGCAGGCAGTTTGGCGAACGCTTCATCGCTGGGGGCGAGGACCGTGAACGGCCCTTCACCCTTCAGGGTTTCGACCAGGCCAGCAGCTTCGACAGCGGCGACCAGGGTCTTGAACTGACCGGCGCCAATCGCCGTATCGACGATGTCCTTCAACTCAGTGGCCGGTGCCGCCGGTGGCAAAAGCACCGTGTCGATGACGTGAATCACACCGTTTGTTGCTTCGATGTCGGCAGCAGTAACCAGGGCATCGTTGATGCGGATCGCATCGCCATCAACCGTAATCGTCACTGGCTGGCCGAACACGGTGTCGGCACTGTTCAGCTGGGCAACATCGGTTGACATCGCCTTGGCAGCAATGACGTGGTACAGCAGGATTTCTTTCAGTTTCTCAGGCTCGGCCAACAGCGCCTCGACGGTGCCCGCCGGCAGTTTGGCGAACGCTTCGTCGGTGGGGGCGAGGACCGTGAACGGACCTTCACCCTTCAGGGTCTCGACAAGGCCGGCAGCCTTGACAGCGGCCACCAGTGTCGTGAACTGACCGGCACCCACGGCGGTGTCTACAATGTCGAGCAGCTCGGCGGCGGGGGGAACTTCGGTCGCGGGTACCGCCGTTGGTTCGGCTTCAACAGCCGGTTGAGTCGGCGCAACCTG
The DNA here is from genome assembly GCA_964443225.1 of uncultured Anaerolineae bacterium. Classification (GTDB taxonomy): domain Bacteria; phylum Chloroflexota; class Anaerolineae; order SSC4; family Amarolineaceae; genus SSC4. The sequence goes on from CAYUCC010000015.1 coordinate 41,297, forward strand.
CGCCGGCGTCGTACACGCACTGACAGCAACCACAACAATCAACAACAGAGACAACAGAAAAGGCGTTCTCATCAGACTCTCCTTGCTGGATACTAGATTCACTCTCCGTACAGCCCCAAAAACTTCTTCAAACACTATGCAAAGATTCTACAAACTATTACTCTTACTTACAGTAACCCTTATTCCATTCTTGCCCAGATCGGAAAGGGCGGAAGGTTGATTCGGTTTGACTTTTGTGTGTCGCTATGTTAGACTGCCCTTCGTCATGCAAAACGATTCCGGTTCGACGGTTTGTTGGGGACCCCGTAGTGGGGCCGGCGACGTGATGCATCATCACGTGGATACGGGCAGACACGACGGCTAACTGCCGCCCTGGTTGGGTTTGCCCGCAAGACTAGTTCAGCGAACTAGTCTTTTTTATTGGTATGCGCCAGGGACGAGGTCCGCTCGTGATCAAGGGTCAGTTACCGTACGGTGTCGGTGATCTGTTTTTCGAATATGCCGCGCAGCAGCGCGCCCTGGAGCAACGCCTGCGCCAGGTGTTTGGCGCCTGGGCGTATGCGGAGCTTATTTTGCCGACCCTGGAATATGCCGATGTCGTGTCGGGGCCGGCGGGCAGCCAGCTGGCCAGCAATATCATGCGCTTTGTCGACCGTGACGGAGAGACGCTGGCCTTACGGCCCGATATGACCATCCCCACAGCGCGCGCCGTCGCCACCAAACTCTACGACCAGCCGCAGCCGCTGCGCCTCTGTTACGTAGGCAGTGTGTTTCGTTACGAAGACCCCCAGGGGGGCCGGCGGCGCGAGTTCACGCAGGCTGGCTTCGAGTTGATCGGCGCCGATACCGTCGCCGCCGATGCCGAAGTGCTGCAGCTCACCGTGGCAGCCCTGCGCGCCGCTGACCTGCAGCGTTTTGTCCTCACTATCGGTCACATGGGCTTCTACCGCAGTCTGCTTGCCGCCCTCGCCCTGCCCGTCGACGCCGAAGCGGCCCTCACCGCCGCCATCGACCGCAAGCGCCAGGGTGACTTGCTGCAGCTGTTGGCGACATTGCCGTTGACGGCGGCCGCGCAGCGGTCGCTGCGTACCCTGCCCTCCTTGAGCGGGCAACAGGGTGTTTTCGACCAGGCGCTCGACGTGTGCCTGACCCCCGCCATGGCGGCCGCGGTGACGCACCTGCACCAGGTCTGGCAGCGCCTCCACGAACTCGATCTGGCGGCGCACATCCTGGTCGACTTCAGCGAGATTCGCGGCATGGCCTACTACACCGGGCTGACCTTCGAAGGGTTTGCGCCCGGCGCCGGTGCTGCGTTGTGCAGCGGTGGTCGCTACGACGACCTGATTGGCCACTTTGGCGCGCCACGGCCGGCGGTCGGCTGTGCCCTCGTGGTGGATCGCCTGCTGTTGACCGCACGCCACCAGGGAACGCAGCTGCCCGCCGTGACACCCGGCTGGCTCGTCGGCAGTGCGCCCGACAGCGACCTGCGTCCGCTGCAGGTTTGGCTGGACGACGGGCGCACGCGTGGCCAGGTGATCGACGTCGATCTGCTGGGCCGCGATGAAACCACGCTGCGCGCCGTGCAGCAGACGCGCGGGATCCGCCAGCTGGTTTGGTACGCCGGACCCGCCGCCATCACCCTGCATACGGCAGACGGTACGCGCCACCTCACCCTGGACGAGCTGCTGGCCCTGTCCGACAAGGGCGTATCATGAACCTATCCGAGGTATCGCCATGGTGACCCTGCGCCCTGAACACAATGACCCGAATCACCTGACGATTGCCCTGCCCAAGGGACGCATGCAGCACCAGGCGCTGGCGCTGCTGCACCGGCTTGGTTACGTGCGCGACACCGGTTTGGATACCGATGGCGATGCGGCACGCCGCCTGCTGATCCCAGCGGTTGGCGGGCGTTTGAGTTACCTGCTGGCCAAACCGGGCGACGTGCCGATCTATGTCGAGTACGGCGTGGCCGATCTGGGCATCGTGGGCGAAGACGTGCTGCGTGAGAGTGGGCGCGACGTCTACGAGCCGCTGCGGCTGCCGTTCGGTCACTGCCATCTCGCCGTGGCCGGCCCTGCCGATCGACCGGCCCGTCCCCTGCGCCTGGAACCCAACCTGCGCATCGCCACCAAATACCCGTATCTGACGCGCGACTATTTCCATCGCCGCGGCATTTCGGCCGAAATCATTGCCCTGTCGGGATCGGTGGAACTGGCACCGCTGGTGGGCCTGGCCGATCTGATCGTCGACCTGGTGGAAACCGGTTCGACGCTCAAGGCCAATGGGCTGGTCGAACTGCGCACCATTCTCCACGTGCAGGCCTGCCTGATCGCCAACCGCGCCAGCTACCGCCTGAAGGCCGACGCCATGCAGACCTTCATCGATCAACTGCAGCGCGCCGTCGACACGAATGCGCCGGCGCAAGAGGATGCCTGATGCCGACGACACCTTTGATACCCATTTATACCGACGTAGCCCTGGCCCAGCGCACGGTTCTGCGCCGCTCACCCTGGGACGCCCAAACCGTGCCCGAGACGGTGCTTGCCGGCATCGAGGCGCGCTTCGGCAGCCGCTTGAGTCCCGCCGAGGCGGTTGCGCACGTCTTGAACGACGTGCGGCAGCACGGTGACGCCGCCGTACGGGCCTGGACCCGCCGCATCGACGGGGTCGATCTCGAGACACTGGCGGTGACGCAGGCTGCACAGACCGCCGCCCTGAACCGTCTGCCGCCGTCGCTGAAACAGGCGCTGCAGCTGGCGATCGACCGCGTGACCGCTTTTCATCGCAAACAGCCGGTCGATTCGTGGCTCGATACCGGACCCGATGGTCTGCTCGGCCAACTCGTACGCCCCATCGATGCCGTGGGCGTTTACGTGCCCGGCGGAACGGCCCCGCTGCCCTCGTCGCTGCTGATGGCCGCCGTGCCGGCGCGTGTTGCCGGCGTGCGGCGCATCGTGGCAGTGACCCCGCCCGACCGGCAGACCGGCCGCGTACCTGACGTGATCCTGGCGACCGCCGCCCTCGTTGGGGTCGATGAGCTGTGGGCGGTGGGAGGTGCCCAGGCGATTGCGCTGCTGACCTTTGGCAGCGAGACGATGGTCCCCGTCGATAAGATCGTCGGCCCCGGTGGGCTCTTCGTGACCCTGGCCAAGCGCCAGGTCTACGGGATGGTCGGCATCGATGGGATCCCCGGACCAACCGAAACGCTGGTGATTGCCGACGCGGCCGCCAGGCCCGCCCTGGTAGCCGCCGACCTGCTGGCCCAGGCCGAACACGATGTTCTGGCCTCGGCCATTCTGCTAACCCCCTCGGCGGAACTGGCGGTGCAGGTGGAACGCGAACTGGCCGGGCAGCTGGAGGACCTCAGCCGCGCCGACATCATCGCCCAGTCGCTGGGCAGCCGCGGGGGGATCGTCATCACCGCCGATCTGGCGCAGGCGGTCGCGCTGGCCAATGCTTATGCGCCAGAGCACCTCTGCCTGCTGGTGCAGGACCCCTGGGCGCTCGTCGGCCATGTGCGGCATGCGGGGGGGATTTTCCTGGGTGAAGGCTCCTTCGAGGTATTGGGCGATTACGTGGCCGGGCCCAGTCACATCATGCCGACCGAAGGATCGGCGCGTTTTGCCTCGCCGCTGAGTGTGGCCGATTTCGTCAAACGGATCAGCCTGGTGGGCTTGACGGCGGACGGCGGGCAGACGCTCAGTGCCGCTGCGGCACAGCTGGCGGAGGCCGAGGGACTCACCGCCCATGCCGCCGCCGCACGCCGGCGCCTGGTCGGGATCGGACCATGAGTGAGCCCACATTCGTCCTGGCCACCCTCGCCGACCGCCAGACAGTGCTGGCTCTGCACGAGGCGTTTTTTGTCGAGGACCAGCTCGTTGGATTCGACCTGGACGACCGCCGAGCCGGCCTCGACCGGTTGTTGGCTGAGCCTGGCCGGTGGGGGGAAGTACACCTCATCTGCGCTGGTGATGACGTGGCGGGGTACGTGATTACCACGTGGGGATTCACGGTGGAGTTGGGCGGGCCATTCGTCCTGATCGATGAGCTCTACATGAGTCCGGCGTACCGGCAGCGTGGTTGGGGACGGGTGGCACTGGCATTTGTCGTGGAGTTGGCACGGCAGCAGGGCCAACGGGCCGTGCAGCTGGAGGTGGAACACCACAACGCACATGCCGAGCGGCTCTATCGGCGCGTTGGTTTTGTGCCGCACGCGTCACGGACCACCTACGAACTGCGGGTATAGAGGGCGATTTGTGAACACGTCATCCGAAACCGCCGCGTTTGCGGGGCTGCTGCGTCCAGACCTGGCATCCCTGGAAGAATACACGCCCATCGTGCCGTTCGAGGTGCTGAGCGAACAGCTGGGTCGTCGCGTGGAAGAGATCGTCAAACTGGATGCGAACGAGAACCCGTACGGTCCGGTGCCCGCAGTACGGGCGGCTCTGGCCGATTTTCCATTCTATCACATCTATCCCGATCCGGAACAGCGCCAGCTGCGCGCCGCCCTGGCCACCTACACCGGCGTTCCATCCGATCTGATTCTGCCGGGTCACGGCGCTGACGAGCTGTTGGATTTGTTGTGCCGCATCTTCCTCCGTGCGGGGGACGTGGTCGTCAACTGCCCGCCGACCTTCGGCATGTACAGCTTCGACGCGCGGCTCAGCGGCGGTGACGTCATCGATGCCTGGCGGCGGCCCGATTTTGGCCTCGATCTGGCAGCCATCGAGGCCGCTGCGCAGACGCCGGCGGCCAAACTGCTGTTCCTCACCAGCCCCAACAACCCCGATGGTGGTCTTGTGTCGCCGGCCGAACTGCAGCGCCTGCTGGACCTGCCGCTGATGGTCATCGTGGACGAGGCCTACATCGAGTTTGCCGGTTTACAGCACTCGGTGGCCACCTGGGTCCCGCAGCACCCAAACCTGGTCGTGCTGCGGACGTTCAGCAAGTGGGCAGGGCTGGCTGGTTTGCGACTTGGTTACGGCGTGTTCCCGGCCTGGTTGATGCCGCACCTGTGGAAGTTCAAACAACCGTACAACGTCAACGTCGCGGCGACGGTGGCCGGCCTGGCTGCCCTGGCGCACCGGGCTGACGTGGAGCCGCTGGTTGCAGCCCTGGTGGCCGAACGCGAACGCCTGTCTGCGGCCCTGGCGGCGTTCGATTTTCTCGATCCGCTGCCCGGCCGCGCCAACTTCGTGCTCTGCCGCGTGCAGGGGCGCAGTGCCTCTGCGCTGAAACTGGCCCTTGCCCAGCAGGGCGTGCTCGTGCGCCATTATATGAAGCCAGGCCTGGAGAACATGATCCGTGTCAGTGTCGGCCGGCCGCAGGACACCGACGCGCTGCTCGCCGCACTGCGTCGTGTCGCGTGAGTGCCAGCCTGGTCGTTCATCACCGGCCGTCTATCGCCGAACCGGAGAAATAACCCATGCGTCACAGCAGGATCGAACGTAACACCAACGAAACGCAGATCGTACTGGAGCTGAACCTGGATGGAACCGGGCAGCGAGCCGTGCAGACGGGATTGGGTTTCCTGGATCACATGCTCGAACTCTTTGCCGCCCATGGCCTTTTCGACCTGACCGTGTCTGCGCAGGGTGATCTGCACGTCGACGAACACCACACCGTCGAGGACGTCGCCATCTGCCTGGGCAAAGCGCTCGATCAGGCGTTGGGTGACCGGCGCGGCATCGTGCGCACGGCACACAGCTACGTGCCCATGGATGAGGCCCTGGCATTGGTGGCCCTTGACCTGGGTGGGCGACCGTATTGCGTGGTCGATGTGGCCTGGCATACCCCGCGCGTGGGTCAGGTGGACACCCATCTCATCGGGCATTTTTTCGAGGCGATTGCTGTGCATGGGCGCCTCAATTTTCATGCGCGGGTGCTCTATGGACGTAACGACCACCACCAGGCGGAGGCGCTCTTCAAGGCATTTGGGCGCGCGCTGGATGCGGCAACCCAGCTGGACCCGCGGCGACAGGGTGTTCCATCGACCAAGGGCACCTTGAGTGCTTGAGCGATTTTGTCGAACTTTGACAAAAGGAGTCGTCCGCCGTAAAATGTTGTGCATGATCGATCAGCAATTGCATCAGACGAACCCGCTGCGCTTGCGTCGTCGTCCGAACCGTCTGGTTGTTGCCACCGCGTTCCCCCGCCTGGCCAGGCTGTGCTGCGCGGCTGTCTTGTTATTGAACCTGAGTGCCTGTGTGACTGTCCACGAACAGGATGGTGCGCAAACCAATAAGCTGCCGGTCACCCCGACGGTCGCCGTACCCGCGCACGACCTGGCCTTGACCGCAGTCGAGATGGCAGGCAGCACGATCAGCCTGCGGCCCGACCATCTGGCGCTTATGGCGGTTGTCGAAAATCAGGGCACCGAGACTGCCCGCAATATTCCCGTACGCGTCATGGTCAGTGACACCAGCCGCGAGGTACTGCTGGAAAGCACGCAGTACGTGGACGAACTGCCGGCGGGTGACACCACCATCGTGCGCTTCGAACAGCGCACATCGATTCCGACGCGCAGCAGCTACGAACTGCTCATCGAAGTGGTGCCAACTCTCGAGGAAACTATCACCTCGAACAACGTGCGGGCATACAACGTCGCGGTCGAATTGCCGTAGGGACTGCTTGAAAAGGTCACACGAAGGCGCGAAATAGTCTCAGCCTGGGAATCCGATCTTTTTCTCTGCGCAATCTTCGCGGTGGACGATGATGTCTGTTGGCCTGGCGCCGAATTAGAGTCTATCCGAGAACCCGCCTGTGAGCTTGACTGCCCGGGTGATTGCAGTGCTTTCGGATAGCTCCCAGTCGTGCTGGATTTTGGTATGGGCACGAACAGATGGCCGACCTGGATCGGTACCTGGCGTGCCCTTTTTTTGTGCCAGGTTGCGGTGACATGGTGTGTGACGCGAGCAAAAGCTGGTTGACAAACGGGCTGCGGACCCTGGTGCGTGTGGCTGATCGTCGCCGCCGTCTGGGCGTGACGTTGTTGATCAGTCTGTTGGCCTGTTTCTCCTTTGGGTTCGGCCCGCCGGTCCTGGTGGACAGTGCCAGCCGCCCCGTGCGCCTGTACCCGCCGCAGATCGCCGAAATCGAGGCGGCGCAGCATCTGCCCGCGTTGGCTGCCAGGGCAGCCATCCTCGTTGACGTCGATACGGGCCAGGTTCTGCTCACACACAACGCCCAGCAGCGGTTGCCGATGGCCAGCACGACCAAAATCATGACGGCACTCCTGGCCCTCGAACGTGGCAACCTTGACGACGTGGTGACCGTGCCCGCCGAGGCGCTGACCGTCGGTGAAAGCTCGATGTTTCTGCAGGCCGGCGAACAGTTGACCCTGCGCGATCTCTTGTACGGGCTGCTGCTGGTTTCGGGCAACGACGCAGCCATGACGATTGCGCTGCACATCGCGGGCAGTGAAGCGGCGTTTGTGCAGATGATGAACGACCGTGCGGCTGCCCTGGGATTGAGCAATACCCATTTTGTGAATCCTCACGGTCTGGATGCCCCTGACCACTATGCCAGCGCCGACGATCTGCATCGCCTGGCGCGTGCCGCCCTGGCGTACCCGGAATTCGCCACCATCGTCTCCACGACCCAGCATAACACTGCGGGGCATGCGTTGACTAACAAGAATGAGCTGCTCACCGCCTATGCGGGCGCCGATGGGATCAAAACGGGCACGACCGACCTGGCAAACGAATGCCTGGTCGCCTCGGTCAATCGCGATGGTCATCGTGTGCTGGCGGTGATCCTCGGCAGCACGCAGCGTTACGAGGATGCACGCCGTCTGTTCGATCACTATTTCACCCATTACGGTTGGCTGCCCCTGACGCCGCCGGCCAACGCACTGGGTCGTGCACCCGATACGACGAACGAGCCGCGGTTTCTGGTAGCGGGCGCGCCGGCCGATGCCTTTGCCGCGCGCTGGCAGTGGCCTCTCATTCAGTCGGTTCACGATCTGGCACCGATCGGCGACACCACGCCCGGTGCACCAGCCGGCGTCATACGCTACCGGATCGGTGCGCAGGAGATCGGCGCCCAACCGTTGGTGTGGGGGGAATTTTAGGGAGGACGGAGTAGGGAGTAGGGAGTAGGGAGTGGGATGATCTGATGGATGGCGTTAGGAAAGATGTGTAGCGTGGGAAGGGTGATGGCAGGAGGGAGGCGGTAGGATGGAAGAACGATTGCAGAAGGTGATGGCGCATGCGGGGGTCGCATCGCGGCGGACTTGTGAGGAGATGATCCAGCAGGGACGGGTGCGGGTCAACGGGAAAGTGGTGTCGGAGCTGGGTACCAAGGTCGATCCCCAACGGGATATCGTGATGGTCGATGGCAATCCCATCACCGGTCCTGAGGCGCCGCGTTATATCGTACTCTACAAACCGACCGGCTATTTGTCGGCCATGGAACCGGAGGGCGGACGACCTTGCCTGGCCGACCTGGTCAAGCTGCCGCAGCGGCTCTACCCGGTCGGCCGGCTCGACCTGGACAGCGAGGGTTTGATGCTGCTCACCAACGATGGTGAGCTCGCCCATCGCCTGACCCACCCGCGTTATCAGCAGCCCAAAGAATACCTGGTTCTGATCGAAGGCCGGCCCAGTACGATTGCCCTGCGCAAGCTGCGGCAGGGCGTCGACGTGGCCGACCGTTTGACGGCGCCCGCCGACGTCACGATCGTCGAAGGCCCACCCGCTTTTCTGGCGCGGCCCGACGACAGCCGACCCATTCCGACCACCTGGCTGCACATGGTGCTGCGCGAAGGACGTAAACGCGAGATTCGTCACATGACCGCGGCGGTGGGGCACCCAACCCTGCGTCTGATTCGTATTGGCCTGGGCCCCCTGCGCCTCGAACGCATGAAACCGGGTCACTGGCGCGACGTCAACGGTCACGAGCTGCGTGCCCTGCGCCGGCTCCTGCGGCCAGGCAGTGGCGCGACCCCACGGGGGCAGACTTCAACGGCCCCGCGATCGACCGGCAGGCGCCCACCCCCGCGTGGCACGCGGCCAGAACGCCCCGGCCCGCCTGGTGATCGCCCGCGGGCGAGCGGCGGCCAACCCTCGCGTCCGCACGCGGGTCGTCCCACGACGCACGAACCCTCGCGTGCTACCACTGCGCCGCAGGAAGCGGGGGATCGCCCCACCCGCGGCAAGGCACCAGCCAGTCAGGACACCGCACGCCCACCGCGTCCAGGTGGACGTCCCGGTACGGCCAGGCCGCGCCGCACCACCGGCACAGCACCCGACCAGGGCGCACGGCCACCTGGCCCGCGAGATCGCCCGTCAGGACACAGTGATCGTCCCCCACGAGGCAGCGATCGTCCAACGGGGCGCGGCGATCGCCCAGACGAGCCGGGCAACCGCCCACCAGCGCGTGGTGATCGCCCAACAGGCCCGGGCAATCGGCCACCAGACCGCGGCAACCGCGCCACGGGACGCCGCGATCGCCCTCCAGGTGCGCCGCGTGGGGGAAGACCCCAACGTCGTACAGGAAAGAAGAGGCCTCCGCTATGACGGACGCGCGCGCCGGAGAACCTGTCTTGAACGACGGCCTGCCATCGACCATTGCGATCGATGGGCCGGCGGGTTCGGGCAAGAGCACCATCGGTGATCACGTGGCTGCACGGTTGGGCTATCTCTACTTCGACACCGGCGTCGTGTACCGCGCCGTCACCTGGCTGGCCCTGAACCGCGGGGTAGCGTTGGATGATGAGGACGCCGTGGTTCACCTGGCCGTCACGGTTGTAATCGACATTCGGGATCCGGGCACCGCGTTGGATGGACGGTTGGCCACCGTGTTGGGTGACGGAGTCGACATCACCTGGGAGATTCGCCAGCCCGAGGTCGATGCTGCCGTGTCACGCGTGGCGGCCTATCCCCGCGTGCGGCAGGCACTCATCGAACAGCAGCGGCGCATAGGCCGCGCCGGACGGGTCGTGATGGTCGGACGTGATATTGGCACCGTGATCATGCCCGATGCCGATTTGAAGATCTACCTGGACGCCTCTGTGGCCGAGCGGGCTCGACGGCGCTTCGATGAGCGGGATGCGGGCAGCCACGGCATGACCTACGATGACGTCTTGCAGGCCATGCAGCGGCGTGACACCTACGACAGCACCCGTTCCACGGCACCCCTGCGTGCCGCCGCCGACGCCGTGCACATCGACTCGACCGGCCTGGCCGTCGAAGAGACGCTGGCACGCGTGCTGGCGGTGATCCATACCTGGCGACCGCCCGCTGCGGTGACCGGCGCGTAAACGCATGGAACGCTCGCCGGCACGCCTCCTGGTCAGGCGCATCTTACGTACGTTGGTTCGTTTGTTATCCCTGCTGCTGCTGCGCGTCGAGGTGCGCGGCCGCGAACACGTACCCGCGGGCGGGCCTCTGATCATCGTCGCCAACCACTTTGGCTGGCTTGAACCGGCCCTGCTGCCCACCGTGGTGCCGTACGAACTGGAATTCCTGGCGGCCGAGAACATGTACCACCATCGTGCGGTGGGCTGGGTCCTTCACAGCTACGGTGCGATTCCTGTGCGTCGTGGGGAAGTGGACCGGCGGGCCCTGCGCGGCGCCTCGCAGCTGCTCGACGGTGGTGGTGTGCTGGCGATTTTTCCCGAAGGGGGGGTACGCAGCCCCGGGTTCCGCGCTGCCCTCATCCCACCCCGCCCCGGCACCGCCTATCTCGCCGTCCAGCACGGTGTGCCCATCCTGCCGGTTGGCTTTTCGGGCAGCGGCGCCGACATCTTTGCCTGCTGGCGCCGCCTGCGTCGCGCACCGGTCGTCGTGACCATCGGCGCGCCGTTTGGCCCCCTCACCGCACCCGGCCACGGTGCTGCCCGCCGCCATGCCCTCGACGAAGCCAGCGAACTCATCATGCAGCGCATCGCGGCCCTCCTGCCTGATCGCGAGCGAGGACCGTATGCGGCAGAAGGGGGATAGGGGTTAGGGGATGGGGATTAGGGATTGGATGCTGACCCCCATCCCCTAACCCCCACTCCCCAACGATTTGCCCGAATACGGTGGTGCGGCTACAATCATGTGTGGGGCATGCCGGTCAAGATGAGAACGGGTAGGACGGCTGGCGGCTTGAATTCGATATCTGGAGGTGTGCCTGGCGGACGATTATGATGGCTGGGCGACGAGGAAAGAGAGCGCATGGGCTGCGTGTGACTGCATGCAGTTGACGAGGAAGAGGTTCTCTACGGCGACGTGGAGCTAACCGGGTGTCACCCGGGAAAATCGAAAGATCAGCGGATGCCTCCAGGGCCGAGCCACGGCCCTGTGGCCAGGGTCTACAGCGCAGGACTGGCCAGGATTCTTTCCTCCTGAAATCCAATACGGTTGCGAGCCGGGTGCTGCTGCACCGGACGTGTGTGACTGCCTGTGACCGGTATACCGGTCAGGCCGGTTGCACGCCCGACCTGCCGCGCCATTCCTGCCACAACCGATCGACGCGCCGCCAAAACCCCTGGGTGACCGGGGGGACAACGTGGTCGCGCCGTGGCACACGCAGCAAACCACCCATTCTCAGGAGGATTCTCATGTGTGGGATCGTTGGTTATGTGGGTCCGCGCGCGGCGACACCGATTGTCATCGATGGGCTGCGGCGGTTGGAGTATCGCGGCTACGATTCGGCCGGCCTGGCGGTCATCGATGAGCAGGGCATCCAGGTCCGCCGCGAAGTTGGCAAACTCAGCGGCCTGGTCGATCTGCTTGCCCGTGAACCGGCCGATGGCCATATCGCCATTGGCCACACCCGCTGGGCTACGCATGGCAAACCGAGCCGGCGTAACGCACACCCCCACGGCAATCACAACGGCGACGTGGTCGTCGTGCAGAATGGCATCGTCGAAAACTTCCGCGAGCTGCGCCAGGAGCTCGAAGCACAGGGCGTCGTCTTTCGCTCCGATACCGATACCGAAGTGATCGTCCACCTGGTCAGCCGGTACGTCGATTCCGGATTCGACCTGGCAGAGGCAACCCGCCGCGCCTTGGGACACCTGCGCGGGCCGAGTGCCGTCGTCGTGCTGAGCAGTCGCGAGCCCGACCGGCTGATTGCCGCCCGCCTGGGTAACGCCGGCGGGGTGACGATCGGTTATGGCCAGGGTGAAACACTGATCGCCTCCGATATTCCGGCCATCCTCGAACACACCCGCCGGTTGACCTTCCTGGAGTCTTACGAAATGGCCGTGGTAACCACCTGCGGCGCCGACGTCATGACCCTGGACGGCCAACCGGTCACCCCGACGATCCATACCGTGGCCTGGGATCCCGTGTCGGCGGCCAAGGGCGAGTACCGGCATTTCATGCAGAAGGAAATCTACGAGCAGGCCCAGTCCCTCACCGACACAGTGCGCGGACGCGTCGATTTTAATACCGGTGAAGTCTACCTGGAAAACGTGGCGTTGACCGCCGACCAGGCACGTGCGCTGACCCAGGTGATGATCGTCGCCTGCGGCACCTCGTTTTACGCCGGCCTGGTTGGCCAGTTCCTGTTCGAAGAGATCGCCCATGTCCCCGTGCGGGTCGACTATGGTTCGGAGTTTCGGTACCGCAACCCCATCATCGACGCCAACACCCTGTTCGTGGCCCTGACCCAGTCCGGTGAGACGGTCGACACCCTGGCAGCGATGGAAGAGGCACGCGCCAAGGGGGCGCACCTGGCTTCGATCGTGAACGTGGTTGGCAGCCAGGCCGCCCGCCTGGCGGACAGCGTCGTCACCATGCACGTGGGTCCCGAAATCGGCGTGGCTTCCACCAAGGCCTTCACCGCGACCCTGGTCGACCTGTACCTGCTGGCGATCCACGTGGCCACGCTGCGCGGGACCCTCAGCGCCCAACGGCGCCGTGAGCTGTTGGACGACCTGGTACACGTTCCGCAGCTGGCCGGCCGTGTCCTCGATTTGAGGCACACCCCGCTCTACGAGCGGCTGGCCCAACTGTTCCACGCCCACAACGATTTTCTCTACCTGGGGCGCGGCATCAACTATCCCATTGCACTCGAAGGCGCGCTCAAGCTCAAGGAGATCAGCTACATCCACGCCGAGGGTTATCCGGCCGGCGAGATGAAACACGGCCCCATCGCCCTGATCGACGAGCACATGCCGGTGGTCACGATCGCCGTGCAGGACAGTGTGTACGACAAAATGGTCAGCCAGATCGAGCAGGTGAAGGCGCGCAACGGCACCGTGATCGCCGTAGCCACCGAGGGCGACGAGTTCATCCAGTCCAAGGCCGATCACGTGATCTACGTCCCGGCGACGGCGCAGCTGCTGACACCGGTGTTGACGGTGCTGCCGCTGCAGCTGCTCGCCTACCACATGGCGGTCTGGCGTGGCTGCGACGTCGACCAGCCGCGCAACCTGGCCAAGAGCGTCACGGTCGAGTGAGCCGGTGCGGCCTGTGAACGTCGTGCTGGTGGCACCCTTTGGCCTGGCACCTAAAGGCACGGTCAGCCGGCGTCTGGTGCCCCTGGCCAGGGCTCTGGCCGCCAGCCCCACGACTCGCGTCACGGCGCTCATCCCACCTTGGGACAGTCCACGGCATACAAAGCAGGCGTGGACTGACCAGGGTGTCGCCGTGGTACACGTGGGGGTGGCCGGCGGGGTGCCGAGCATCCTGGCTGCCTTGTTACGCGTGATCTGGCAGCAGCACCCCGACGTCGTTCACTGTTTCAAACCCAAAGGATATGCGGGGCTGGTGCTGTGGGTCTTGTGGCATGCCCGCCGGGCTGGTCTGTGGCACGGCCGTCTGCTGGTCGACACCGACGACTGGGAGGCGGGCTGGAACGATCGACTGACCTATCCGCGGTGGCTGTCGGCCTTTTTTGCCTGGCAGGAGACGTGGTGCCTGCGTCACGCCGATGCCGTCACGGCGGCCAGCCGTTGCTTGGTCGACCTGGCAGCCGGCCTGCGTGACGACACGCGCCGCGTGTGTCATCTGCCTAACGGGGTAGACGTATCAGACCCCGCCATACCGCGGCCCCCTGTCATACCGCACACCCCAACCGCACTGCTCTACAGCCGTTTCGTCGAAGTGCCGCCGCAGCGCGTGCTGCGTGTCTGGCATGCCGTCAGGCAGTCGCTGCCGGAGGCACGGCTCATCGCGGCGGGCGACAGCCTGCCAGGGGGCGCCGCCAGGCAGCTCGCCGACCTGGCCGGCTCTGGTTCGGGGCTGCACTGCCTGGGATGGGTACCGGCACAGGCGCTGCCTGGCGTGCTGGCCGCGGCCGACGTGGCTTGGGTGCCCGGCGATACCACCCTCGTGACGCGCGCCCGCTGTTCGGTGAAGCTGGTCGAGCTGATGCAGGCCGGCCTGCCGGTCGTGGCCGATGCCAGCGGTGAGGTACTGACCTACGTGCGGCACGGCAGCGAAGGCATGCTGGTGACACCGGGGGATGACCAAGGAACGGCAAACGCCCTGGTCGGCCTGCTCAGCGATCGCGCACGCGCCTGGGGGTACGGCCAGGCTGCGGCGGCCCGCGTGCACGCTGAATTCACGTGGCAGCATCTGGCGCCGCGCGTGCAGCGGCTCTACCAGGAGCTGATGCCGTGAACGTGACGCGCGGGGCGTGCCTGCGCGCCTGGCTGGCCGCCCTGGGCTGGATGGCCCTGATCTTCTGGCTGTCGGCGCAGCCTACCCTGCCCGACCTGGGACCTGATCTGACCGACATCCAGGATATTGTTGGCCATTTCGTGGCCTATTTTGGCCTGGCGTTCTGGCTGATCCGTGCATTACGACGCACACCCGCAGTGCGGCATCCGCGGTTGTGGACCTTCCTGCTGGCGCTGGCCTATGCGTTGAGTGACGAACTGCACCAGTCGTTCGTGCCCAACCGGCATGCAGATCCATTCGATGTCCTGGTCGATTTGACGGGAGTTGTGGCATTTTTGGTTTTTGATTTTGGATTTTGGAGGGTGTGGCGTGCGGGCGGGGATGGTTAGGCGGCGCGGATGAGGATTTCGCCGAAGAGGCCGGTTTGTTCGACGACGATTCGGCGGCGTTTCATCAGCTCCAGCACGGCCAGCAGGGTGATCACAATCTCGACGCGTGAGTTTGCCAGGGCCAGCAGTTCGGCGAAGTGCACGGGACGCGGTTGGGCTGTCAACCGCGCGATCAGGTCGATCTTGTCGTGGACGGTAAACGGGAGCGGGGCGACCAGAATGTCGGCGGTTTGGCTGGGGGATGAGGTCAGGAGGGCGCGCTGCAAGGCTTTCCACAAGTCCGCCACGCTGCCCTGGCCTGCCTGAAGACGTGGGGTGGGCAGCGGCGGACGCGCGATGCGCACGTACATGACGTGGTGTTCGGTCTCGCGGGCGCGCAGTTGTTGGGCCGCTTCTTTGAACCGTTTGTATTCTCGCAGCTGCTGGGCCAGGGTGGCCGCGGGATCTTCCTCTTCTTCTTCGACTTCGGCCGGACGCGGCAGCAGGGCGCGTGATTTGATCCAGATGAGCCGCGCGGCCATCACCAGGAAGTCGGCCAGGGCGTCCGGCTGGATCGTTTGTTCGCTGGCGCGCAGTGTTTCCAGGTAAGCCAGGTACTGCCCCGTCACCTGCGCCACCGACACCGCAGTAATCTCCAGCTCCTCGCGTTCGATCAGGTGCAGGAGCAGGTCCAGCGGTCCTTCGAACACGGGGAGCGCGATAGTATAGGGCGCGGCTGGTGCAGCCACCGCTTCGAGCCCGTCAGGCATTTGTCGGCCCCATGATCAATGGATCGAACCGCACGCCAACCTCACTCGAGCCTGGCCAATTCGGGTGACCGAAACCGTTGGCCGGCGGCGGCCATTTCGTCGAGCAGTCGCTGCGTGTCGGCATAATCTTTGCCGGCGATGCGTTCCACCCACACCCCGGCGGTGCGCAGCTCGTCCTCAGCGTTGCCCGGCACACCCCCCGGCCCACCGACGATCGTGACAAAACGGGCCGTTTTGGCCTCGTCGATCGAAAATCCGATGACGGGTGTAAACCGCCCAATGTAGCGCATGGCGCTGCGGTAGTCCGGCTCGGCCCACAGCTCGGGCCCACGCCACCAGAAGAGCAGGTAGTGCTCGATCAACTTGGCGGGTGCCGTACGCGTGCCGCCCTGCCAGGCCTGCATCCGTTCGAACAGCAGACGTTTCCACTGCTGCCCTTCCTGCCATTGACGCCCCGGGCAGTTCGTTGCCTGCCCGGCCAGCTCGTCGTGACCGACGATGCGGCTGTTGGGAATCTTGAGTTCCTGGGCCAGCCAGGCGATGAGGTGGGCGCCGCGGTCGAGCTGCAGCGGGGTGGGGGGCATGTCGGCAAAGTCACCGGCAAACATGATACCCACACTGCTGGCATCCTGACCTTCGGTGTGATAGACCACCGTCTCCAGGCGATTGGTTTGTGCCACGTCGCCATCGGCGCCGACCAGGAAGTGACAGCCGATACCCGGCCAGCCGCGCGTGGTCACCTGATACCTGGCCAGCTGGGCGGCATCGACGTCGGCCGGGGCTGCGCTGTGGTGAACGACCAGGTGGGTGATCGCCGAGAGTGGGCGTGTCTTGTAGACGTTACCAGCCACGGTGCTTTTTGGCAGCTGGTCGACCAGAGGCGCAAAGGGCGGCTTTTCGATGGTGCCAGGCGGTGATGTACCGCCCCGGCCGGCCAGCAAAGCATCGACCTGTTCCTGCAGCCGCTTTTTGTCCTGCTGCAGGGTAACGACGTTGGACCGCGCTTGCTCCAGGTCGGTTTGCAGCGTCGTGGCCTTTTTCTGTGCTTCCAACAGCTGTGTCTGTGCGACGCGCAGGTCGGACCGCGTCTTCTGCAGTGTATCGTTGAGCCGCGCAATCTCGGCACGCAGGGCGGCCACGTCACTCCCCGTGGTGGGTGCGGCACGGTCCAGGATGGCTTGCGTTTGTGCGATGAGCGTCTGTTTATAGGCTGCACCCTGCAGCCACTGCGCACCGGGTGACCCGGTGGCGGTGAGTTCGTTGGCCCCCTTGATGCGATCGATCGGCAGTTGATAGTGCTGCAAGAGCCAGGCCGCCAGGTGGGCCGCGGCGTCGATTTGTGCCGCCGTGGGTGTCGCCGTGGCAAAATTGCCCGCCAGGCAGATCTGGATGCCGTGATAGAGCCACGTTTGCTGGTCAGTGACCGAAACATCGAGCGGGTTGGTCTGCACGATGTTGCCTTCGGCGTGGATGAAGTAGTGGTAGGTGATGCCAGGCCAACGTTTGCGATGCGCTTCGGCGATACGCTGCAGACTGACCGATGGGTCGACCGCCGTGTGATTGATCACCAGATTTTGGATGAGACTGGCATCGCGCGGTTTCATCCCCGCCGCGTCCCGCGGCAGCTGATCGGTGACGTCGGTAATGGCCGGCGGTGGCACCTGACCCCCACCACCGTTTCCGCCGCCGCCCGCCAGGCGGTCGCGCAGTTCCTGGTTTTCCTGGCGCAGGGCGTCGACCTGGGTACGCAGGCCGCCCGCTTCGGTGCGCAGCGTCTGATTTTGAGTGCGCAGGGTACCCGCTTCGGTGCGCAGCGTCTCGTTTTGTGTGCGCAGGCCACCCACCTCGGTGCGCAGGCTGGCCACTTCAGGACGCAGCGTATCGGTTTCGGCGTGCAGGTCGATGATTTCACCGGTCAGCACGTCGATCTGGTCCTGGCGCGCCTGCAGATCGAGTTCCAGTGTCGCAAGTTTCTCTGCCAGCTGATCCAGCTCTTGCTGTTTGGAGGCGAGCTGTGTTTGAAGCCGCGTCAGCTCCTGGCGCAGCTGTGCCAGTTCATCGGTGCCGGTACCCGTACCCGCGCTGGCTTGCGCGGTCCGAATTTTGGCCAACAGGGTGTCCTTGTAGCGTTGGCCCGCAAGCCACTGCGTGCCCGGCGACGCCGTCTTGGTGACTTCGCTCGCGCCCACGACCGCCTCGATGGGGAGAGCCAGTTCCTGGAGCAGCCAGGCTACCAGGGTGGCCGTGGCGTCGAGCTGAGCCTCGGTTGGCACGGTGTTGCTGAAGCTGCCCGCAATGCCGATGTGCACACCTTGGTAGATCCACGCCTCACGCGTGACGGTTTCGAGCAGCGGGGCTGTCTGCTGGATATCGCCCGACCCGGTGATGAAATACTGGTACACCATGCCTGGCCATCGTTTGCGGTGCGCTTCGGCCACACGGTCAGCCCCCACCGACGGCGGCACGGCGGTATGGTTGATCACGATGGTCTTGATGTCCGCCGGCGGTCGTGCCACGATGCCCGCCGGATCACGCGGCAGCGTGGCGACGATATCGGTCAGCGTGGGGGGCGGCAACCGCCCGCCGCCGCCGCCCAGCAGATCTTCCAGGGTCTTGATGCGCGCCTTCAGCTTGCCCACTTCCACGCCCAAACGCAGCGCATCTTCACCCACCAGTTTGAGGCGTACGGTGTCCTGCCACAGCTCCATCGCCACACGCTGGAAGTATTGGCTGCGCAGACCCGTTGCCGGATCGACGTATTCGTCGGTGATTGGGTAGCCCGCCACGTCGAGACCATAGCGTCGGTACCACGCCAGGAAGGGGTCGCTGACCCAGTGTTTGGTTTCTTCGAAGAACTGTTTGTCGGCGACGATGTCGGCGGTTTTTACCTCGACACGGAGAGACAGCGGTGTGCTGCCCTGGTCACGAAACCAGGTGATGCCTTCTTCGACCATGTCCAGGCGCAGTGTATAGGTAGCGGCCTGTGGTGGTACCCCGATTTTGGCCGTCAGGGCCACTTCCTGGTTCGTGGCCACGTTCGATGGCAGTTCGGTGCGGAAGTCACCCGCCGGCACGGCGACCGGTTTGCCCTGGGCGTCGAGCCAATGGTAACCCAGGCGGACCGGGTTGGCACCGGTTTTGAGCCAGGTTTTGCTGCCTTCGTTGCGCACGCGTACTTCGACGGTCACGGTGGCATTGGCGTTGGCCGTGGCTGGCATACCGTGTTTCAGGAATTTGGCTACGAAGGCGGGGGCCTGCTTCTTCAGCTTGTCGGGCCAGGTGTACCGTTTCGGCAGTGCATCTTTGAAGTCGGCGATGACGTTCTGTTTGCCGGCGATGCCCCACCGGTCACCCGACACCTGTGGCCAGCGGTACAGGATGAGGGCACGGATGACCTGGTTGCCGGGCTGGCTGTTCCAGCGGTTGATCTCTTCGTAGGCCTGTTGAATCCAGCCGCGATTGACGTCGGTCCAGGCAATGTCGCCCTGATCGGTCTCGGTGATGTAACAGGGGAGCTGGCGCATGTTGTTGGGAACGGCGGCCAGGAAATCGCGGTAGGCGTAAAAATGGTACCGATACTTATCGAACGGCGGATTCATGCGGACATCGCTCGTGATGAGGGCCGGGTCATCGCCGTGGGTGTAGGTGTGCAGCGTAAAACCATCGCAGTTTTGAGGACCCAACGCATGCAGGATATCGGAGAAATACTGTACCCAGTTACCCGACGGGTTGCCCGGGTATTTGGTTTCGATATTCCAGGGTGCCACGCCGCCGACCAGGACCTGTGCGTTGGGTGCCACGCGATGGATCGCCTCGCGACAGCGGCGATAGACGTCGGCGTACAACGTGGGTGTGATCACTTCGCCGCCCATGCCGCCCGGCCGTTCGATGTGATAGTTCATCTCGTTGCCGATGATCCAGATGTGGCAGCCGCGCGAATTCTGCACCACGTTGGCGCAGCGCTGGGCAAAGGCCGCATACTGGCTGGAGTGTGGAATCGTGCCCCCGGGGTGGTAGCCGTTGTTGAGACGCGAGATGATGCCGAAGCCGCGCGCACAATACTGGCTGTAATCGCGTCCGTCGCGGTTGTTGGGGTCGGCGCCAATCGCTTCGGTGAACAGGATCCAGCCTTTGACGCCAGCCTGTTCCATGTGCGATTCGCCGCCGGGTTCGTGCAGGCCGTAGATGAACTCAGACTCACAGGGATCGGTGGGCATCGATGGTGACTCCTTGGATATCCTGCTGATGAACGAGCGTCTAGGCTACCAGTGAACGCAGCGCAGGGGCGGCCGCGCCATGATTACGCAGCGGTGCCATTATACACCACGAAGCGGCGAGTTCATAAATTGGGCCGTACGCGCCTGGTGCCGGCGCAGGAAACGTAGCCGGTCAGAACGCCGAACGGCTGTCCTGCGCCGGCACCGGGCCCGGTGTCCTTGTCGAATACCGCACCTTGCCGTATAATGCAGCTTCATCTGTCATAAACGCCGGCCGTCGGGGACTTCCGGCACAGGTGCGTAAATTCATTCTGGCAGATTCTGCGGAGTTAGTTGCATGCTAAAAGATCATCGTTGTGGCGATATCCGCCTGGACCATGCCGGCCAGATCGTGACCCTGGCCGGCTGGCTGCACCGCCGGCGCGATCACGGCGGCCTGGTATTCATTGACCTGCGTGACCGCAGCGGAATCGTTCAAATCACAGTCAATGCCGAACTGTCGGCCGCAGCACATGCGGTGGCCAGCCAGGCGCGTGTCGAATACGTACTCCAGGTGCGCGGTCAGGTCGTGCCCCGCCCGGCCGACCTGCGTAACCCGCAGATGCCTACCGGTGACGTCGAAGTGATGGCCACCCACGTCGAGATTCTCAACACCGCCAAAACGCCGCCGTTCTACATCAACGAAGACACCCCGGTGGACGAGGTGGTACGTTTGAAGTACCGTTACCTCGACCTGCGCCGCGCCGCACTGCAGCGCAACATCATCCTGAGCGACCGCGTCGTGCGCACGATTCGGCGATTTCTGCACGACCGCGATTTCATCGAGATCGAGACCCCGATCCTGCTGAAAAGCACACCGGAAGGGGCACGCGATTATGTCGTACCCAGCCGCGTGCATCCGGGCAAGTTCTATGCGCTGCCCCAGTCACCACAGCAGCTGAAACAGCTCCTGATGGTGGCCGGCTTCGAGCGCTACTTTCAGATTGCGCGCTGCTTCCGTGACGAGGACCTGCGGGCTGACCGCCAGCCGGAATTCACCCAGTTGGACCTCGAAATGTCGTTCGTCGAGCGCGACGACGTCATGGGGCTGATCGAGTCACTGCTCATTCACCTGGTGGGTGAGATCTCGCAGCCCGGTGAAGCCACCGTTGCGGGCAAACGGTTCCAGCAGGTGCCGTTCCCGCGGTTGACTTATGACGAAGCCATGGCCCGCTTCGGCAACGACCGCCCCGACCTGCGGTTTGGCCTGGAGCTGGTCGATCTGAGCGATCTGTTTGTCCAGACCGACTTCACTGTCTTTCGTAATGCTGTCACCAGTGGGGGGCAGATCAAAGCCCTGTGTGCGCCCGGCTGCGCCGGTTATTCGCGCAAGCAGATCGACGAGCTCACCGAGATGGCGAAACGTTATGGCGCCGCCGGGTTGGCCTGGGCGGCGATTCCTGAAACGGCGGATCAGGCACCATCGGTGTCTGCGGTGCGCTCTTCGTTTGCCAAATTCCTGTCTGAACCCGAATGGCGGGGTGTCACCGAGCGTACGGGTGCCGGGCCGGGTGACCTGCTGCTGGTGGTTGCGGCCGCGCCGGCGGTCGTTGCCCAGACCCTGAGCAACCTGCGCCTGGAGTTGGGACGCCGCCTCGGACTGCTGGACGATGATGTCTACGCGTTTTGTTGGGTGACCGACTTTCCGCTCCTGGAGTTCAACGACGAAGCGCAGCGCTGGACGGCGGTGCATCATCCATTTACGTCGGCCCATGATGAAGACTGGGAGCGGCTGGAAACGGACCCCGCTGCGGTGCGTGCCAAAGCGTACGACGTCATTCTCAACGGCTGGGAAATCGGCGGCGGATCGATCCGTATCCACCAGCGTGACCTGCAGAACCGGCTGTTCCACCGGTTGGGGATCGATGAAGAGACCCAACAATCCCAATTTGGCCAGCTGCTCGATGCCTTCGAATACGGTGCACCGCCGCACGGCGGCATCGCGCTGGGCATGGCACGCCTGGTGGCACTGTTCGCCGGCGCCGGCAACATTCGCGAAGTCATCGCCTTCCCCAAAACCGCCACCGGCAGCGACCTGCTGTTTGGCGCCCCGTCGACCATCACCGATGCCCAGCTGCGTGAGCTGAGTTTGGGAGTACGGAGGGAGTACGGTGTAGGGAGTACGGAGTAGGGGGTGGAGTAAGGAGTACAGAACTCCCCTACTCCCAAATAATCAATTTGCACGATTCTCAACTCTATGCTAACATACCACCACAGTACCCTGCCGTGCCCGTGATGTCATCATAGCGCTCTGAGCCAACACCTGAATCACGGGGATCGGACGTTCTGGAAGTGAGGCGGTAGCCCTCGGTCGGTAAGGCCAAGCTTCTGGACAGGTCCCCACCTGCGAAAGCAGGTTCAGGGCTCCTTGACACACGGCATAGCGGGGGCTCCGTTATCATCCGTTTCATTATCGTGACCATCGCCCAAAACGCGATGGTCTTTTTTTGCGCGCTTGACATGAAGCGGGCTTTGTGTTATTCTCGGTGCTTGAAACGACCCTCATAGAACTGGTTGGCCAGGTATGCAGCGAGAACGTGTTGCTGACAGTATTTGGGTATTTACAAGTGGGTTGTATGCACAGGTAACCGCCGGTGTGGTCTTTACCAGCGAAGGCGCGGTAGTGATCGACACGCTGCCGTTCCCTGGCGAGGCTCGCGAGTTACGCGACTTTGCGCGCGCCCGCGCCCAGTCGTGTGGTGGCATCCGGTACGTGATCCTGACCCATTCACACGCCGATCACATCTACGGCGCGTATTTGTATCCCGAGGCCGAGCTCATCTCACACCGGCGGGCGCGTGACCTGATGCGCCGGCATGCCGATCAGGGCCTGCGTGAGGCCCGCGAGTACAACCCGGAACTCGCCGAGGTCGAGATTCGGCTGCCCGGCCTGGTTTTCCAGGAGGAGATGACGCTGCGCCTCGGTGGACGCACGATTGTGCTGAGCGAATCCCCCGGCCACAGCCCCGACGTCATCACGGTCCACGTCAAAGAAGACAAAGTGCTCTTCGCCAGTGATACGGTCATGCCGGTGCCCTACATTGTTGGCGGCGATGCCCAGAGCATGATTGCCTCGCTGGAAGCCATTGCCCAGCTCAGTCTCGATAACATCGTCCAGGGTCACGGTGAGGTCCTGCTGCGCGGTGAGATCAACGAAATCCTGGGGAGTAACATCGCGTATCTGCAAAAGATCGATGCCCTGGCCCACCAATTCGTGACCGACGACCGGCCGCGACCGGAGCTGCTCAAGGTCGACATCGAGGCGTGTGGCAAGTCGCGCATTCCCCTCAGTGGTCTCGTCCAGCGTTTTCACCAGGCCAACCTGGCCTACCTGTTCGACCGCTACCGCTTCGAACTGCATGCGGAGCCGCCGGTGGATGAGGACGTCGAATGAGCGTCGACGAGGTACTGAACCTCATCGTTGCCCTCAGTCCCGCTGACCGCCGCCGTCTGTTTCGACGTGCCCAACGGATGGCGCTGTTGGACGTGCACGATCTGCTCGACGGCGAACAGGTCGCGGCGGGTACGCCTACTCCCGATGCCGGCCCAACCACACCGGAACCCGCCCCTAGCCGATCTCGCCGTACCACTGCGGCACCCGCGACGCGTTTGATCGAACTCAAACCGGCTGCACCACCCGCTGCTGAGGTCAGCCGGCCGCGCTCACCCGCCCGCACCCTCGCCGGCAGCGGTGAAGCCCGCGTGCGGGTGGTCTTCGATGGTGGAAGCAAGGGCAATCCGGGCGCGGGTTACGGCAGTTATGCGCTGCAGTGGGCTGGCCAGGCACAACCCGAGGTGGTGCGGCTCGAGTTTGGCGGTCGCGTGACCAACAACGAGGCCGAGTACGACACCCTGATTGCGGCGCTGCAGGATCTGTTGGCACGCGCTGCTGCGGCGCGCGTCCCGCCATCGCAGGTCTACGTCGACATTTGGGGTGATAGTCAGTTGGTCGTCAACCAGGTCAACGGCGGGTGGAAGATCAATAAACCGCACCTACTCGCCCGCTGCAACCAGGTGCGCGACCTCCTCCAGCAGTTCGGTTTCGCCGCCCTCAACTATCACCCGCGCGAAGAGAGCGTTGCCCTGTTGGGCCACTGAGCCGCCTGAGTCGACCACAAAAAACGCATAGAGCACATCGACAAGTATACAACGTCTGTGCGCTATGCGTTCTCTGCGGTCAAAATCGGCCTCAAGCCAGCCCGTGCGTCTCCTCCAGCTGGCTTAGAACCCGCTCGAAGATCACCAGTCCTTCGTCCAGGTGTGTGCGCGGGATCATGAGCGGTGGGGCAAAACGCACCGTATTGGGACCACAGCCAATGATCAACAGCCGGTGGTAATAACACTGATCCACCAGCTCGTTGCGCAGTTCAGGCGCACGTTTGCGCGTCGTCTTGTCGTGCACCAGTTCGACACCGACCATGAGCCCAAGGCCACGCACGTCGCCGATGGACGGGTGGCGTTCGGCCATCTGCAGCAGACGTGTCTTGAGGTACTCTCCTTCCACGCGGCTGTGCTCGATGTACTCATCCTCGAGCAGTTTGATCGTCGCCAGCGACGCAGCGCAGGACACCGGATTACCGCCAAACGTGCTGGCGTGCGCTCCCGGCGGCCAGGTCATCAGGCTGCGTTTGGCGACCATCGCACCGAGCGGCATTCCACTGGCAATGCCCTTGGCCAGGCAAACGATGTCAGGTTCGACGCCAAAGTGCTCCATACCGAACATCTTGCCGGTCCGTCCAAAACCGGTTTGCACTTCATCGGCAACGAACAGGATACCGTACTTGTTGCACAACTCGCGCAGCGCCTGCATCCAGCCCGGCGGCGGCACCACGTACCCCCCCTCACCCTGCACCGGCTCGACAAAAATGGCGGCAACTTCCAGCGGGGGCACGTTCGTGCGGAAGATCTCGGTTTCGATGCGGCGTACGCAGTCGATCTCACAGCTGGGATAGGTCAGGTTGAAGGGGCAGCGGTAGCAGTACCCGTAATCGATGTGGTCGACACCAGGGACCATTGGGCCAAACCCCTGGCGCTGGATATACTTCGACGCCGTGAGTGACAGGGCACCCATGGTACGGCCATGGAACGCCCCACGAAACGCCAGGAAACGTTGGCGACCGGTGGCATACCGTGCCAGTTTGAGTGCGGCTTCTACCGACTCGGCACCCGAATTGGTGAAGAATACCAGGCTCGATTCGCTGATCGGGGCGATGCTGCTCAGTTTTTCGGCCAGCTCGATCTGGGCTGGATAATAGAAGTCGGTTCCCGAATAGTGCAAGAACTTCTCTGCCTGCGCCTTGATAGCCTCGACCACGGCCGGGTGGGAATGGCCGGTTGCGGTCACGGCAATGCCGGCGTTGAAGTCCAAAAAACGATTGCCATCGACGTCCCACACCTCAGAACCCCGCCCGTGGTCGATGACGAAGGGATAGGAACGGGTGTACGACGGAGACATCGTATGGTGGTCGCGCACAACGTAGTCGGCGCCGATGGGACCTGGCAGGGTGTCGCCAAGCGATGGGAATTCGTGATTTCCGGATCGCAGTGTGGTCGTTTGGTTGGTAGTGCTCATTATCATGTCCTTTCTCGAGCGTGACAGTACGGGTGGTGGGCGATCGAACCTGCATCTGACCGGTCTACACGGCACCCGAGAGGGACACGATGTTTTCCGCGACTCTGTGACGTCATTGGCACGGCAGTCTCCTTTGTTTGGCTGTTCCGGCACCAGGGATGTTGACCCTGATCGATGAGAACGTTAAGGCGCTTACTCAGACGAGACCAGGATCTGCGTCTGACCGCTTTCCGTATCGACGGTAATCGTGATGAAAACCTGGTTATTACCCTGCTCGAACACCAGGTTGACGAGCTCGGGGGAAGTATAACCACTCCCCTCCGGGCTGCGCCAGCCCATGGCGGGCAGTCTGTTGCGATAGAACTCGACCACGTCATCGAACGGCTGGCTGCTCACGTAGGACACAAAATCACGACTGCGCAGGACCGGCCGCGCATCGGCGGGTACGGGAAAGGTGCCGCTGGCAAAACCGGCCAGGGTCACCTCGGCCGTCTGTGGTGCCGTGATGGTGAGGGTCTCCCCAATATCGAACAGGTCGTAAGTCAGCGCCATCGTGCCGCGCCCGCGCAGCCCATCGCTCAGCTCGATGTCATCGCCCGCCGCCTGCAGCACGTAGCGCGTGAGATAACCACCGTCACGGGCCAGCCAGAACTCACCGCTTGCGGTGTCCATGTCGCCCGCAGCAAAGGCGGGCAACTGTTCCTGGGCAAATGTATAGTGATCGCTGACGATGCCATTGATCGTCTCTGAGCCCAGTTTGCGCGCCTGTTGTATGCTCACCAGCAGATCGGGCGCATCGAAGATGAGGCCGGCCGATTGAAACGGCGTACCCGCTTCTTCGGCCGACTCGACCCAGTTGCCGTCCCCCATGTCATACCAGGTCGTGTCGCTGATGCGGACCGTCTGTGTAAGCCGGGTCTCGTCGTCCTCGGGCACGGTCGTGTCGGTCACCACAATACGCTGTGCCGTGATCGGCGTCTGGGTGTACTCCACCAGAATATCAACCACCCCCGTCATGAGGGTGCCGGTGATGGGCTGCTCGCCAAACTCGTAGACGGTGCGTGCGCGGTAGCTGGACACGTTCGCCATGGCGTCGATGGCAGCCTGCACGTCAGGGGCCAGCTCCATGGCGGGCGTATCGGCCAGGGTATCAGGACCAACCGTTGGCGTGGGTATGGGGGTTGGCGTTTCGCTGCCGCAGGCCGCCAACACAGCCAGGCAGATGAGTAGGGGAATGGTCCGCAGCACCCATTGCGCCACGGCGGTCGCTCGCATCATGGTTTGTCTGGTGTCTTTCGTATGTGATGTGACGGGTCAGGCCGCTCGGAATCGTGCAGCTGACGTTCATTCGCTACTGGCATCGTACCCGTCTCTCTGCCTTTTGTCAAACACACCGGGGGCATCTTGGATTTTGGATTTTGGATTTTGGATTTGCGGCGGATGTCGAAGTGGGATTCATGGCGGCTCTTCTGGAGAATTTACATAATAAGAAACACAGAGCACACGGGATCGATTGGTTCGTCTGTGTGATTTGTGCGGTCAACGAGATGGGCGGCTGGAAGCCGCGGCTACGCAGACGAAAGCCCCCTGCGGGGCTTGACGCAGGTCAATTGCTCGGGTATGGCGGCCCCGGTCAACGAGATGGGCGGCTGGAAGCCGCGGCTACGCGGACGAAAGCCCCCTGCGGGGCTTGGCGGAGGTCAATTGCTCGGGTATGGCGGCCCCGGTCAACGAGATGGGCGGCTGGAAGCCGCGGCTACGCGGACGAAAGCCCCCTGCGGGGCTTG
>CAYUCC010000015.1:68710-84573 GCA_964443225.1 uncultured Anaerolineae bacterium
GAGATGGGCGGCTGGAAGCCGCGGCTACGCGGACGAAAGCCCCCTGCGGGGCTTGACGGAGGTCAATTGCTCGGGTGTGGTGGCCCCGGTCAACTGGATGGGCGGCTGGAAGCCGCGGCTACGCGGACGAAAGCCCCCTGCGGGGCTTGACGCAGGTCAATTGCTCGGGTATGGCGGCCCCGGTCAACGAGATGGGCGGCTGGAAGCCGCGGCTACGCAGACGAAAGCCCCCTGCGGGGCTTGACGCAGGTCAATTGCTCGGGTATGGCGGCCCCGGTCAACGAGATGGGCGGCTGGAAGCCGCGGCTACGCGGACGAAAGCCCCCTGCGGGGCTTGACGCAGGGACAATCGCCTGCGTGTGGCAGTGCAGCCCGGCCACGCCGGGCTGCTGTGACTTCCAGTCGCCGTTGAACTAGTACCGTGCGGCTGCTACTTGCGTACCCCAGGCGCCGCCGGTGTTGGCAAATTCGCCGTACATCCACACCTGGTTGGCATCACCGCCGTCGCGGCAGATGCCAAAATAGTCGCCCCAACGTCCCCCCGTGTAGGCACTGGCCCCGGCACGGATGAGGGAGCTTCCCTGTAAGGCATTGACTGCATCGCTGGCCCGCCGCCCCGTCTGGCGCAGCTGGCCAAACTCGGTGCTGCCCGCCCGGCTGAATACCAGGTAGGCGTTGCGGCTCAGGTCGGTCTGGATCGCCGGGAAGAAGTAGTAGCGGCCCGACGCGCCGTAGGCGTTTTGCTGCACCACCGTCTTGCTGGGGACATCGATTTCGTACCACTGGGCGACCGACCGCGCCTCCGAGTCACCGGGCCAGGTGTACTTGGACGCATGACACGTCCACAGGCGCTGGGTGGTGCCGACGTACTGGAACACAGCGTGCATCAGGCGCGAATCGTTGGTTTCGAGACGCGTGGTCGTCCCGGGCTGCTGGGCGTCGGGTGGCAGATCGTAGCTGCGGCACGCCACCGATGTCGAGGTCAGCGCAGGCGCGCCACCGCTCCAGAACGCAATTGGGTTGTTGAGTGTCCACAGGGTCAGTTTGTTGCCGGATGGCCACAGCGCATTGACCAGGAAGGCGGGCGGGTTGCCACCCGTCCCGCGGAAGTGTTTGGCGGGCAGCACCGTGAAAGCCATCGAACTGTCCGGATTGCGCAGATTCCACAGGTCGAACCAGCGAATGGTGTGTCCGGTACCACTGCCGCCTGCGTACAGTTCGGCCTTGTTCAAGATGCGCAGTTTGCTGTAGACGAAGCCGCCACCAAACTGGAACATGTTGCACGTGATGTAGATGCCCTGGGTGTCGAAACCCAACATCGGATAGTCAGCCCAGTTATTGCTCGAGGCGTTGCCGTTCAGAGTTGCGTCCAGGGCCCAGACCCAATAGGCACCACCGGGATTGCTGGTCTGCGTGACACCCATCATGATCCACGAACCGGCGGGTGAGGCCCGTCGTGCGGCGGCCACGACGATGTAACGACCGGCGTAATGGTCGTAGGCCAGCTGTGGATCGAAGATCTGCGCCCCCGCTGGCAGCACGGGACTAAACAGCGTGGTCATGTTCGGCCAGCGGAACTGCGGCGCCCCGGCCTTGGAGTAGCCAGCCAGGTCGGTATTGACGGCGACCACCACGTGGCTCGGGCCCACTGCAATGTTATTGTCGGGCGGCTGCCAACCGGTGGCAGGAATGCCTTCGAAGTTGGCGGTGAGGCCCGGCGCAGCGGGGGATGGGCCAGCGGCCATCAGGCCAGCGGTTTCATCGCCGCCGGCCTCGGGAAAATCGAGTTCGGCGGCGGCTAGCGCCGCCTCTTCACCGCTCTCGTCGACCTGGGCCTCTTCGCCGGGCAGCAGACCCTGCGATGGGTCGGCCACACGCGCTGCCATTTCCAATTCTTTGTACTCTGCCATGCTCACCGGAAATCGGGTGACCATCCAGTCCGGACGGGCGGGACTGGGCGCAAAAGCCATGAGTTCCTCGACGGTTACGTCAGACAGGCTGCGGCTGGCGCCTTCGACGGCATCACTGCCAGCGCTCGAATAAGTCTCGGTCATAATGGATACTCCTGTGGGTTGATGGGTGCCTGCGGGCTCGGAACGGGCAGCGGCTGCTTCGGCAGCGCCCGTGTCGGCCTGGGCATCGTTTTCTCCGCCCTCGAGGGTATCGGAGATTGTCCGGGCAGGTTGATCAGGTAGAATGGAACGTTCCTTCAGCGAGCGACGCACGTCCTCGGACACCGGCGAGCCAATGCCGATCGTGGTGGGCTGTCCACCCACCGGTGGCTGCGCGGCGCCCGCTTCTTCGGCGGCTGGCTTGCTGGGTTCACCGCCACCGCTGCCGGCGCCGGCTTCGGCCTGGTTCTTTTTTTTCTTCTTATTGGGCATGGGTGATTCCTTTGTGCTGCGACTGATGACCAGCACGTGCACCACGTGCCGGTGGGCGTATCTGAATCCTGGTGCAAGTTGGAAAACCAGGTGGGATATCGAACGATCGGGAGGCGCAAACAACCGGCGGACCTGTTGTGCCCCGCGTCGAGTATCTGCTACCTGGTTTGACGCTGCGCACCGGGCGGTTGTTACAGCGTACGTTTCCTGCTGTGGCCCGAGAAAAAAGTCATTCTTCCACGGTATCCAACGCGAGCGCACGCACAAAAACGGCGTCGGCGCCGGCATCGTGCTCCAGCCGCAACACGGACTCTGCTGCGGTCGATGTCAGCGGGATCGTAAAGGTGGTGAACGCCGGCTGCAGCTCGAACTGCGCCAGCTCTGCGCCAGTGCCGGTACGCACAGCGAGCTGTGTGCCCGCAGGGCCGCGTGCGGTGACATGCAGTGTTTGTGGACGGGGGTTGACGATCCGCAGACTGGCGCCGGGCCGCAGTTCTCGTTCGACCTGCTGGTCGGCCATTTTGCGTTCGCCCCAGCCCGCTTCCAGTACCAGGAAAGGTTCCGGGGTCGCAACGGGTGGTACGCGGTACACCGTCAGCCGTTCGTCCTGGAACTCCGGTGCCTGCCCCGCAAACACTGCCTGGGCAATGGCGGTCGTTGGTTCGCGTTCGGCGGGGCCCGGCATCTTGTACTGGTCGAGTACAACGTACTCGACCCCCAGCCACGCCAGGACACTGGGTCCCACGCGCGTGAGGTCGTCGGCAAGCACGTCGGGGCCCAGGGCGCGCAGCTGCTGCAGCACCGGCACCCGCGTGGTGTAGGTTCGTGGGTCATCGCGGCTGATATAACCCACTGTCAGCGGCCGGCCGTGAACCGTTTGGTACAACAAATAGCCGGGCCGGTCCCAGTTCATGGGCAGGTTGAGCACGGCGCCGGAGCCACGGTTTGCGGCCAGGGTCGTGTACCATGCAGGCGTATCGGGTGCCGACACGGGGTACGGCACCGGCCAGAACTCGAAGAGGATGACGCCAATCAACAGCCAGGGAGCCACGGCACGCAGTCGCGGGCGACCCGCCAGACGTATCGAGAGCCAGGTCATTCCCAGGCCGGCCAACACCGATAATCCCAGCATCACCATGACGGCAAAGCGGCTCACCGAGCGCGAGATTCGCATCAGGGGCAGGGCATCGTACAGCCAGGCATAGGGCAGGGTCACCTGACCACCACCGGGCAGCAACGCCGTTTGACCTGCCACGTGCAACACCGGACCCAGGGCCAGCACGAAAAACAGGAGGGTGACCGCGAGCCAGAAGCGGCCGCCGCGACCGCCGCGCCAGGCACCGACCGCCGCCAGCCCCAACGTGGCAAAACCGGCAAACACGGTGTACTCTGAAAAGCTGCTGGTGAAGGTGCGATCCGCCCATGCCCGCACCGCCTGCCCCCACAGGGGATGAAAACCCGAAGGTGTGACGAACGCCAGCAGGTCGGCCGAGAGACGGATGCTCTCGCTGGCGGGTGGCACCATGAAGCTGAAGGCCTGTGCCTCGCGCACCATCGGGATGAGGAGGGGGCCGAGAACGAGGACAAACAGGGCGCCGCTGATCAGTGGTACTGAAACGATCTGCCAGATTTGTTGGCCAGGCGGCCGGACACCGCCGCGCACGGCACGCCAAAGCAGCGGGACCAATACCCATACGAGTGCCAGGGCCGTGAGCAGCAGGCAGTAGAACAGGTAATACCAATCGCACAGGGCCACCAGCACGAGGAAGAGGCCGGCTTTGATTCCGTCGCGCCAGGTCGCCCGCCCCGCCGCTGCGCGCCGCAGCCCGCGCCACAGGAAGAGCGCATAAAAAGGAAGCCACTGCAGGCTGATGAGCTGCATGTGGCCGAGGAGGTGGGCCAGGTGGTAGGGCGAGAACGTAAAGATCAGGCCGGCGGCAAAGGGTGCAGCCCATGGGACGCGAACACGCAGCCGGTCTGTATTCGGGTCTGCGTCCTGTGCACCACGCGTGGTGGCCAGGATCTCGTAGACCAGCAGGTAGGTGCCCAGGCCACCGGCGGCAAACGCCAGCAGCACGGCCGCGTTGTACGCCAGGTAGAGGTTACCCGCCAGCTGCACCGGCAGGGTGACCAGGCCGTTGAACGGGTTGAGCGTGTGAAAGAGCAGACTCACACCGGGTGGCGCGTAAAGCAGGTCGGTCCACAGCGGGTTGCGCGGCAGGTCGACCAGGCTCTGTTTCAGCCACCAGAAATTCCAATAATTCTGCCAGCCGTCGAAACTGTCGCCGGGGATGGCGCGATCGAGCCCGCGCACCAGGGGATAAGTCAGGGCCAGGGCCAACAGCGCGTACAGCGCAAATGCAGCCAGCGCACCCAGCAGAAACCGACGTCGCCGCACGGCAAGGTCCTTATCACGCCCACGCATGGGCACCCCCAGAGGGTGCGCATGCCGGAGTAGAGGATAACAACGTCAAGATCGACCCTTGTTCGGCAATCGGGCTGCCGAACGAGGTCGCGGCTTCGCCATCAGGCAGGCAGGTGTTGGCGTGCGTGGGCCAGAGATGCCTCACGCAGGGTGGATGCACGTTCCAGCCAGGCGGAGAGCTGGGCCTGCATCGTGGTCACAAATGCGGTATCCTGAATGGCGGTCAGATTGATCTGCACATTGAGCGCCGCGCCCTGCGCTGCGGCCTCGGCCAGCAGCGCGCCGGTGATGCCATCCGTCACGGCGTTGGGATTACCCAGCTCGACGACCCGCAGGCACAGTTCGAGCACCTCGACGGCGGCTTCCAGGGTTTGCATGGGCACGACGGTGGCGTCCCGGTACGCAGTCTGTATGGCGAGCTGCCGTTCCTGCTTCTGGTACTCGGTCTCTTTGGGCAGACGGAATGCGGCGATGACGATGGAAAATACCTCGGCATCGCGCGTGGCCAGCGTCAGCAAACGCTGGCGCAGTGGATCCGCCGTGGTTACCACCTGCTGCATGGCGGCCTCGACCGGCGCGTATTTGGGCCGGCCCACCGTGAGGCGTGCCACCATGGCGGCGAGTGACGCTGCCAGGGCCGCGACCACGGCGGCCGTGCTGCCGCCCCCCGGCGCTGCCGTGTCAGCCGCCAGCGCATCGCTAAATTCGGACAGTGTGAAGTCGGAGAATGGTTTTGTCATGGTTGGAGATTCTACTCGATGTGATGAGATTTTGCCAACGGCGTATGTATCGGGCGCATTTCACACGATTGGGAGGGGTGTAGGTTTTGTGGTACAATCAGGCTCAGTGTGTCCATGCCCATGCAGGAGGTACTCCGTGCCATTATTTGGACGCGATCGCGGCCGCAGCCGACCCGACGCGAACGAGGGTTCCCTGGAACCCACCAACGATCAATTACCTATCAGCGAATCCGAAAGTCAGATACCGAACGACCTGCCGGTGCTGCCGCTGCGCGGCGTCGTCGTTTACCCGATGATGTGGCTGCCGCTGACCGTGGGCCAGCCGCGGTCGATCCGCCTGATCGATGCCACGATGGCCGAAAGTCGTGTCATCGGGCTCGTGACGAGCCGTGATCCCGAAACGGAAGAACCGACTCCAGAAGAATTGTACGAGATTGGCACAGCGGCGGTCGTGCACCGGCTGCTGCGCGCCCCAGATGGCACCGTTCGTCTGATCGTCCAGGGGTTGGAGCGTATCAAAGTCGGTTGGTATACCCAAACCGAACCGTTCCTGCGCGCACAGGTGAGTGCCGCATTGGATGACCTGGAAGACACGGTCGAGGTCGAGGCACTGTCGCGTAACGCACAGGACCTCTTCCGGCGGCTCATTCAGCTTGTGCCGCACTTGCCCGATGAGCTCGAGATGGCGGCCATGAACGTGGAAGATGCGCGCCAGCTCGTTTACCTGATTGCTTCCAGCCTGCGTCTCGAGCTGGCCGATGCCCAGGAGATCCTGGAGATCGACAGCGTACGCGATAAACTGGTCAAGCTCAACCAGCTGCTGGCCAAAGAGCTGGAAGTGCTGGAACTGGGGCGCAAGATTCAGTCGGAAGCCCAGTCCGAAATGGAAAAGATGCAGCGCGAGTTCTACCTGCGCGAGCAGCTGAAGGCGATCCAGAAGGAGCTGGGCGAAGACGACGAACAGACCGCCGAAGTACGCGAGCTCGAAACACGCATTGGCGAGGCCGGCATGCCGGACGAGGCCAACAAGGAAGCCCTGCGCGAGCTCGACCGCCTGCGTAAGATGCCGCCTCAGGCTGCCGAGTTCGGCGTGATCAAGACCTATCTCGACTGGATGGTGAGTCTGCCCTGGAACAAGATCACGGAGGACCACCTCGACATCGCGCACGCGCGCGCCATATTGGATGAAGATCACTACGATCTCAAAGAGATCAAGGAGCGGATCTTGGAGTTCCTGGCCGTGCGCAAACTGCGTGTCGAACGCAGGGGGCAGGGAGAGGAAGCCGACGACTCGCCGCGTGACCAGATTCGTAAAGAACGAGAGGGCGTGATTCTCTGCTTCGTGGGACCGCCGGGCGTTGGCAAGACCAGTCTGGGTCTCTCGATTGCGCGCGCCATGGGACGCACTTTCGTACGCCTGGCCCTGGGCGGCATTCACGACGAGGCCGAAATCCGCGGGTTTCGCCGGACCTACATCGGCTCGATGCCCGGGCGCATCATGCAGATGCTGCGCCGTGTCGAGACCAAAAACCCCGTCTTCATGCTCGACGAGGTCGATAAGTTGGGTCGCGATTTTCGCGGTGACCCCTCGTCTGCGCTGTTGGAAGTGCTGGACCCCGAACAAAACAGCGAGTTTCGCGACCATTACCTGGATGTGCCCTTCGACCTTTCGCAGGTGATGTTTATCACCACCGCCAACTGGCTCGAAACGATCCCCGAACCGCTCCTGGATCGAATGGAGATCCTGCAGCTGTCGGGTTACACCGAGCTCGAGAAGGTCAAAATTGCCCAGGGATACCTGATCCCGCGCCAGATTCGTGAAAACAGCCTGCGCGTGGGGGAAGTGACCATCGAAGAGACGGCGCTGCACAAGATCATCAGCGACTACACCCGTGAAGCGGGTGTGCGTGCCCTGGAGCGTCAGATCGGCAAGATCTGCCGTAAGGTGGCGACGCAGGTGGCTGAAGTGGGCAGCGAGAACGGCGCCGAGTTCAAACCGGTGGTAGTCACGACGGACAACCTCTCCGATCTGTTGGGCAAACCGCGATACTACAACGAAGTGGCCGAGCGTACCGAACGCCCCGGCGTGGCGACGGGCCTGGCAGTCACGTCAGTTGGGGGCGACATCCTATTCATCGAGGCGACCCGCATGAGCGGGGGCAAAGGGTTTACGGTCACCGGTCAGCTGGGTGACGTCATGAAGGAATCGGCGCAGGCGGCGCTCAGTTACGTTCGGTCGATGGCCAAAGAGCTATCCGTGGATGAGGAGTTCTTCAGCCGCAGCGACCTCCACCTGCACATCCCAGCGGGTGCGGTGCCCAAAGACGGTCCGTCAGCCGGTGTGACCATGGCGACGGCGCTGGCCTCGCTGCTGACGGGGCGACCGGTGCGCGCCAACATCGGCATGACAGGCGAGATCACGCTGCGTGGCCAGGTATTGCCCATTGGTGGCGTGAAGGAAAAGGTGCTGGCTGCTGCGCGGGCCGGGCTCGATACAGTGATCCTGCCCAAACGCAACGAGCCTGACCTGGACGATCTCCCGGCGGAAGTGCGCAGCAAGATGTCGTTCGTGATGGTCGAGTCGGTCGACGAGGTGTTCGCGTACGCCTTGTGCCCGCCGACTGCGATGGCAGACCCGACCGTCCCTGCCGATGCGCCATCTGCGGACCCGGTACCAGCCTGAGGACGGCGCCTTGAACGCGCGCACGCTCGTGGTCGTCACCCTGCTGTGCTTCTTTGTGGCTGCTGCGATCAGTTACCCGGCCATTACACGGGGCGACATCTACGACAATGCGATGGGTGGTCGCGTCGGTGATGCCGCGCAGTACATCCGTATGGCCGGGGGGGCGCCGCTTGCTGACGTGGCGCGACCCTACCGCTACCGCGTGGTGACACCCGTGCTGGCGCGTCTGGTGCCGTTTCTGCCCGCCAGCATCGCTCAGTTTTACCAGGTGAGCCCCGATAAGATCATTGCGTTCAAGTTCGGGGTCGTGAATCTGGTCGGCCTGACGATAGCTGGCGTGGCGTTGGCTGCGTACGTGCGTCGCCTTGGCTTTTCGGGGCTGGAAGGGATCGTCGCGGTTCTGCTGTTTTACACAGCGTTTCCGGTGGTGGTGTACGGCGCCTCTCCACTGGTAGATGCCTGGGCTTACGCCTTCCTGGCGCTCGGGTTCTTGTGCATCGTCACCCAGGCTGTCTGGCCCCTGGCCCTTGTGTTCCTGTTGGGTATGTTGACGAAAGAGACCACCCTGCTGCTGCTGCTGGGGATCTTCTTCCTGGTGCCGGTGGTGTCTGGACGTTGGCGTCTGGTGGCGGCGTGTGTGCCTGGGCTGCTGGCGTTTTTGGGTCTTCGGCTGCTGCTGCCGGGCGGTTACGGGTATGACAGTGGACTGTCGACCTTGTTGAACAGCCTGACCTTACTGATGACACCAACACTGCGGCACGCGCTGATCTTTGTCGACCTGGTCATGGCGTTTGGGTTCGTATGGTGGCTGGCCTGGCAAGGCTGGCGACACCCGGGACCGCAGCTGCGGCCGACGTGGCAGCACCTGGTGTGGCTGGTACCCGTCACGATCATTGCCCAGCTGGCGATCGACTTTAACTTTTTTGGCCGGGTCGTCTTTTTTGCCTTCCCGGCCATCATTCCCCTGGCCCTGACCGGTTTGCGCCACGTCTTGACAGAATAACAATTGGACGAATGTCCAGAAATATGCTATACTTTGTCGAATCTTGAAACGGACGCCGGCGATTGGCAGCGTCCACAAAGATTCTAACAGCAAAGGAGATGTGTTTTCAGTTTGGCATCGAAGAAATTGAAGCGCCAATGGCGCCTGATGGACCTTCACCTGCATACGCCTGCATCGGCGGACTGGCAGGAACCGGAGGTCACCTATTTGGACTGGCTACAGAAGGCCGAGGCGCGTGGTCTCGACGTGGTAGCCATCACGGACCACAACACGGTTTCCGGTGTGGCGCAGCTGCGCCAGGAGATCGAGCGGTTGCATTGGCTTGAGCAAAATGGCCGGCTGCAACCGCAGGAAAAAAAGACGCTCGATGAGTATCGGCGGATCGGCAACAAAATTCTGGTTCTGCCCGGGTTCGAGTTTACCGCCACGTTTGGGTTTCATATTCTGGCTATTTTTCCGGCAGAGACCTCGGTACGTGCCCTGGAGCTGCTTCTGCTGCGCCTGAACGTACCGCCAAACAAACTCGACCTGGGTTCGACCGAAGTGGGTGCCAGTGCCGACGTCCTGACGGCGTACCGATTGATCGACGAAGCGGGTGGTCTGGCCATCGCGGCGCACGCCAATTCGACCCATGGTGTGGCGCTGCGCGATTTTCCCTTTGGCGGGCAGACCAAAATCGCCTACACGCAGGATCCCCATTTGCATGCGTTGGAGGTAACCGATCTGGACAGCCGCAGCCGGCGGTCGACGGCCAAGTTTTTCGACGGCTCCAAGCCCGAATATGCGCGGCGTATGCACTGTATCCAGGGGTCGGACGCCCATCGTTTGCATCGTCACCCCACCGAGAAGCACCTGCTGGGTGTTGGTGACCGCGTCACCGAGATTTTCGTTCCTGATGTATCGTTCGAGGCGATTGCCGAGGTCCTCAAGGGCAGCGATTTCGCCTGCACGCGCCCCTACCGGCCCAAGAAGGAACCTTTCGACTACATTGCGGCCGCGCGTGACCAGGGTCCCACCATCGTGCAGTCGTTCCACGAAAATTGGGCGCGGCACGGTGGGCGTATGCACGCGATTCTGTGCGACATGGTGGCTTTCGCCAATACCAACGGCGGCACCGTCTATGTGGGCGTCAGCGCCACGCGCAAGGGCCAGCCGGTGGGGGTGGACATGCCCGATGACGCCATTGCGACCCTGCGCAGCGAAGCCCAGCGCACGATTGTGCCGCCGCTCGACGCCACATTCGACGTGCTCGAGTCGCAGGGCCGGCCGGTGGTGCGGGTGATGGTACCGGAGGGGAAGGACAAACCGTACTGCCTGGACGACAGCAAAATTTACGTCCGGCAGGAAGCCGAAACCAGCATGGCGGTGCGGGACGAAATCGTCCAGCTCGTGCGCAGCACGTTGAAAGAACAGCTGCGAACCGAGCTGGCGGCGGAGCTGGCGACCGAAACCAAACCCGCGGCCAAGTCCCCGGCGCGACGCGGGCGTCGTGCCGCGGCGGTGCCGCCCAGCGAGGCCGCGGTCGAGCCTATCTTGCCGGCAGAACCTGCGGTCGAGCCTGAAGTCGTCACAACCGAGGTCGAAGAGGGTGAGCTGGAGCTTGTCGAGGATCAGGCGCTGGCCAATCCCGCACCCAAAGTGGGTGTCGAGATTTTGAACGGCGAACAGGGCAAACCAAAACAGAGCCACGTCATCCGCGATCTACGCAACGGCATGGTCATTCGCAACGTGACCCGTAAATCGGCGCGTAAATTGTGGAGTTACGCCATCTCGCAGTACGAAACCAACCCGATCGACATAGAGAAGGTCCAATGGCGCGGCGATGTGGGTTTGTGGCAGGCCAGCAAGCGGGCGGGCAAGATCCGTTACGACCTGGTGCAGCGTGCCGAGGACGGTTTGCACGTCTATTACGGCGTGACCGAGGATGGCATGGACGGTCCGTGGCGCCAATTTTTGGTGGAAGAAGACCGCAAATAGAATTATGGTGGGGCCGTAGAGTCGCAGCATGGCTACGGCTCTACGGCTCTACGCGTACATCACAATCACCACTGCCACCACCCACAACGCCACATCGATGAGCAATGGCCGGTCGCGCAGCAGCAGTTCTTCGGGCGCGCCGCCTTCACCCTTGACGTGGATCAGATACAGGTAGCGGAACAGGCCGTAGAGGACAAACGGGATCGTCAGCATCATCGTATGGTTGAGCGGCAGATTGGGTGCTGAGAAGGTGTACAGCGAGTATGCCATGACAATGGCCGACGTCACCAGCGCAATCATCTCGTCGATGAAGCGCAGGTTGTAATTCTCCAGGCTGGTACGATGGCTGGAAGCTTTGCCTTCCAGCAAAATCAGCTCGTGGCGCCGTTTGCCCATAACGATGAACAGGGCGAGCAGCACCATGCAGACGTATAGCCACGGCGAAAACCGTTCGACATCGATCACGGCAACACCACCCGCCACACGCAGCACGAACCCGCCGGCAAGCACCAGCAGGTCTACAATGACGACGCGTTTGAGGTAGAAGGTGTACGCAAGGGTCAGCAGCAGGTAGCCGGTCAGGATCGCACCGAAGGACGGGCTTATCCAGAACGCCACGGGCAGACAAAGGATCACGAACAGAATGGCCGTCGCAATGGCCACCCACGGTGGCAGTGTGCCCGCAGCCAGCGGGCGATGCCGTTTGGTGGGGTGTTGGCGGTCTTTTTCGATGTCAACCAGGTCATTGATCAGATAAGTGGCGCTCGAAATCAGGCAGAAACAGACGAAGGCCACCGTGGTGCGCAGAAAAAGGGTTGGCTCGAACAGTTTGCCGTCGAACACCAGTGCGGCATAGACGAACCCGTTTTTCGTCCACTGGCGCGGGCGCATCGTCTTGAACAGCGCACGGGCCATGGCGATAACGCCCGGTTTGGATGATGTGTGTGCCAGGTCGGTCATATGCGAAAATCTTACCGTAAACCGGCAGGTTCGTCAACTGAAGAACCTGCCGTGCGTGCAGCATACCGCCGCGAGGGTTACGCAAGGGCTCATCAATGCACACCGTGCTGCAAAATGGTTGGAATTCGTCAAAAATCACGGCAAGTCACTCTGTTACAGACCCTGAGGTCATCACGAGTTGCCCAAAAAACGTCTGGATGCCCACCTGGTAGACGCCGGCCTGGCGGCCAACCGCACCCAGGCCCGCGGCCTGATCCTGGCCGGGCGGGTGCGTGTGGCGGACACGGTGTCTGACAAGCCCGGCCGCCTGGTGGCCGGCGATGCAGCGGTGACGGTCGACGCCGGTGCCGAATACGTCAGCCGTGGCGGCCACAAGCTGGCACATGCCCTGGACACTTTCCAGATCGACGTGCATGGCCTGGTTTGTGCCGACGTCGGTGCCTCAACCGGTGGTTTTACCGATTGTCTCTTGCAGCGTGGGGCTGCGCACGTCTTCGCCATCGACGTTGGTTACGGACAGTTGGCGTGGACCCTCCAGCAAGACCCGCGGGTGACCGTAGTGGACCGCACCAACGTCCGTTTCCTGACCGCCCTGCCCGGCGAAACCCACGTCGACCTGGTCACGATCGACGTTTCCTTCATCGGCCTGGGTCTGGTCATTCCAGCGGTACGCCGTTGGCTGGCCGGGTCAGTGCATGGTGGCATCGTCGCCCTGATCAAACCGCAGTTCGAAGCGGGTCGCACGCAGGTCGGCAAAGGCGGTGTGATCCGTGATCCCGAAGTCCATCGCGCCGTCCTGACCCAGGTTCTCAGCGCAGCCGCCTCCGAAGGCCTCGATGTCCTCGGCCTGACCACCTCGCCCATCACAGGCCCCGCCGGCAACACCGAATTCCTGGCCTGGCTGCGCCCCGGCACAGGGACGGGCGATGTCGCCACCCTGGTGACCGCCTGCCTGCCAACGGCCCAAGACGCCCCCAACCCCACCGAAACACCACCTTCCCCCGCCCCCACCAAAAAACCCCAACCCCCAACCCCCAACCCCCAACCCCC
This sequence comes from uncultured Anaerolineae bacterium, assembly GCA_964443225.1. Classification (GTDB taxonomy): domain Bacteria; phylum Chloroflexota; class Anaerolineae; order SSC4; family Amarolineaceae; genus SSC4. The sequence continues at coordinate 81,933 of CAYUCC010000015.1, forward strand.
ATCCCCCAAAAAACCATTCCCGCTAATTTGACAAACCCCCTCACGCGCAATACAATATCAGCTTGCGCGTAACGCGCCTATTGCACTTGAAGACCATGTTGGGCATTGTGACGCAACCCATCCGTGGAGGGACTGGGTCTACTACGACTTAGGCCGCACGATGGGTTATTTATTGTTGGGTGGCATCTGCACGTGATCATTTTTCAACGTCACCCAGGTTCAATTGCGTGTTGAAGGAGAAGACGGCGCATGACTAACACTGTCGTGGATGCGCGGGCACAGACCGGTGCCAATGGCTCGGGTCCAGTGGCTGTCGGACCGAACAGGTCTCTGGCTGTTCGCAAGAACTACGGCCGCATTGTGGATGTTCACCCACTACCGGCGTTGATCCAGGTCCAGCTCGAGGCCTTCGAGTGGTTCAAATCGGAGGGTCTGCGCGAGCTGTTCGAAGAGATTTCGCCGATTGTCAGCTTCAACAAACAACTGGAGCTGCATTTCAGTGATTTTTGGTTTGGCGATCCAAAACATACCGAAAAGGAATGTCGCGACCGCGATATGACCTACGCGGCTCCGCTATGGGTCAAGGTTCGCCTGATCAACAAGAGCACGGGTGAGATTCCAGAGCAGGAAGTCTTCATGGGGGACTTCCCGCTTATGACCGAGAATGGTACGTTTGTCATCAACGGTGCCGAGCGCGTGGTCGTCAGCCAGTTGATCCGCTCACCGGGCGTGTATTTCAAAGTGGAAGAGGACCGCACCACGGGCCGCGAGCTGTGCGCGGCCAAGCTGATTCCCAGTCGCGGGGCGTGGCTCGAATTCGAGACGAGCAAACGCGACGTGCTGTCGGTCAAGGTCGACCGCAAGCGTAAGCTGCCCATCACCGTCTTGCTGCGCGCAATCGGCTTTGGCAGTGACGAAGAGATATTGTCCCTGTTCCAGGAAGTCGATACCGTTCCGGACCATCCTTACGTGGCTTCGACGATCGAGCGCGACCCGACGTCGACGCCGAACACGTCCGACGCCGAACGCGGCGTCAAAGAAGCCCTGCTCGAGTTCTACAAGAAGCTGCGACCGGGTGATCCGCCCACCGAAGAAAATGCGCGGAATTTTCTGCAGAACCTGCTCTTCGTGCCGCGTCGCTACGACTTGGGTCGTGTGGGCCGCTACAAACTCAACAAGCGCCTGGATCTGCCGGTGCCCCTGAGCACGCGCATTCTGACCAAGGATGATCTGGTGGCCGTCATTCGACGCATGATCCAGATCAACAACGGAGTCTTCCAGCAGGACGACATCGATCACCTGGGCAACCGGCGCGTCAAGACGGTGGGCGAGCTGATCCAGAACCAGCTGCGCATCGGCCTCCTGCGGATGGAGCGTGTGGTACGCGAGCGAATGAGCACGCGCGACCCCGAACAGATTACACCGCTGGGCCTGATCAATATCCGCCCCGTGGTGGCCGCGACGCGCGAGTTCTTTGGTGGCAGCCAGCTCAGCCAGTTCATGGATCAGACCAATCCACTGGCCGAGCTGACGCACAAGCGCCGCCTGAGCGCCCTGGGACCCGGTGGTCTGCGGCGTGAGCGCGCCGGCTTCGACGTGCGCGACGTGCATCACAGCCACTACGGGCGAATTTGTCCCATCGAAACACCTGAAGGTCCCAACATCGGTCTCATCGGCTCGATGGCGAGTTTCTCCCAGGTGAATGAATACGGCTTTATCGAGACACCGTACCGGCGTGTGCTCAGCCAGGTGCCAAACAACGTCGAAGCGCTGCTGGGCCGTACCCTGCGCGAGCGGCTGGTCGATCCCATAACCAAAGAGGTCATCGCTGAGTCCGAAATCGTCATCGACGATGACACGGCCGCGTTGATTGCCAGTTACGCCGAGGCCTACCCCCAGGTCCGCATCAAGCCCCACGCAACGGAAGACGTGGTATACCTGGCCGCCGACGAAGAGGACCGGTATTCGATTGCCCAGGCCAGCGCGGCGATGAACCGGCGGGGTGAGTTCGCCAACCCGCGTGTGTCCGCACGCCGCGGCAACGACTTCCTGTTCGAGGTGCCGGAACGTATCGAATACATGGACGTCTCGCCGAAACAGAGCGTTAGTGTGTCGGCGGCGTTGATTCCCTTCCTGGAACACGACGATGCCAACCGCGCGTTGATGGGTTCCAACATGCAGCGCCAGGCGGTACCGCTGCTGCGTCCCGAAGCACCAATCGTTGGTACCGGTATGGAGTACCAGGCCGCGATCGACTCGGGACAGGTAGTGATCGCACGCCATCCCGGTGAAGTGGTCAGTGTCACCGGCACCGATGTCGTCGTGCTCGAAGACGATGGCACCCGCCGCACTTACCCGATGCGCAAATACAACCGCTCCAACCAATCCACCTCGATCGACCAGCGGCCCGTGGTGCGCAAGGGAGAGCGGGTTGTGACCGGTTCGGTGCTGGCTGACTCGAGCTCGACCGAGCTGGGTGAGCTTGCCCTGGGCCAGAACGTGCTGGTGGCGTTCATGAGCTGGGAGGGTGGCAACTACGAAGATGCCATCCTGATCAGCGAACGCCTGGTGATGGAGGACAAGTATAGCTCCATCCACATCGAAAAGCACGAGGTCGAGGCGCGCGATACAAAACTGGGTC
>CAYUCC010000016.1:0-66459 GCA_964443225.1 uncultured Anaerolineae bacterium
CGCCCCGGCGACTCCGCCAGCATGCTGGCCATGACCGATCTGCACGCCTGGCTGACCGCGCTGCCCTGCCGCCACATGCTGGCGATCCTCGACTGCTGCTTCGCCGGTGCGTTCCGTTGGGCATCCACCCGCCACATCGGCGCGCTGCCCGACGTGATCTACCGGGAGCGCTACGACCGCTACCTGCGCTCTCCCGCCTGGCAGGTGCTCACCTCAGCTGCCTACGACCAGAAAGCGCTGGATGTGCTGGCCGGCGACGCCAAGCGCGGCGCGTTGACCGTGGACAGCCGACTACACTCCCCCTTCGCCCTGGCGTTGTTCGAAGCGCTGGCCAACGGCGAAGCCGACCTGGCGATCAAAGGCAAGAGGGACGGCGTCATTACCGCCACCGAGCTCTATCACTATTTGCGCGAGCAGGTGGAGGTGCAGGCCGAGAAGCAGGCCAGCCACGAACAAACCCCCGGCCTCTGGCCGCTCAACAAGCATCGCAAGGGTGAGTTCATCTTCCTGGCGCCCGGTCATCCGCTAAACCTACCACCTGCGCCCGATCTGACCACCGAGCTCAATCCCTACCGTGGCCTGAAGTCCTACAACCAACAGCATGCCCCACTCTTCTTCGGCCGCGAGGATGAGATCAAGGAACTGGTAGCCTTGGTTGAGCAACGGCCGTTCTTAGCTGTGCTGGGCGCATCCGGCACCGGAAAGTCATCCCTGGTCAAGGCCGGGGTGCTGCCGCGGTTGCAGGGCATGGGGGGTGGGGGTCAGGGGTCGGGGGTTAGAGTTCAGGGGTTAGGGCTCGGGGGACAGGGAGCAGGCGGGGGTTATCATGTTCTCTCACCGATGCGGCCGACCGACCAGCCGGTTCGGGCGCTGGAGGCACTGCTGCGCGCCGAGTTGGGCGAAGACCCTTCGGGTTTGGAAAACCCGAAGGGTCTGGGCGACGATGCGCTGGCCGCGGCCATCACCCGCTGGGCCGCGACCCACCCCGGGCAGCGCCTGGTGCTCACCATCGACCAGTTCGAGGAGCTGGCGACCCTCTGCCGCGATGACGCCGAACGCGAACGCTTCCTCGCGCTCCTGGCGGAGGCTGTGCGCCAGCATCCCGCCGCGTTCTGCCTGATCCTCACTCTGCGCACCGACTTCGAGCCGCAGTTCACCCAGGAAGGATCGCCGCTGGCCGCGGTCTGGAAGGCAGGCCGCACCGTCGTCCCGCCCATGGACATCGAGGACCTGCGCCAGGTGATCGAGGGGCCGGCCGCGGTGCGGGTGCTCTACTTCGACCCGCCGGAGCTGGTGGATGAGCTGATCAAGGAAGTGATCCAGACCCCCGGTGCGCTGCCGCTGCTCTCCTTCACCCTCAGCGAGCTGTACGTCAAGTACGTCCAGAGCGGCCGCGACGATCGGGCGCTATCGGGCGTTGACTACCAGGCGCTGGGGGGTGTCATTGGCTCGCTGCGCAACCGCGCCACCGAGGAGTACGACCGCCTGCCCGACGACGCACACCGGGCGACCATGCAGCGTGTCATGCTGCGCATGGTGGCCGTAGAGGGGGGCGAGCTGGCGCGGCGCCGGGTGGCCCTGAGCGAGCTGGAGTATCCCACCGCTGAGGAGAACAAGCGGGTCAAGACGGTACTCGACCGGCTGGACATGGCCCGTTTGTTGGTGGGTGGCATATCCGACCCTTCGACAGGCTCAGGGCAAGTCCTGAACGGCACAGAAGGCGAAGCCTACGTTGAGCCGGCACACGACGCGCTGGTGCTGGCGTGGGACATGCTGCTGCGCTGGAAGAAAGAGGCGGAGGAGGTCCTGCCCTTGCAGCGCCGGCTGTGGCAGTCCGCCAGAGAGTGGCAGGATGCTCCGCTCGATGAGAAATCCGGCCTGCTGTGGGATGACGACCCCCGCCTGCCGCAGGTAGAGGAGACGCTGTGGCCGACAAATGGCGAGCAAAAGGGGCTGCGTGGGCGTCTCCGCTGGGCGCGGCAGGTGCTGATGCCCAAGACGGACGTGCCGGCGGATACGAAATGGCTGAACGGTGCCGAATTGACCTTCGTGCAGACGAGCGTGCAGCGCAGAGCAGCCGCGCTCAAGCGCATCCTGGGCATCGGATTGGCGGTGATCATCGTCGTGGGCGCGCTGGTGTCGTTTGGTTTGTACACCCAGCGACAGTCGACCATCAACGCGCAGACGGCCGCTACAGAGAAGGGGCTCAAAGAAGAAGCCCAGGTGGCACGCGCGACGGCAGTAGCTGCGCAGGCGGAAACCGAAAGGCTCAAACGTGGCATCCAGGCCGACCAGTTGACAGCTAGTGGCCTCAAGCTGCTTGAAGAAGATCCGCCGCAGGCCCTGCTGCTCGCTGTAGAGGGTTTGCGTGTTCATAACGACGTAACAAAAACAGTAACAATTCGATCGCGTGCCCTGATCACAGCCACTGATTTTGTGACGACAACGATTACCAGGCCGGAAATGCCACCCAACTCGGCGCTCACGAACATTCACAAGCTTGTCGAACAAATCCATGGCATACCGCTCATCGGTCATCAGGCAGAAGTGCAGGACGTTGCTTTTAGCCCCGATGGTAACTGGCTGGCCACGGCATCGGGAGACCACACCGTGCGTCTGTGGAACATGGGGGACAAGGCAGCGTCTCCCATCGTGCTCAAAGATCATCAGGACGTTGTCGGCGCGGTCGAGTTCAGTCCTGATGGAACTCGACTGGCCAGTGCTTCGGCAGACCAGACGGTGCGGCTTTGGAACTTGGATGATCTCAGCGCAAAGCCCACCGTTTTTGCCGATGCGTCGAGGGTAATGGCGTTCAGTCCAGATGGAAACTGGCTGGCCGCGGCATCTCTGACAGGCGAGATCAGGCTTTGGGAAGTGGACAACCCGGAGAGAGTCCCGATCATACTGGAGGGACATACGGACGAAGTGCGAGCACTGGCGTTTAGTCCCAATGGTCACTGGCTGGCCAGCGGTTCCAATGACCTCACCGCCCGCGTATGGAGCATATCCGATCCTATAGCGACGCCAACAGTTTTAGAGCACGCCAAAGACGTGTTGACCCTCGCATTCAGCCTTGATAGCCACTGGCTGGCTACTGGTTCACTAGACGATACGGCGCGCGTGTGGAACACATCCGACTTTACGACCGGACCACTCTTGCTGCAACATGATGAAAACATTGTTGCGGCCTTGGCGTTCAGCCCCAACAGCCGCTGGTTAGCAACCGGCACTTGGAGCGAACTCAGTGGCATGGTCCGTGTGTGGAACCTGGAGGTTCCCCAGAGCGATCCTGTGCAGTTTCCAGATCACGGGTACCGTGTTAATAGTCTTGCTTTCAGTTTGGATGGACATTGGCTGGCCGGAGGGTCACATGATGCTGACGGCGCAAAGACCGTGCGTCTTTGGGATCTTTCCGTGCGGGCTACCAACCCCACCCTATTGGTAGGGCAAGAATATGCGGTATTTGCTTTGGCGTTCAGCCCGGATGCACGCTGGCTTGCAACGGGCTCGGCCGATGCAAAAGTTGTCCTGTGGGATCTTCAAAGCACTATCGAGCCTAAGGTTCTGCGCGGCCATATCTGGACAGTGACCGACCTGGCATTTAGCCGAGACGGTCGATGGCTTGCGAGTGTTTCATTTGATGGAGGTGCATTCCTATGGAATCTTGAAAATGGTGAGGGTGCCTCACTGACACTGCCAGAGAATAAGGACATCTCCCATGTCAGTTTTACGCCTGACGGACGGTGGCTGCTGACTGCTTTGACTACCCCACAAGAGGAGGCAATCAGAGTATGGGACTTGGCGAGTGACAGTCCAAGGCCCTTTACCTTGAAAAGCGGTGATGGTCCTGTCGTGGCTCTTACCTCGAGCGAGGACGCATCTTGGATCGCCGCCAGCTTTGCCGACTCAAGCGTAAGACTCTGGCCGTCATCAAGTCTCCAGTCACAGCCAATCTTCCTTAACGGTCACAATGGTCCTGTTCAAGCCATTGCATTTAGCTCGGACGGGCGTTGGCTGGCTACCGGTTCCGTGGACAAGACGATCTATCTCTGGGATGTCGCGAAACTCGATAGACTACCCCTTGTCATCAGTGGTCATAAAGATAGCATTGCCTCTGTCGCCTTCAGCGTTGATGGGCGATGGTTAGCCTCTCGGTCTTCAGACAATGTACTACTCATCTGGGATGTAACTGATCCGAGCACTGCGATCATCGAGCAACGGAACGTGGAAGCAGACGGACTGTTTAGCCCAGATGGGCGATGGTTAGCCTTTCGGTCTTCAGACAATATTCTACGCATCTGGGATGTAACTGATCCGAGCACTGCGATCATCGAGCAGAGTAACGTGGAAGAAGACGGTTTCTTTAGCCCGGATGGGCATTGGTTCTTGGCTGTCATTGCTCGGGAGACGGCTCGGGTCTGGAATCTAACCGCGCCCGGCATACCTGCGGTTGACTTGCCCGAAGTTTCGAACGTTGGCCCGTTTAGTCCCGATGGACGCTGGGTTCTTCTCCAAAAGTCTGACTACCAGTCGCGCCAGTTGCTTGATATGACCGAGGTTGATGCGCAACCCATAGACCTGTTCTATGCGCTGGGTGATGAGCATTGGCAGTTTAGCTCCGATAGTCAGTGGCTAGCAGGCGCCGTCGGTGATTTGACGCGCATTTGGGATGTCACAAATCCTGAATCCTACCCAATTGAAATCCGGGGCCAGTACGAAGGTATTACCAGCTTGTCATTCAGTGTGGATGGAAGGCGGCTAGCCACGGGAGCAGGCGATGGCAACATTCGTATTTATACCTGGCAAGTGAAAGACCTGATTGATTTGTCCTGCCGATTGGCTGGCGAGAACTTTTCGCAGCAAGAGTGGAAAGTATGGTTTGGGCCTCCTTACCGTCCAACATGCCCACAATGGACATTGCGCGCGACCTCTTAACAACGTAGGTGTCACGCACGTTGTGCCAATGGAGACATCCGGATGACCATCACCGACTACCGCAACTTCGACCTCCTCATCACCCGCGCCGGCGAGCGCTACCGCGCCTTCGTGGTGGATGCGCCAGCCGGCGAGGACAGCGTCGTCTTTAACCTGCCCTTTGCGCCGGACGCAATGCCGCGGCTCGGCGGGTCTGGACTGGTGCGTGGGGTGAGCCGTCACCTCGGCGCGGCGGACGACGCCGGCTCGGCCACCAGCCTGACCGACGTGGGTACCCGCTTGTTCGAAGCCGTCTTTCAGGACAAAGTGCAGACCCTGCTGGCCGCCAGCCTGAGCAGCGTGGCCCAGGAGGGCGAGGGCCTGCGCCTGCGGCTGCGCTTCGAGAAGGACGCCGCCGGCCTGGCTACCCTGCCCTGGGAAACCCTCTACGACCCAACCCAGGGCCACTTCGTCGGTCTGGGTGAACAGTCGCCCATCCTGCGCTACCTCTCGCTGCCCCGCTCCCGCTCGGCCCTGCTGGTGGAGCCGCCCTTGCGCGTGCTGGCCGTGCTGGCCAGCCCCGACGGCCTGCCGCCGCTTGACGTGGAACGGGAGTGGCAGGCCATCCAGGACGCGCTGGCCGGACTCACAGCCGATGGCAAGTTCGTGCTGGAACGGCTGGCGACGCCGACCCTGGTCGCATTGCAGGACCGGCTGCTGGGCGAGCCGGTCCACATCCTCCATTTCGTCGGCCACGGCGTGTTCGACGAGGCCAGCCAGGCCGGCAGCCTGGCGCTGGAGGACGCCCGCGGCCGGCCGCAGCTGGTGCGCGGCGAGCAGTTGACCGCACTCCTGCGCAATCATCCTGCCATGCGCCTGGCCTACCTCAACGCCTGCGAAGGCGCGCTGGCCTCCGGGCAGTCGGTCTTCACCGGCGTGGCACAGACCCTGGTGCGGGAGGGTTTGCCCGCGGCCGTCGCCATGCAGGCCGAGATCACCGACAGCGGCGCCATCGAGTTGGCGCGCACCTTCTACACCGCCCTGGCTGCGGGCAGGCCGGTGGACGCCGCGCTGACTCAGGCGCGCGTCGCGCTCAGCGTCGCGGACAGCCCGGAATGGGCCATCCCCGTGCTCTTCAGCCGTTCGCCCGACAATCGCCTGTTCGACATTCGCCAGGTCTTGCCCACGCCGGATTGCCCCTACCCCGGCATGACGCCGTTCAGCGAGGCGCAGCGGGACCTGTTCTTCGGCCGCGACCGGGAGATCGAGGACGCGGTGGAGCGCCTGCGCCAGCACCCCTTCCTCACGGTGGTCGGCCCGTCGGGCAGCGGCAAGTCGTCGCTGATTTATGCTGGCGTGATCCCGGCCCTGCGCCGGTCGAAGCGCTTCGGGCCGGGCGCGTGGGACATCAAGATCATGCGGCCCGGCGACAGCCGCACGGCCGACGGCAAGGCCGCGCCCATGCAAGTTCTGGCGCAGCTCCTCAACCTGTCGCCCCAGTCCCCAGTCCCTAACCCCCAGTCTCCAACGCTCCTTTTCGTGGATCAATTCGAGGAGACCTTCACGCTCGCCGGGGCGGACGAGGCCCAGGCTTTCCTGGACGCGCTGAACGGGCTGATGGGTCGGCCCAACCTGCACATCCTGCTCACCGTGCGGGCCGACTTCTACCCCGAGCTGATGGCCAGCTCATTGTGGCAGCCGATCCGGGCCAACCGGCTGGAGCTGACGCCGCTGGGCGACGACGAGCTGTGGGCGGCCATCGTCGAGCCGGCCGCGCGGGTGGGCGTGGAAGTGGACGAGGCGCTGGCCGTCAAGCTGATCGCCGATGCCTCCGGTCAAAAGGGTGTGCTGCCCCTGGTGCAGGAGACGTTAGTGCTGCTGTGGGACAAGGTAAAGGGCCGCCAACTCCAGCTGGAGGCCTACAAGGAGATGGGCGAAAGTGGCCGCAGCGGCCTGCAGGTGGCCATTGACCGCCGGGCGACCACCGTCTACCACAACCTGCCCGACGCGGCGCAGCCCATCGCCCGGCGCATCTTTCTGCGCCTGATCCAGTTCGGGGAGGGCCGGGCCGACACGCGTCGCCAGCAGACCGCCGCCGAGCTGCGGGCCAGCGGTGACGACCCGGCCCTGTTCGATCAGACCCTGGCGAAGCTGACCGAGAGCCGGCTGCTGACCGCCAGCGGCGACGCTGAAGGCGGGGAGAGACGGGTAGATATCGCCCACGAAGCGCTGATCGCCGGCTGGCCGCGGCTGCAAGCGTGGCTGGACCAGCGCCGCGCCGCCGAGCAGACGCGGCGCCGGCTGGAGGCGAAGGCGGCCGAGTGGGTGGCTGCGGAGAAGCGCGGCGGTCTGCTGGACGAGTACGAGTTGCAGGAGGCGGAGTCCTGGTTGGCCGGGGAGGATGGCCGGGAATTGGGCTACAGCCCGGACCTGGTGGACCTGGTGCAGGCCAGCATCGACGTCATCGCGCAGGCGGTCGCTGAGAAAGAGGCCCAACAGCAGCGGGAGATGGAGCAGGCACAGAGGTTGGCCGAGGAACGGCGCCTGCGGGCAGAAGAGAATGAGAAAGCGACCCGCAGCCGGCGCAAGCGACTGATTGCGGCTACTGGAGCCGTGATCATCGCTGCCATCGCCTTTGCCGCGGCTGCCTGGTTTGGTGTGGATGCCAGCAGGCAAAGCGACAACGCCAAAGCCAAGGGCATAGAAGCGGAAAAGGTCGCGCGTAGCGCCCAGGCAGAGAGATTGGTTGGAATTACCCGCCTAAAGCTGGCTCAACCCATTCCGGATTACGAGTTGGCCCTCATGCTGGCTCAGGAAGCTGTTAGCAGCACGTGGAAAACAGATGGCTATGTCTCTCCCAATGCCGAGACAGCTCTGTCAGACGCCATCGCCGCTGCACCGCCCTGGCGCATGAATCTGCCACCGAGACGTCACGACGGCCCAGTGACCTCTGTAGCCTTCAGCCGTGACGGTCAAACCATCCTCACTACAAGTTCTGATGGCACCGCTCGTATCTGGGATGTGGCCACGGGACAGGAACAGCAAAGGCTCATGGATCCTGCGGAAGAGATCACCTTCGCAGCCTTCAGCCCGGATGGCCAGCAGATCGTCACCGACGGTCGGAATGGGAGCATTCGCCTCTGGGACGCGGCCGCAGGGCAAGTAGTGCGCCAACTTGGCAGCCATGACTGCAGCATCTCGTTCGGCACCGATGGTTGTGCTGTCAGGTCGGTGGCCTATAGCCCGAATGGTAAGTCCATCATCAGCGGCGGCGACGACGGTACTGCTCGCATCTGGGATGTGGCGACGGGCAAGGCAATTCTCCGGCTTACCGGCCACGGCTGCACCGAATATGGTAATTGCAGTGTCAACTCGGTGGTCTACAGTTCAGATGGCATGACCATCGTCACCGCGACCGAGGCAGGCACCGCCCACGTTTGGGATGCAACTACTGGCCAGGAAGTACGCCAGATCATCGGTCACACCAGCGACATCCGGTCAGCAGCCTATAGCCCGGATGGCAAGCAGATCATCACTGCCAGTGGCGACGGCACGGCTCGTATCTGGGACGCAGCCACGGGGCAGGAAGTGCATCAACTTTTCCCAGTCACCGATCTTGCCAGATATGTAAGCACAGCAGCGTACAGCCCAGATGGCCGGCTCATCGTCACCGTTACTGAACTCGATGGCACTGCACGCGTCTGGGACGCGGCCACAAAGCAGGAAATCCGTCAATTGCACAGCTTCGGCTGCGACGAAGCGGGCAATTGCGGCGTCATGTCGGCTGCCTACAGCCCAGACAGCCGGTATATCGTGACTGGGAACGTGGACGGAACCATGCACATCTGGGATGCGACCACCGGCCAGGAAATGCGCCAAATCGGCGGCCATGGGTGCATCGGCTCCAGTTGCAGCGTCAACTGGGCGGCCTACAGCCCAGATGGCAAGCAGATCGTTACCACAGGTGACGACGGGACGGCGCGCATCTGGGATGCAGCCACCGGCCAAGAAATGCGTCAACTGCGCGGTCATGCCGGTCATGTCAGCTCAGCAAGCTATAGCCCGGATGGCAGACAGATCGTCACTACGGGATGTGACAAAATCGAAGACGGATTTTGTAAGGCCAGCAGTGCCCGCATCTGGGACGCTGATACGGGCCAAGAAAGACGCCAACTGGTCAGTCACGATTGCGGCCATGTCTACTTGGGTTGTATCTTCTCGGCGGCGTACAGCCAGGATGGCAAACAGATCGTTACCGCCGGTGCAGACCAGACGGCACGCATTTGGAACGCGGCCACAGGCCAGGAGGTGCGCCAACTCCGCGGCCACACCGGCTCGGTCCGATCCGCCACATACAGCCCGGACGGCCTCAAGATCGTTACGGCTGGCGATGACGGTGTCACCCGCATCTGGGACGCGGCCACGGGCAATGAGCTGCGTCAACTCGCCGGCCAGGGTTGCGGGGATTTGGATGTTCCCCCGCCGCCCTCTCAGTCCCTATCCGAACCTCCGCTAGAATGCGGCATTAACTCAGCGGCCTACAGCCCCGATGGCAAGCAGATCGTGACCGCCAATTTCGAAGGTGCGGCCCGTATCTGGGACGCAGTCACGGGACAGGAAATGCGCCAACTCCGCGGCCACAGTGCCAATGTCCAGACCGCAGCCTTCAGTCCGGACGGCAAGCAGGTCATCACGACAGGCGGCGACGGGACGGCACGCATCTGGGACGCAACAACCGGAGCGCAGTTACGGCTACTCACAGAGCCAGCCGGTAGGATGTTGTCGGCAGCGTACAGCCCGAACGGCCAGCAGATCATTACGACAGGCGGCGACGGGACGGCACGCATCTGGGATGTAACGCCCGAGCCGGACCTGCATCAACTTGGCGACAGCGAGGGGTTCTCATCGGCGGTTTACAGTCCATACGGCCAATTCATCATGACTACAGTTTCTTTCGACAACACCGTGGATATCTGGAATGCGGTCTCGGGAAAGCTGATGCTTACCCTGCCCAGCCACGGATGCGCCGAACATAATTACTGCCGCGTCTACGCGGCACGCTTTAGTCCGGATGGTAAGCAGATCGTTACTGGGGCGGCAGACCACATGGCATACATCTGGGATGCAGTCACGGGTCAGGAGATCCGCCAACTCACCGGCCATACGGCCTGGGTGCCCGGGGCAGTGTTCAGCCCGGACGGCAAGCTCATCGTGACTGCCAGCGGCGATAACGATAACACAGCGCGCATCTGGGATGCGTCCAGTGGACAAGAAGTGCGTCGCCTGATCGGCCATACCGACACAGTGAACTCGGCAGCTTTCAGTCCCAACGGCAAGACTGTTGTCACCGCCAGCAAAGACGAGACGGCTCGGATTTGGGATGTGGCGACGGGGCAGCCAGTGCACCAACTCATCGGTCACCGCTCTTGGGTCAGGTCCGCCGCGTACAGCCCGGACGGCAAGTTCGTCGTGACAGCCAGCAGTGACGGAACCGTCCGCATCTGGGACGCAGCCACTGGACAGGAAATACGGCAAATCGTTAGCGACCTATGTAAGAAGAACAGCGTGTCATGCATGATCGGTGCTGCGATCTACAGCCCGGACAACAGATACATTGTCATTGCTGAGGGCGCTATTGCAAAGAGCACCGGCATTGAGGACCCGACCGTCCGATTTTTCGACGCGGCCACGGGCAAGGAAGTGCGCAGTCTCAAGGGGCACGGCGGTTCAGACGGGTCTATCGCCTTTAGCCCGGATGGCGAACATATCGTCACTGCCAGCGGATACGGCGCCGCCCGCATCTGGGATGCTAACATCGAAGACCTGCTGGACAAGGCGCAGCGGCTCATTTCGCGTGACCCGCCGCTCTTGACACCGGATGAGCTGCGGAGTTATGGGCTGGTCGAGGAGGTGAGGTGAGCCTATGACCACCACTCCATCCTCTTCCTCGCCTTCGCCAACGACCACGACGACCAGGCGCGCTACCTGCGCAACCTGGTGGAAGAGGCGCGACAGGTGCAGCGAGTGCTGGCGGCAGCGGAGGGACGCGGCCACTGCGAGCTGGTTCCGCGCCTACGCTGGCCCTGTACAGGGGTTTTCAGTATTGACAAATGATACTGCGTGCATAGAATATGACGACAGACAACACAAAGAATACATGAGACCATAACAATGTCGAACAAGACTATCGGGCCGGCGGGCGCCCACCTGCTCACGGCGCTGGCAGAGCGCGACCGGCCCATCTTCTCGGTAGCCGAAGCCCAGGCTGTGATGGGTGGCGACTATGGTGCAGTGGTGCAAACGCTGCGCCGGCTGGCTCGCGCCGGTTGGGTTGTGCGTTTGACGGCTGGCCGCTACGCCATGATACCGCTCTCCTCTGGCGGCACGAACGCGCCCCAGGTGAACCGCTATGTCATCATGCGCGAACTGCTTGAGCCTGCGCCGCACTATATCTCTCACGATAGCGCCATGGATATCCACGACATGTTGACCCGGCCCGTCACTGTGGTCACTGCGACGTCGTCGCGCCGGTTGGGGAGACGCACGATACTCGGCGTCCCCTATCGCTTCATCTATGCTCCGCCTGCGGCGCTGTGGGGCTATGCGCCGGTCTGGGTTACGCCACAGGAACAGGTGGTTGTCAGCGATCTGGAGCGGACCCTGCTGGATGGGTTGACCCGGCCCGATCTCTGCGCCGGCGTTGGCCAGGCGGCCACGGCGTTGTGGATGCGCCACAGCGACCTGGATTGGAACAAGTTGGGCGCCTATGCCGAGAAACTGGGAGGACGAGCCGCCGCGCAGCGCCTCGGTTATCTGCTAGAGCTGTTCGGCCTGGGCTCCCCAGCTTTGATTGCCCGCCTGCAAGCGCTAACGGCGACCAGCTACAGCCGTCTCGACCCGCTGTTGCCAGACCAGGGGCCTTATCTGGCCCGCTGGCGTCTGCGCATCAATCTTGAACCGGCGGACCTGGAAGCGGTGATCAGGACGTGACACATGATCCAACCTGCCGAAATCGCGCGCCTGGTGCCGGAGCAGGGTACACGTTCGGTGTCATGACCGCTGAAAATGGGGCAATTTCACCGATTAGGTTCCCTGCTCCGGCACTGGCCCATCGCTTGGGACTTGGCGACAAGACCATCGAGAAGGATTACGTGCTGACGTGGACATTGTTGGCACTGGCGAGCTCACCGCTGCATGATCATCTGGCTTTCAAGGGCGGCACAGCGCTCAAGAAGGTCTATGTGCCGGAGTATCGCTTCTCGGAAGATCTCGACTTCACACTCCTGGCCGAGATATCCAACGATGAGCTTGTCGGTGCGGTGGAGAGCATCTTCCCCTGGCTGCGGCGTGAGGTGAATATTACGCTCGCTGTTCGCCGGGTGGAGGTACACCACACAGGAAACCCGGCTATCTATCTGAACTACACGGGGCCTTTGGGCGGTGAGCTGACCAGCCGGTTCTTCAAGACGGACTTCACGCGCGACGAGGCGCTTCTTTTCCCATTGGTCGAAGCATCCCTACAGGCGCCGTACAGCGACTGCCGGTCCCGCAACCAGACATTGCATGCCTATTCGCCGGAGGAGATCCTGGCCGAAAAGCTGTGCGCACTGCTCGGACGCACAGAGCCGCGTGATCTATTTGATGTACATTACATTCTGGAACACAACCTGGCGGATGCCCGGGCCGTGTCGTTTCAAATCGATGCCAAGATGATGCACAACAAGGTAAACCGGGCCGAGCTAGGCAGTGTGTTGGCCCGGAAGCAGGAGACCTTGCGCAGGTTGTGGGAGCCGCGCCTGCAAGGTCAAATACCAGACCTGCCACATCTGGATACCGTCATTCGAGAGACAAATCGTTGGCTTCGGCAAGCAGGGCTTGTGGGCGAACAGTAACCTGCGGCCGCCAAACACCAGAATACCATGAGCCGCCACAAACGCAGCCATCTGATCTCCTGTGTCAACGAGCACGACGAGGATATCGTGGTGGAGGCCACGAAGTGGGCAGCGTGTACTTGTTAGGGATACACCCATGACCACCACCGCCAAGCCCATCCTCCTCCTCATCCTCGTCAACGACCGCGACGACCGGGCGCGCGATCTGCGCGCCCTGGCGGCGGAGGCGCGGCAGGTTCAGCGGGCGTTGGCTGCGGCTGAGCAACGCAGTCATTGCGAACTGGTGCTACGCCAGAACGCCACGGCCGGCGATATCCTGGACGTCTTCCAGGACGCCTGCACCCGCATCGCGATCTTCCACTTCGGCGGCCATGCCGATGGCTACCGGCTTTTGCTGGAAACCGCGGCGGACCGGGGTGACCCAAAAGAACGCCGCATCGCGCCGACGCGGGCCCTGAACAGAGATTGATGGTGGCGGCTACCTCCAAGACCATGTCGTCATCCGGACCGCTCAGTAAGGGGCGCCATGTGTAGCCGGCCGGTGATTTGCCATACCAGCCGTTCAACAGTAAAATTCGCACTTATTCGCCCGGCACCGCGTGTTTCCAATCAATCAACCAACCACCTGATTCCGAAGTACTGTCCGCATTCGCCACGTGGCACCCGCGCGTTCGCCTGCTGACCATGGGGAAGCCTGCAGTCACGCCACCCCTGTGTCGGCATCATCGTTACTCACCGAGGTACCCTGTGCCGATTCCGGCTGCCATATTGACCCAACTGGCCGACATACTGGCCGAGATATACAGCGACCACACCAGCGCCCGCACCCTGGCCAGCTCGGCCGGCCTGCGGGTCGAACGCATTGCCTTCGATGCCAAACCGGTCAACTATTGGGCCGCCGTTCTGGAAGAGGCCGAAGCCTACGGTGCGACCCAGGCCTTGCTCGACCGCGCCAGCGCCCAGTACCCCAATCACACCGGGTTGGCCACCGTGGCCCAGGCGTATTTGGCCTGGCGCTTGCCTGCCCTGCCCCCTCAGGATTTGCCCGACAAGCCCTACCGCTACCTGGACCGGTACCACCGTGCAGATGCCGAGATCTTTTTTGGCCGCGGGCGTGAAATCCGCGAGCTGGTCGAACTCATCACCGCGGCGGACAGTCCGCCGATCGTGCCGCTCTACGGCCAATCGGGTGTAGGCAAATCGTCGCTGCTCGAGGCTGGCCTGCAGCCGCGCCTGGAGGGCCGCTACGTTGTGTATTATCTGCGCCGTGACCAGGGCCAGGGGCTGTTGGGTACGATCACGGCGGGCCTGGGTGCCGCGCCGGGCGATAATTTGGCCACCACCTGGCACCACCTGGAAACGCAGAACGTCAAGGCGCTGCTCGTTATTCTCGACCAGGTCGAAGAGGTCTACACGCGGACCAATGTGCAGCAGCCTGACGAGCTGGCAGATTTTCTGGACGCACTGGGCGTTCTCTTTGCCGACGCAGGCCGCCGGCCACGCGGCCGGTTGATCCTCAGCTTCCGCAAGGAATGGCTGGCCGAGATCAACCGGCAATTGGATGATCACCGGCTGCCGCACGGCAAAGGGGTGTTCCTGGAAAGGTTGGGGCGGGCGGGCATTGCCGAAGTGGTTGCCGGGCCGCAGTCGTCGCCGCGTCTGCGCAGCCACTTTGGCCTGAGCGTCACTGCAACCTTACCCGGCCTCATCGCCGACGACCTGCTGGCCGACCGCGAGTCACCGGTGGCACCGATGCTGGCCATCCTGCTGACCGACATGTGGACCGCGGCCAAAACACTCGACTACGACCATCCGCAGTTCGACGAAGACCTCTACCACGAGTTCCACCGTCGCGGCCTGTCGCTGGACGACTTCCTGAGCCGGCAGCTCGGAGCGTTGCACGACAAACTGCCCGAGGCCGTAGACTCCGGCCTGGCGCTCGACCTGCTGGCCCACCACACCACGCCCCTCGGCACCGCCGAGCAGCGCACGCTGGCTGAGCTGGAGCAGACCTACGGGCACCGCCAGGATGTGCTGCCGACCCTGGTGCAGGAATGCCGCGACCTCTACCTGCTGGTGGACCCATCCCGCAATCAACCCGACCACCCGCCCGCCAGCCGGCTGACCCACGATACGTTGGCGCCGCACGTGCGTAAGCGCTTCGACGAGTCGGATCAGCCGGGGCAGCGGGCGCGGCGGATTTTGGAGAGCCGGGCGGTGGATTGGCAGGAGGGGAAGACGGGCGCGCCCCTGGATTCAGCCGACCTGGCCATCGTGGAAGCCGGGCAGGCTGGCATGCGGAGTTGGGACACTCACGAAGAGGCCCTGGTCCTTGCCAGCCAGGTCGAGCGTACGCGGCGGCAGGAAGAAGCGGAGCGGAGCGCCCAGGCGCGCGAACAGGCTCGCCAGCGCGAGCTGGATCAGGCCAGGCAACTGGCCGAGGAACAGCGGCTACGGGTGGAAGAAGGAGAACGGGCCGCACGCGGGTTGCGCAAGCGCCTGATCGCGGCCACAGCTGCGGTGGCCATCGCTGTGATTGCCCTGGTGATCGCTGTTGCGTTCGGCGCAGATAACCGTACACAGCGAGACCGGGCTGAGAGGGCCCTGGCAACTACCACTGTGGCTCAAGGCCAGGCCGAGGTCGAGGCGGAGAACGCACAGTCTGCCCAAGCCACTGCTGAAGCGAGCGCCGCCGAAGCACAACAGCAACGCTACATGGCGGAGCAGCGCCAACAAGAAGCTGAAGCTCGCAGCCTTGCCGTGCAAGCAGAGAGATTGAATTCAGCCGATCCCGCGCTTGCGCTCTTGCTGGCAAGCGAGGCAGCCAGGCAGTCCCTCCGCACGGGGGAGGAGCCGCCGGTTGAGGTGGCGGCCACGTTGCATCGGTTGCTGGCGACGCCCCATGTCTCGCTGCTGCGCGACGTAAATGCCCATGACGCCCATGTTTGGTCGATTGCCTTTTGGCCGGATGAGACAAAATTCGTCACAGTTGGCTGCGACCAACGCCTGTCCACCGGCGCCTGCCTGTCCGGACAGGCGCGTGTGTGGGACGCGAGCGGCGCGCTGTTGGCAGAATTTGGCCAACGCCCCAACGATATCGTCCTGGCGTCTGTCAGCCCCGCAGGCGAGCAGATCCTGACCGCAGACGCCAAGGGTGTGGTCCAACTGTGGGATGCGACCGAATTACGAGAAATCACGACGCTGCCGGGCTACTCCAGCACGTTGACTTCTGCGATCTTCAGTTCTGACGGAAAGCGCATCCTCACGGTGGGTGAACAGAAGCCAACGCGACTGTGGAGCGCAACGGGTCAACTTCTGACCACGCTGGATACCGAAGGATTGGACATCTCCAACGCCCTTTTCAGCCCGGATGGCACTCGAATTGCATCATCGCATTGCGCCACGCCCGGAGGCAGCGAAAGCTGCTCCACCGGTTATGTACGGCTGTGGGATATTGATGGCAATCTGGTGACCGAATTCGCCCGGGGCACGGGCGTGCGCAGGGTTTCGTTTGGACCAGGCGGCACCATGCTCACCGCCGAGTGTGCTGAACTGGCCGGTGATCGTTGTGTCGAAGACATGGTTCGGTTGTGGGATCACGAGGGCCAACTCCTGGAAACTTTGGAAGGAAAACGCTTTCTCGATCCATTGCGCCATGTTGGGTTCAATGCCTCAGGAACCCGCATCCTTGCGCTTTCCAACAACGCGGGGGCTCTGTGGACCATCACCGGTCAACTGCTCGCCACGTTTGAAGCACAATCGAAACACTTCTTTCCAGCTGCAGGTTTCACCCCGAACGGAGAGTTGTTTTATGTTGTCAGTGCGGGGTCCGACCCCTTGAGTTTCGATCTTTTCTCCAGCAAGATTCAGCTCTGGGATGCCGACGGTCAACTGCTGACAACCCTGCCGGGCAAAACGCAAGGCATTCTGCGGGCGGTTGCGGTCAAACGTGACAACAGTCAGTTATGGGCAGCCGGACTGGATGGACGGCTTAAGATTTGGGATACCGACCAGGTGGCCGGCAAGCTGCAAACGCAACTGGGAACGCACAAAGGCTTTGTGCGCAATGTTAATTACAGCCCGCAAGGGGACCGGTTCATTACGGCAGCCGAAGATGGTTTCAGGCTTTGGGACGCTGTTGGCGAGCTAATGGCGCATCTTGAGACGCGCGCCGCTGTGGTGTACGCTGCGCGCTTCAACCGGCAGGGAACGCAGTTTGCAACGTTTGTTTGTGATGCGGAAAGAGTGGCGGGTGAATGCGACAAAGAAGCGATGCGGCTATGGGACGCCAACGGAAAGTTCGTGCGCGATGTAACCAACTACCGCTTTGGCGGTGGCTTCGATTTCGCTCCCGCCGAGGGTCGTCTGGTCATTGCGGGCGAGAGCAACACCGCACTCATCCAGGGATCTGACGGACAGACAATCGCAGTCCTCACTGGACACACCGGTCCCGTCAACCGCATTGCGTACAGCGAGGATGGTTCGCGCATCGGCACCAGCAGCGACGACGGGACGGTCCGCATCTGGGACGCCGACGGCAAACAATTGATGACGCTATCCGGACATACCGGCGCCACGCGCGGGGTGCGTTTCAGTGAAGCGACCGGGGATATCCTGACCTACGGTGATGACGGTTCCGTGCGGCTCTGGAGCGCCGCAGGCGAATTGCGACACATCCTGGATGGCCATCCGGGCGGCGTCAAGTTCGCCACGTTCAACCAGGCTGGAAACCGGGTCCTGGTTGAAAGTAACAAAGGACCGGTCCGTTTGTGGGACAGCGAAGGGAACATCCGGGCAGTCATCGGCGAAAACGCACAGTGGGTGGATGTGGCCACGTTCGATCCTGCCGGCGAGCGCATTCTGACGGTCGAATGCAACGCAGTCAACGAGGGTGATTGGTGCATTCGACATTCTGTTAACTTATGGAATACCCAGGGCGCGCAGTTAGCCACTGTAGACAATCATTGGGTGACATGGGCCGCTTTTCATCCTGCCGGGGGCCAGATCGCTACGGCCGGCTGCGATACCTTTGATCCTGTCATCAACAACCAGTGCCTGGTGGGAGGCGTGTGGCTGTGGCGAGATTTTGTGGATACCGAGGCACTCGCCAGTGAGGCCGCGACGCGCGCTGGACGCTTCCTTACAGCCGTCGAGTGCCAGCAGTACCTGGGGCAAGCGCAGTGCCCATAGCACGCCATGATCTTCAGGATAGGGATCGATATCACACCGGAATGGGTACCGGTCCGAATCGGCAACCACATCCTCATCGGTGGCCGCGATGCCGGTCCTGGCCTCGAGACGGCGAATCCTACACAACCCCCATCAAAGCCAGGAACACCACCAGCGGCGTGCCGATGATGAAACTGACGACGTTCATCAGCAGGCTCATGGCGAACGCGCGCGCCGGCCGCATCTCGCGGCGCGTGAACCCCACGATGAGGGCCCCCTCGACGATAACCACGCCCACCTCGGCCAGGGCCAGAACGAGCAGGAACGCGTCGTAACGAAAGGCGGTCTCGACGAGATACCACAGCAGCGGCACCGTGAGCAGGTTGCCGATCAGCACGCCCCACAGTGCCCGCCGCGGCGAATGTGTCAGGCGCACGAAGAGGTACCCCACGCCCAGTTCGATGGCGAGCGAAAAGAGGAGCGCCAGCAGCACGCCGGCCACGAAGGGCCGCTGCAGCAGCGGTGTGTTCTCGGCCAGATGCGCCGTACCATCGTCGGCCAGTTCAAGCTGGTAGGAGGCGTACAGCTCTTCGCGCGTCACTGCATTGGAGATGAAGAGCTGGTCACGGCCGGGCAGATAGACCGCCAGGCGGAATTCCTCGGGCAGGAAATAGGTGAAGTGGCACTCGCTGTCGGCGCATTCGCCGCCCCAAACCGTCGGCATCCCCTGCAGGCGCCACGTGCACGCCGCGGCCGGGTCCGGCTCGGCCAGCGCCAGGAACTTGTCACACGCCGCACCGTCGAAGCCGCACTGCGGGGTCATCTGGAAGTCCGGCGGCTGGCAGGTGAGCATCTGCGCGTAAAACGGCGCCTCCGCCACCGGCGCACCGTTCAGGCTGACCGTGACGTCTACCGAGGGCTTGGGCCCAACATCGGCCACCGCGGTGGGGACGCGCATGGAAGCCAGCAGAACGACCGCCGTCGTCAGGATGACGGCCACAAACCACGTGTTCCTGTAATGCATGATGACCTCCGCAACCACCTGGCACGGATTGTAACATCCTCGTCCAGAACGGTCAAACACGCCGCCAGAAGGTAACAACACTCACTACGTTTTGCACTTGCCCTGCTTGCAGGTAAATCGACTTCAGTGTAAAATGCTAACGGCGTAGGTGACGTCCAACTCCCAATGTGAGGAAACGATCATGAGCGTACAAATGGTTATCGAGTTGGCGGATCGACGGACAGCGAATACGGTGCAACGCGTACTGGAGAGCTATCAAGCGCGGCTGCAGTCCAGTATTCAGCGTACGCGTCGTCGCCTGGCTTACTTCGAAGGGCACTATGCAACCAGCACGAACCGTTTTTTGACGGAGATGACTGCTGAGGACCTCGAGGGTGGCGACCTCGAGTACGTGGAATGGGCAGGCGAAGCAAAGCTCCTGGCAGGCCTGGAAGCCGAGCTACAAGAGTTGCGAAATGCCCGCTTCCAGCTTCCGTGAGTATGCCCAGCACATCCTCCATATCATAGAACTTCTCCTGTCCACTGGGCAGGCTGTGCTGGTCGACCAAACCATCGATCAACGATCGGCGTTGCGCGGCTTTGTCGGCGGCGTACTGCACTTCGAGGATGGCAGCCAGTTACACTTCCGAGAATTCGTAGACGCATCCCTTCCAGAGCCGCGACTCATGTATGCCTATCATTTGCAGGATGCCGACAACGAACTGATTTTTCGTTACGATAATGCTGCACACAGGCCTG
The DNA here is from genome assembly GCA_964443225.1 of uncultured Anaerolineae bacterium. GTDB lineage: Bacteria > Chloroflexota > Anaerolineae > SSC4 > Amarolineaceae > SSC4. Next base: position 19,738 of record CAYUCC010000016.1, read on the forward strand.
CGCTATCACAGGCTGAGCACAAGCATACAGCAGAAGGCGTCCGGGTATCCAAGGCACCCACATTCGATGAGGTGATCGACGAGATTCTTGGCTGAATAGACACCAAGACCACGTCGAAAACACCTGTCGGCCGCCGGCCGCCTGGAATCGGCCAATGCCATAGCGGCCATCCACGATGCCAATCCGGTGCCATCCCAGCTCATCAACCCCGGCAAACCACTGACCGTCACGATCGGCGAGGTCGCCACCGGCGCGCACCCCGCTGGCGGCACCTTCGGCAGCCGGTATCTACCTCCTTCACGCCCACGGCCGCCAGCGCGACGATTATGTTGAAGTTCTTCAGTACCGGTGAGCAAGGGCCGCTGGCCAACGACCTGATCAAGGCGGTGCAGGTGCTAAACGACGCTGCAAGGCGTACGCTCGGCGATATGGTCACGTAACAACGTCATCGAGCCATTGAAAACAGCAGCGTCGAAGCCAATATCTGGCAGGTTGAGCATGAGATTAGCCGGGCTGGTGCCGGTGACGCGAGTCCTGAGCAGGCGGCGTAGTTCATCTTCGGACCGCTGCTCGTCGTAGAAGGCGAGCACCATCCGAACGCATGCCGGCAGGCAGCTATACTCACGCTCTTGTTGAATGTGTGGCACGTTCATAGAGGGACTCGGCCAATCTTGGACTTCCGACTGCCAGGACAGATCGCAGGACACGATCTGCCAAAATAGCGTGTCATGCACAACCGCGCGACGAGGTTAGTGTCGAGTCCCTGGTTTTTGACAACACCAACGGTTCGTGCTTTAATCGACACTACTTCCGGGCAAACACGATGATTGCCCTTTGTCACACCCAGTCTCTGCAAATAACCTATGCCTTCCCACATCCTGGCCTGTGAGCGCCAGGCGCCGGCGGGTCACGACTTGGGCGGCTTTCACCAACCATCACCCAACCAGACGAAGGAGCTTGCCAGCCCATGTCCCGCACCCTCTACGCCCTCTTCGTTGGCATCGATGCCTACCCGCCGCCGGTCAACCCGCTCAGGGGCTGCGTCAACGACGTCACCCGCATGCGCGACCTGCTGGCTGCGCGCCTCGCCGGTTCACAGGATCGTTTTGCGCCGCGACTGTTGGCCGATGCCCAGGCCACCCGCCAGGGCATCATCGAGGCCTGGCGCGACCACCTGGGTCAGGCCGGGCCGGGCGACGTGGCCCTTTTTTACTACAGCGGCCACGGCTCCCAGGAAAACGCGCCACCGGAGTTTTGGGATTTCGAGCCGGACCACCTGAACGAGACCCTGGTCTGCTGCGACAGCCGGCTGCCGGGTGGCTGGGACCTGGCCGACAAGGAGTTAACGCAGCTTATTTCCGAGGTGGCGGCCAACGGCCCGCACTTCGCCGTGATCCTCGACTGCTGCCATTCCGGTTCGGGCACGCGCGACGCCGAGGATGTCACCGCGCGGCAGGAAAGGGCCGACAATCGCACCCGCCCCATTGCCAGCTACATCGTCACGCCGGAGCAGGCGGCCGGCCTCCAGGGGCAGGGCGCGAGCGCAGCCAGCCCGGCCATGCCCTGGGCCGCGATTGCCTCGGGCCGCCACATCCTGCTGGCCGCCTGCCGGCCGGAGCAGACGGCAAAAGAGACGCACTTCCCCGGTCCCAGCGGTCTGGAGCGCCGCGGCGCCTTCTCCTACTTCCTGCAAGATTCCCTGCAGCAGGGGGGCGCGACGTTGAGCTATCGCGACCTGTTCAAGCGGGTCAACGCCCTGGTACCACAGCGCGTGGCCGACCAGCACCCGCAGCTCGAAGCCAGCGAGCCGGCCGACCTGGCGCAGCCCTTCCTGGGCGGCGCCATCCCGCCCGCGCCGACCACCTTCACCCTCAGCGCAGACAAGGATCTGGGCTGGGTGATCGACGCCGGCGCCGTACACGGCATCCCACAGCCGGCTGCGGACGGTGACACAACGCAGCTGGCGTTCTTCCCCTTCGCCGCCGGCCCGGCCAGCCTGCGCGACCCCAGGCAGGCACTCGGCCAGGCCAGCGTGCTCCAGGTCCATCCGGGCCAGAGCCTGGTCGCGCCGTCCCGTCTGGATGGCTCGGCGCTGGACCGCAAGACCACCTACAAAGCCGTGGTGACCAGCACACCGCTGCCGCCGCTGGCCGTGGCCTTCGAGGGTGACGCGACCGCGCTGGACCTGGTGCGCCGGGCGTTGGCGACAGCCGGCCCGGACGGCGGTTCGTCGCGGCTGGCACAGGAGAGCGACCCGGTTGGCGCCGAATACCGCCTGCAGGCCGACGGCGACGCGGGTCGTTACCGCATCCGCCGCGCCACGGAAGCGCTGCGCCTGGCCGTGGACACGCCCGGGCTGAACGCGGAGAGCGCCACGCTCGTCGCGCGGCGGCTGGAGCACATCGCCCGCTGGGCCAGCGCGGCCCGGCTGAAAAACCCGGCGGCGCAGCTCCCGCGGGACGCGGTGCGACTGGAGATTTTCCGCGAGCGCGAGGGCGGCGAGCTGGCGCTGCTGGACACGTCGTCGGGGCTGCGGCTGGAATACGAGCAGGTGGATGGCCGCTGGCGCTGGCCGCGCTTGCAGATGCGCCTGCACAACACCACGCCCGACCAGCGCCTCTTCTGCATGCTGCTCGACCTGACCGAAAGCTACAGCGTCTACAGCGGGCTGCTGCCCCAGGGCGGCGTGTGGTTGGAACCGGGCGAGGAGGCGTGGGCCACGGTGCTGGTGCGCGGCCGCCTGCGCAAGACCATCGATCTGTTCATCCCGGACGCCCTCTGGCGCCAGGGCGTGACCGAGACGCGGGACATCCTCAAGCTGATCGTCAGCACCGACGAGGCCGACGCCACACTCCTGCAGCAGGACGACCTGCCGGTCACCGCTATCCCGCCCGCTACGCGGAGTCTCCCGCCACGCATGAACACCCTCAACCGGCTCATGGCCCGCGTCTACACCCGCGCCGTTGGTGTCGCGACTGGGAACGACCACGCGTTCAGCGATTGGACGACGGTGGAGGTGGCGGTAACGGTGGTAAGGCCGGCGGAGGCGGTGGTGTAACTGGCTTACTCTACCCGGCAATCGTCCTCTTCCGGTAGGCGGTCGGCTTCGTATGGCTCGCTGTCGGCTTCGGCAACCTTCTGGAGCATGCGGTCGAACTTCCCCCGGCTGCCCGCCTCGCCATATTCCACCGCCCAACGCTGCCGACGGCGCTGAACGATAGCGTCAACGTGCCGGGGCCAGTCATACAGGACATTCGGGTCAATGTCCGCCCCGTTGGGCCAGACCAGCGTGCCCAGGTCGGTGTTTACCCTGACCTGCCTGAACAAATGTGGGTCGCGCAATGGGCCAAAAAGAGGTCCAATCAGGATCGGCTCGAAATCAATGGTTTGTTCGACGCCATCGTCGAAACGCACATCCAAGACGTAGTTCCCGCCGAATGCGAAATCAGTCACGTCATGCAGTGAGATTTCGTCAGGTAACTGGTTCATACATGGTACCTTCAATCCAGACCCTTGATGTGATGCAGCGTGTTTTCCTGCATCACTCGATCCCAGTTTTCGAGCAGCTCCTCCTGATGGAGCTCTGCCCAGGCGAGAATCAGATGCTGCTGGCGTCTCGGCATGGCGCCAACCAGCAAAGCGGGCGGGTCAATCGTAAAACTCGCCGGGTACTCACCGAAACGTGCGTGAAAGTGCGGGTACTGGTGCGTGCCTGTTTCGTAGTACATCGTGATGATGATTCCAAAAAAACGCGATATCTCGGGCATTTTAGACAACTCCTTGCCAGAGCCAGTAAACCAAACGATCCATCACTCAGGCAAGTGACGTACACGATCCTGGGAAGATTATACTGCAAGGGTATGATGAAGACAAGACGACCTGCTATGCTCGCTCTTACCGTCGAACTGGCGTTTGGCTTGGCCGAGAAAGCGCAACAGCTATGACACACTTCACCCGATCCCTCGCCATCCTCATTGGCATCGACGCCTACACGGGCGGCATCCCGCGGCTAACCACCGCGGTCAACGACGCCACGCGGCTGGCCGGGCTGCTGCACGACGCGCACGGCTACGAGACCGTCCTGCTCACCGAGCCCGCGACTAGCCAACCCGTCACGCGCGAGCATCTGCGCACCCTCTTCACGCAGGAGCTGCGGGCCCGCCTGGGCGAGGACGACCGCCTGCTCGTCTACTTCGCCGGCCACGGCGTGGCGCTCGATGGCGACGATGGTCCGCACGGCTACCTGGTGCCCCAGGACGCCCGCCCCGGCGACTCGGCCACCCTGCTGGCCATGACCGACCTGCACGCCTGGCTGACCGAACTGCCCTGCCGCCACATGTTGGCCATCCTGGACTGCTGCTTCGCCGGCGCGTTCCGTTGGGCATCCACCCGCCACATCGGCGCGCTGCCGGATGTGATCCACCGGGAACGCTACGACCGCTACCTGCGCTCCCCCGCCTGGCAGGTGCTCACCTCCGCCGCCTACGACCAGAAGGCACTGGATGTGCTGGGCGGCAACGTGCTGGGCCGACGCGAGGCGGACGGCCGCCAGCACTCCCCCTTCGCCCAGGCGCTGATCGATGGCCTGGAGAAGGGCGCGGCTGACCTGGTGCCCCAGGGCCAGGGCGACGGCGTCATCACCGCCACCGAGTTGTACCTTTACCTGCGCGAGCAGGTGGAGGTGCAGGCGGAAGCCCAGGCCAGCCACGAGCAAACCCCCGGCCTCTGGCCGCTGAACAAGCATCGCAAGGGCGAGTTCATCTTCCTGGCGCCCGGCCACCCGCTCAACCTACCGGCAGCCCCTGACCTGACCGACGAGCTCAATCCCTACCGTGGCCTGAAGTCCTACGACCAACAGCATGCCCCACTCTTCTTCGGCCGCGAGGATGAGATCAAGGAACTGGTAGCCTTGGTTGAGCAACAGCCGTTCTTAGCTGTGCTGGGCGCATCCGGCACCGGCAAGTCATCCCTGGTCAAGGCCGGGGTGCTGCCACGGTTGCAGGGCATGGGGGATGGGGGTCAGGGGTCAGGGCTCGGCGGACAGGGGTTAGGGGTCAGGGGTTATCATGTTCTCTCACCGATGCGGCCGACTGACCGGCCGGTGCGGGCGTTGGAGATGCTGCTGCGCGTTGAGTTGGGCGAAGACCCCTCGGGTTTGGAAAACCCGAAGGGTCTGGGCGACGACGCGCTGGCCCTCGCCATCACCCGCTGGGCTGCGACCCATCCCGGCCAGCGGCTGGTGCTGACCATCGACCAGTTCGAGGAGCTGGCCACCCTCTGCCGCGACGACGGCGAGCGGGCGCGCTTTCTGCGCCTGCTGGCATATGCCGTCCAGGCGCAGCCCGACGCCTTGCGCCTGATCCTCACCCTGCGCACCGATTTCGAGCCGCAGTTCACCCAGCAGGACTCGCCGCTGGCCGGGCTGTGGCAGGCGGGCCGCTACGTCGTGCCGCCGATGGACATCGAGGACCTGCGCCAGGTGATCGAGGGGCCGGCTTCGGTACGTGTGCTCTACTTCGACCCGTCCGAGCTGGTGGATGACCTGATCAAGGAGGTGATCCAGACCCCCGGCGCGCTGCCGCTGCTCTCCTTCACCCTCAGCGAGCTGTTCGTCAAGTACGTCCACGGCGGGCGCGACGACCGGGCGCTCGCCGGCGCCGACTACCAGGCGCTGGGCGGCGTGGTCGGCTCGCTGCGTAACCGGGCGACCGAGGAGTACGACCGCCTGCCCGACGACGCGCACCGCCAAACCATGCAGCGTGTGATGCTGCGTATGGTGGCCGTAGAGGGAGGCGAACTGGCGCGGCGCCGCGTGGTGCTGAGTGAGCTGGAATACCCCACCACCGAGGAGAACGCACGCGTTTCTACCGTACTTGACCAGCTGGTGGCGGCCCGCCTGCTGGTACGCGGCACCTCTGATCCTTCGGCTGGCTCAGGACAGGCCTCCGATGGCACGCAGGGCGAAGCCTATGTCGAGCCGGCGCACGATGCGCTGGTGCTGGCGTGGGACAAACTGCTGCGCTGGAAACAGGAGGCGGAGGAGTATCTGCCGTTGCAGCGCCGCCTGGCGCAGGCGGCGGGTGAGTGGCGCAACACCGCGCCGGAAGCCAGGTCCGGTCTCCTGTGGGACAACGATCCCCGCCTGCCGCAGGTGGAGGAGGTGCTGTGGCCGGCAGGCGTCAAGCAACAGGGCGTGCTGGGACGGGCGCAGTGGGCGGCGCAGGTGCTGGCGCCGCGGATCGATAAACCGGCCGACACGACCTGGTTGAACGGTGCGGAGTTGGCATTTGTGCAGCACAGTGTGCGGGCCCGCGCCGTTTTTTGGCGCCGCGTGCTGGGCGCTGCTGCGCTGTTGGTGCTGGTGCTGCTGGCAGCTACCACGATTTCGCTCGGACTGCAGCAGCGCGCAGTGCAGGCTGAGGCGACCGCCGTCGCCGAGGCAGCGCGTGCCCTGAATGCTGAAGGCACTGCGGTCGCTGAGGCCACACGGGCATTGAATGCAGAGGCCACCGCCGTCGCCAACGCACAGATTGCCCGGGACAAGCAGGCCGAGGCAGAACGTGAAGCGCGGCGTGCCCGCGCGGGCGAGCTATCCGCAGTTGCGCTGGGGTTGATCGACCAGGATTCCGAACTGGCGCTCCTGGTGGCGCAGGAAGCGATCAGCGTAACGCGCACGTTCGAATCGGAGGAGGCGCTGCGCCAGGCACTGCGCGGGTCGCTGCTGCGCGCCGGCTACATGCCAGAGGATACCTGGCTTGACGTGGTTGAATTTGCGCCCGATGGCAGCCGGCTGCTCGTGACCGGCCAGAACGGCGAACAAGCCGTGGGCCAGATCCTGGCAGTGCCTTCACTGCAACCGCTCGTCGAGCTGCGCAACCCGCCAGGCGTCTATATCGACGAAGCACGCTTCTCACCCAACGGCCAGCAGATTCTGACGGTCGAGAACAGCGGTGCCGTCAGCCTCTGGGATGCACGCACGGGCCTGGCCGACCCACCGTTCCAGGGAGTTGGCGCCGACTGGTCGGCCGACGGCAGCCGCTTCGCCGTCGCGGCCGAAGACGGCACGGTCGATATCCGCCGCGCGGACAATGGACGGGGCGAACTCTCGTTGCCCGGTCGCGAAGGCGACACAGCCGAGGCTGTATTCTTCGCCGCCGGTGACAGGCTGATCGTGCTGATAACCTCCACCTCTTTTGGGTTTGACCACCAGGCGCGGGTGCTCGACGCAGCCACGGGCGACGTCCTGGCCGAGTTCCCGCTGAACCGTGGCAGTCTCGCTTTCTCAGCCGATCGCAGCCTGCTGGCGCATGGCGACGGCCAGGTGGTACAGGTGCGCTCAGCCAGGGATAACTTTGCGGAACCAGTCCACAGCGTGACGGGCCATCAGGCCGACGTGAAGCTGACGCGGTTTTCGCCGGACCGCAGCCTGGTAGCGAGTACGGCGGACGACAACAGCGTCCGCGTGTGGACGCTGCGCGATCCCGGCACAGCGCCATCCCGCGCGTTCGTAGCCCAGACCAAGACACTGGACGAATCGGCCCTGCTGATCGAGTTTTCACCGCTGGATGGCACGCTGCTGACCGCCGGCTACAACGGCGTGCGCGGCTGGGACGTCGCCGAAACCCGGGAACTCCTGTCCATTGACCCCAGCACCCTGCAGATCGATGCCCTAGCCGTTGCACCAGACGGCCGCACCTTCGCCACCGCCAGCTCGGGGCAGGTCCATCTTTGGGCGTCACGGCCGGGCGAAGAGTATGTGCTCTTCGACGCCGGACAGGCTGTGATAGCGCCGGACGGCCGCCGCCTCGCGGTGATCTCCCCGGACGGGATCAGGCTGCAGGCAGCCGGCCCCGTCGATCCTCAAGCGCAGCGTTTGTCCGGGCGAGGGACAGCACCCTACCTGGCCCCCGCCTTCACGGCGAACAGCCGCTACCTCTATGCTGTGCAGGGTCCGATGGCGCTTTGGTTGGACGCTGCGACCGGCGAAAAAGTCGGATCGCTGGACCTCAGCGGCAAGGCAAACGGCGACATCGTCCTGGCGCCGGACGGCGCTGCGCTGGGCGGGAGCATGCGCCTGGACGGCGAAGAGACGCGTATCCTGCCGGTGCTGCTGGACGCAGCCACGGGCCAGCCGCGGCCGCTGGCGGGAGAGATGCCCCCCTATCAAAACGTTACGCAGATCGGCTTCTCGCCGGACGGTTCGCTGTTTTTCGTCAACGGGTCGACGTATACGACTGAGGCGGGCAGCAACCGTGTCGTGCGCGTCTGGGACGCGGCGACGGGCCAGCTGCGTTTACCCAGGGCAGATGTCTCAGAAGGGACAGACCGTTTTCCGGCCGACGGCCACTTCGGTCGCGGCACGAGCTTCGTTTTTTCGCCCGATGGCCAGGCGCTCATCATGGCGAACGAGCACGGCATTACGATCTGGGCGATAGCCGATGGCGCCAGGCTGGCCGAGTTTCCGGCCGGCAGCACGCCGATCAGCGCCGTCGCCATGGGCCTCAGCCAGGACGGCCGCCGGCTGGTGGTGCCTGATGGATTCACCACGACGGCGCGCGTGTGGGACCTGACCACGGGCGCAGCGACGCCCTTGCGCGGGCATAATGGCGTGATCGATACAGTGCGGATTTCTGCTGACGGGAGCCTGGTGTTGACCGCCAGCGGCCCCGACGGCAGCACGCGCCTGTGGAACGGGGCAACCGGCGAGCTGCTCACGGTCTTTCCGTGGAGGATGCAGGAGGTCACCCTGTCCTCCGACGGCCGCCTGGTGCTGTTCAGCCCGGGCGCGTTCGCCGGCGCCGGCAGTTATGCACAGCTCTACCTGACGGATCCCGCCGACGTGTACGAATTGAGCAAGACGCGGGTCACGCGCAGCCTCACCTGCGCCGAGCGGCGCGGGTTCCTGCGCGAGGCGATCGATTGTCCGGTGGCGACGCCCGAGCCGGTGGCAAGTTAGCGGCGTGTATCATCACAACAAAGAGATCACCACCGAGGTACGTAATCCCGGCCCTGGGATGTGCGCCTATTCTTTGAAGGGTGGCTGCACCATCATAGGCGATGAACTCTGATTTCGTTCTGCCTGTCATCTTTCCAGGAGAAAACAGCCTGTGTGCACCCAAGGCCATCTCCAAGCGTGACCGATCCAGTTCATGACCACCGAGGTTCGACATGGCGCAACTCGTTCGCACACCGGCCGCTGCCCTGCAGCAGCATTTCCAGGCAAATATCGCCGTCGTGATCGGGATCAACGACTATGAACACGTGCGCGGGCTCAAGACGGCGCGGGCAGACGCCGCATACCTGGCAACGCTGCTGCGCGATGATAGACAGCGCCGGGATGAACTCGACCGCTACAAGCTGTTCGAACGTTATGACCAAGAGGCTACCGCCGATGCGATCCATGAGCTGCTGACGACTCTCCTGCCCGCCGAGGTAAAGGCAGCAGGCCCGCATGCGCGCGTGCTCTTCTACTTCGCCGGCCACGGCGACGCCGAGTACACCGACAACACCATCAAGGGTTACCTGTTCCCCCAGGATGCGCAACCGCGCGAGCCGGACGAATCGCAGCGCAAGCTCTTGCCCATGGCCGAGGTGCAGACACGGCTGGCGGAGCTCGACTGCCAACACGTTCTCATCATCCTCGACTGCTGCTCGGCCGGGGCCATGCCCAAGACACCCACCACCCGCAGCGCCTTGCTGCCGGCGCCGCTGTACTGGGAGACGCTGCAGCGCTATGTCAGCGGCAAGACGCGCCAGGTGATCACATCAGCTGCCCACAACCAGCAGGCGAGTGACTTCGCCCCCGGCTACGGTGTTGGCGAGCGCGACCCGAACGAGGGGGCCGACCATTCGCCGTTCGCCCTGGCCCTGTTCGAGGCGCTGGCCGCCGATCCCCTGCACGAGGGCAGAGATCTGCGCGGCGTCGGCCGCGATGGCGTGGTGACCGCGACGGAATTGTACCTCACCATCTCGGACTCGCTCTATCGCCGGGTGGGCGACAGCCAGACCCCCGGTTTGTGGACGCTCAACCAGGGGCACGAGGCAGGCGATTACGTCTTCCTGCTGCCAGGCGCCCAGGTGCAGTTGGAGCCTGCGCCCGACCTGACCGGGCCTGAACATGATCCCTGGCCGCGATCTGGCAACCAGGACCTTGCGCAGGCCCTGATCGAGGCCAGCCGGGAGGCTGCAATCAGGGAATTGAACAGGCGCGTGGAGGCAAAGCCCCTGGTGGCCGTGACCGGCCGCTCCGGCTCGGGCAAGACGAGCCTGGTGTTGGGCATGCTGCTGCCGCGGCTGCGGGAGGGCGTCGCCGCCGGTTCAGGCCAGGGCAGGAAGGCCTGGCAGGTTCTGCCGCCGCTCCGGTTGGAGACGCCGGCGCCAGTGCAGGCCCTGATGGACCATCTCGGCCAGGCGTTGGGGCAGGAGCCAGGCCGCAGCGACGGCGATGCGACGAACTGGCTGGGTGGGCTGGCGACGACCTGGGCTGACGAGCACCCTCGCCAGCGCCTGTTGCTGGCGGTGGACTGCGCAGAAGTCTTGTTCCAGGCCGCCACAGCCGAAGAGCAGGCTCGTCTGTGGGCCCTGCTGGAAGGGGCGGCGAAACCAAACGTGCTCCACGTCGTCCTCACCGTGCCGGGCGGCCGTTGGGAGACCCCGGCGCAGGCCGACGGACAAAGCAGCCAACCACTGCTGCCATCGGCGGACCGTTTCAAGGTGGATGAAAACGACCCGTTCAATCGCGACGGATTGCGCCAGGTCATCGAGCAGCCGGCCGCAGCCAAGATGATCTTCCTGGAGTCGGAGCAGTTGATCGGCCGCATGTTGGATGCGGTCGAAGGCCAGCCCGCCGCCCTGCCGCTGCTGACCGAGGCCCTGCACCGGATGTACATGCGCCATGCCACGGGTATCAAGTCCGGGCGGACGGACCCGCGCGACCGCACCCTGACGCGGGTCCACTACGAAGCCGAGGGCAGTGTGGAAGGCGTGATCGCCGACCTGGCGCAGGGTCTCTACGACCAATGGCCCGACGAGGACCATCGGAGGAGCATGCAGCATGTGTTTATGCGGCTGGTGAAGGTCGAAGCCGGGCAATATGTGGGCGACTGGGCGAGACAGGCGGATTTCGAGTTCCCTGATGACCAGGCTGCCAGGCGCGCCGGCGACATCATCGCTGCCTTGGCCGCTTGCGGGCTTGTGGTGCAGGGGGCGAATGCGGCCGGCGAGCCGTACGTAGCATTGGGACACAGCGGCCTGATCACGGCCTGGCCGCAGATGCAAAAGTGGTTGGTCGAGCAGGGCGCCGAGTGGGCCTTGCAGCGGGACCTGGCGGCGCGGGTAGAAGAGTGGCAGCCGCAAAAACCAAAGACGCTGCTGTGGAGGGAAGATCCCCGCCTGCCGCAGGTGGAGGAGACGCTGTGGCCGGCGGACAAGCGAGGCGAAGGCCTGTTGGACCGGCTGCGCTGGGAGTGGCGCGTGCTCTTTCCGCCCAAAAACGAGGCGCCGGCCGCTGCCGCCTGGGTGAACCGGGACGAACTGGCATTCGTGCGGGCAAGCGTGGGCGAACGATCCGGTTTTCGGCAGAAGCTGTTCGCCTTTGTTGCCGCCATCACAGTTGTGATTGCGCTGTTCGGTGGGATTGCTTTGTGGCAGCGGGGGGTGGCGGTTGATAACGAGGCCAAGGCGATACGCGAAAGCAATGCCTCTCGATCTGCGGTATTCACGCTGTTGACGCAAAAGGAACTAGTCCAGCCTAGCGATTATTCACACAGCTTGGCCCTCATCCTGGCTCGCAACGCCGTGCTTGCCACTTGGGGACCAGAGAAGACCGCCTCCGAACAATCCGCCACTGCGCTCCTCGATGCCATCTCCACCGCTCCACCCTGGGTAGTGAGTTATCCACCAGAGGCCCACGGATACATATGGAGTGCAGATTTGAGCCCAGCCGGCGATCTCGTGATAACCGGTGACTCTAGAGACCATATTGGGCGGGTCTGGGATATCGCGACCGGACGCCGCCTGACACAGCTCATCGGGCATACGGGACCTCTTCATCTGGTGAGGTTCAGCCACGATGGACGCCGCGTCGTGACCACCGGCGACAGCGGCCTCTTCGGTCAACGCAACGACACGATCCGCGTCTGGGATGCAGCGACTGGCACCCAACTGGTGATGATGCATGGTGCGGAGGGAGTCGTTTCCTCTATTGACTTGAGTCCTGATGACAGGCGCATCGCAAGTGCAAATGGTACCGCAGTCTATATCTGGGACGCTCGAGCCGGACAGGAATTGGCCAATCTACCTGTTGATGGGGCCAGTGGGGTAGCTTTCATGCCGGGGGACAGGTCGGTCTTGGTTGCGGGCCGACTCAGAAATCCTGAAAGGTCCTATGCGGCAGTCTATGATATCCGGACCAAACAGCAGATTCCTCCTTCTCTTGAATTTGAGAGATCCTTCCGAGCACTCGCCCTCAGTCCAGGTGCAAGGCTGGCCGCCCTCGAAAACGATGACGGTTCGGTTTACTTGTGGCGACTGCAAACCGAGGAAGCCGCGCTCCTGCCTGCCCAGTCTGCTGAAGGGTTCGGGCCATTGGCATTCGACCCACCGGGAAACCGATTGGTTATCGCGTCTGGGCTTCAGGTTTACGTATGGGATGTGACTGTCCCGAATCCGGTGCACCCCGTTCTGTCACTTCGACAACACGCTGGCACCGTGTTGTCGGTGGCTTTCGATTGTTCCGGCCAGCGCGTGTTCACCAGCGACGGCCAGGGATACCACTTCTGGGATGCAGCCACCGGCGCAGAGATCCCGATTTCCCCAGGGCAAATGAATCCGGTCATGACCATGTCCGTCACGCAAGACCGATCGTCCCTGGTGACTCTTGGAACCGATGGGCGCATCTTGCGCTGGAATCTGGGCCAACCCGGCAACCCACCCCGGCCCATAGGCAGCGCACAGGATGACCTGCCCGTGGCTGGTGCCATCACCGAGAACGGCACCCATGCTACAACCGCAGACACCAACGGTTTGGTGCAGGTCCGGGACCTGGTCGGCGGAACCGTGATCTGGACGGAAACTTACACGGTCAACAAAGTGACGGCCGTCGATTACAGTGACGCGTCTCAAGCGCTGGTCGCTGGAGATGAGAATGGGACAATGAAAGTATGGATGCGCAAATCATCAATTGCGCCAGCCACCCAGAAGTTATTCGATGGCCCCATCAACAGCGTCCGGTTCGACGGCGCCGGAAGCAGGCTGCTGGCAATCGGCGGGGGGTGGTCCACTCAGCAAGTATGCGTCTTCGAAGCTGCAAGCCTGAAGCGGGTTGGCTGTCAGTCTCTTCCGGGCGGCGTCTGGGTGGCCACCTTTAACCCGAGTGACGACCGATTGATAGCATATGCCGGCCAAGCACAAGAGGTCTTCCAGTGGAATGCCGACGCTGGGGACGCACCGATAAAGCTGCTAGTATACCCCGAAAGCATCCTGCGCTTCGACCATTTGAGCTTCACACGCGACGGTTTGCACTTGCTCACGGGCCTCCAAGACCTCCACCTCAATTATCGCGTCTCCCTGTGGGATCTGGTCACCCGCGAAGAAGTGAGAAGGCTGGTTCAGACGAGAAGCGAAGGGAGAAGCATCGCGGTCAGCGGAGATGGAACGTTGGCCGCCACAGCGCGTGGGGACCGAGGAATCGTGGACATTTGGTCATTGGGTCCGGTGAAAGCAGCAGCGCTCGACTCGGGCACGCGCTGGCTCACTTGGAGTGACGCCGACTCACGCATTTCAAGTCTGGCCTTCGAGCCAAGCACTGGCAGATGGCTTGTTACGGGCGCCGAAGATGGACGGGTTGTGCTTTGGGATGCCTTTACCGGGGCTCAGATTCGAGACCTGCCTCGCCACAGCCGGGCCGTCAATTCGGTCAGTTTCAGCGCAGATGGAACCAGGGTAATCAGTGCTGGAAATGACGGGCTTGCGCTTGTCTCAGACCCATCTACCGGCAGGCAGGTCGGCGAAGCCATGTCTGCAGATGGCAGACCTGTGACCTCAGCGACCTTCTCTCACGATGGCTCGCGTGTTGTGATCACAACGAGCTACGGACAGACGGATGCCGGTCAGTATCTGGACGCGCAAGGAGCTCAGGTTTGGACGATCGGCGCAACGATGCCGACGTGCAAATTCAATGAAGACAAGGCGCACACAGGGTTCGCATCCTTCAGCCCGGACGACTCGCAAATGGTGAGCACGGGCGGAGGGTGGGTGCAAGTCTGGGATACGCAAACCTGTAAACAAGTGCCCTCTGCCAGCGACTGGCTTTACGAAATAGGCAGAGCCGAGTTCAGTCCTAATGGAAAGTGGGTTTTCGTAGCAGCGGGCTCATCAGGGATTGTGGTGTGGGATACCAAAACGTGGAAGCAGGTAAACCAGCTCACACGTCCCGACGTATACGTATTCGATGCGGCGTACTCTCCCGATGGGAATCGCCTTGTCTCGGCCGATGATGACAAGCGTGTTCGTGTTTGGGATGCGCGCACCGGAGATCTGCTGTTCACCTATAACGGACATGACGTAAGGGTGTCACGCGTGAGATTCAGCCCGGATGGAAAGCATGTGGCAAGTCTGGATCAAGATGGATACTTGCACATCTGGCCCGCCACGGTGGAAGGGATCCTGGCGGTGAGTGAGAGGCTTATCCAGCGCGATGTAAAGGTTCTGTTACCGTCCGAGGAGGTGGGCTTTGGTCTCAGATAGACTATCAGGCCCTACGCCACAGCCAGCCAGGTCAGCGCGACACCGGCCGGTGCGGACTGTAACAACGGCTGCGCATCGAGAGGACGCGGTCGGCTGCACCTGGAGCGGCGCCTGAGAACGCACATTCATTTCGGTCTATGCCCTTTTCTCTTCTACCCAATCTTAGGAGGCACCCATAACACCAGCCAACCGCCCCATCATCTCACGTGAGTACAAGCTCATGCTCAACACTGGGCGGTTCCGCGACCGCCAGCTGGCGCCGGTCTGTTCTGGAAGTTGTGGGCTTTTCCCAATCCAGGTCAGCCAGGGCGTGCACAACCGGATCACATCTCATTACACTTACAGGAGGCTACCATGACTACCCAAACCACCCCCACCCTCTGGGCGCTGTTGATCGGCGTCGACTTCTACATGGGGCGAACCATCCCCGGTCTGCCCAACTACCTCAGCCTGGGTGGCTGCGTCAACGACATCACCTTGATGGACGAGTTCCTGCGCACCCGGCTCAACGTGCCCGGCGAGCGCATCATCAAGCTGACCGCCAGCGGTTGGGGGAGCGAGCCGCAGGAACCGCGCCAGCAATGGCCCACCAAGGCCAACATCGTCGCTGCGTTCCGCCGCCTGGCCCAGGACGCACAGCCGGGCGACCAGGTCTACATCCACTACTCCGGCCACGGCGGTCGCGCGCTCACCCTCTACCCTGAAGTGAAAGGCGCGGGTAACGGGGTCTACGACGAGTCGCTCGTCCCCACCGATTACGGGCAGATCGAGAACAAGGAGCAGCCCGAAGACCGCTACCTGCGCGATCTGGAGCTGGCCTACCTGCTTCAAGAGCTGGTCGACCGGCAGTTGATCGTCACCGCAGTGCTGGATAGCTGCCATTCCGGCGGCGCGACCCGCGGCGCAGAGGAAGATGCGACCGCGCGCGGCGGCCTGGAGCCGGACGAGGTGCAGCGTACACCGACCACCCTGGTGGCGCCGCCCGCAGAGTTGACGGCGAGCTGGCTGGGCCAGGCCGGCGGCGCGCGCGCGGCTGCCGCAGCCAGCGGCTGGCTGTCCGAGCCCAACGGCTACACCCTGCTGGCGGCGTGCCGCGCGCTGGAGCTGGCGCTGGAGTACAGATCGCCCAACGGCAAACGCCACGGCGCGCTCTCCTACTGGCTGTGGTACGCCCTGCAGAACCCCAGCCTGAACTGGGAGATGGTGCATCAGCAGGTCGTGGCCCGTGTGCATGGTGCGTTTCCCAGCCAGACGCCGCAGCTGCAGGGGGTGGGTGACCGGGCCGTGTTCGACGGCGCCCGCCTGACCCTGCCCATCGGCGTCAACGTGCTGGAAGTGCAGGACGACCGCCTGCGCCTGAACACCGGCCAGGCCACCGGCGCCGGCAGCGGCGCCCAGTACTTCGTCTACCGCCGGGGTGTAACCGACTTCGAACAGACCGACCAGCGAATCGCAGTGGTCAAGCTGACCGAGGTGCATGACGCCGAGTCATGGGCCGAGGTCGTGCGGCGCCTGGACGACGAGGCTGCCGCCGAACCGGGCGCACAGGCGCTGCTCTTCGATCCGGGCCAGGGACAACAACGGGCTGTACGATGGGCGCGAGGTGGGCCGGCAGCAGCTGAGGTCCAGGAAGAGGCCCTGGCCGGCCTGACAGCCGCCATCCAACACTGGGAGGGTCGTTTCATACGACTGGCTGCGGAGGGTGAAGCGGCGGCTTTCCAGGTCGGCCTCAACGCGGCCGGGGCCTACGAGCTGCGCGACGGCGGCGGCCGGCCGTTGGCCAACGTGAGCGCCGTGCCCCTGGATGACCCCGACGAGGTGGTCTATCGCCTGGATCACCTGGCCAGGTACTGCAACGTGCTGGAGCTGGGCAGCCCGGACACGCTGTCGCGGCTGGCGGGCAAACTGGAGGTGAAGCTGCTGCGCACGGAGGAAGAGCCGTTCGCCGAGCCGGGCGGCGTCCCCGCTGTGGCCGAGGGCCAGCTCTACTACCTGCGCATCCGCAACCTGTTCGAGCCGATGCAAGATCCGCCCAGTGACGCAGCCTGGTATATCGAGGAACTGCGCCAGCGCACGCTGAACGTGACCGTGCTCAACCTGGCCCCGGATTGGAGCATCCAGCGGCTGATCCCGGCCGATGACCAAAAGCAGTTCGAGCTGGGGCCGGGCGAGACCTTGCTGCTCGACCAGGGCAGGGGGCAGCGGGCGCTGCCGGCGTTCAACTCCAGCGCACCGGCTAGCATGCGCGAAGCGGACGACATCTTCAAGGTGTTCGCCACGACCGAGACCACCAGCTACGACACCCTGCAACTGCCGCCGCTGGAGGGTGATGGCAGCCGGGCATCGCTCGCCACTCCCAAGACGCAAGCGCCGGAGCGCGCCTGGATCACCGCGCAGGTGATGGTGCGCGTCGTCAAGCCGTAGCGCGCCGGCGGGGGCGACCGGCCGCCGATGATCAGCAATCGAGAGCAGGCGCCGCCCGCAGGAAACCATGCAACGCCTGCCCTTTCCCGTAAGCAAGCTCGTTCCGATCTGGTGAGGAACTCATGCCTGACTCCGCAGAACGCCAACCGTTGAACTCCGCCACGCGCGCTGTGCTGGTCAACCGCCTGCCGGAGCCACATCAGCAGCCGCAGTTCAACCACAACCTGGCCGTCGTCATCGGCATCGACGCCTACACCGGCGGCATCCCGCGGCTGACCACTGCGGTCAACGACGCGGCGCGGCTGGGCGGGCTGCTGCGTGATGCGCACGGCTACGAGACCATCCTGCTCACCCAACCCGCCACCGGCCAGCCGGTGACGCGGGAGCGACTGCGCGCCCTCTTCGAGGACGAACTCAAGGCCCGCCTGGGCGACGACGACCGCCTGCTGGTCTACTTCGCCGGCCACGGCGTGGCCCTGGACGGCGACGACGGCCCGCGCGGCTACCTGGTGCCCCAGGACGCTCGCCCCGGCGACTCCGCCAGCATGCTGGCCATGACCGATCTGCACGCCTGGCTGACCGCGCTGCCCTGCCGCCACATGCTGGCGATCCTCGACTGCTGCTTCGCCGGCGCGTTTCGCTGGTCCGCTACCCGCCACATGGGCGCGTTGCCCAAAGTGATCTACAAGGAGCGCTACGACCGCTACCTGCGCTCCCCCGCCTGGCAGGTGCTCACCTCGGCTGCCTACGACCAGAAAGCGCTGGATGTGCTGGCCGGCGACGCCAAGCGCGGCGCGTTGACCGTGGACAGCCGACTACACTCCCCCTTCGCCCTGGCGTTGTTCGAAGCGCTGGCCAACGGCGAAGCCGACCTGGCGATCAAAGGCAAGAGGGACGGCGTCATTACCGCCACCGAGCTCTATCACTATTTGCGCGAGCAGGTGGAGGTGCAGGCCGAGGAGCGGGCCAGCCACGAGCAGACGCCCGGCCTCTGGCCGCTCAACAAACACCGCAACGGGGAGTTCATCTTCCTCGCGCCCGGCCATCCGCTCAACCTGCCGCCTGCGCCTGACCTGACCGACGAGCTCAATCCCTACCGTGGCCTGAAGTCTTACGATCAGCAGCATGCCCCACTCTTCTTCGGCCGCGAGGATGAGATCAAGGAACTGGTAGCCTTGGTTGAGCAACAGCCGTTCTTAGCTGTGCTGGGCGCATCCGGCACCGGCAAGTCGAGCCTGGTGAAGGCGGGGGTGCTGCCGCGGCTTGAGGGTCGTAGTGACGAATTCAGTCGTCCCGCGCCCGCAGAAGCGACTGAAGTCGCTACTACAAACGAAACCTACCGCGTCCTCTCCCCCATGCGGCCCACCGACCAGCCGGTGCGCGCCTTGGAGACGCTGCTGCGCGCTGAGCTGGCCGAAAACCTGGCAGGTCTCGGAGACCTCCCAGGTCTGGACCTCGCCCACATCATCGCCCGCTGGGCTGAGGGGCATCCCAACGAGCGCCTTGTGCTGACCATCGACCAGTTCGAGGAGCTGGCCACCCTCTGCCGGGATGACGCCGAGCGGGAGCGTTTCCTGCGCCTGCTGGCCGCGGCCGTGGAACAGCAGCCCGCCGCCTTGCGCCTGATCATCACCCTGCGCACCGACTTCGAGCCGCAGTTTACTCAGGAGGGCTCTCCCCTGGCTAACCTCTGGCAATCGGCCCGCCTTGCCAAGCCGCCGGCCCGCTACATCGTGCCGCCCATGGACATCGAGGACCTGCGCCAGGTGATCGAAGGGCCGGCCGCGGTGCGTGTACTCTACTTCGACCCGCCGGAGCTGGTGGACGACCTGATCAAGGAGGTGATCCAAACCCCCGGCGCGCTGCCGCTGCTCTCCTTCACCCTGAGCGAGCTGTACGTCAAATACGTGCAAAGCGGCCGCGACGACCGGGCGCTGTCCGGTGCTGACTACAAGGCGTTGGGCGGCGTGGTCGGCTCCCTGCGCAACCGCGCCACCGAGGAGTACGACCGGCTGCCCGACGATGCGCATCGGCTGAAGATGCAGCGTTTGATGCTGCGCATGGTGGCGGTCGAGGGCGGCGAGCTGGCGCGGCGACGCGTGGCGCTGAGCGAGCTGGCATACCCGACCACCGAAGAGAACGCCCGCGTCCAGACCGTACTCGACCGGCTGGTGGCCGCCCGCCTGCTGGTACGCGGCACCTCTGACCCATCGGCAGGCTCAGGACAGGCCCTCGATGGCGCGCAGGGCGAGGCCTACGTCGAGCCGGCGCACGATGCGCTGGTGCTGGCGTGGGACAAGCTGCTGCGCTGGAAGAAGGAGGCGGAGGAGTACCTGCCCTTGCAGCGCCGGCTGGCGCAGGCGGCTGGCGAATGGAGCAAGGCGGCGCCGGAAGCTAAGCCCGGCCTGCTGTGGGACAAAGACCCGCGTCTGCCGCAGGTGGAGGAAACCCTGTGGCCAACGGATAGCAAACAGAAGGGACTGCGAGGACGCTTCCGCTGGGCCAGCCAGGTTCTGGCCCCGAAGACCGACACCCCAACAAACACCAAATGGCTGAACGGGGCGGAGTTGGTCTTTGTGCGGACCAGCGTGCGGGCGCGGGCCAGGTTTTGGCAAAGGGTGGTTTCGATCACTGGCCTCGTGATGATCATACTCAGCGCCGTAACCGTTTTTGCCTTAGTGCAGCGAAGCGAGGCCAATACGCAACGCGACACGGCCCAACGGAAGCAGGCCGAGGCAGAACATGAGACGCGCCGAGCTCAGGCAGGTGAGCTGGCAGCCGGGGTGCAAGTTGAGCTTTCCCAGCCGATCTTCGATCCCTCATTGGCGCTGCTCCTGGCTCGCCAAGCCGTTCTGACCACCTGGCCGATGGATGGTTACGTGGCGGACAACAGCGATTCTGCCCTTAAAGCCGCAACAGAACGAGCTGAGGCCTCGAGCTGGCGCATGACTCTCCCGCGCCATCATCACGTCGGCGATATCAACACAGCCGCATTCAGTCCTGATGGCAAACAGATCGTTACTGCCGGTGTCGACCAGACTGCCCGCATCTGGGATGTAGTAACTGGGAAGCAGATGCGTTTGCTCACCGGCCACACCGGAAGCGTTACCTCGGCAGCATATAGTCCAGACGGCAAACGTATCGTTACTACCAGCATAGACCAAACTGCACGCATCTGGGATGCCAGATCTGGAAAAGAGATCCGACGGCTCACCAACGATTTCTTCAGCCGGTTCAACGTCAGGTTGTATTCGGCGGCGTACAGTCCGGACGGTAGGACCATTGTCACCGGTAGCGACTATTCAAGTATCATCATCTGGGATGCAGATACTGGGCAGGAAGTGCGTACGCTCAGTGATTGGGGGGAACTCGGAGGCACCATCAAATCGGTAGTGTTCAGTCCGAATGGCGAACAAGTACTGAGTGTCGGTGACCAGGTTGTTATCTGGGATGCCAGCACTGGGCGCGAGCTGCGCCGCCTGCAAGCGTATGCTGCCAATTCGGCGGCGTACAGCCCGGATGGCAAGCACATCGTCACCGCCGAAAGCGATGGGATAGCCCGGATCTGGGATACGACCACAGGAGAGGAATTATACCGATTCACCATACAGACGAGGCTGCCCACCAATGAAGCCTTGTTGGCGAGGTATAGGCCTGATGGCAAGAACATCGTCACTGCTCATTCTGATAATTCCGTCCGCATCTGGGACGCAACGACAGGACAGGAAGTCCACCAACTGAACGGCCATACCAGTTGGGTCAAGTCGGCGGCGTACAGCCCCGACGGCAAGACCATCGTCACCGCCAGCGATGATGGGACTGCACGCATTTGGGAGGCGGCCACGGGCGAGGAAGTACACATGATCAGCGGCCACACTTCCCAAGTCCATTCGGCGGCGTACAGCCCGGATGGCAAGCACATCGTCACCGCCGATAGCGATGGGATAGCCTGGATCTGGGATACGACCACGGGGTTGGAGGTTCGCCAACTGAGGCATAACTGTGAGTACCGGTCTTGGTGTAGTCTCATGGCAGCGTATAGCCCGGATGGCATGTACATTGTTACCGCGGGTGCCGACAAGAAGGCCCACATCTGGGACGCAGCGACAGGTCTGGAAATGCATATCCTCAGCGGCCATCGCGGCGACCTCAGTTCGGTGATGTATAGCCCGGATGGCAAGTATGTCGTCACTGCCAGTGATGATGGTACTGCCCGAATCTGGGATGTGGCGATGGGAAAGGAGGTCCGCCAGCTCACCATCGACACCCTTGGGGTCAATTCGGCAGCGTACAGTCCGAACGGCGAGTACATAGTCACCACGAGCTTTGGCGGTGCCGTCAGAATCTGGGATGCTGCGACAGGAAAGGAGGTTCGCCAACTCACTGGCCACGTCTTTGGGGTCAATTCGGCAGCGTATAGCCCGAACGGCAGACACATCGTCACCGCCAACTCCAACGGCACTGCTACCATCTTCGATGTGATTACTGGACAGGAAGTCCGCCAACTCACCGGTCATGGTTGTGATGAGGGCGGTAAATGCGCAGTCAGTTCTGCAGTATACAGTCCAGATGGCAAACGCATCATCACCGCAAGCAGCGGCGATAGGACCGCTCGCATCTGGGACGCAGAGACCGGCAAAGAAATCCGGCAACTCAATGGTCACGGCTGTAAGATTGGCACCAGCTACGGTGTCAATGGTGAGACTGATAATTGCAGCATCAACTCGGCGGTATACAGCCCCAACGGCATGTACATCCTTACTGCCGGTGATGATGGTACCGCCCGTATCTGGGACGCGGGAGCCAACTGGGAAGTGCGCCAACTCAACGGCCATACCGGTTGGGTCGGGTCGGCGGCCTACAGTCCAGACGGCAAGCACATCGTTACATCTGGCAGTGATGGCACAACGCGAATCTGGGATGTGATTATGGGGCAGGAGATGCATCAACTCACCGGCTATACTGGTCAGGTATTTGACGCAGCCTACAGTCCCAATGGTACGCAGATCGTTACCGCCGGTGAAGACAACACAGTCCGGATCTGGGATGCGGGCACGGGAAGGGAAGTCAGTCAACTTGACGATCATACCGACTATGTGGGCTCGGCGGCCTATAGTACGGACGGCAAGCATATCATCACTGCCAGCGGAGATGGCACCATCCGCATCTGGGATGCAGCCACTGGAGAGGAAGAGCGTCAAGTCACCGGTGGAAATATCGGGGCTTTCAGCCCGGATGGTAAGTACATAATCACCGCTGGTGACTATACGCTAATCGTTATCTGGGATACCAACACCGGACAAGAAGTGCGTCAGCTAATCGGTCACACCGACTCGGTTCTCTCGGCGGTATACAGTCCCGACGGCAGGTATATTGTCTCTGCCGGTATTGACACGGTCCGTGTCTGGGATGCCGACACCGGTCAGGAAGTACAGGGTGTCAGTCCACTCGAGGGTCACTTCGGTCGGGTCAATTCGGCGGAATTTAGCCCAGACAGCAGCCAGATCGTGACGGCCGGGGATGATGGGACTGCTCGCATCTGGGATGCGGCTACGGGGCAGGAATTGCGCGTACTGAGGGGCCACAACTGCGATGAGTTTGACAATTGCGGTGTTATTTCCGCAGCCTTCAGTCCCGACGGCACCCAGATTGTTACGTCCGGTGCCGATGGCACGGTCCGTATCTGGAATGCGAGAACTCAGCAAGACCTGACTCTTATCGGTGGCCACGCCAACTGGGTTACCTCGGCAGCGTTTAGCCCGGACGGCAAGCAGGTTGTCACCGCCAGCGCTGACCACACTGCTCGCATCTGGAATGTCGACACGGGACAGGAAACGCAGGTTCTCACCGGTCATACTGATCTCACCACTTCGCCAAGGTACAGTCCGGATGGAAAGTATGTTGTCACCGCCAGTACTGACAATTCCGCCCGAATCTGGGATGCAACGACCGGTCTGATCGTGCGTGTGCTCACAGGCCACACCGGCGCTGTGTATTCGGCAGCCTTCAATTCGGATGGCAGGCAGATCATTACTGCCAGTGGCGATCACTCTGCGCGTATCTGGGACGCCGGCACGGGACAGGAAGTGCTTCAAATCAGTGGTCATACCAACGAAGTGAACTCGGCAGCCTTTAGCCCAGACGGCACCCAAATCGTCACCGCTGGCGCTGACGGCACGGCCCGCCTATGGGATGTCAAGTCCGGGCAAGAGGTTCGCCAACTTACGCAGCCCTCTGGTTGCGTCGCTATGGTTAACTCCTACCCTTGTCGATTCTTGACGGCGGCCTACAGCCCGAACGGCAAACTGATCGCCGCCAGTGTGGAAGATGAGGATATCGACATTTCGAACGGCCACGGATGGGTGGGCATCTGGGATGCCAGATCAGGGCATATAGTGCGTCAACTTTCGGGACATTCCGGATTGGTTTTTTCGGTAGTCTACAGCTCAGATGGCAAGCTAGTCGCCACAGCCAGCGATGACGGAACGATACGAATCTGGGACGTTAGCTCGGGTCAGGAAATGCGCCGGCTTGTGATCGACCATGGTGTGCCTATGTGGTCCGCGGCCTTCAGTCCAGATAGCAGACAAATCATCACAGCCGGTAATGATGAAATCGCCCGTATATGGGATATTAAGAGCGGACACCTGATCGCCTTGTTCAGCGGCAGCAGCGATGCAAGCTTCCCCGCGATCTATGGCCCCGATGGGAAGCATATCGTCACTTACGATCCCTACGAAACTGCTACTAATCTTGGTACTGCTGATCGTCTGGCTGAAGCAGGTCGCCTGATTCAGCGTGATCCACCGCTGCTGACGCCCGAAGATCGACAGCGCTATGGGCTTGAGTAGAAAGCCATGACCCTCACCACCTACCGCAACTTCGACCTCCTCCTCACCCGCGCCGGCGCGCGCTACAAGGCCATCGTCGTGGACGCGCCGGCGGGGATTGTTCGGTTGGACTTTGATCTGGGCAAGACAACCCTATGATCGCTTCGCCTATACCGGTCCTCCTCCTCGCCACCGCCAACGCCCGCGCCGACCGGGTGCGCTGCCTGCGCACCCTGGCGGAGGAGGCACATCCGGCGTGGTGGTAGCGGCGAACATGGCCGGTTAGGTTTCAGGCAACTCATCTCCCTCAATGGCCACGTCCGTCCCCGCCCTCCCCAAAATGGCCAGAAAATCCGCCGCATTGGCGCGGGCCGCGCGCTCCCGGAAGTAGCGTTCGGTGCGCAACGCGGCCAACTTCTCGGCCACGGCCACGTTGATGAACTGGTTGAGGGTTGTGCCCTCCTCCTCGACGACGACGCGCAGTTCGTCCAGGAGGGAGCTTTGCAGGCGCAAGGCATAATTGCTCACGGTTGTCATTCTTCTAATCTCCGGAGTGCATCACCGGGCCGCAGCACGGCGATGCCGAATCTGGCGGCAGCCGCTTGAAAATGACGCTGGTTGAATGTGATGATCGCGTCCGCCGCGCCGTTCACGGCGGCTTCGAGCACATGCTCGTCGGCCGGATCCCGTAGCTGTGGCCGCCACAGAAAGAAGGGCGTGACCTGGGTGATCAGCAACGACATACTATCCAGAAAACGCTGGATCTCACCCTCTGTGAGGCCAAACGCGCTCAAGTTCTCAGGACGGGTGAGCACCGATTCGTACTCAAGCATCATGGCGACGCTGGCAACAGCCTGATAGCGTCCATGGTACAGCAAAGCCAGCAGTTGTCGCGAAGCGCCTGTTTGGCTCCGCAGGCCAGCGACCAGTACGTCGGTGTCAAGCACGTATCTCATATCGTATATGATATTCAACAGATGGATATTGTCAAGCCGTAGGAGTGCATCCATGCCACAACCGCACCATACCAACCGCCTCGCCCTCCTCCTCGCCGCGCCGCAGCCCGGCGAAACCGCTATGCGGCGCGACCAGGCCGCCATGACCGAAGCGCTGCTGGCCCGCGGCCTGGCGGCGGACCAAATCCTCAGCCTGCACGGCCCGCTGGATCGCCCGCTGGTGCTGGCGACCTTGCAGGCGGCCGGCCGGCGGGTGGCTGGCTGGCGAGAGGGCTCGGTCTTTCTGCACGTCAGCGGCCACGGCTTCTTCGACGGCGACACGCCGGAAACGGCCCGGCCTGCTCTTCAGCCAGTCGGAGGATATGACCGACGACGGCCATTTCTTCTGAGACGACCTCTTCGCGGCGCTGGCGCTGCCCCCCGGTGTGCGGCTGACCCTGCTGCCCGACCTCTGACACGCCAACCTGCTGGCGGGCCGTGCGCCCGCCCACGCCAACGGGATCATCCCGCAGGCTGCGCCGGGCGCGGAGCTGGCCTGCCGCGCCCATGACCTGTCACCCGCCCCCCCGGCCGCAGCAGGTGTGAGCGAACGGCAGATGCGGGCCTGGTTCGACGCCGAGCTGATCACCGAAGCAGGCACGCGCGGACTGGTGCACCAGGACGAGAGCGAGACCGTCGGCCTGCCCAACGCGGTGGTGCGCGCCCTGCAGAAGCGCTTCCTGGTGCGCAGCGAGGCCCGCGGCGGGGATACCTGGATCGAGCTGGTGCATGACCGCTTCGTGGAGCCGATCCGGGCCAACAACGCCGCCTGGTTTGCCGGCCACCTGAGCGCGTTGCAGCGGCAGGCCGCGCTGTGGAATGAGCAGGGCCGCTCGGATGGGCTGCTGTTGAGTGGGGAGGCGCTGGCCGAGGCCGAGGCCTGGGCCGCGCAACAGACAGAGCCGTTGGAGGCCGTGGAGCAGGAGTTCCTGGGCGCATGCCGGCGGGCGCAAGCGGTGGTCGAGCGGGAGCGGCGGCAGAGCCGGTTGATCCGCATCCTGGGGATTGCTGCTTTGGCCGTGGCCGTGCTGGCCTTTGTTGCGGCAGGGTTTGCCCTGTCCAGCAACCAACAGGCGCAAATAGAGAAACGCCGGGCAGATGGGCTGGCGGCGCTGGCCCTGACGCGCGAAGCGGAAGCTGTTGCAGCCCTAGCGACTGCCGAGGCCAGCCCCGCCGATGCGGAACGGCAGAAACGAGCGGCGCAAGAGCGGCAGCAAATCGCCGATAACCAACGGGAACTTGCCGACAAGAATGCGGCCGAAGCCGAACAGGAAAAGTTGCGCGCGGATGCCCAGGCCCGCCGCGTCCTGGCCGAGAACCTGGCCGGGCAGAGCCAACTCCTCATTCGCGCCGACAAGCAGCCCGGCGACCTGGCCTTGATCCTGGCCCGGGACGCCGTGCTCACGGATTTGACCGTCAACACCGACCGGGCTCTGCGCTTTGCCTTGAGCACTGCGCCCCGGCAGCAAACTTTCCCGCCAGTAGCGCGCCGCCACCAGGGCGCGGTTCACAGCGTCGCCTTCAGCCCCGATGGCCAGTGGATCGTCTCAGGTGGGGCGGATGGGACGATCCGCCTCTGGCGTGCCGCGGATCTGGAACCGCAGAAGCTCCTCTTCGGCCATGCCGGTTGGGTTTTGTCGGTGGGCTTCAGCCCGGATGGGCGGCAGATCGTCTCGGGCGGGGAGGACGGCACGGTGCGCCTGTGGGATGTGGCCAGCGGCGCGGAGGCAGCGCAACTGGCCGGCCATGGCTGTGAACAGTTTGGCAACTGCGGTGTTTGGTCGGTGGGCTTCAGCCCGGATGGGCGGCAGATCGTCTCGGGCGGGGAGAACGGCACGGTGCGCCTGTGGGATGCGCCGGAGCAGGTTCTGCTGGAAGCGATCGACCGTATTTCTAGGCCCGCACCCCTGCTCACCACAGCAGAGCGCCGGCGCTTCGGGGTTGGAGCGGATGTCGAACTGCTGGATCAATCTGTGCTCAAACCCTTGATGGCCCGGGCCCGGGCGTTGGCGTTGGTCGAGCAAGGACAGACGCTGGCGCGCGCCGGCGCCATCCCAGCGGCGGTCGAGGCTTTGCAAGGGGCGCTGAAGCTCGATCCTACGCTCGCAATTGAGCCGCAAGCGCTGGCACAACGTATTCTGGACATTCAGGAACAGGCGCTGCGCTTCGCCAGCAGCAAGCTGGCCGCTGGCTGACCCGAATGCCACCGCCCAAGACTGGAATGACCTCTGCTGGCGCGGCGCCACATGGAATCACGCGGCCCTGGTGCTGGATGCCTGCGATACCGCGGTCAAACTGGCGCCGGAGGACGGTAACATTCGCGATAGCCGCGGCCTGGCGCGGGCGTTGACGGGCGATGTGTCAGGGGCCATCGCGGATTTCGAGTTTGCGATCGCACAATGGAAAGCAACGGTCGCTTCCGCGAAACTTATTGCGACGCGCACGCAATGGGTCGAGGTCTTGCGCGCAGGCACGGATCCGAAGGCGGTTTTTGATGCGGCGACGTTGGAGGGGTTGCGGGAGGAGTAGGGATGGCGCGAGGTTTGGATCACGAAGGCGCGAAGGCGCTCCCCGCGGCCGGTGTCTTCGTGTCTTCGCGCTTCGTGATCTTCGTACACCTTCGCGACTTCGTGCTCCAAACGCTTCGTGCTCCAAACGCTTCGTGCTCCAAACGCTTCGACCAGATCACTCGGCAGGCAGCTCACCCTGACGCAAGATTGGCGCCATCCGGCAGTCGGTCCGCCTCAACGATCTTGTCACCACGCGACCCATCTTCTCGCAACTGCCCTGCTGGCCACGCTGCTCGATGTAGGCCAGCCTGGGATCGCCGTTTGACAGCACGGCGAATCGACCTATAATCGTACTATTGATCGTGCTCTAAATCGTATGCCCGAAAAAGAGGTAACCGATGCCTGTTGTCACCGCCAACGACCTGAAAACGAAGGGCGTTTCCGATATCGAGCGTCTGCTGCAAGAGGCCCAGGAAGTTGTGATCAGCGTGCGGGGCAAGCCCCGCTACGTGGTGATGGACATCGCTCACTACGACTTCCTACGCGAGTGCGAGATCGCGGCCGCATGGGGGCAGGCGCGCGCCGATGTAGAAGCTGGCCGTTACCGACGCGAGAGCGCCGATGCGCATATTGCCCGCATTGAGAATGAGTTGGCCGATGGCCTATGATCTGATCTTCACCGAGAGCTATGAGAAGATCGAAAAACGATTCCTAAAGCGCCATCCCGACCGGCTCGACCGTTACCATAAGACACTGGCTCTGCTGGAGCGAGACCCCTTTCATCCGTCGCTGCGGTTGCATACGCTGGAGGGGCGTCTGGAGGGTCTGCATGCGGTCGCCATCACCCTGCAGTACCGCATCACCCTGGAACTGGAGCTGCGCGAGCACGAGATCATCCTGATCAACGTGGGTGGACATGGCGATGTGTATTAGCGCACGATGACGATCAGTGCCGGGCTGGATGATGAATGTCCCAGCCAAACGGGTGATTCGTAACGAGGCGTTGGGTTTCGACAATGCCATTCCTGGCGACAGACTGGGCGACATGTTCGAGGACGACTGTGCAATCTGCGCCGCGATGCGGACGGAGGCCGAGGCCGGTATGGCGGCCGATCCAGACCACGATCACGGCTGGTCCTTCGGCCTGGCGCCCGACTTCAGCCTGCTGGATGAGTACGATCCTGAAGGCTACGACGAGCACTGGCGCATCGAAGAAGAGCGCATGCAGGCCAGCCAGGCCGCGCACAAGGCCGAAGCGCTGACACTGCCCTTCACCGGCGCCGATGACCCCGACCTGGCGCACGACATCCACCAGGACCGAACCTGGCTGGACGGCGACTCACAGTTCTAGCCGGACTCACACACGCTGCAGCGTTGGACTTTCGGGCACTGGCAGCTGTGCTGGCCAGAGCTGGCGCCTGTCAATCCTGTTCATCCTGTCGATAATGCGCAACACAAATCGGCGCGGCGGCCTCTCAGCTGATCGCCGGCGTCTGGCGCACATAGGTATCGTCGCTCAACTGCTTGAGCACAAAGGCAGCCACATCGGCGCGCGCGATCTGGCCCGCCTGGACCTTGCCGTCGGTTCCGACCTGGTACACACCCGTGGCCGGCCCATCGGTCAAACCCCCGGGACGCACGATCGTCCAATCCAGATCACTGGCTTTGACCAGCGCCTCCTGGCGTTCCTTGTCCTCCATCGGCTTCCTGAGAACGCTCATCATCAGCAGCTTGAAGGCAAAGGGCACCTGGTCCTTGCTGTCACCCACGCCAATCGAACTTACGACCACGATGCGCTGCGGCTGTTCCAGGCGCTGCATCGCTGCCACGATCACCTGCGTGCCCTGCGAGACGATGTAGTCCGGGTTGGGGCTGGTACTCCCCAACGAAACAACGACCGCATCGGCGCCCTGCAAGGTTTCTTCGACTTTTGCCGCGTCGAGGACATCCCCCGTCACGACGACCAGGCGGGGATCGGCCAGTTCAAGCTTCTTTGGATTGCGCGCCAGGGCCGTGACGGCATGACCCGCATCCAGGGCCTGCTCCACCACGTGCCGGCCAACCCCGCCCGTGGCACCAAGAACTGCGATTTTCATATCTGGGTTTACCTCCGCCCTATTGGACTGCGACCCAAGCGAAAAGTCACCACGGCGCAACATCGGCTGTCGAAAACCCATGGCAACGCCGGCCTTGGCCGTCACCTGGCGCTGCGGGGCGCGGCCGGTCCACGCGGATGTCGATGCTTCTGAATCGTGGTGCAGCAAGGCGGCACCCGTTCTGCACATTGCACCGGGAAGTGGTACAATATGAGTAACCTTTCGATTGGGTGACCGTATCGATGCAGCACCGCCATCTCACGCACCAGGACTATAGCCTGGCTGCTATCGACGACATCATTGGCCGGGGCAAGCGCCAGGACTGGGCGGCCCTGCGCACCGCCCTGCTCACCGACCCATCGGTACGGGCGAAGATTCTGCGCGTCTGCGCTGCGCACACTGCGGATCCGTACGCGCAGCGCTATCACTTCTGGAACCATTATGCCGGACGAACTACTCCCTGACTGGGAACGGATTTTGGCCGCCGCGGCCCACCTGCAGCGTATCGTGCCGGATGCGGTATTGGTGGGTGGCACCGCCTCCGCAGCCTATGCCCGCCATCGTCTTTCCGCCGACGCCGATCACGTCGTCAGCGATCTGCGGTTGCGGTTCGACCAGGTGCTGGCCGAGCTCGAAGCCGTGGCCGGTTGGCAGACCGCACGCGTGACACGTCCGGTGCAGATTCTCGGCAGTCTCGACGGCATCGAAACCGGCGTGCGGCAGCTGATCAGAGACATACCGCTGGAAGTAACCCAGATCGAGGTAGGCGAAGAGAAAATCACGCTGCCCACCGAAGCAGAGATGCTCCGTATCAAGGGGGTGCTCATTCTGCGACGCAATGCCACGCGGGACTACCTGGACTTTGCCGCTTTGGTGGACCATCTTGGAGAGGATCACACCGCGGAGGCGCTGCGTGCCTTTGACCGCCTCTATCCACAGCCAAATGCTGAATCTGCCCTGCAGCAGCTGCAGATCCAGCTTGCACAGCCACTGCCCTATGATCTCGATGAAGTCAACCTGGTGGAATACAAGAACCTGGCCGTGCGCTGGCAAGATTGGCAACGCGTGCGTGCAGCTTGCGTTCTCTGTGCCGATCTCATATTCGACCGCATCACCGGGCTAGAAGACTGAATGACGTGACCCACAAATGGGCCCAGGCCGGTGGCACTCATACAAGCCCCAGCGCTTGCGCGTCGGACGGACCTGCGGTAGAATCACCATGAGCAGATTCTTATAATCTGCTCATGGTGATTTTGCAGAGGAGGGGGCGATGGCGCGCTTCGTGGACCGGCAGCGTGAATTCCGGGACTCGATGAGATCCAGGCCGAACGCGGCGCTCACCTGGTGATCGTCTACGGTCAACTGGCAGGATCGCGCCATTCTGCTCGGCGAGTGCAAATGGGGCGCTAACCCGGTCGATCGAGCCGTGGTGCGCGAGCTGATCGAGAAGGCGCCAAAGGTTGTACCCGGACCAGACTGGCACGTACACTTCGCCTACTTTGCCCGCGCGGGCTTCACAGACGCCGCGCGCAGCGAGGCAGAGGCGGCTGGAGCCATTCTGGTCGATCTGGCGAGGCTGGATGAGGACCTGAGAGCCGCGCTGACAGAGTAAGTCGGCTCGACCGTGGGCTCTCCGCGCGAGGACTATCGCTGGAAGCCACTCACCACCGCAGCGGCGATGATGCCTGGGACGTTGAGTGACCGCATCGATGCAGCACCGCCACGTCACGCACCCACGCCATCGAAGAAGACGGTCA
Organism: uncultured Anaerolineae bacterium; assembly: GCA_964443225.1. GTDB lineage: Bacteria > Chloroflexota > Anaerolineae > SSC4 > Amarolineaceae > SSC4. The sequence goes on from CAYUCC010000016.1 coordinate 51,095, forward strand.
ACGCCAACGCAGCCGCCGCGTCGGTGGCACGAATGTCCAGCTCGGACGAGGCATCGAGAAACGGCGAAATCATCCCCAACAGCAGCCACGTCGCCTGGTGCGCGTCCAGGGCGCGCAGCTCACCCCGCGCCACGCCCTCGGCCAGGGTCGCTTCCACCTGGCCGATGAACTTGTCACGGTAGAGACCGCCAAACTGCGCCAGGCTTTGCGCCCCGAGTGTTGCCATCTCCTGGCGCGCCAGGCGCACGATCGCCCGCTGGTCGGGGGTCTGGCCAAAGATGCCGCGCACGATCCGTCCGACCTGGGCACGCGTCGTGCCGCCGGCCGCACGGGCCTCACGCACGATGACTTCCAGTCGATCCAGGCTGGCCGCGAGGACCGCCAGGAAGAGGGTTTCCTTGTCGCTGAAGTGGTAATAGAGCGCGGCCTTGGTTACACCGACCGCCTCGGCAATCTCGCGCATCGACATTGCGTGGTAACCCCGCGTGACGAACAAACGCGTCGCCTGCTCGATGATACGGTCACGCGTGACGAGCGGTTCGCTCTCGGCCATCGGTTGTCCTTTCGTACGGTTTTCACGCGAAGCCGCGAAGATCGCGAACTTGTGCGGCCACCATTCGTGGTTTCGCGCCCGTCGTGGCAAGTCTCCCGCTTCGACTGAGATCGACGGCAACGATCAAGTACGAGTACGAGTACGAGTGCCGTCCTACTCGTACTCGTACTCGTACTCGTACTCGTACTCGTCCCGGCCCAGTACATTGGTAACGCAGTTCGTTGCAGTCAGCAATTAGCGTCTAAGCGCCAGCGGTCATGTGGCCCTGCACCGTCGCCCGCTCCGCCGAACGATCCTTGAGCCCCAGCGCCATCAGAACCAGCACCAGCGCCACGCCGCTGATGACCAGGTAGGCCTGGCTGTAACCGGACACGCTGCCCCCCTGCGAGGCAATCAGCGCGCCGATGGCCGCACCGCCCACCAGCTGACCCACACTGGCAAACAGGGTGACGGCCCCCTGCGCCGCGGTCCGGTCGGCGGCCGGCGCCTCGTTGAGCATGATGTAGCGCACCGGCGCACCAAGCAGGGCCGACAGCCCCAACCCGATCAGGGCGCCGGCCACGATGAACAGCGCCAGGCTGGTTGCGCCCAGGCCGAGCACCGCCATGCCCAGGGCCAGCAGCGCCGTGCCCGCGATGACAACCACTTTCGAGCCGTAACGATCCAGGTAGCGTCCGGCCGTGGGTGCGCCCACCGACAGCGCCAGCACCACCGGCATCAGCATAAAGCTGGCCGTCGAGCCGGTCAGACCAAGCGCCGCAATGGCCAGGGCTGGCAGGAAGACCAGCCCCGCCTCACCAAGCCCGGCGCCGGCCGAGAGAAGATTGGCCAGCACCGCCTGGCGGCTGCCAAACAGGCTCATGCGCAGGATCGGATCGGCCGCACGCAGCTCGATGGCGCGAAAGACCGGCACCAGCACCACGGCCAGCAGCAGGAAGGGCCACACGTTCAGCGACGTCAGGCTGGCACCGAAGTTGGACGTATCGACCTGGTTGATACCGTAGGTGAGCGCCACCAACAGCAGGCTGAGCACAACCATGCCCGGCCAGTCGAACGCTTTGCGCTGTGCGGCGCGCGTCGTGGGCAGCAGGCGTAGGCTCATCACAATCACCAGCAGCGCCACGGGCAGGTTGATCAGGAACAACCACTGCCAGCCGGCCATGAGCAGGACACCGCCCAGGATCGGGCCGATGATGAAAGCCAGCCCAAACACGGCACCGATGAGCCCCAGCGCGCTGCCCCGCTTCTCGGCCGGGAAGGTGTCGCCGATCACCGCACTGGCCACTGGGAAAATGCCGCCCGCGCCAAAGCCCTGCAGGGCACGGCCCGCCAGCAGGATGGTGAACGTCGGCGACAGCGCCACCACCAGCGAGCCGATGGCGAAGAGCGCGACGTCGGCCACGTAGACGGTGCGCCGGCCGAAGTTATCGGACAGTTTGGCCATCAACGGGGTGCCGATCAGGTTGAACAGCACGTAGATCGTAAACGTCCAGGCGAGCAGGCGATCATCGACGCCAAAGGTCGATTTGATCGAATTCAATGCGGGCCCGACAATTGCAATATCGAGCGCCCCCATGAGCACGCCCAGGAAAAGCACCAAAAGAACCCGGTTACGCGTCCGGTTGTCGGTGATGATCATCATGCCTCCGTATTACATCCTTACTTACCGGTCGGTTAGTAAGTGTAGTGTAACACACCCGGTCCATCAGGTCAAATGTCGACCATGCACTCATTTGCTGCACCGCCTGTCTGGCGATATAATTCATGTTCCCTGCCTCCTGACGAGTCACAGGACCGGACGTGTGACCCACCGGCTGCGCTGCAGCCTATCGAGGAACCAAATGCCGATCCGCGCCGATATTCTATCTCCACTCGCGAACGTCCTGGCCCACCTGTACAGTGACCAGGCCAGCGCCCGCAGGCTGGCTCAAGGGGCCGGCCTGGACCTGGCCCACATCGCCTTCGACGCCAAAGCCATCAACACCTGGACAGCGATCCTGACCGAGGCCGAGTTCGAGGGCCACACACAGACCCTGCTCGATCAGGCCAGCGGCGAGTACCCCAACTGGCCTGAACTGACCGCCGCGCGCCAGGCGTACGTGGATTGGGTGAATGCCGGCCGGCCCAGTGCCGCCGCGGCGGACGCCAGAGCCCAGCGGGACTTCACCCGCAAACCGCACGAACCGGAAACAGTCCTCGTCGCGGCCGGCCCGTTCCGCATGGGCAGCCCGCCCGGCCCCGATGTTCCCGACTATGAAACACCGCAGCACGAGGTGGTTCTGCCCGCCTACCGCATCGGCGTCTACCCGGTAACGGTGCGTCAATACGCGGCATTCATCCAACAGGTCAAAACGCAGTCAGTCCCCCTCGATACCGGCTGGTTCAACCGCCAGCCGCCGCGTGACCGGCTCGATCACCCTGTTACGAATGTCACCTGGTATGACGCCGTGGCCTACTGTGACTGGCTGAGTGGCTACACGGGCCGTCCCTACCGGCTGCCCAGCGAAGCCGAGTGGGAAAAGGCCGCCCGCGGTCAGGAGGGTCGTCGTTATCCGTGGGGTGATACCTGGGATGCCGCCAACGTCCACCTCGGTGACAGCACCGCCGCGGTGGTTGTGTCCGCCACGGGGCCAGCCCTGCCGGCTCGTCCGCGCAGTGCCAGCCCCTACGGCTGCTGCGACCTGCTGGGCAACGTCCAGGAATGGACCTGTACGCTGTGGGGCAGCCAGCCCACGGCGCCCGAGTACGGTTACCGCGATCCCGAAGACGGACGCCAGGTGCTGCGTCCTGAAGCGCTGCCCGCCCAGGGTCGCATGGTCCACCGCGGCGGCTCGTTCAAATCACTGCCCGACGAGCTCCGATGCACGGCGCGCGCCAACTTTTCACCGGCCAGTGCGATTGGCTGGCGGGGGTTGCGCGTGGTGATGGACATATAGTGTTTCCAGGGTAAGGCTGGCGCAGTGGCATACTGAAATTATGTAGTTTTCACTTCGAAACGGTTTGGAAGGTCAAGATATATTGGAGTTTGACTCGGACGAAGAACTCCGGGCGGCGCTGGATGCATTGGCATGAAGTACAAAGTCAAGTCAACTGAAGGCGTGTCAGGCGGCCAAAACAGGTTGGGCGATTGCCTCGCTTTTTTCATACAGAAATTCCGGATCGATATCCAATCCGTTTTCCCACTCGACCGTGTCGAATGATATGCTGGCTTTTTTGAATACCGTAATATCCCTGAGCTCGGAAAAACGCCCGACATGGAGATACGGAGCCATGTCAAATTGACGGCGCTCCCTGTTCTCGAATGTCAAGACCAGCTTGTAATCGTCTGTTGCCTGAACGTCCACAATCCCCTGATACATTTGCCTATCCCTTCTATTGCAGTGGGGGAATCTTATAGGGCGTTTCTCCGTTCATCGCCAATCGCCAATTGCCCCACAATTCATCGATGTGCAGTTCTGCCCAGGCCTGTACGAGTCGCAACTGTCTCTTGGGCAGGGCACCTTCCATGATGTCTAAAGTGTCCAGGCTAACCGTCGCCCGATATTCGCTGTAATATACATGAAAATGCGGTGGGTTATGTTCGCTTGGGGCAAAGTACATTCGGATGATGATGCCGTAGAACATTGAAATGGTGGGCATAGCGTCCAATTGCCAACGTAAGATTCTATGGCGGGAATTATAACGCGCGGCCAGCAAAACTCAAAACGAACCGCCTGAAGGTCACGATGTGCCGGCCTGCGCGTTACCCCGCGGCCTCGTTTGGCGTGCCAGCCATCTCGCATTATAATCCCATCATCTTCACCCACCGTCCATCATGCGAGGCCCACCATGCCCCGAATCCGCATCACCCAACCTGAGCCACGCGGCCCCGCCACCTGGCAGCAGGTCATCGTCGACCGTATCCGTGCCGGCAAGCTGGTGCCCATCGTCAGCGGCGCTGCCGGCGATGACCTGGCATTGGGCGGTCACACCGCCCTGGCCGAAGCCTACGCCGCCTACACCCGCTACCCACTGCACGAGCGCGGTCTGGCCGGGATGGCCCAGTTCAAAGGCATCACCGATGACGCAATCGGCGACGCCCTGGCGCTCAAAGAAGACTACGTCAATTTTGCCAAAAGCCGGCTGCTCGATGTCGCCGAGACCGGCGGCGTCGGGCGCGAGATCCTCGACCAGGTCGAAAATCAGTTCGACCGCCTGACCTTCACCGAGATCTGCACCCAGCTCGACTATCCGGTCTACGGCGACGAGCGCAGCCATCCCCTGCTGCTGCTGGCCAACATGAACCTGCCGATCTACGTCACCACCGGTTACCACGAACTCCTGGAGGCCGCTTTGATCCGCGCCGGCAAAACACCGCGCAGCGAGTTCTGCCGCTGGCACCAGGAGGTCGAGCGCCACCCATCCGTCTTCGACGGTGTCTACGAACCGAGCGCCGAACACCCGCTGGTGTACCACCTGCACGGTCTGGACCGTTTCCCCGACTCGCTCGTGCTGACCGAGGACGACTACCTGACCTTCCTGGTCGCCTGCTCGCAGAACATCGGCAAAACGACCGACCCGGTGCACGGGCGCGTACGCCAGGCCTTGTGCGACTCGTCGCTCCTGCTGCTGGGCTACGAGCTGCAGGGTTGGGACTTCCGTTCGCTGTTCTGGGGCACCATCGTGCCGCGCACCCGTGCCCGTCCCCTGACCAGCGTCGTCTCGATCCAGCTTGAGCCGGGCGAGATCGAAAAGCTCTACCTGCAAAAGTACCTGGCCAGTTATGACTTCAAGGTGGCCTGGAGCGGTCTGCGCGAGACCATCCAGGAGCTGGACAGGGCGGTGCACCATGCCTGATGACCTGCTGCCCGGAGGCAACCCCTACGTCGGCCCGCGCACCTTCACCCGCGCCGAAGGCAGCCGCTTTTTTGGTCGCGAGCGCGAGGCGCGCGAGCTGCTGTCGCTGGTGATCTCGCAGCGCCTGGTGCTGTTCTACGCCCAATCCGGCGCCGGCAAGAGCTCGCTGCTCAACACCCGCCTGGCGCCGCAGCTCGAAGCCGCCGGCTTCGTCGTGCTGCCCACCGGCCGCGTCGGCGGCGCTGCGCCACCTGGCACGGGTCAGGTCGCCAACGCCTACCTCTTCAGCCTGCTGTTGAGCCTCGACCAGGACGGGGGCGATCCGGCGCGTCTGGCCCGGCTCGACCTGGCCGATTTCCTGGCCCACCTGACCAGCGACGACGGACAGTCCTGGCGTTACGATAGTGCCGCCGGCACCGCCGCGGCGGGTGATGCCGCCGCGTACGTTATTCCCAACACCGTGCTGATCATCGACCAGTTCGAAGAGATCTTCACCACGCATGCCGACCGCTGGCCCGAACGCGCCACGTTCTTCAGCCAGCTCGACCGCGCCCTGCAGGCGGACCCACACCTGTGGGTGGTGCTAACCCTGCGCGAGGACTACGTCGCCGCGCTCGATCCCTATGCACCCCTCATGACCGACAAACTGCGCGCCCGGTATTACATGGAACGTATGGGCGTGGATGCGGCCCTGGATGCCATCCGCCGGCCGGCTGACCTGGGCGGCCGGCCCTTTGCGCCCGGTGTGGCCGAAAAGCTGGTCGACGACCTGCGCCAGGTGCGCGTGCCGGGGCAGGAGAAGGCCGTGCCGGGCCAGTACGTGGAGCCGGTGCAGCTGCAGGTGGTGTGTTTTCAGATGTGGGAGCGACTGGAAAAGGCGGGGGTTGGGGGTCAGGGGTTGGGTTCCGGGGATTGGGGGTTGGGGGTTGGGGATCAGCGGGAGAACGAGGACGGTCAGGCATTTGCGGGAACAAAGGCAGGGGATAAGTTAATAATCACCGAGGGAGACCTGGGGGCGGCGGGGGATGTCAACCAGGCGTTGGAGCAGTTTTATGCGGAGACGCTGGGGGCGGTGTTGGGGGAGCCGGGGGTGGAGGCGGCGGGTGTGAGCGAGCGTGCGCTGCGGACGTGGTTCGATAGGGAGCTGCTGACCGAGGGTGGCATCCGCAGCACGGTCCTGCGTAACGAGGCCACGGGCCGGACGGGCAGTCTGCCCAATGCAGCGGTGGATGCGCTGGCGCGGCGCTTCCTGCTGCGCAGCGAGCTGCGCGGCGGCGGCACCTGGGTGGAGCTGGTGCACGACCGCTTCGTGGAGCCGATCCGCACCAGCAACGCGGCCTGGTTCCCCGCCCACCTCAGCACCCTGCAGCGCCAGGCCGATTTATGGCACAGCCAGGGCCGGCCCGATGGGCTGCTGCTGCGCGGGGACGCGCTGGTCGATGCCGAGACCTGGGCTACCAGGCAGGCGGCGGGGTTGGAGAGGCACGAGCAGGAGTTCCTGGCCGCCTGTCAGGCGGAGCGTGCGACCGCCGAGCGGGAGCGGCGCGACGCCAGGCGTATCCGTATCCTGGCAGCCGTGGCGGTGGGGGTGGCGGTCCTGGCCGTGGTTGCGCTGGTCTTCGCCATCCGGCAAACGGGGCTGGCCAATCAACAACTGGCCCAGTTGGCGGTAGCACAGCTGCTGCAGCAGGCCCGGGATCTGAAGGCACAGGGTGATGTCGAAGGTGCAATTGCTGCTCTGGAAAACGCTGCGGCGAGGGATCCATCGCTCAAAGAGGGACTGGAGAACGAAGTTGCTGATGTACGGCGCCAGGTGGCCACCGGAATGGTGCAGAAAGGTGAGCAGCTGGCGGCGACGGGCAATTACACCGCCGCTTTTGCCAACTTCGAAGCAGCCCTGGCGCTCGAACCACCATCCGACACACCGCTTTATGTCAAAATCCCAGCCGGCCCGTTTCGCATGGGATCGGACGATACGGATGAGTTGGCAGAAGATGATGAGAAACCGCCCCATTCCGTCGACCTGGCGGAGTACTGGATCGGGCGCACCGAAGTGAGCAACGCGCAGTACGCACGCTGCGTGGCGGCGGGTGCCTGTGAGCCACCCAACAACCGCCGCTGGGACAACCCGCAGTTTGCCAGGCATCCCGTGACGAATGTCGATTGGTCTCAGGCCCAGGCCTATGCCGAATGGGTCGGCGGCCGCCTGCCCACAGAGGCCGAATGGGAAAAGGCGTGCCGCGGCACGGATGGGCGCATCTATCCGTGGGGCAGCGAACCACCGGACCCGAAGCGGTTGAATTACTGGGAAAGCGGGCTGGGCACCTGGACCGACGTGGGCAGCTATCCCAGCTATCCGCCGGGTGAGCGTGGTCTGTACGACATGGCTGGCAATGTGTGGGAGTGGACGGCGGACTGGTATGAGGGGGAATATTATGCCAATTCGCCGCCAGAAAACCCCACAGGCCCGGCCAGCGGGGACACCCGCACGTTGCGTGGCGGGTCGTGGTACCACTACGAGAGCAACGTCCGCTGTGCTAACCGCGACTACTACTTCCCGCGCTACGAGGGCGTCGATCTGGGGTTTCGGGTGGTGTTAGCGTCCCCCGGCTTTTGATCTCTGAAAACTCTGTTCTCTGAAACTCTGATGATGCTCTGATTTCTCTGAAAACAATGTCGACGTGGGGATCTTGCATGCCGCGAGTTCTTTTGGGGGTGCAGGGGGCGTGCCCCCTGCCGCGTTTTACCGCCGGAGGCGGTCGAAAATTTTTTTCTGGCGGGTAGTGCGCCACGCGTCCACACCGGCCTGCACCGCCACCTACCAGGTACCCGATGAGGACAATCGATGGTCAGACAGGTCACCGGTCGCTATGCCGACCTGCACGCGTGGGACAATCTCTATCTCGCCTATCGCCAGGCCGCCCGCGGCAAACGCGGGCGCGCCACCACCGCGGCGTTCGAATACTACCTGGAAGATAACCTGATCCAGCTGCAGGACGAACTGGCCGGCGAAACCTACCGGCCCGGCCCATACCAGCACTTCACCATTCACGAACCGAAACGGCGGTTAATCAGCGCGGCCCCGTTTCGGGATCGGGTGGTTCATCACGCCCTGTGCAACATCATCGAGCCGGCCTTCGAGCGCAGCTTCATCTATCACTCTTATGCGAACCGCGTTGGCAAGGGTACCCATCGTGCGCTCGACGTCTGCCAGCAGTGGGCCCGCCGCTACCCCTACGTTCTGCAGTGCGATGTGCGGCAGTTTTTCCCATCGATCGACCACAGACTGCTGCGCAACATGCTCCATCGCCGCATCCAGGATGGCGCCACCCGCCGCCTCATCGGCCTGATTCTCGCCAGCGGTGTAGGTGTCTTGAGCGAAGAATATGAGATGGTCTATTTCCCGGGGGATGACCTGTTTGCCGCCAACCGCCCGCGCGGGCTGCCCATTGGCAATCTCACCAGTCAGTTCTGGGCCAACTGCTACATGAATGGGTTCGATCACTTCATCAACCGCGAGCTGGGCTGTCACGCCTACCTGCGTTATGTCGACGATTTCCTGTTGTTCGCCGATGACCCCCGTACGCTGCGCACCTGGCGCACAGCCCTGGTTGCGCGGCTGGCAGACCTGCGGCTGACGATTCATGTCCCCCAGGCCCTCGTGCGCCCCACCACGCACGGAATTCCGTTCTTGGGCTTCGTGGTCCACCCGACGCACCGCCTGCTCAAGCGGCGCAAAGGAATCAACTACCGGCGCAAGCTGCAGGGTTTGCTCGATGGTTATAGTCAGGGTAAAATACCGCAGGAGAAAATTGGCGAGTCGTTAATCAGTTGGATCAACCACGTGCGCTACGGCGACACGTGGCGGTTACGTGTGGCGATACTGAAGAAGGTGCGCCTGTGAGCAAGCAGGGCGGCGAAATGCCGATCTTTACGAAGTCGTACGACTTTCTGGCCTGGCTGCTGCCGCTCAGCGACCACTTTCCGCGTGCCCATCGCCATACCGTAACGCGACGCTTGCTGGATGCGGCGCTCGATTTCCAGGAGCTGCTGGTCGAAGCCAACAACCTGCGCGGCCAGGCGCGCCTCCATCGCCTGAACGACGCCAATGCGCAGTTAGAGAAGCTGCGGTTTTACCTGCGTCTGGCCCATCACTGGCATTGGATCAACCCGGGCCAATACGAGCATGCCGGCCGCCTGGTGGCAGAACTGGGTCGCCTGCTGGGTGGCTGGCAGAAAATTACACGGCAACAGCCGGCTTCGCCCAACGAAGCCGTTGTTGTAGGGACTGGCTGAGACGTTGCGTGGCGGGTCGTGGAACAACAACGAGAACAACGTCCGCTGTGCTAACCGCAACAACAACAACCCGAACAACGAGAACGACGATCTGGGGTTTCGGGTGGTGTTAGCGTCCCACGGCTTCCTGTTGATGCTCCAGGCGATGGATCTGGAGATCGGCACCAGGGATTCTGCGCCGGCCACGGCTTGCGCAGCGAGGTTTGAAAGCCGGTGCAGCCAGTTCCTGTCCAGGCCGGTTGCGAGACTGGTCGGACACATACAGAATTGGACTGCTCCCTGCCCGGGTCCACATTGTGGCCGGGTTGGAGCAGTCCAAATCCACGCCAGCAGGTGTATCGATGCCAACACCCTTTCCGGGCATGGACCCCTACCTCGAACACCACACCCTGTGGCCCAACGTCCACAGCCGGCTCATCGTCGCGCTGGCCGACGACCTGGCCCTGCGCCTGCGTCCCCGCTACTACATTGCGGTCGAGGAACGCACGATCCTCAGCGGCCCTAACGACGTGACGTTCACCTTGCGCCCGGACGCCGCGGTGATCGAGCCGCAACCGCTGCACGAAGCGGTTGCGGTCTATGAGGCGGTCACCCACCGCCGCACCGTGCGCGTCCCGCTGCCCGACGAGATTCGCGAAACCTACCTGGAGATCCGCAGTGTCGCCGAGGACCACGTCGTCACCGTGGTCGAGCTGCTGTCACCCACCAACAAACGCCCGGGTGAGAGCCGCCGCCGCTACGAAGAAAACCGGCTGGCCATCTTCGGCTCACGCACCCACCTGGTCGAAATCGACCTGCTGCGCGCCGGCGAGCCAATGCCGATGGACGGCTGCCCACCCGACGTCGCCTACCGCATCCTGATCAGCCGTGCCGAACGCCGTCCGCAGGCCGATCTGCTGGTCTTTGGTGTACGCGAACCCATGCCGGCATTTGCGCTGCCCCTGCTGCGCGGCGACGACGAACCCACCGTGGCACTCAACCGCCTGCTGCACGACCTCTACGACCGCGCCGGGTTCGACCTGCGCATCGACTATTCCCAGCCGCCCGAACCGCCGCCGCCAGCTGAGGATGCAGCCTGGGCGGAAGCGCTGCTGCGCGCGTCGCCGGCAAGGTGACCGGCACCTGCCTACCTTGCACCACCGCCGCGCGGCGATACACCCTCCACCATACCACGGTGCCGGTCACTTTGCGTACACAGCCAAATCCTTGTCAGGCAGCCAGGTCAATGGTACAATGCAGCCGCGAAATCCTATGCACGCGGGAGGACAGTATGACGCAGACACAGAGTACGCTGCAGCGCATCGAAGAGATCCTACCCCAGTTGCCTTTACCCCAGCTGGAGATGGTCTTGACTTTCACCGAATTCGTGCGCGAGCGAGCTGCGGTGGCAGGTGAAGATGACATGCTGTGGTCATCCATCGAACGCGAAAAAGCATACAGAACCAAGCATCCAGAGGACATACTCGAGCATGACTCAGACGATGAGCTCCTGGCGGTGCTGGATGCCCCAGCATGAAGTACAGAGTTTTGTACGTAGGACCAAAGTCTGACGATCTTTACGATGCACTCGGTTTGGGACGATCCCATTAGGCTCGCTCCAACGTCTGACCCCCAGTGCGCGCGTGGAAGGTGACCGGCACCGTCCTTCGTCAAGCATCGCGCGCGGCTGTTGCGTCACTCAGGACAACCAGGTGCCGGTCACGGCGGCGCGGGTTGGCGGTTTTACCTGCACCTCTTTCTCGTCAGCCACACCGTCACAAACCAACCCCCTCCCCACCAGCCGCTCCGCACCGCTCAAGCACCCTCGCCGTGACCGGCACCTGCGCGCAACGCAACGCTGGTGCGCGGCGAACCAACCTTTACCAGGCAACGGTGCCGGTCACTTTGCATGATGAGTATGCACGCCGTGCACCATCAACGCATAACTCCCTGGCTGCCTCAGCCCCCTGACCATCATCGACTGCGCGCCGGCAATCGCCGGCACCCGCGTGCCAATCTCGTCCACCCGCCGCCAATCGGCCACCCAGACGTCGGTGCCGTTGTCGGCCAGCTGCTGGCGCAGGCGTTCGATCCCGGCCTGATCCATTCCGAAGCGCTTCTCCAACCCGGCCTCATCCGATGCAGCGGTTGGCCCGGCCCCGCGCGCTGCGCCGACGTCGGGCAGTGGCGGTAGGCCCAGCAGCGCCCGTGCCGAAGACCAGGCCAGGTAACAGACCTCCAGCTGCGCGGGATCGAAACCTGCCAGCCCGGCCGTCGCCAGATCGTAGTCATCGTAACGCAGGATGAGATCGAAGAGCGGCAGCACCGGCGCACTGTCCAGGTCCACGATGTCTTCGGGACCAAAACGATCGGCGGTGATGAAATAGGACTTGCCCAGGATGACGGCGTCCATGGGCGCCGGCAGCGTTTCGTAACCCGAGACGATCAGGAATTTGGCCCGTCCCTTCAGGTTGTCCAGCGTTGGATGCACCACCAGCGTGCACTTCCCGTCAGCCGAACCAAAGACGTTGCGGTTTTCATCGACGACGCGAATGGCGTATTCGAGCGTGCCATCGGCGTCGCGGTCAGTGGGAAAAACACGCTCGCGAATCAACCAGCGTACCGAACCATCCTGCTGCACCCGAATACGACCCCCATAGGGCGGATCATGCTGCGGCATACGACACCTCCTGTGTGATAGAGTTGCAAACTCTTAAAGAGTTGGCAACTCTGCTCCCGGAATTTGCGATCTGCGCCTGTCTGGCGACAATAGTTATCACCCATGACGAATTCGTTCGATCCACCCTGCCCGCCCGACCTGGTCGAGTCCTTCTACCAGGCCTACAACGACACCACCGGCTCGCAGGCCGACCGCCTGGCCCGCTGCGGGGCGATCCTGGATGCCGTGCGCGCGTGCGCCCGGGTGGATACGACGTACCACGCCTGGAGCCTGTTGTTCGCCGGCATCCTGGCCAATGAACGCGCCCGCGATTGGGGCGAAGGCGAGCGTCTGTTCCGCGCCGCCCTGGCCACCAACCAGGGAAAAGACCCGCTGCTCGAAGCCCGCGCCGCCCTGGCCCTGGGCGTCACCTGCCACACCCTCGATCGCTGGGCCGAATCGTTGACCTTCTGCCGGCAGGCCCTTGACGCGCTGGCCGGTCTCGACAAACCGATCGACGTGGCTTCGGTCTGGACCAACATGGCCATCGCGTGCAGTGCCGGCTTCACCGCCGGCGCGTTTGGGCCATCGCACGTGACCCAGGGCATCGAATACTGCCAGAACGCACTGGCCACCCTCGATGCCATGCCACCCACCCGCGAACGCAGCAGCCTGCAGGCGTCGGTCTTCAACACGCTGGGCAGCCTGCACAGCCAGGCCGGACAGTGGCACGACGCCATCGCCGCTTACCAACACCACCTGGCCATCTGCCAGGAGGCGGGCTATGAATGCCGCACCGGTATCTCTTATGACAACCTGGGTCAGGCCTACGCACAGCTCGGTGTAGATTATGTCGATGCAGCGATTGTTTCCTACCAGGCGGCGCTACGCATTCATCGCACCTGCGAGGATGCGTTCCGCGAGGCCCTGACTCGCCTGAGCTGGGCCGGGCTGCTCCACGAGCTGGGGGAAAGGGACACAGCCCTGGCGCACTACCTGCACGCCATCGATCAGCTCGAACACCTGCGCGCCGGCATCACGACGACCGAGGCACGGGCCGGCTTTGCGGCCAGCATCGCGACGGCGTACGCCCAGGCCGTGCTGCTGGCACTGGAGCTGGGTGAGATCGCCCAGGCCTTCGACCTGGCCGAACGCAGCCGCGCGCGTGCCTTTCTGGATACACTGGCCGCCGGACAGGTCGAACTGCTGCCCCAGCACGAGGGTGACATCGTGCCCCTGGCCGATGTGCAGCACTGGCTGGCGCCTGGCACGCTGATGCTCGCGTTCTACACCACCGGCATCATCGATCCCGCCGCACGTGGTCTGCGCCAGGCCGCTGTTCAGCGCCACCGCTTCCCACCGCCGCACACGCTGTTGTTTGCCGTCACGCACGACCAGGTCACCGCGTACGACACCGGTCTTTCGCCCAACGACATCCTGCCGCGCCAGCTGCACGCCGCCGCCGAGCGGCATTTCCTGGAGCCGGCCATACGCCGGACACTCTTCGACCGTCTGCTGGCACCCATCGCACACCGGCTGGCCGGCACCCGTCGGGTGATCCTGGTACCCCACGGGCCGCTGCACTACGTACCCTTCCAGGCGCTGATCGCCCCCGACGGCGAGACCCTGCTGCGGCCGGAGGGTCCCGAGCTGGTTTACAGTCCCAGTGCGAGTGTGCTCTTGCGCAGACCCACCACGCCTTCCGTTGCCCGCAGGGTCTCGCTCCCCTGCCTGGCTCTGGGTTACAATGGCGAAGGTGCGCAGCGCCTGCGGTTTGCCGAAGAAGAGGCGCACCGCGTCGCCGCCGTGTGCGGGGGGGAGGCGCTGGTCGGTCCAGGCAGCAAACGGGCGGCGTTGTTCACGCAGGGCGTCGACGTCCGCTATCTGCACATCTCGTGCCATGGCGAGTTCGATCCGGCAGCGCCGCTGGCGTCACGGCTGCACCTGGGCGCCGGTGAGGTGCTGACGGCACAGGAGGTGCTGGCGCACCTGCACCTCAACGGTGAGCTGGTCACCCTCAGCGCGTGCGAAAGCGGCCTGAGCCGCGTGCGCCGCGGGGACGAGCTGATGGGCCTGGTGCGGGCGTTCATGGTGGCCGGCGCACCGGCAGTGATCGCCACCCTATGGCGGGTGGACGAACGCTCGACGCGTATCCTGATGGAACGTTTTTACCGGGAAGTCGCAGGCGGCGCCGGTTTTGGCCGGGCCCTGCAGCGAGCGCAGTTGTTTCTGCGCACCCTCAGCCAGGACGAGGCGTGGCGCTTGCTGGGTGTCGATGCAGCCGAACAGGACATCCCGCCGGCCACCCACAGCCCGATCGCGCTGCCAGGTGACACGCCCCGACCCTTCGCCGACCCCTATTTCTGGGCGCCGTTTATTCTGGTGGGTGCCGGGTGACATCGGTTCGGGAAGGACAACCGAGCCTTGAACTAAAGTTCAGGCTCAGAGCTAAAGTCGGCTCAAGCCGACTGGGTAGTCTCGACAAGCCAGCAGCCCGCTTCAGCGGCCTTAAGCTATTAGCCTGAACTTTAGTTCAAGGCGAGCCGGTGTCGTCGCAGCAGCCCGCTTCAGCGGCCTTAAGCTATTAGCCTGAACTTTAGTTCAAGGCGGGCCGGTGTCGTTGCAGCAGCCCGCGTAAGCGGCCTGGAGCTATTAGCCTGAACTTTAGTTCAAGGCGAGCCGGTGTCGTCGCAGCAGCCCGCTTCAGCGGCCTTAAGCTATTAGCCTGAACTTTAGTTCAAGGCGAGCCGGTGTCGTCGCAGCAGCCCGCTTCAGCGGCCTTAAGCTATTAGCCTGAACTTTAGTTCAAGGCGAGCCGGTGTCGTCGCAGCAGCCCGCTTCAGCGGCCTTGAGCTATTAGCCTGAACTTTTGTTCAAGGCGAGCCGATGTCGTTGCAGCAGCCCGCTTCAGCGGCCTTGAGCTATTAGCCTGAACTTTTGTTCAAGGCGAGCCGATGTCGTTGCAGCAGCCCGCTTCAGCGGCCTTGAGCTATTAGCCTGAACTTTAGTTCAAGGCGAGCCGGTGTCGTCGCAGCAGCCCGC
>CAYUCC010000016.1:66559-83191 GCA_964443225.1 uncultured Anaerolineae bacterium
GAACTTTTGTTCAAGGCGAGCCGATGTCGTTGCAGCAGCCCGCTTCAGCGGCCTTAAGCTATTAGCCTGAACTTTAGTTCAAGGCGAGCCGATGTCGTCGCAGCAGCCCGCTTTAGCGGCCTTAAGCTATTAGCCTGAACTTTAGTTCAAGGCAAGCCGATGTCGTTGCGGCAGCCCGCTTCAGCGGCCTTGAGCTATTAGCCTGAACTTTAGTTCGAGGCGAGCCCATGTCGTCGCAGCAGCCCGCTTCAGCGGCCTTGCGCTAATCGGCCTGAACTTCGGTTCAAGGCGAGCCGATGTCGTCGCAGCAGCCCGCTTCAGCGGCCTTGCGAAAACGCCACTTCGAAAACCAATCCCGGTAACTCGTCAGACGCCACATCCTCGAACAGCACCTTACCGAAGGCATCGGTTTCCTGTACCTCGCCGACACTGCCGTCTGCGCGGCGCAGCGTCACCGTGCTGCCGGCCAGGTTGGGCCAGCCGCCGCGGCTGGGAATGTCCACGTCTACTTCCACCGTCAGGACCTGCGGATCACGACCGGCCGGCCCGGCGGTGATGTGCACGTTCAGGTCGTCGATCTCACCGGCCAGCTCGTACCGGTATGCCGGCGCAGCTTCGCTCTTGAGATAACCCGGCTGCATGGCCGGCCCCTGCAGGCCGCGCAAGAGATCAGCCGAAAATTGAATGACCAGCCGACCCAGCTCGTCGAGCCGCCATGGCTGGCGCGCGGGCGTTTTGGATGCGGCGGGTAGATAGGCGAAATCGAACACGGCGCCCACCGGCGGCTGTTCGAGCTGCCCGCGGCGCGCGGACGCCAGCAGCAGCTTCAGTTCAGCGTATTCCTGCGGGCAATCCGCACACGCGGCCAGGTGCACGGCAACCGCAGGAAACAGATCGGCCGCCGGCTGGCCGTCGAGCTCGGCATCCACGTACGCGGCCAGGCTGTCCCGGCACACGGCGCAGGTGTCGGGTAAGGTAACATCGTCGAACACGGCTTGTAGGATCGATTTCGTCTTGGACATGGCTCTTCTTTTGATTCCCACCCTCAGGGATGCGTCTGGCCGGCAGAATCTGTCAGGTGCGCATTAGGACACACCCGGAATCAAGGTTCAGGACACCCCTTCGAAAATGCTCAAGACATCGCTGGAAATCCCGGCGTGCTGCAGGCACTCCTTCAACTGCCGTTTGCCACGGGTGATCAGCAAATAGACCGCATTCGCCGTCGTATTCAGGCTCCGGGCTACCTGCTCGGCGCGCTCGTCATCGGCGATACAGTGGGTGATGGCCAGCCGGTTGCGTTCGGGCAGACGCTCCAGGCACATCTGCAGGACGCTGGCCACGTGGGCGCGCGCCGCCGCCTGTTCGGGATTGGCGCCCGGTGCCGCGTCTTCCTGGCGCTGCGTCAAGGTCTGACGGTCGTTGTCCGCCCCGGTGTCCGCATCGGGCAGAACGTCGCGCCGTTTCCAATATGATTTACGCAGCTCCATGGCCGCCTGGTTACGTACGATCTGGGCTGCCCACGAGGTGAAGCGGCCTTCCCCGCGATAGCGACCCAACAAACGAAAATCGGCCTGGGCGAACTTCTCGAGGGTATCCTGCACAAAATCCTGTGCCAGGGCTGCCAGGTCCTCGGCTGCAAACGCCGCGAGCGCGCCAAGGTCGGCCTGGCGCAGCCGTACATAGTTGTAGGCCACCACGTACAGGTAGCGGGCCAGGTCCTCGTGGGCGTGGCGCTGGGCCTCGTGGCCACCCGCACCGCGCAGGTCGCGTAGCCAGTCGGCGTTGCTGCGATCGGACATACGGTCCTCGGTTGTGCGCAAGTGATCGTTCACCCGGTTGGGAAGCTCATCACCCTCGATGGGAGTGTCTGCTCCTGCCTTTTCCAGGATCGCCAGAAAATTGACCTGGTTGGCACACGCCGAGGGGAACCAGCTAGCCAAGGATCTGGGTGCGATGGTCAGGGCCATCGAGCAACAAGCGCAGCTTGTTCAATGCATAAGCTGTCATGGGTTTCACCTCTCCATTGCCCAACTACTCTTGTGCTTTGCCGTGCCGGAATTGTACATCCGGCTCCACTATCTGTCAATCACCCGGTTTTGATGGTGCGTTCACCGGCTCCAGATCCACTCCTGCTAATCGGTTGTGACAGGTTTTGCCCTGGGTTGGCAACTATGTGAATTGTGAGCCGGTCGAGGCTCCCACACAACAAACCGCCGGACGTCACAGGACGTCACGAGCCAATGCACACACCTGGGAGGTGTATCGTGAGTAAACAAAAATCCAGTCTGATTCTGATCGTTATTGCCCTGTCCATGGCGCTGCTGCTGCAAACCGTGGCCGCCGACAGCTTGGGGCCGGTCGACCCGGTTATGGCATCCATGTCTGACACCCTGCGCGGGCCAACGATCGCCGACCCCGCACCATCCGGCGCAGCGGCCGTTCTGTCCGTGGCCGAAACACTGCGTGAGCGCAAGACAGCGGCTGCCAAACCTGCCCTGTCCCTGTCCGACAGCCTGCGCGACCATACCGCACGTGCCGAATCGGGTGCGCGTCCCAGCACGGTCAAGGTCTCCATGTCCGATCAGTTGCGCCAACCTGCCAGCGCTGAGAGTTACCGCACACCCAAAACCCAAACGGCACGTTGTGCTGCGTCCACCGAGACACGTGCATTAGGTCATGAAGGCGGGCTGCTGGGTCTGCTGGGAACTGGCGACCATCACGATCCTGGCCTGGAGTCGATTGTGCGGTCTGAAAACACCACCCTGCAAGCCGTGAGGAACGGAACCAGCAGTCACGTGGTGGCCGTTCGCACCGGCTGCCTGGGAAACGAAGGCGGGCTGATTTCGGCCAGCCGCTGACGTCCACAAGCGCTCCCGAACGTCGCGGGATGCCGGCACGGTGACCGGCACCCGCATCTCAGATAAGACCGCAAGGGAAGATACGATATCTTCACCCGTTGCACTTCTGGCAGTAGATTCGTCAACCATTTTTCCAGGTAGTTCGTAATTCGTCGGCATCATTGCAGCTAACCGAGGTACCCCGTGCCGATACCTGCCGATATCCTGAGCCAACTGGCCGACGTCCTGGCCCATATCTACAGCGACCACGCCGGTGCCCGCACGATGGCGACCACGGCCGGCCTGTCCGTCGAACGCATTGACTTCGATGCCAAACCGCGCGGCTACTGGGTCAACATCCTGCAGGAGGCCGAGAACCAGGGCTTGACCCAGACCCTACTCGATCGCGCAGGCGCCCAGTACGCGGATAACCCGCCTTTGGCGGCCGTGCGCCAGGCATACACCGCCTGGGCACTCCCACCCCTGCCAAAACCCGAGGACCCCCAATACTCAAGGCTGTCAGAGTTCTGGGACAAAGAGATCATACCTGCGGGGGATAGTGCCTTCGCGACAATTGTGTATCAAAACCAGTATGCTCAGAAATTTGGAATCTCTGTGGTTGGTTCCAACGACGAGGAAGGTAAGGCAAACATTACCAGTTACGTAGAGGCGGCGAACGTATGCCTCGAAACGATGTTGAACGACGCGCCAGAAACACTGATAGCCGACCCGATCGATACCAGTGAAACCATCACAGACCCCGAAGAACTGGCGACACTGGCGACGATCGAAGAGATCGCCCTTGATGTCCAAAACAACAAGCCGAGTCCGCTTGGCCTGAGCATATTCGTAGAGGTGGCCAATCGATCACTTCTCTGCGTCGGCTAATAGCTTCTCTACATCACTCCATAGCTCGGGCTGTTCAAGCAAGTCCGCAAACTGCTGCACCCAGAACTGTATGCGCTCCACATCTAGATGTCTGCGGGCGCCAATGACGGCCTCGATGTCGACGAGGTCCTTGGGCCGATGTGCCACTGCTTTGAGGATGATCAAGTCTTCGGGGGTCGGCAGGCGAATATGGAGGGCGCCGGCCTGATGTTCCTGACTACGTTTCACGGCCTCGATTTCAAATGGTAGCACGCCAAGCGAAACATCGACATCGATGCCACTCGCGTCATGTCGTAAGAGAATGACGCGACTGCGGCGTGCAAATTCGATCACGTTGGCGATGCGGGGCTGCAGTCCTTCTGCACGTGCCAAATCGAGGATCCGCGAAGCCTCGTCGATCGACGCCAGAATCAAGACGTCGGCATCTGCGGTCAATCGAGGTTTGCCCAATAGGCTGGCAGCCACACCGCCGATGACAACACCCTGATGATTCATTTGCTCGATCAGACGCTGCACTGCAGCCAGGGGCTCGGCTAGTGGCTGGAGTGGATCCCAGGAAGTCATGGCGACGGCCGTAGGTTGTTCGCCAGGATAAGCTCCACGAGTCGATTCCAACGACGAATGGCGACGTCATTCTCAGGGGTTTCGTCCTGCCGCATCACCAGTCCCAAAGCTGACGCCATGGCGAATAGGGCGTTCATCTGCCGCCAACGAAGCGCGATGGAGGTCTGCTGCTGTTCCAGCGTTTCGAAGTCGTTGACAGCCTGCCAACGGCTCTGGTACGCTTCGAGCATGTCCCGATCGAGCATAGTTGTTTCTCCAAACTCTGGTCTGGTTCACGTATCAGCGCTCGCCGGGTCGTAGTTGGACACGACCTGGCTTAGTTTCAGATTTTACTGAGACGAGTCTACCAGCAATGCATGCTTCTGTCAAGAACGCCTGCGCAGCGCACTGCATCTCCCCCAACGTGACCGGCACCTGCAGCTGAGACCACATCGCCGCGCGGCGATACACCCTCCAGCATGCCACGGTGCCGGTCACCTCGCACACCACACCCCAACCCCAGACGACTCCAAACCCCCTGACAGGTTTTGCCCCGCACCCGCATCTATGTGAATTGTGAGCCGATTGTGGCTTCACAGATCCAACACAGGGACGCAGGACGGCGTCACCTGGCAAAACACTACAGGAGGGTTTCCAATGGCTTCGCCACTATCGCATCGCCAGTTCTTCCAGCAGCTTCAGGGTCGCGTGCCGATCAACGTCAACCTCGACGGGTTCGACGTCACCCGCCGCTCCGTGCTCCTGGTCACCGCCGCACCGTGCAGCCTTGGCGGCGGTTTCTTCGATCCGGACATCCGCCTCAACGTACACGGTCCCGACGTGCGGGTCTCCAACATCGTGCCGCACGGTCCCGAAGGTGGACCCGGCGGCGTCGAGTTCGTGCTGACGGTCGATTCGCCCACCCCCACCGACGTGGCGGTAACGATCTCGGTCTTCGAGCCGTGGGAAAGCGTCGGCGTTTCGTAGACCGTGCGCTGGCGTGCGGCAGCTCTGGAGTGCGCAAGCATGGCTTGCGCACTCAAATTACCAGGGCCGCCGCACGCCGGATGGTGTATAATACCGAATGAACCGGAAAACTCGTCTCCGATTTCGTTTATCCCAGCACAACATCACCCCATTCCACCAAGGAGCCATCTATGAAACCCACCAACCGCCCGATCACGTCCCGCGAGTACAAACTGATGCTCAATACCGAACGCTTCCGCGACCGCAGCGCCGGCGCGGGGCTGTTTTGGGAAGTCCTGTCCTTCCTGGTCAACAACCAGGGCAACGAAGTCATCCCCGGCGGCATTGACCCCGACAAGGACAAAGCCATGCGGCGCACAACCTGGTACCTCGATACGCCCGGTTACGAGCTGCAGCGCGCCAACGTCACCCTGCGCGTGCGCGAAGAGCCGGACGCCAACAAACGCTTCAAGGTGACGCTCAAGTTCCGTGCCCCCGATCGTTACACCGCCGCCGGCAACGATGTGCGATGCACCAAAGAAGTCAAAAAGGACGACCTCAAGTTCGAAGAGGACGTTGTGCCGCCCTTCGCCAGCAAATTTGCCTACTCGGTGTCGTTCAAAACCGACGACCAGCCAGCCTTCGATACGATGGCCGACGTGGTGGCGGTGTTCCCAGGCCTGGCCAACTTTGATATCCCCACCGTGACCCCCATCGTGATTGTCAACGGCTTCAAAGCCCACGAAGTGATGCACTACATCGGGAAACTCAAACTCGACAAGATGCCGTCGCTGCGCGCCGACGAGCTGCCCGATTTCGTGGTCAAGGTCGCGCTGAGCCACTGGTATTTGCGACCCGATGAGAACGATTACCCACTCGTGACCGAGTTTTCCTTCAGTTACGATGCGGTCGCGCAAGACAAAGACGACCAGTTGGAGAAGTTCCCACCCACCGTCGTCGCCAGCGCTAACCGTCTGTTTCGCGACGTGCAAAACCAGGCGGGCTGGCTGGCCCCGTTTGGCTCGACCAAAACCGCATACGTGTTCGAAGTCCTGTAAGATCACAACGGCGTCATTCACCCACCACCGCAAGGAGCAACCCTGTGCCATCCAAACTCTCTCTCCACATCCGCGATTATCCCGAAGGTCTCTTCGACCTCGTCGGCCGGATGCAGCCCAGCATCATCAAAGTGTTCGAGCACGATAGTGAAATGAATATCGACGCCCTGCGCCGTGCCGCCAAACCGCTGGTCATCTACCGCCATTTTACCCAAAACAACGACTTCCAGGCCCACCCGGCGGCTGACTTCGTGGCCGAATTGGAGCAGCGTGGCACGCTTGGCAAACTGAAGGGCCGCGGGATCCTCTGGGAAGGAATCAACGAACCCGGTATTGGCGAGGAGGGCAGCGCGGCGGATCGCGCCCGGGCCGGCGCGCTCAACGACTGGTACGTCGAGTTCGCCCAGCTCATGCACACGCGCGGCGAGCGCGTCGCCGGTTTCTCCTGGTCCACCGGCAACCCCACCGACAACCATCTGCGCTGGATCATCCCGCTGATCAGCCAGGCGGCACAGGCCGTCGATGCCCATGCCTTCCACGAGTATACCAAACCTCGCTCTCCCACGCCGCGCAGTGACTGGGGGCGCTACCGCCTGTTCGAACGCGCGCTGCCGCCGGAGGCCCGCAAACCGGTGGTGATCACCGAGGCCGGCATCGATGACATCGGCGATGCCCATACCAGCGGCTGGATCGCCCAGGGGTTGACCCCGCGCGCCTACGTCGATCTGCTGGCCGGCTACGATGCGCTGCTCGGCGAGGACGATTACGTCCTGGGTGCGACCGTCTACACGCTGAAAGACCCAGGCTGGCCCTCGTTCGAGATCGATGGGGAAGCCCTGGCGACCCTCACTGATCACGTATCCAGCCGGGGCGGTGGTGTGGTTTTGGGCGACACCTGGCCCGCGCTCCGCTTCGACCAGCCCACCGCGCTGGCACCATTTGCAGGTGTTCGTGGTACCACTGCCGCCGTGCGCATCGTGGATCGATCGGGTGCCGCGGTGCCAGGTGCGGCGGTGCGCCTGGTGGGCGATGCAGCCACCCTTGGCGCCGATCCACGGGCGGTCACCAACCGCCGCGGACTGGTTACCTGGACCCGCCGCGTCACCGGGTACGATGGCAGCCTGTGGAACGCCTGGCAGCGCTACGTGGCCCGGGGCGTCGGCGGCATCACCTGGGAAGAATTTCGCCAGGAAGTTGCCCAGTACAACCCATCACTCACCGGAGATGGCGAGCGGCTGCAGGCCAACACCACCTACTATCTGCCGGAGAACCGTGTCTATGCCGACACGCGCGGCAGCATGCCAGCGGTCGTATGGGACCGGGAAATCAGTGGATTCAGCGGCAGCTTGTGGGACTGCTGGCAGCAGTGCGTGCAGGGCAAAGTCGTCGGCCTGCGCTGGGTCGAGTTCAAGACGGCGATGCTCGCCCATAACCCGGGACTGGCCGGCAGCCAGGGCCGCTTGCAGGCTGGGGGCACGTACGTGCTGCCACGCAACGAGGGTCCCGAGGAGTACGTGCGCGTAACATTCAGCCAATACGACGGGCGTGCGGTATTCGACGAACTGCAGCCTGGCAGATACCGCATCGAGGTAGCGGCCGCCGATTACCAGCCGGTGCAGCAGATGGTGGTGATCGACGGCGTGACGACGCTAACGATCACGCTGGAACCGAGCACCACCCTTCTCAACCAGGTGACGGGCGGGTTGGCCGTGCCGGGTTCCGACTTTGTGGGCACCGCCGACCAACACTTTGCGGTAAACGGCCGCAAGTTCCGTTTCATCGGCGTCAACCTGCGCGGCCTGGTGCACTACGGCCTCTCCGATCCGGTGCGCGAGGCCAACGCGGCCGATCAGCTGCGTGCGGCCCGTGACATGGGGGCCAGGGTCGTGCGCATCTTTTTGCCCCACGCCCAGGTGTCGGCCGAAGAAACCCGCAGCCGGCTGATCGGCCTGCTGAAGATGATGGAAGAGCGCTTCAACGACATGTATCTAATCGTTGCCCTGTGCAATCTCTACGGCAACGTCGATTTTCGCATCCCGGGCGACAAACGCGACGATGGCGGCGGGTTCTACACGCACAAGCCGATCGGTGATAACAAGGAACTGCTCGACATCAACTGGTTCCGCGAGGGCTTTCGGATCAACTATCTACCCTTCGTGCGCACCATCGTGCAGGACGAGTTCATTCGCAACAGCCCGCGTATCATGGCCTACAACATCGGTAACGAGCTGAAGGCCGAATCCCGTGGCGAGACCTTCAACATCGGTCACCCCGATCTGCTGGTCGACTTCATGCACACGATGGCCCGTCAGATACGCCAGCTCGACGGCGGCAATCACCTGATCACGACCGGTATGATCAGCACCCGTCATGTGCACATGGCCGGCAACACCGCCCTGCGCATGCGGTTGTACGGCATCCCGGAGCTGGACTTCATCACCAACCATTCGTACCACGGCGACGACCGGCCCGAGACCGATACCGACCAGGAGAACGAGGCCCCAAGTCAGGAAGATGACAGCGATCTGGTCGGCCCGTTGGGCAAACCGCTGCTGATCGAAGAGGCCGGCTTCAAACCCACCGATAGTCGCCCGGACCGCAGCGACTGGGTCGCCAGGGAGCTGCGGGTGCTGGTCGACCAGAAACAGGCCGGTGGCTACATGCCCTGGGGCTTCATGAAGGGCTTCGACAACAAGGATGGCGATAAAGAACTGGGCCTGGACGACGTCTTCCATGGCCACGACTGGCAGCCGCTGAACAACCTGTTCGGCGAGCGCGCCCGCGTATTGGCCAACGACTCGGCTGAGGTCAAGCCGCCGGCCAGCGGTTTCAGCGTGGGCCAGGTCGTCTTTACACGCGGCGCCACCAACCTGCGGCGGGATCCGGGATTGAATGCCGTCGTCGAACTGGAACTGCCCGATCGGGCACGCGTCAGCGTAACAGGACCCGCACAACCACGTGATGGCCTGGCCTGGTGGCCGGTGCGCGTCACGCTGGCCGCCGGTCCCAAAGATGGCTGGATCGCCCACCCCGCTCCCAGTGGCGCGGCCAAACTGAGTGCGAATTGAGTCTTGGTGACTTTGGCGTTGCGCACACTTTGCACTATACTGCGATTGTCTTGATCCAGGAGGAACGGATGGCCGACAGACGGCGTTTGTTGTGCGTATTTGCCCACCCCGACGACGAGTCGCTGGGCACGGGTGGCATGTTGGCCAAATACGCCGCCGAGGGGGTCGAGATTACGCTGGTGACCGCGACGCGCGGCGAGTACGGTTGGGGTGGGGTGCCTGCGGTCAATCCCGGGCCACAGGCGATGGGCCGGATTCGCGAGGCCGAATTACGCGCGGCCGCCGCCACCCTCGGCCTGCACGAGGTCGCCTTCCTCGACTACATCGACGGCCAGCTCGACCAGGCCGAGCCGCGTGAAGCGATTGCGCGCATCGTGGCCCACGTCCGGCGCGTGCGTCCCCACGTCGTCGTGACCTTTCCACCCGATGGCATCTACGGTCACCCCGATCACATCGCCATTTCGCAGTTCACATCGGCCGCGCTGGTGTGCGCGGCCGATGCGAGTTACGACGTGCCCGGTGGACTGGCCGCTTACCGCGTGCCCAAATTCTACTACGCTGTCGACAGCCAGTGGCTGGTCGATACCGTCGAGGGGGCGATGGGTCGCATCACCATGACCGTGGACGGGGTCGCGCGCCAGCACACCGGCTGGCCCGACTGGGCCATCACCACCCGTGTCGACGCCACCGCCCACTGGCACACCGCCTTCCAGGCAGTATTGTGCCACCAGACCCAGGTGCAGGGCATCGTCGAGGCCCTGGCCAACGTGCCCGACGACGTGCAGGCGCGGCTCTGGGGTTCACAGGCTCTGTACCGGGTGTACAGCCTGGTCAACGGCGGGCGGCAGGTGGAGGATGATGTATTTTAGATTTTGGATTTTGGATTTTGGATTGGACGTTCGATTTTGGATTTTGGATTAGGTCACCATGTCCACGATTTCGCCGTCGTGCCATTCTGGGTCCGAGGTCAGCAGGGCGCGCAGCTGCATGAAACGTTCGTTTTGTTCGGGGCTGTGGGCGTTGGCCCAATAGGCCTCGCGGCTCTCGAAGACCGCCACCAGGTAGACGACGCTGGGGTCGGCATCCATCTGGTAGACGTAGCGCGCCAACTGGCCCGGCGCCACACCCATCTGTTGACCAATAGCCTTCAGCTCGTCGAGCTGGCTGGGGTCGATCGTGATTTTCGCAATGGTACCGTACATTGTTGCCTCCTAAAGGTTTGTCAAGCCGGCGAAACAATTCCCAGCTGCTGTAACATGCCCAGCATGTCCCAATTCACGCGCGATGCGACCATCTTGCCGTCGAAATAGCGCTCGATACTGATCCCCGTCACAACGGCCGGCCGGCCGGTTGGACCGATCCCACCCGGCAGCGGACCGGAATGGGTCCCCCGCGCCGTCCAGCGGGTGACGACCTGGGTGCCCTCGGCGAATTGATCTTCGAGGGTAAACTGGAGGTCGGGAAACGCCGTGCGGTAGGTGGTCACGAGCGCACGGGTGCCTTCAGGGCCGCGCGGCCAGCCGCCGGGTGGTGCATAAGGGTCGATGTTCACGTAGTCGGGGCTGCAGATTTCATCGGCCAACGCCAGTTGGCCCTGATTGAAGATATCCTCGTACCAGCGGCGCGAGGCAGTTTTGTTGGCGTCGTTTGACATCGTGATCTCCTTTCGGGATGGTTGATCGGTTTCACCACAGCAGGTACGGTCCGGCCATTGTCTCGGCCATGGACACCAGCGCTGCCTGCTGCCGAATCGATCATATCACGATGGGCAATTCACCCGCCAGCCCAATTTCTGCTCACACGTTGTTCATTTTTGGGAACGGCTCAACCAACCTTACCGGCGCACTGTACCCACGCCAATCACGCCCTGTCCCGCATGTGCCACCAGCACGGCACCGATGTCGGTCAGCATGATCTGTTCGCGCGGAAATGCCAGGCCCTCGGCCAGGGCATCGGCCACCAGGTTGGCATCGTCCGGGCAGCGCGTATGGGCCACCACCACCTGCTCGACGGGAGCCGTCGCCACACCGTCTTCGATCACGCGTTTGATCGCACCGCGCCGTCCGCGGGCCGGCCCCACCAGCGCAAACCGCCCATCCTCGGTGATGGTCAAAACACCGCGCACGTTGAGCACCTGGCCCAAACGGGCCAACACCGGCATCAGTGTGTCCAGGCGACCGCCGCGTTTCACCTGTTCCAGTGATTCGAAAAAGAAGCGCACCATCAGACGCTGCCGCAGATCGCGAACGGCGGCGACAACCGTCGCGCGGTCTGCCCCCGCGGCGGCCAGGCGGGCCGCCTCCCAGACCTGTAAACCGTATCCCATCGAAATCGAACAGCCATCGATGACCTCGACGCGGTCCGGGTAAGCCTGCGCGGCCGCCCAGGCGCTGTTGTAGGTGACGCTGTACGCACCGGTCAAAGTGATGCAGACCACCTCATACCCCGCGGCGATCAACGTGCCAAACAGTTCCTCGTAGGGGCCAATGGGCGGACCCGACGTGTCGCACGGCAGGCCTTGTTCGACCCGCGCCCACAGCTCCTCACGCGTCGCGGCGCTGTCCAGCGCGATCCGCTGGCCAAAACGCAGGACCAGCGGCACGAGGTGTATGTCGTACTGCTCGACCAATGCCGACGGCAGGTCACAGCCGCTGTCGCTGACGATTTTGACTGACATGGTATATGTGTCTCCTACTGCATCCATGGCCGCCGCCTGGACCGCCGCCTGGACCTCAAGGCCCATGCTCACAGCTGAAGTCGGCTGAAGCCGACTCTCCAGTCCGCTTTAGCGGACTTCAGCTATAAGCCTGGCGCTTGAGCGCCAGGCGGGCGTCTGAACGCCAGGCTCACCCAAACGCATACATCGACCCCGCCGGCCCCTTGGTCACGTTGATCCGCACCGGGAACTGATCCTTCAGCTCCTCGATGTGCGTCACCACCAGGATGCGCTCGAAATCCTGCTGGATGGCCGTAATCGATTCGACCAGGCGGTCCCGTCCGGTGGCGTCCTGGGTACCAAACCCTTCGTCGATGATCAGGGTCTGCAGGCGTGCCCCCGCCCGCCGTGCCAGCAGTTTGCTCAGGGCAATACGAATGGCAAAGTTGGTGCGGAACGCCTCGCCACCACTGAGCAGTTCGTACGCACGCACGCCCAACTCGTCCTTGATATTGATGTCGAGCGTCTCGATGGCGCCGCCTTTGCGCGTTTCGCGCTGTGTCTCCAACGACACCGACATACGCTGGCTGGTCATGCGGCCCAACAGGTGATTGGCCTCTTCTTCGATTTCGGGAATCGCCGCTTCGATGATCATCGCCGGCACGCCCTTTTTGCCAAAAGCCACCCGCAGCTCCTCGTAGAGGGTGCGCTCATCGACCCGCTGTTGGCGCTGTGCCAGCAGCCCCTCCTGCTGACCGGTCAGCTGGCGGCAGGTGTCGATGCGCTGGCGTGCCCCGCCCAACTCAAGCTGGGCGCGTTCCAGCCGCGTCTCCAGCGTACGCGCCTCGATGGTTTGGGCTGCCAACGCAGCCCGCAGCGCCGGCAGCTCGGCCACCGCCGTCCGCAGGGCCGCCGCCCGTTCCCGATCCTGGGCCACGGTCTGCTGCCAGCGCGCCAGGCGTTCGACGAGGGCATCGATCTGGCGCTGCCGCGGCGTTTGCTCGTCCAGGGCGCGGCGCAGGTCACGCTGGCGTTCATCCCACACCGCGAGCTCGGAAACCTGCTGCCGCAGAGCGGTGTGCGCACCTGCATCGTAGGCGAGATCCTGCCGTTCCGCCAACACCGTCGCCAGCTCGGCCTGCTGCACCTCGGCGTAGTTTTGTCGCTCGAGCCGAGCCTGCAGCTGAACCAGGTTGGCCTGCAGCGCCTCCACCGACGCGCGGGCAAGCTCCGTATCGTGCAGCCCCTGCTCGGCCTGCGCTTCCTGGCGCTGCCACGTTGCCCGCGCCCGCAGCACCTGGTCGAGGCCGGCCGCCTCTTGTTCGAGCTGGTGCGTCACCTCGTCCAGGCGGGTGATTTCGATCTGGTTGGTGCGGAACTGGTCACCCATGGTTTTGCCCTCCTGCTGAAAATCGGCCAGGAGGCGGGCATGGTCGTGTGTGCTGAGCGGTTGGCGGCACAGGGGACAGGCGGCCGTCGCGGCACCCAGGTCGTCGAGGCGATCTTTGAGGTCCGCCATGGCTGTCTTGAGCTGGCGGTTCGTTTCGTGCAGGGCGGCCCGCTGTTCTGCCGCCTGTCTCAATTCGTCCTGGGCCATGGCGCGGCGTGCGTCGGCGGTCGCGATCTGTTCCAGCTGCGCCTGGGCCTGCCGGAGTTTGTCGTGCAGCTCACTCGCACGATTTGCACGTGCCTGCGCTTCTTTCGACTGCACGTGCAGCAGCCGCTGTTCAGTCACCAGTTCGTTACGCGCGGCAGCCACCTGGGTTTCGAGCTGGCTGCTCCGGGCCTCGAGTTGAGCGTGACGCAGCGCCCGTTCCTGCCACGTCGCGTCTTGCGCACGCGCCGCCTGCCAGGCCGCGTAACCGGCTTCGATGGCCGCTTGCTGCGCCAGCAGTGCCTGGTCGGCCGCCTGCTGAGCGCGCTGCGCCGCCAGGTCGGTCTCGCTGTCGGCGATGTCGGTTTCGACCTGGCCAAGGCGACGCTGCAGGTCGTCCAGCTCACGCTGCGCGGCCTGCAGCTCCTGCTGCTGGCGTTGGCTGGCCTGCAGAGCATTCTCTGCGCTGCGAAGACGTGTCGACAGGTCGATCACCTCGTCCTGGGCGCGCTGTGCGGCCAGCTCGTAGTCGGGCAGACGTGCAACCTCCGCAGCCACCTCGGCCAGGCGCGCCTCGACCGCAGCCAGGGCACGATCGGTCTCTTTGATGCGTTCTTTCGCCCGTTCTTCGTAATCGTCGTAATCTTCGAGTCCCAGAATCTGGCTGAGCAGCGCCTTACGATCGGCCGGCGCCATCGTGGTGAATGCGTCGGCTTTGCCCTGCTGGATGTACGCTGAGTTGACGAACGTGTCGTAATCCATGCGCAGCAGCTTGATGATCCGCTCCTGGGTGGTCCGCAGGCTGTTTTCGGTCAGCGGACGGAAAGACTCGGCGGCCTGGATCTGGAGCTCGAGCACACTCTGCCCACGACCGCGGCTCTCGCGTTTGCGCAGCACACGGTAGACGTTGCGATCGAGCTCGAATTCGAACTCCACTTCCATCGCACTGGCCCCCTGACGGATCAACTCGTTGTCCGAGCGGGCGCGCGCCTGTCCCCACAGGGCCCAGGTGATGGCGTCCAGCAGGGCCGATTTACCGTGCCCGTTGTCACCCGCCAGGCAGGCCAGGTGAATCCCGCGAAAATCGAGCGGGGGTACGTCGGCGCCGTAGGACATGAAATTGTGGAGGCGTAGTTTGATCGGAATCATGGTATAATCATTTTGGATTTTGGATTTTGGATTTTGATTTTGGTGGATTGGACGTTCGATTTTGGATTTTGGATTTTGGATTTTGGATGGGGGTGAGCACCGGTATGAAACGTGCTGTGAGCATTAGCCTTGGAAGTTCCACCCGCAACAAGACGGTTGAGTTCGAGCTGCTTGGTGAGCAGGTGCGCATCGAGCGCATCGGCTGTGATGGTGACGAAAAGCAGGCGCAGCGCCTGTTCACCGAGATGGACGGTAAGGTCGATGCCATGGGGGTGGGGGGCATCGAACTGTACGTGCGCACCGGCGGTCGTGAGTATCCGCTGCGCGCTGGCTTGCAGCTGGTCAAGTATGTACGCCAAACGCCGGTGACCGACGGGCGTGGCCTCAAGCATACACTGGAACGGCGCGTTGTGCAACTTGGCGAGCCCCAGCTCGACCGGCCGATTACGCCGCGTACGGCGTTCATGACGCTGGCCGTGGATCGTTACGGCATGGCCGAATCGTTCGTTGCCGCGGGCTTCGACGTCACCTTTGGTGATTTGATGTTCTCCCTGGGGCTTCCGCTGCCAATTCGGGGCATCAACAACCTCAAACGGTTGAGCCGGATATTGATGCCGTTCATGGTGCGGCTGCCGATTTCGGTGCTCTATCCAACCGGCGAGAGCCAGGAACAGATCGTACCCAAGTTCGAGAAGCAGTATCTCGGCAACGCGGTGGTGGCCGGTGATTTTCTGTATATCAAGCGCCACCTGCCCGAACGCCTGGCGGGCCAGGTCATCGTGACCAACACCACGACGGCGGATGATGTCGAACTCCTGCGCGCCCGCGGCGCCCATGCCATCATCACCAGCACGCCGCGCATCGAGGGTCGCTCGTTTGGCACGAACATGATGGAAGCGGCCCTCACCGCCATTGCCGGCAAGGGCCGCATTCTGACGAACGACGAGCTAGATGCCATGATCGACGCGGCCGGCTGGCAGCCCAGCGTACAGATTCTGAATTAGAACCCCTGAACCCGCGTCAGATCGGCAATACCATCGGCCAGGCCGGTGATGTGTTGGAGCAAACCCAGGTTGGCGGCACGCTGCGCCGGATCTTCGGACATCACCATCACCTTGTCGAAGAAGCGGTTGATCGGCGCCGTCAGTTCGACCAGGACGTTAAATAAAACCTCGGCATCACTGGCCGGATTGACCTGGGCCTGGGCAACCAGGTAACTTTCGTAGAGCTGGCGCGCTTCGTCTGACAGCAGCCGCTCCGGCGTCAGCGGGTATCGTTCGCTGACCGGGCGCACAATGCGTTTGGCGCGGGCATACGCCGTCAGTGCCGGCAGCCACTGCGGGCTTTCGGCGGCGACTTGCAGCGCCCGGACCGTACGTTGAGCCTCGAATGGATCGCTGCCGCGTGCCGCCAGCACCGCATCCACCAGGTCGTAACGATGGCCCTGGTCTTTCAGCACCTGCTCCAACCGGCGTGTGACAAACACGGCGGCATCCTCGATCACACCAGCTGCTGCGGTCACCGGTAGGAGGTCGGCGACCGCAGCCAGCCCGGCCCGCACGTCGAACGACAGCCTGTGCTCGATCAGGTTACTGACCACTCCCAACGCCGCGCGGCGCAGTCCAAACGGATCGGCCGAACCGGTGGGTGCCAGCCCGACGGCAAACAGGCCCGCCAGGCTGTCCAACCGATCGGCCAGACCAACGACCAGGCCGGCCAGGCTGGCGGGAGCGGCGTCGCCGGCGTAACGCGGCAGGTAGGCCTCGAAGATGGCCTGGGCCACCGCGGGCGGTTCGCCCGAATCGAGCGCATACTGCCGGCCCATGGTCCCCTGCAGCGACGTCATCTCGACCACCATGTGCGTCGCCAGGTC